>JBAXOT010000006.1:0-101338 GCA_037133095.1 Actinomycetes bacterium
AAGGCGCGGTTAAGATTTTGCTGATCAACGGGAATGACAAAAGGCGTCCTTGCCCAGAAAGCCAAAATATTAACAATAGGCATGACCGTGATGCGACCCGCAACTTGCACAATCTCCAACTCGGCGACGAACTTTCGCGCCGCTGCAATAGATGAATATTCTGCGCCATGAATTCCCGCGATTACCGTCAGATGTGGTCCAGGTTTGGCGCCGACAATTTCATAATATGGGATAGCAATATCAGAACCATCAGGAACAGGAATAGCGAGAATTCTTCTAGTAATCAATGCGCATCCTTTGACGTTATCGAGCCTCAAACAATAGTCATATTTATGGCAATGAACTGATCGCAATAGATTTAGTACGAGCAGGCACGTTAGTTATAGCAGGACGCCACTTAGCCAGTGGACCTTTGGCTAGACCTTTCAAGATTTGAATCGTCACCAATTTCGAATCTGTCTGAGTATCTTTCGAAATATTTGGATGCCATGGGCAGATATTGTCGATGGCGCAGGTCCACCCATTAGTTCCAATACCCACAATTCCGGCGCCGCTCGCATTTGTGTAATAGGTGGCCATCGTTGTGACCTTTTTGCCGTTAAAAATAATCTGTGCACTTGCCAACGTCTCCACAGCCGGGCCAGGTGCATAAAGTGGCGAGTCAACTTCGCGGCCCACGATATTGGCCAGCATATTTGGATGCCGTTCGGTATTGAATGGCCAGCGGTCTGGGTGGACTATCAAGTAATTTCCGTCGACTCCTAAACCTACATATTGAGTGCCCAGCAACAAAGATTCTGGCTGGTTTATTGGTGGCGAACGCCAAACGGTGGTTGCCCAAATGGGATCTGAACGTGCCGGGTCGGAGGTCGAGCCGCGCCACATAATCACTTCTCGCGTCGAAGATACATAACGAGGACGGTTATACAGTTCATTCCCACCAAAGGAAACGAGATTGACGCCACGATCTAATGCAGATTGTAAAGATGTTCGCATTTGCGTGGTCCAATATTCGGCGTGACCACCGAGAATTATCGAACTCGTGTTCGCAAGAGATGATGCATCTTTGTTGAGTTCTAGATCAGTTATGTAATTCATATTGAGACCAAGCTGTTCGGCCAATTTCAAAAGTGGATATTCCATATATCTGAACTGACCGTCACCCGCGCCATCATAAGGTCGCTTGAACGAGACAATGTTTGCTTTTGTTGCTCGAAGGCGATTTGGACCTTTATAAAGTGAATAACCACCCCACTGGTTGTAGGACTGCCAGGTCAAAACCGATGAGACCAGAGTGATGTCACTTTTCGCCTGCGGATTAAGAATAGTTAGCGGTACAAAAGAAGCGTCACTTCCGCCATCATCCAAGCGAAAGAGATATTGCCCGGGTTTGGTCGCATTAGTCACTTTGAAGTTCCAGGCAACGGGCCAGTTGGTAGTCACGGTCGATTTCGGTGCGGGTGAAACTTGAAACTTGAGAAGGGGAATTGGTTGTGTCGTAAAAGTTTGAATGAGTCGAGCGCCTGCGCCCTTGTAATAGCCCATCCGAAAAACTTTTACCTTGATCGGTTTGCCATTGCCCGTGAGATGCAATCCGATCACATCACCACATTTTGCGCTTGCTGCATCGAGCCAACCATCGACGGACTTTGCACTAAAAGTTTGCCCCGCGCTTAACTTTTCCGGGGCGCCGTAATCGCCACTGTATTCCAGTGCAATTCCATTAGCCCAAGAGGGGGTTCCAGAAAGAAGATTCTCTCGCTGTACCCAGCCGCTCGAACTATCCCAGCCACACGTCGATGCGGATACCGTTTTCGTCATCGCTTTTGCTGGCGCAATAGCGTTTAAAGAAAGTGGAAGTGAGAGCACGAGGGTGACGAGTATGGCGGGTTTGAACTTCGCGAACATAAGCCAACTCCTGATAATCGACTAGGGATTCCTATTTCACTTTAGTCCGAATTGAAGCGGCAAAACCGGTGTCATCTTGTAAAGAAATGTGGCTTCAAACACACAGTCTTACTTAGTGGCGACCACCCTGTTATGAGACCACAACAACTCCTCGAGTTGGGACTGAACTTTTTCAAGGGTTTCTAGTCGACCAGACACTATGAATGTATGCGTTTCGCCCGGAAGCAGGCTCACAATTTGGGAATCCACACGCGTTCCGAGATCAACAACTTCAGATAAAAGTGAAAGTTCATGGAGATAATTAATCGCAACCACGTCAACTTCAAGGTGACCATCGACGAACTGTGACTTCACCTTCAATTCATGCATTGGGGCTGCTTTGGCCGGTTGGAGAGTTGTCCGCCTGGCGGCACGAACTCCGTCGGTCCTGGCTAATAAAAAACCTTCGAAAGTCAATGAAGCAATCTGAGGAAAAATCTCTGCAAGAGCAGTCCGAGATACCCCGAAGGCGCCTATCATGAAATCGATTTTTGATTCTGCAACGATCTCACCGGTTCTGTCGATGAGGGTTACCGCGGCAGATGACCGCCATTCGTTTTGCGTGTCATTGATAATCGTAAGCTCGGCACCTTGATCGACTCGACCAATCGCAATAGTTCTCGGTTGATACGCAGCCTTCATCGCGTGCCAAGCAAGTTTGCGAAAACCGGTGTAATCCAGAACGGCCCAACTAATGGCCGGCCACATGTCATTAAACTGCCAAAGAATTGCGCCGGAGCAAACTTCATAAAGACTTCGAAAATGCTTCAGCCCAACTTCAACCGCTCGCGCTTGATCGAGTGCAGCCGCAAAATACCAAGCAACTCCGCTCGTGGGTGGATGGGCGAATTCACGTGCCAAACCAGCGGCAACTTTGGCCATGCCGTTAAATGCTTTTTGATGCGTAGCCACATCTACATCATTTGAATCGAGGTTATCTTTTCCGATTGCTCGAGTAAGCATTGACCACGAGCCAGGACCGTTGAAGCCGAATTCTGCGGCAAATGATGGGGTGTATTGCTCGTATCTCTCGTATCCCAACTCGTTCCAAACGTCCCAAATATGGTTCGTTCCAGATTCAAAGGATTTCACATCCTCGTGGTGAGTGGAAAATGGTGATCCTGGAATATAGGGACGGGTGCCATCTAGCTTTTGAATAACCTCCGGAATGGTTTGGCGATAAAGAGTCTCGCCCCATGGGCGACCGGCCAGCAATTCTTGCCAACCCCAATGTTGGAAACCCTCGATACATTCATTCCCGCCGCACCATATAACGAGAGAGGGGTGATTTTCTAAACGTCGTACCGCTTCTTCGGCTTCAAGGGCAACTTCCGCAAACATTTCTGGAGTTTCAGGATAAGCCGCACAAGCAAAGAGAAAATCTTGCCAAACCACGATTCCCTCTTGGTCGCAAAAGTTGTAAAAGTCTTCCGACTCGTAAATCCCACCACCCCAGACCCGAATGCCATTGATATTCACTTCGAGCATGTCCTTTATGCGCTGCTCGTAGCGTTCGCGGGTTACCCGCGTTGGGAATGGGTCATCAGGGATCCAATTAGCCCCGCGAATCCACAATCGAAGACCATTCACTTTGATTGCGAATCGGTGCTTATCGGGGTACTCAAGAGAGTTAATCGCAGAAGTATCTAGTTCTATCGTGCGAAATCCAATCCGCTTGCTCTCTACTTGCAAAATTTCTTCACCGCAAAGCAAAGAAACTTCGACCGTGTACAACTGTTGTTCGCCGCGGCCACGAGGTTGCCAGAGTTTGGCAGTGGGAAGCGTGAATTGATATTTTTCCAAATCAGCCGCAAATACCGCTGTCTCAAATGTCGAACCGTTTTCCTTGACCTGCACCTGAATCTGAAGGTTGGCCGCATCGCCCTTAACAATCGGACGAATCATTAAAGTAGGAAGACCAGATTCAACGAATGGCAATATCGCAACGCTGGAGAGGTAGGCCGAGTCCCATTCAACGAGTTCTACCTTCTTCCAGATGCCTGATGAAATCGTGACAGGTCCCCAATCCCACCCATAACTACAGGCCATTTTCCGTTGATAGTTGTAGGGCATGTCGTAAGGCCGAGGATAAAGCCCTAATTCTTCAACTTGCTCTTCGGCGTCAGTCAGAGGCGCCTTGAAATGGATTTCTAATTGCACGTCACCCGCTCGCAACTGGTCGCTGATTTCAAGTTCATACGAGCGATGCATATTCTTGGTAGATATCGCAAGATTGTTGTTGACATAGATAGAAGCAATTGTGTCCAAGCCATAAAACTTTAGAGATGCGTGGGATTTCTTGCGGCTTTGCTTCAATGTGGTTCGATAGACAGAATTGGTCTTCCAGATCCACATTTGATCAACTTCTCGCCCATCTACGGAAATATCCGCGATGAGGCCTGCTCTTATTAAATCTGTGTGAATGCAACCGGGAACTGTAGCCGGGATAGAGGTTGGCAAATAATCCGGACTCGGCGAAAGAGAAAGGCTCCAGTTATCCGCAACTTCCGATACGTTATTCATTTCCGGCGCGGTTAAAGCTTCTTCTGAAAAATTTGAAGGAGTGAAATCCGCTTGGAATACTCGATTGAACCAGTTCGAAAGAGACGCATAGCCAGTTTCAAAACAATAAATCCGAGAGTGAAGAGCTCGAGGATGACTATGGCCGCACTCGCTGTTCCCAAGGAACCTAAACCGTTTCTCATCATTGCAGTAACGGTGGCAGAGTAAGGAAAGTAGGTAAAGACCTGAACGATCAGCGAACTCGGATCGGATGCCACCAAAGAAATTACCCAAAATGGTGCAAAGAGCAAGGCCATTACGACACCGAACACATTACTGGCCTCTTTTGCCGTCGGCATCACAGCACCAATAGCCACCAATGTTCCAGTAAATAACGTGAAACCACCAAACAATAACAAGAAACCAATGATTAAAGGGGTGGCTTGGAAGTTCAGAGCGGAGAGATCAATATTCGGCAACTTAAGGTCTTTCCGGAAAAAGGAATATCCAAGAATTACCGGAGAGGCGAAAACTGCAATTTGAACGATGCCGATAATAAAGAGCGAGACAATCTTTCCGAGTATCAACGTGTTTGGGTTGAGTGTTGTCAAAATTATTTCGGTTACCCGATTCTCCTTCTCCTCTTGAGTGCTTGTCAGCATTTGGTTTCCCAAGAGAAGTAGTACCAAATAGAAAATTACCAGGAAAAACATGGGTGGGATAACGTCACCGATGCTCCCAGATTCTTTGCCATGTAAAAAGGCAGTTGACTTCACGTTTACTTTTCCCGCAACCAGCGAAGCAAGCTCTTTGTTTCCAATTTTATTCTGGACGCTCAGTTGTAACAATTGGGTTGCCACTGCCGAATATTTACCATTGTCGAAAATCCCTTTATCAACTCCATAAACCATGACGGTTTCTGTTAATGGATTCTTGGGATAATTAAAGAAGGCGGTCGACTTCGCGCTCTTGACATCTGCAACCCCGGAAGTTGGCTCTGTAATGTGAATGCCACCCAGTGCTTTTGCTAAGGCTGGATTAATAAGACCTGAGGAATCGACATAGTCGAACGAGAATTTGGCATTCTTCTGAGTATCTACTTTGTTGGCGGTCGTTGTGTTGGAAATAATGCTTAGTCCAAAAATAAGAGCAATGGCAAATGGCACAGCCAAGGTACCCAACCAGAATTTCTTCTTCTTTAAAGTTCGCGACACTTCAAAAGAGACAACAGTGCCGAGGTTGCGACTAGACAAATTAGCTCACCTGCCCAGTCGGCTCATCGCCGTAAATCTGAATAAAAATTTCATCCAGCGAGGTCTTTTTTTCGTTAAAACTGTTGACCGGCACTCCTGCCTGAACTAATTCTTGAAGAATCGTTGCAGGAGAAACACCAGAATTCGCGCTGATCTGGGTTACCTCTGAATTAGTCCGAAGCACGCGGTAACTATTTGACTTTGGTATTTCACCCGATAATCCAATTTCGATGTATGTGGCACCGAATTGATCTTGCACCTGCGAAACAGTGCCATAGGCCCTGGCCTTGCCATCTTTTAGAAGAAGAACGCGATCGCAAAGTCGTTCTACCTCTTCCATTTGGTGCGTAACCATTAATACGGTTGTTCCAGTAATTCGCTGCTCCTCAATTATTTCCATCAGCAAACGTCGATTTACTGGATCAAAACCTTTTGTTGGCTCGTCAAGAATCAACAGCAGCGGATCATTCATGATTGTGATACCTAACTGAACTTTTTGCTGTTCACCGCTGGAAAGTTTGTCCAGCCTAACCTTGGCTCTGGCCCCAATGCCGACTCGTTCAAGATAATCCTTGGACCATGCAGTGGCTTTGTTTTTTGCCAGCCCTTTTAACCGCCCGAAATACACCATCACATCAAGTGCGGCCTCTTTTTTGTAGAGCCCACGCTCTTCGGGTAGATATCCCAGGCTGATTTCTCGCTCTGGGCCAAACGGTGCCCCACCGATATGCAACGTTCCTGAAGTGGCCTGATAAATGCCCAAAAGTGAACGGATTGTCGTCGTCTTGCCCGAGCCATTTGATCCGAGAAAGCCGAAAGTTTCGCCTTCATGAACATCAAAGGAGAGATTTTCAATAATTCTGGTGGAGCCAAAGCTCATCTGGAAATCTTGAACATGGACAAGTGGTTCATCCGTTCCAAGTTGCATGTGCATATCTTATGGGAGAGTTTCGGCACGGGCCTGAAGGCGGGAGACTAAACCGACGAAGTATGGCAATGCGATCAACCAGAGGCTGCAGAACCCAATAAAGAAATGTTGAGCGATTGCACTGGATTTATTATGAACAACTAAGTAAAGAGTTAGGGCGCCAAAACCCACCCACACCAGAAGAAACATTGCAGGTGTGATGTGAGCCAGAGACAGCAGTGCCTTTTCGCTGGAGAGAATCAGCAGCCAAATAGTGGCAATGCTGACAGTCAACCCCAAGATGGATCCGATGCTGAAAATTCCGTGAACAACAAAATAGGAGTCATTCAGAGTTGAAAGACAATGTGGTGAACCTTCGACACAATCAAGGGGCAGGATGGCATCTATGGCCGTAAAAAGACCAAAGCACCCGGCTCCTAAAATGGCAATCGGTAGTCCTAGGTTATTTTTGGCAGGTGAACTTGCAACCACTAGTTTGAGAAGATTCCAGCAAGCCAGCCCCACCAAGATTCCGCACGTTATATCCATCATGATAAATAGCCAGTTAAAAGGTTGATGAAGGGCCTCCAAATTACTCGCCAAGCCGCGATCAGCTTTTGGATTAAGCCAATATCCGAGCGGCCAGGACGAGTAGAGCACGCCAGCAATTAACATGAGAGTCGCAGGGTTAATTTTCCAGACCTTCAGAGTTAGCTTCTTCATTAGTTTGAGTTTAATGCTCGCCATTGTTGATGGCGCAGCAGACTTGGTTTGTTCAATAGAAGTTTCTTATTCACATTCTCTTTAATTAGCGTTGTTCTAACAGTACCCACAAGTTTATCTCGGTGGCTTGAACTGGGCTTCCTGGTCCCACTTCAGAGAGGCTCATCATGAAATTTAATCTCGTTAAGGTCGCGGTAGTTACTGCGGGCTTATCAATCTCCGCGATGCTCGGAAGTGGAGCCGTGATTACCCCAGCTCAAGCCGCAACCGGTTCCCCTCTCATCATTTATGCAGCGGAAGGGTACGACCAAGTTGCCGCCGATGCATTTACAAAGGCAACAGGAATTAAGACCGTTCTCCACGATGACAGCACTGGACCACTTCTTGCCAAAGTTTCGGCCGAAAAGAGTAACCCGCAATTCGGTGTTCTCTGGGTGGATGGTTCAACGGCCTTCGCCGCACTAGATATGCAAGGACAACTGCTGCCTTACACTCCTAAGGCGACCTTCACTGCTGCCGGTAAGTCAGTGATACCCGCCGATCATTCTTATGTCCCAACTGGTCTGACAACCATGGCGGCTTTGATCTACAACTCAGCCAAAGTAAAGACACTTCCAAAGACATACACCGATCTGCTGAACCCAATATACAAGGGCCAAATTGGCATGAACGATCCAAACCAATCTGGTCCAACGTTCCCATTTATCGCCGGATTGATGAATCAATTTGGTGGAAAGTCTGTTAAGGCTGGCGAAAGCTACTTAACTAAGCTCAAGGCAAATGGCCTGGTTGTAAATAACACCAACGGCGACACTTTGCACGCCCTTGAAACTGGCGTCATCAACATGGGACTCATTCAGTCTTCTGCGGCGCAAGGTGAAGTCCTTAAGCTTGCCGCAAAGCCAGTTGCTGGATTTACCCCAAAAGTGATCTATCTTGCCAAGTCAACCTTGCTACCAAGCGTGATCGGTATCGATAAGGGTGCATCTGCCTTAGTACAGGCAGAGGCCAAGAAGTTCATCGACTACGTTCTTTCACCAGCTGGTCAGGCAATCATGCAGACAGGTGACACCCAGGGAGATTCTCTCTATTGGCCAATCATTCCTGGCGTCATGCCATTGGCTGGGGCCGGAACCCTTCCCACTTCATACCAATCAATCGATCCTTACTTCTGGGGACCGCTTGAGGGTCAAGTTAATGCTTGGTTCACCAAGAACATCCGTGCCTAGCAAGTAATACCCGCACTTCAGATACCTCACTCGCGATCACTTATGGCGCGGGTGAGGTATCTGCCTTTTCTAGCCCAGATCAAGAGTGCGATGTCATAGAGAACTTTGATTGACCCGGCCGCAATCAGCGGTGCCCCAAGAGAGATTTGTTGTAGCCCGGCACTCACCGTGGGCGCGATTGGCCGTACCGAGTAGCGCGCAGCGTTTGTGACCGCGGCGGCAGCCATACGATCTTGCTCTGGCACTACCTCCATGATTAACGCCTGACGAGTGGGTATATCCATCTGAGAGAGCGAGGAGCGAAGCAAGAGAAAGATAATCGCAACGTGAAGGTTGCCTCCAAAAGCTGCGATGATAAGAAAAAGATTGCTCGCCAGATGTGTTGTCACCATCGTTGCTACGAGCCCAATGCGCTTTGCAACCAGAGGGGCCAGGAACATGCTCATCGCGTTGAGCGCCGCGAAGCCAAAGAAGAGATAACCAAGGAGAGTGGCCGAAGCGTGATAACGAACCGTGAGGTAATAGGACAGCCAGGCTGAAGTCGTGAGTCCACCTGCAGCCGAATCAAAGGCAAAGAGGGTCGAGAGTTGGATGATCTGTGCACGTACGGGCGACCGTTTCAAACCGCGTCTGCGTACCAAAGGAGTTATGGGGGCCGGAATATCTATCGCGCGGGCGAGAAACCATCCCAGTACACCTAGCGGCACGAGTGAGTAAAAACCGATATAGGAATTTTCAAATCGATGAATATGGCTGAGCCAGCCCTGGGTCAGCGCACCTAGTGAACCGAAGATCGCAGCGACGCCGTTATAGCGACCAAAGATTGCGGCAAATTTGCTGTGGTGGTGCTCCCCCGCCAGCATCGCTTGCTCCAAGGTGGTTGCCGGTCCATTGTCGTTAGCATCGGTTGAAAGAACTCCAGTTAGTCCAATGAGACCAATACTCCACGGCGAAGGGTGCAGCGCAATTACCAACCCCGCCACTGCCAAGGTGGCATAGATCCAGCGATAGGCGCGCACCTGTCCGATTTGAGCGCCAAAGCGCAGGAGCACCAATGAAGAAAGAGCCGAACCTAAAACGATTGAACTGAGGAGTAATCCCACCTCCAACGTCGAGGCGCGACTGCGAGCTAACAGATGACCGAGCAGGATCGCGGTGAAGCCATAAGCGAAAGCTCGGACTCCTTGTGCCGCGATTATGCGCGAGGTGTTGGTGGCTACTGCGCGCTCCGCACGACGCGAGAAAGGCTGTAAGCAAGAAAGATTGCTACAAAAGTTGGCACAATTGCCCAAGTAACGGCAGAGACTTTGAAGGTAGCAGTCAAGATAAACGAGACGACGATTCCGGCAGCGATGCGCCAATCATCACCAATGATGAAGTCGACCCAGAACTCCCCAAAGGAGATTATGCCGGCGACCGCCTTACTCCGAGTCGGCGTCGCGACCTCCGTTTTCATAGATTGAACTTGAGTGCCCACTGATACGCGAGGCCTAGCCCGGGTACCTTTGAGAACTTCAACCATGATGAAGGAGAAGATTGCGACGCCAGCGATCAACGCTGGAACCGCCCAGTTATCCCCTGGCCATTTCGCATCCTTACCTGCAGATCCTTCGGCACCCCAGAAGATGCCAAATGCGGTGAGCATGATGCCAACACCAAATTTCATGGTGTTCTCGGGAACTTTGGCCAAAGGTGCGCGCAACGCGAAACCTGCGGCAGTGACAATTGCGACGGCACTTAACGCTGATACCGCTGCGAGAGTGACCTCGTGGGCGATGGTTCCGAAGGTGAGGACGATGAAAGCGACTTCCAAACCTTCAAGCAAAACTCCCTTGTAAGACAGGGTGAATGCATACCAATCAGCGACGCCATGGCGAGTCTGCGCAGCAGCGATTCGTGCAGCAGCAATCTCTTCTTGAAAAATTTTCTCTTCATCATGCAACGCCTTGTAGCCACTCGAACGCATTATTGCTTTACGCAACCAGGTGAGTCCAAATACCAAAAGCAATCCACCAACGACGATGCGAAGGAATGAGATTGGCAGGTGAGAGATCGCCGGACCAAAGGCGGCGATTATCACTGCAAGGGTGAGCAACCCTGCGATAACTCCGCGCCAAGCTGATTTCCAATCGCGAGCCGTACCAGCCGCGAGTACGACGGTCACCGCTTCAACCGCTTCAACTGCGCAGGCAAAGAAGACAGAGATAAATAACGCTACTGACGTACCTTGCATAGTTAGGGCTCCTCAGCCTTGTTTACTAAATAACTGACAACTCGAGAATTGCCGCATCAACCTCTGCCGACTTTTCACTCGGGAAAGCCATGCATTGATGTGGATCAATATAAATCTCAACTTTAGAGCCTCGGACCGTCGATTCTGCGGCAAAGACGCTAGAAATGACACCAATTTCGCACTCAACCACATGCTCATATCCACGGCCGCGATATGCGACATCTAAGACGATAGCTGGCAGGGAGTTGAAGTTTCGGCTATCCAGACTGGTTGCACTTGGGCGGATCAAGACTTCTACGCTTTGACCGACCGTGAGGTCGGCTGTGGTGCGACATTCCAACGTGCGCTTGCCTACTGCTACTTCCACCTTTCGTCCCCGAACTTCGCTTACGGTGCCCAGGAAAGTTCCTGAGATCCCGGTGAAGGCTGCCACGAAACGATTCGCAGGATTGCGGTAGATCTCCTCAGGAGCGGCGATCTGTTGCAACTCTCCAGCCCGCAAAACACCAATCTGATCGGCAAGTGCAAAAGCTTCGGATTGATCATGGGTGATGTAACAGGCGGTAGCTCCAATTTCGCGAGTGAGCGTTGCGATCTCAACTCGCAAGCGCTCTCGCAGATCTGCATCGAGGTTGGAAAGTGGCTCGTCAAAGAGCAGCAACGAAGGACGTCCCACGATTGCGCGTGCGAGGGCTACTCGTTGTTGCTCTCCCCCGGAAAGCTGAAACGGGTAGTTAGGACCCTTAGCCGAGAGCCCTACCCGTTCCAACGCTTCATTGACGCGGTGAGCACCCTCAACCTCATCCAGATTCCGCCGCTTTAATGCATAGGCTACATTTTCAAATGCCGTCATATGCGGCCAGAGCGCGTAGTCCTGAAAGACCATTGCTAGATCGCGCTTCTCCGGAGCCATATGGAAGGCGCCATCTGCAACAACGCGATCGTCGAAAGTTATCTTGCCGAAATCTAGACGCTCGATGCCAGCGATCGAACGAATCAAAGTTGACTTACCCGATCCCGAAGGGCCGAGCAAAACAGTAAACGAACCTGGCTCAATCGTGAGATCGAAGTTGTTGAGCGCCTTCAGAGTTCCATAATGCTTTCCAGCGCCTCGGATCTCTACTCGAGAAGCGTCCACCTTGGAGTGGCTCTCACCATTGCGCTTCTTCATTTTTTTTTCTTTCTTCACTTTCTCGTCTTTCATCGTAAGTTTCCTAATCTCTTCCAGCCAGGCGGGGCGAATCGGTTAAAGAGGAAGAAGGCGATTGATACAACAACCAGCGCCCAAACGATCGAAAGGATCTCAATCGCAGTGCCACCGCCGTAGTCAAAGCCCGCGAGTGACAACTCAATTCCGACAGCTACTGGGGGGCTCCCGGGTGGATATAGGAGTTCAGAGACAGGAAGTTCAAGGAGAGTTCCAGAGAAGGTCAGGAGCCAAGCGATCAAGAGCGGGCGCGCGATCAAAGGCATCGTTACATCAAGCCAGGCGCGCGGCGCAGCACTGCCATGGACTCGTGCCGCATCCATCATCGACTCTTGGATCTGGCCCATATTCCCTACGAGTGAACGCGAAGTAGATGGCAGAGCATTTGCAGAATAGGCCAGAGCTAGCAGGAAAGAAGTTCCATAAATGTGTAACCCGATATCGTTAATAAAACGGAGGTTGTAGGTAAAGATGTAGCCAATCGCGAAGACGATACCAGGCAAGGCGACAGCAGCAAGTAAGAAGAAATCAACGAAGCGTTTGGCTCGACTGTTACGCGTGGAGGTAAGGACTTTAGAGGCGATCGCCGCCAAGCTCACGGCTAGAGTCGCGGCTATTAAAGACATCTCTGTTGAGTAGATGAGTGGATTACGCAAGAAGCGCGAGTGCAGCACGCGCGAGTAATTACTGAAATTTATGGAGTAGTGGCTGAGCAAACTCCCCAGACCTTCTAACATCGAGGCTGATATTGCTCCAAAGACTGGAATGCCGAGCATGATCAACAGGAGAACCACGATGTAAGAACTGGTCGAGATTTTGCCCAAGATTGAGAGTTTAGTAATTGTGGCTGGGCGAGTGCGACCGCTTAGGGTTCTAAAACTTCGCCCCCGCAGTGCACGGTTCTGAGCCAAGATTGCCAGAATCACCAGGGCTAGGAGTGTCAGGCTAGTGGCGGCCGAAACTGGAAAATTTACTGGGATCGAATTGATCCCTTGGTAGAGCTGGTACGTCGCTACGCTGAAATGACCGACGCTCGATAACGTAGAGGCAACTCCGAAGTCGCTAATCGCCTCCGCAAAGACAATCGCCATCGCAGAAAAAAGGGAAGGCATCAACAAACTAGCCATCACCTTAAAAGCTTCAAAACGCGAACCACCATGCACTCGAACCGCTTGTTCAAACTCCTCGCCTAAGCCACGCATGGCGTTCGCAATAACCAAGTAAGCAAAGGGAACGCCCTTCACCATCAAGACTAAACAGATACCCACAGGGCCGTAGAGCAGGTTGCGAATCGGGGAGACAGATAACCCCATGATCTCCAGCACGCCGTGCTGTTCAAAGAGGCGTTGCCAACCAAGGGCAATCAAATACGAGGGAGCTAAAAAGAGAGCGAAGATTGTGGTGTTCCAAATAATACGCGCAGGTGAATTTGTGCGGAGTACCAACCAAGCCATCGACAAAGCAATTACCATCGCCCCAACCGCAGCAACGATGCCGAGAATCAAGGAATGTAAAAGTGCCAAACCATATGCGCCCGAGAATACCGGCTTAAAGCTGGCGAGAGTGAACCATTGTTGACCCTGGGACATCAACCGCGGACTGAACGCGACCGATAGGAAGAGCAGTATCGGGATGACCAAGATAAAGGTGATGAGGGTCCAAAAGACCGTCATCGGAGTGACTCGGAAACGATTTAAGTTGCGTTTAAAGGGCGATGGACGATTCAAAAATGGCACCCGAGGGCGAACTAAGAGTTCACCATCGAGCGCCATGTACTTGATTACTTACTATCTACTATGTACTTCAAGGATTACTTGGTGCGGATATTTGCCGTGAACCAGGCGTCAACTTCACTCTGGAGCGGACCCCATGTGTATGGATTGATGATCTGATAATCAGTTGGTATCACTGGAACATACTTATTTGGAGTAGTTCCTTTGATTGATGGGTAGCAGAGCACATCTGAGTTAACGGTTGCATCTGTGCTTGCCAGAATCGACTGTCCGGCGGGTGAGAGCACGAACTTTACAAAGGCCTGTGCTCCAGCAATTTCTGCGGCTGGACGCTTAGCATCGATAGCCAAGGAGCTGGGCATCAAAGTTGGGCGACCCGGGTAAATGATTTTCGGAGTAAAACCAGCGACTGGTTTCGCGGTGAACTTGATGACTTCAGCGAGAGCTGCGGTGTTCTGTACCAAGCCCATGTTGATTTGACCGATTTCAAGAGCGTGGATCGTTGGACCGTTTTTATCGTTGACGACAAGGCCGTTCTGCTTTAACGAGAGGAGGTATGCCTTACCAGCATCCTCTGAACCAAGTTGGTTCATCAATCCGGCAATAAAAGGGTAGGTCGGTCCTGAGATGTTGGGATCGTTCATGCCGATCTGGCCCTTGTACGTTGAACGGGTCATCGCGTTGAGAGTGGTAGGCGGTTTAGGCATCTTCGCAGCGTTATAAATACCGGCAACCATCACCGTTGAGCCGGTGATTGCAAAGGAGTTGTTCTTAGGAGCTAAGCGCTTTCCTAGTTGTGAATAGTTTGGCTTGAAGGTGAGTGGAGCAAGGTTGCCGGCGCTATCAGCTGCAGCCGCCCATGTATCTCCATCGGCCCAGAAGAGACCCCACTGTGGGTTGGTTCCCTCTGCTGCCACCTTGGCAAGAAGTGGACCCGTAGAGCCACCAACATCGACAACCTGGTAGGTTGATTGGGAAGCGTTAAATGCCTTGATTTCATCCGGGGCATATCCAATAGCTTCATAAAGATTAATAGTGATTGGGGCAGCATGCGCAGCCTGTGCGCTCAAGCCCATCGCGGTAAAGACCAGCGAGGCGGCAATCGCCACACCTTTCTTGAATGAATTCACGGGCATCTGACTTCCTAACATTGGGTGGATGTGTAGGCGCAGTGAACCCCGACAAAGGTGAATTAAGGCATACGAAGGGTGAACGGATTGTTAAAGAAATACGAATTGAGGAAATTAATCCAACACTCATCCGAGATAAGAATTTCGATGCTTGTCCCAGAGATTTCTATCAAGCGGCTGGGTGACCCAATTATTATGAATGGTGGTGGCGGGTGAAGGATTTGAACCTTCGAAGGCAGAGCCGGGGGATTTACAGTCCCCTCCCATTGGCCGCTCGGGCAACCCGCCAGGGTCATTCTGTTACGGCAACCGCGTAAGAATAACGGAAACTGGGGTGAAGGCGTAATTCAGTGCGGAAATGCCAAGAAATCAATCATTGGCTTGAAAGCGGAGAGATCGGGAATGGATTTACCCGCTATCTTCGCTTGGTCATCCCACAGGCGGACCTGAATTGCGCCCTCAGCGCCAGGTAGTGCTAGGAAAGCTTGGCTTTCCATTTCGGTAAAGAAACCGCCCTGTAAGTTCAAGGTGTGAACGCTGGCGGGCGAGAGTTGTGCAAAATATTTTGGATCAGAGGAGACCAGATATCGTTTGGCGGCTACATGAAGTTTTATTGGCTCGCTCACGGTTTGGGGAAAGCGGCGTCCTACCCATTCCGCCCCCACCACGTCGTGACGGGCATCAACACCTGCTTCTTGGGCACCGAGCGCATCTTCAACCAAGAGGTGCCCAATGTCATGTAACAACGCGGCAACCACCAGTTCATCACTCGCCTTTGCCTCAAGGGCAAGGGCAGCACATTGCAACATGTGCTCGACCAACATCACTTCTTCGCCGAGATACTCCGCGGATTCCCCGGAAGAAAAGAGTGCGGCGATTTCATCATAGGTTTTCACCGTGATTCGCTTCTTTCTAACAGGGCGATGGAACTAGAGAGCGCATCCAAATCAGCATATGCCCCTTGAAGATGGCGAGAGCCGGTGGATTCGAAAGCGGTTCGAGCATGGAGCATTCGAGTGTTATCAAAGATGACGCAATCGCCAGGTTCCAAGCGAAATTCTTTCATCATGCTGGGACCATTCACGATGGTGGCAAAGGCCGACAAGGAATCAAAAACTTGGTCCACATACTCACTCGACCGCGGACTTTGCATCGAGCGATCATTCCAACGAACTTCGACGATCTCAACATTAGTATTGAGCCGGATAATCGGACCGACATATTCCAAAAAGGTATTGGCGTTCGAGTACGTGAAATGAAAATTCTCTTGACTAAGAATCTCAAAAGCTTTTGGTGCCACCGTGCGAAGTCGTTGCGCCGCTTTGAAGCCATCGACCAGACCGGAATTTCCGCCTTCAACATTGGTTGTGAGGCAGTGCAACAGTTGAAGTGATGGCACTGGATTTCGGTATGGATTGTCCGTGTGAGGGGCGATCTTCATATTGGTGAAGGCAAGGTTGTTGGGATTCTCCTCCACCTGCACGTCAAATAACTTTCCATAATTTGTCTCGCGCACAAAACCGAAGGTGTCGATTACTTCAAGAACTGTTCCAGAATCTTTGGGGAGATCAGTCAAGAGCAAGAATCCGAGGTGAACTATGGAGCGCAGAGCTTTTAGGCGAACGGTGGGTGAGGCGAGATAGTCGTGCCAGGAAACTGGGATGAAATCTGCCCTAGAGCCTTCCCACGTGAATTTACCCATTTCGCTTCGCGGGTCTTCAAAATTTGCCCCAGTTTTCAGGTCTCGAACCGTGGCGTGAGTTAATAAAACTTGATGGCCATCGGAGAGCGAAAATAGCGATTCATGCTCAAGTTCAAAGACATCATCAATCGCCAAGTTAATCGGAAGGTCTAAAATCGAACGCAACCGCTGGCCATTGACCGGGTGTCGACACTCCAAGCAGGCACAAAGGTCGCGAACCAAGCGAGCCGAAAGAAGATTCATTTCGGCTTCCGCCAACTCCGCCATTTCCATGGAGCCATTCAATTCTGTCGCCATATAATCGCGGTGTATCCTGCGTGAATAGCGGGTTAAAGGTCACTGAAAAAGTGTTCATCAAGTGCATCTGGTTCAAATGGAGGAAAAATGGCGTCTGATTCCAGTTTCGATATCGTCTCCGAGGTCGATCATATGGAGGTTGATAACGCCTTTAACCAAACCGATCGCGAAATCGGAACCCGGTTCGACTTTAAGAACACTGGCACCAAAATCGAGAAATCTGGCGATAAATTCTTAATTGAAGCCGATTCTGAAGAGCGGGCCAAAGCAGCCTTGGAAGTCTTCCGAGACAAACTGGTCAAGCGAGGAGTTTCACTGAAGCACCTAGATGCAACCGATCCAGCCCTCAGCGGAAAAATCCACAAAATAACCTGCGAATTCAAAGAGGGGATCTCCACCGAGAACGCTAAGAAGATCGCCAAACTGCTGCGCGACGAGGGTCCCAAGACCATTAAAACCCAGATCCAGGGCGAATCTCTGCGCGTCACCAGCAAGAGCCGTGATGACCTGCAGACCGCGATTGCCATGGTCAAGGAGCACACCTGGGAGTTTGCGGTTCAATTTAATAATTACCGATAGTTCGCCCAATTGACTAAAAATAGGATCGGCCTGCTCTTCGGTATTTCTGCATATGTCCTCTGGGGACTTTTTCCACTTTATTGGCCATTATTGAAAAAGGCAGGCAGTTTCGAGATTGTGGCCCATCGTGCCATCTGGTCGCTCTTCTTCTGTCTGATTGCCCTCGCGTTCACCAAGCAATTACGAAAAACCCTTTCGGTATTGCAGTCGAGAAAACTGGTCCTTCGACTAACACTTGCCACGATGCTGGTCTCGGTTAATTGGTTGACCTATATTTGGGCGGTTAATCATGGACATATTGTGGATTCGGCGCTGGGTTATTACATCAACCCGCTGGTGATGGTTGGCTACGGCGTTCTCTTCCTCCACGAAAAATTACGCGGGCTCCAATGGGTCTCCGTAGTCGTTGCCTTTATTGGCGTAATCGTTCTGACCATTGATTACGGCAAGCTTCCTTGGATCTCATTGACGATTGCGATCTCGTGGGGCAGTTATGGGTATGTAAAAAAGAAGTTAGGTCTTGGCTCGCTAGAAAGTCTGACGATTGAAACTTTGATCTCACTCGTGCCTTACAGTATTTATGTCTTTTGGTTAGGTGCGCAAGGAACTGGTCAGTTTGGACACGGATTCTCAATAACCGTCCTACTTATATTGGCTGGTGCGGTGACTGCCATACCTCTTTTGCTTTTTAATGGTGCCGCCGTACGACTGCCCTTTTCCATCATTGGCTTGCTGCAATTCATAACTCCAACGTTGAATTTTGCACTTGGGGTTTGGGTCAAGCATGAAGTGATGTCGACCGTTCGATGGATCGGGTTCTTTGTTATCTGGATTGCCCTTTTTGCCTTAGGTGTTGATCTGGTGAAATCAGGCAGTACGAGTAATGATGGTGTCGCACAAGGAGATTAGGGCATCCTTCGCGGAACCGGCAGGCAGTTGATCTAAAAGGTGACGAGAACTCTCGGCATATTGATCTAAAAGCGCCCGGGATTTAGCCATTGCAGGATGAACGCGAAGGGCAGCCAAAGTTTCAGCAACAACTCTCTCATCGGTGATCGGAGCCGAAAGAACTTCTCGAAGTGCCGCATCCTGCGGATCATCCGATTCCAACACAAATAGCGTCACCAGAGTTGGTACGCCCTCGCGTAGATCAGTTCCTGGCGTCTTGCCCGATTCATTTGTAGTACTGGCAATATCTATAACGTCATCTGCAAGTTGGAAGGTAATACCCATCTCTTCGCCGAATTTGGTCACAATATCGACCACCGGCTCAGCCGCACCGGACAAAAGTGCTCCATATCGGGCGCTGGTAGCAATCAGCGAACCGGTCTTATCGGCCACTACCTTGAGATAGTGGTCGATCTGGCTCATACCCTTGGTGAATCCTTGCGTCTCACTTATTTGTCCAATGACTAATCGCTCAAAAGTTCGCGCCTGCAGCCGCACTGCTTCTGGCCCAAGATCTGCGAGTAGGTCTGAGGCTTTTGCGAAAAGGTAATCGCCGGTAAGAATGGCGACGGTGTTTCCCCAGCGAGAGTTGGCGCTGTCGACACCTCGACGAAGTGGTGCCTCATCCATGACGTCATCGTGATACAAAGTAGCAAGATGAGTCAGTTCGCAAACCACTGCGGCTTGGATCACTTCAATCTTGCTCGGATCGCCAAATTGTGCGGCCAGCAGGGTGAGCATTGGTCGGAGTCTTTTCCCACCAGCCTCAACTAAATGACGCGAGGTTTGCACAACGAGTGGGTAATCGCCTTCGATCTGAGTTCGCAATAAAACCTCGACCTGTGCCATTCCGGCGACCAGAGCGCTCTCAAGAGTTGGATCCACTCCGGAGATCCCGAGCGTCGACATCTACTTCAAGAAATTCGCGAAGGATTGCGCGGTATTCAAAAGAAGTGATGGGTAGACGCCAAGAACGATTGTGACCAGAGCACTCACGGTGATTGCGATGCTGGTCATGATCGATGGAATAACCACAGAGACGGTGTCACTGGTTGGCTCGGTGAAGAAGAGCAAAACAACAATGCGCAGATAGAAGAACGCGGCGACGGCACTGGCAAGGACACCAACGACGACTACAGCGATATTTCCAGTTTCATAAGCAGCCTGGAAGAGTGAGAACTTTCCGATGAATCCGCTGGTCAAGGGAATACCTGCGAAGGAGAGCAAGAAGAGAACAAAGGCACCAGCAACCGCAGGTGACTTCTTTCCCAGCCCGGCCCAGCGATTAAGGTCCGTCACTTCGCCAGCCGAATCCCTGACCAAGGTAACGATTCCGAAGGCACCCATCGTGGTAAATCCGTAGGCGACGAGATAGAAAAGTGAAGCTGTCAAACCTGACTTATCAAGAGCCAAAACACCGGTCAGTAAGAAGCCGGCGTGAGCAATCGAAGAGAATGCCAGCGCACGCTTCACATCACGCTGGGCGATAGCAGCGATAGCGCCAACAGCCATCGTCAAGATTGCAATCACAGTAATGATTGGCTTCCATTGCCATTGTGCGGCAGCAAGTCCAACATAGAAGATTCGCAAAGTGGCACCGAAGGCTGCGACCTTGGTACAGGCGGCCATGAAGCCAGTGATTGGAGTCGGTGCTCCTTGGTAAACATCCGGCGTCCAGTTATGGAATGGAACGGCGCCAACTTTGAAAAGTAATCCAACGCTGAGGAAGACGGTGCCAATCAACAAGAAGACATCGTTGCCATTTCCACTGGTGATGGCGGTGGCAATTCCAGTCAGAGAGAGGGTGCCGGAATAGCCGTACAAGAAAGCTGAACCAAAGAGGAAGAAGGCCGAGGAGAAGGCGCCGAGAAGAAAGTACTTCAATGCAGCTTCTTGCGAGAGCAATCGACGACGACGAGAAAGCCCTGCCATGAGATAGAGCGGCAATGAGAGAACTTCCAAAGCCACGAAGAGAGTGATCAAGTCAGTAGCCATTGGGAAGAGCATCATTCCGGCCACCGCAAAGAGGGTGAGTGGGAAAATTTCGGTTTGTTGCTTGCCGGTCTTTATCGATTCGCGTTCATCTTCAGAGCCAGGAACCGCAGAGGCTTGGGCGGTGAAATGATCTTGATCGGCAATCAGCAAAATGCCAATAAATGCCAAAACCAAAACTGTTCCTTCTAAGAAGGTGCTCATGCCATCAATCGAAACTGAATTAACTGCGGCAGTCAGTGAAGTGACGTGACGAACCTTCACGAGTTGTGCAAAGGCTAAGACTAAGGCGCCGAGCGAGATTGATACCTGAGCGGTCGCACGAAGAGATGTACGTAGGAATGCCTCGACGAGGACACCGAGAAGGGCGCCACCAAGGACAATCAGGATTGGTGCGAGAAGTGAATAGTTAAGTACGGGAGCGGTCAGCATTACTTACCTGCCTTAGGAGCTGGATCGGTAACCCCGGAGTGAGTCATCACCGTTTGTGTGGCTGGGTTAATGGCATCGAGTAACGGCTTAGGAAAAAAGCCGAGAACAACGAGAAGCAGAATGATCGGGGCGATCGCCACTTTCTCGCGCAGGTTCAAATCGGGCAAATTTTCATTGCCTTCCTGAACCGGACCATGCAACGACTTCTGAACTACAATCAAAACATAGAGCGCGGCAAGAATTATTCCGGTGGTTCCGAAGATTGCTGCGACTGGGTACCTAGTGAAAGTTCCAACCAGAACTAAAAATTCGCTGACGAAGCTGGAGAGTCCAGGTAAAGCCAGCGCCGACATACCTGCCAGGAAGAACGACCAGGCCATAACCGGAGTCACTCGTTGCAGGCCACCGAAGTCCTCGATGTGGGTGGATTTACGACGATAGATCATCCAACCTGCCACTAAGAAGAGCGCACCGGTCGAGAAACCGTGATTGACCATATACAACGTGGCTCCCGATAGACCTTGCGAAGTCATCGCAAAGATTCCGAGAGTGATAAATCCAAAGTGCGAGATCGAGGTAAATGCGATCAAACCAGTAATTTCACGTTGACCAATCGCCAAGAATGCGCCGTAGAGAATAGAAATGACGGCGAGCACCATGATGACCGGCGTAAAAGTTTTTGAAGCGTGAGGAAATAATGTGATACAAAAACGGATCATTCCGTAAGTACCAACTTTATCTAGGACGCCGAGAAGCAGCACCGAAGTGCCTGGTGTTGCCGATTTAGCGGCGGTCGGTAGCCAGGTGTGGAACGGCCATAGTGGCGCTTTAATCGCGAAGGCAACAAAGAAGCCAAGGAATAAAAAGTTCTCCGTGAGGGAATCAATATGAAGAGTGGAGAGAGCACCAATATCGAAGGTATATCCGATCTGGTTTCCAGCAATCACATAAATTCCAATAATTGCAGCCAACATGAGCAATCCACCCAAGAGGCTGTAGAGCAAGAATTTCATTGCAGCCGCTGCGCGTTCGCCACGACCGTAGCCACCAATAAGGAAGTAGACCGGAATCAACATCGCTTCGAAGATGACATAGAAGAGGAAAACATCGGTTGCGGCAAAGACGCCGATCATCATGGTCTCAAGAATCAAAATGAGCGAGTAGAAAGTCTTTGGACCCCACTTGCCATTTTCCGACTCGTTCCAGCCGGCAAGAATGACGACTGGAACCAAAATGGTCGCCATCAAAATCAGAACCAAGGCGATGCCATCAATCCCAACCGCGTACTTAATGCCAAAGCTCGAGATCCAATTTCGGGACTCCACAAATTGCATATCTGAAACATTGGTCTTGAATTTGTAGGCCATAACTCCTGCAACACCAAGAACGACTAAAGAAATGATGAAGGCGAATTTCTTCACCATGTCAGCATTGCCCTTGGGCAAGAAGGCTAGAAGAACGGTTCCGATTAACGGAAGAAGTTCGAGCGAGGTCACGATACTCACAGCGTCACCACCCAAATCGTTGTAATCAGAGCAAGCGCGCCAATAACCATAATCAACGCATAACTTCGAACATAGCCATTCTGAATTCTTCGAAGTCCCTTGGCGGAGCCGAGGAAGATGGCACCAACAAGTCGAACGAGGCCATCAATAACGTAATGGTCAGTTTTGACCAGACCCGCAGTGAGCGCCTGACCTGGACGCATAAGAACTGCCTCATTAAAGGCATCTTGCATCAAGTCACGACGAGCAATCTTGGTAAAGACCGAAACGTTCTCTGGTGCTTCGACCGGGACGTTCGAACGATATTTGGTTACTGCAATTCCCACCCCGATGATGACTGCCACCAGAGCCAGAATGGAGACAACAGCTGGCTTCATCAACTCTTTGCCGCCTTCAATGCCATTGGCATTAAGAACGGGCGCAAGCCAATTGACGAGGGAATTGCCAGAGTTAAAGAGAAATCCAGAAGCAACCGAACCGATGGCAAGGATTCCCATCGGCAGCCACATCAAAATTGGGCTCTCGTGTGGATGGGCTTTCTCATCCCAACGTTGTGCGCCGACAAATGTCATCACCACAAGCCTGGTCATATAGAACGCGGTAATCGCGGCGCCGAGTAGCGTTGCGATTCCCAAAATCCAACCTTTAGTTCCGCCAGCATTGAAGGCGAGTTCAATAATTTTGTCTTTCGAGTAAAAACCCGCAAAAGGCGGCACACCAATAATTGCGAGGTAACCCAGACCAAAGGTGGCGAAGGTGATCGGCATGAACTTTCCAATGCCACCGAACCTACGCATATTTACTTCATCATCCATCCCATGCATGACCGAGCCGGCACCTAAGAACATTCCAGCCTTAAAGAAGCCGTGGGTGAGAAGGTGCATGATCGCAATCGCATAACCAACGGGACCAAGTCCAGCAGCCAAAATCATGTAGCCAATCTGCGACATGGTCGAAGCGGCGAGCGCCTTCTTAATGTCATCTTTGGCGGTACCAATCAAAGCACCGAAGAGCAAGGTAATCCCACCAACGATCGCCACCATCAATCTCGCAGTTGGTGCAGCATCAAAGATGAAGTTAGAGCGAGTGATGAGATAGACGCCGGCGGTCACCATCGTCGCCGCATGAATCAGCGCCGATACTGGCGTTGGGCCAGCCATCGCATCGCCGAGCCACGACTGCAATGGGAACTGGGCCGACTTTCCAGCCGCCGCCAGCAACAACATCAAACCAATAGCGGTCAGCGCAGCCTTAGAAGCATGCGGCGCCCCGGCTTTCACGCCTGCAAAAGAGACTGAACCAAATTGCGCGAAGGAGATCATGATGGCCAGGGAGAGCCCAACGTCACCAACACGGTTCGCAACAAAGGCTTTCTTTGCGGCCGTCGCGTATGCCGGTTTCTGATTCCAGAAACCAATTAATAAGTACGAAGCGAGTCCGACGCCTTCCCAACCAACATAGAGGTTGAGGTATGAATCGCCCAACACTAAGAGCAACATCGCGGCAATAAATAGGTTGAGATATGCGAAGAAGCGGCGACGATCGCGATCATGAGACATATAGGCGATTGAGTAAATATGAATCAGGGTTCCGACTCCCGTAATCAAGAGTACGAAACAGATGGAGAGCTGATCCAATAACAAGGAGGCATCTACCTTGAAGCTGCCCACCGAAATCCAACTGAAAATTTTCTGCGTTGCGGCACGAGCCGCGCCAGAACGATTGTGCATCGCGATGAATTCAGCAACACCTATCGCGAAGGCAGAGGCAGAAATCAGAGTCGCAAGCAGATGACCCCACTTATCCGCGACTCGGCCAAGCAATAACAGCAAGGCTGAACTGAATAGCGGCAACGCTATGAGATAGACCAAGTGCGAGCTAGTTGTCATGGTTACCGTTTCAACAAACTGGCGTCATCAACGGACGCCGATCGACGGGAGCGATACATCGTCACGATGATCGCAAGTCCAACCACAACTTCGCAGGCGGCCACAACCATCGTAAAGAAGGATGCGACCTGTCCGTCGAGATTGCCGTTGATTCGAGCAAAGGTTACGAAGGCGAGATTGGATGCATTGAGCATGAGCTCGACGCACATAAAGACCACAATGGCATTACGTCGGACGACCACCCCAACTGCGCCGATGGTGAAGAGAATTGCCGAGAGGTATAAGTAATACGAGATATCCATTTACTTCTCCTCCTCTTTCACTGGCTGCATCTGGAACGGCGCGCTTGGAATCATGTCGCCACGAGCCTCGAGCACTCCAGAAATGGAGGTCGGTGCGGCAGTTCCATCTGGCAATAACGCTGGAACATCGACTGCATTGTGGCGGGCAAAGACGCCAGAGCTCGGAAAACCAGCAGCATTAGCCAAGGAAGCAGCACGAAAGCGGGCAATCGATTGATCGCGCTGGGCAGTTCGAGATTTAATCTTTTGGCTGTGTGCCAAGACCATCGAGCCCAAAGCTGCCGTGATCAATAAGGCGGAAATAACTTCGAAAGCCCACACGTACTTAGTAAAAAGTTGTTCGGCCAAACCTTGGACATTTCCGCTGGCGTTGCTGGCATCCAAGCCAACCGCGGTCCGACCCAATGAGGCTCTGCCAATCAAGGTAATAAGCAAGCCACCCACGCCTACAGCGGCAGCGATTGCGGCTGGACGTTGGCCTTTGATGTTCTCGACTAGAGAGTCTGAACTATCGACACCGACCAACATAAGAATAAAGAGGAAGAGCATCATCACTGCGCCGGTATAGACAACCACCTGAACAATTCCAAGGAAAAGCGCATCTTGGGCAATGTAGAAGATGGCCAAGGTAATCATGACCCAAGCAAGGAGAAGTGCGGAGTGAACCGCCTTCTTTGCCATCACCATCCCAAGTGCAGCAAGTGTGGCCAGTGGTGCCATCAGCCAAAACAAGAGCGCCTCAGGGGTCTTGGTATTTCCAACGTGGAGTGCGAGATTAAGCATGGGCGTTCGCTTCCGGACTTTGAGATGGATGAGAGCCAGGAACTTCGCCACGGTAATAGGTACCGTCATCAGCGCCTGGATACATTGGATGTGGTGGCATCAACATTCCGGCGCGAAGTGGTGCCAGTAAATCTTCCTTTTCGAAAATTAACTTGCCACGGTCGTTGTCGGCGAGTTCGTACTCATTGGTCATGGTTAAGGCACGAGTTGGACAGGCTTCGATGCACAGACCGCAGAAGATGCATCGCAGGTAATTAATTTGGTAAACCGCGCCATAACGCTCCCCCGGCGAGACTTGATTCTCAGGAGTGTTGTTGGCACCCTCGACCAAGATGGCATCTGCTGGACATGCCCAAGCACAGAGTTCGCAACCAATGCATTTTTCCAAACCATCTGGATGACGATTGAGTTGATGGCGACCATGAAATCGCTCTTCGGTTGGGGCTTTGACTTCCGGGTATTGCACAGTGTTGGGCTTCTTAAACATCGTGGCAAAAGTGACCCAAAAGCCCAGAAGTTGTTTGAAGAAACCGGATGGAGATTGATCAGCAATCGGAGTGCTCTCTTCCGAGGCTTTAGCCAACCCAAGTTCTGAAACTGGTGCCAGTTCGCTGGTCGGTTCTAAGTTTTCTGGAGTATCAAACTCAGCCATGTAGTTGCTCCGCTCGTGGTTGAGGAATTTCTGGTACTGGGAATGAAGGCGCGGCAACCTCGCCGAGGGCATCTTCACGTTCGCGGCGATTCTTTGCAGATTCAAAGAGTGAACTAATGGCAAGAACCACGAGCACGACTCCAACCGTAAAACTGGTGATGACGATCTTGCCTTCATTGCGCTGCGACATTACGCGAAGGGTGGAGACAACCATGATCCAAGCCAGGCTCACTGGAATCAGAACCTTCCAGCCAAACTTCATGAACTGGTCATATCGCATGCGCGGCAATGTGCCACGAAGCCAAACGAAGACGAAGAAGAAACCGATGACCTTGAGGAAGAACCAGACGATGGTGAACCAACCACCGAGCCAGGATTCGGTAAAGCCAAGACCTGGCAGCGCGTGATACCCGCCAAGGAACAAGGTGGTGGCCAGGGATGAGACCGCAACAATGTTGACGTACTCAGCCAAAAAGAAAAGTGCGAACTTCAGTGATGAATATTCAGTGTGGAAACCACCGACCAATTCTCCTTCGGCTTCAGCAAGATCAAAAGGAGCTCGGTTAGTTTCGCCAACCATCGAAATCGCATAGATAACAAAAGATGGAAAGAGCACAACGGCGAACCACCAATGATGCTGGGCAGCCACGATGTCGGCTGTGGACATCGAGCCCGAATAGATAAATACAGCAACGAGGGAAAGTCCCATTGCAACTTCGTAAGAAATAACCTGAGCGCTAGAACGAAGTCCGCCGAGCAATGGATAGGTCGAACCCGAAGACCAACCCGCGAGAACAATTCCATAGACACCAACCGAAGCGACGGCGAGAACATAGAGCACGCCAACCGGAAGGTCAGTTAACTGCATAACCGTCTGGTGACCGAAAAACCTTACGTGGCCAGTTAATGGAATAACAGCGAAGGACATGAAGCAGGTGGTCGCGCTGATGATTGGTGCAATGACGAAAACAATGCGATCAGCAGTTTTTGGAATGAGGTCTTCCTTGAGTGCCAACTTGACGCCATCGGCAAGTGATTGCAGGAGACCGAATTTACCGACTCGGTTAGGTCCAACACGTTGTTGCATGAAAGAGACAATGCGCCGTTCGCCCCAGACACAGAGCAGGGTCGCAACTACGCACACAATGAAGACGATGAGTCCCTTGAGTGCGATAATCCACCCTGGATCACTGCCTATCAATTGCTGAGTCGATGTCATGCTTTCACCACCGTAACTACGTCGCCGCTGACACTGCCGAGAGTGGCAATCGCTTGGGAACCTTCTGAATTACGAGCCAGCCACACGCATGCGTTGTCGATGTCGCTAATTTCAACGGGAACCGTTATGGCACCACGTGAATTCGATACCTGAACAAGATCGCCGTTGGCGACGCCAAGTTCGGTCGCTCGGCCTGCCGAAATTCGAGCCACGCTTGCGCGCGCTGTTCCAGCCAAGTTGGCCTCTCCAGCTTGCAGAGTTCCGAGGTCAAGAAGTTGGCGCCAAGAGGCGAGCACCGCTTGGTTGCCAGAAACACTAGGTGCTGCCACGGCTGCAGTTGGCATAAAGGGCGCGTGCGCACCATCCCATTTCCCAATCGTCGCAATTTCGCGGGCTGCGGCGGTAACTGAAGGCAGATTGATGGGTGTGCCAATTTCATCGGCGAGCATCGAAAGAATTCGAACATCGCTGCGGGTGAGCGCACCTTCGATCGCAGCATCGAAAGATCGAGCCCGACCTTGCCAATCCAGGAAAGACCCGCTCTTCTCGGCTACTGCGGCGACTGGAAGAACAACATCTGCAATCGCAGTAACGGCGCTGTTGGAGAGCTCAAAGGAGAGAACAAAAGTGTTCAGCAGTGAGTTCAACGCAGTAGCAGAAATATCAAGAGGATCAACGCCTCCGATAACTACGGCATCGAGATCGCCTGACTCTGCGGCCGCCAAAATTTCTTGGGTCGAACGCCCGGCCAGTGCTGGTACGGATTCGACTGCCCATGCCGTTGCAAGATCGACTCGAGCCGAAGCATCTGCAACTGGCCGACCGCCAGGAAGAAGATTTCCCACCGCGCCGGCTTCGAGAGCGCCACGTTCGCCAGCGCGACGCGGAATCCAAGCCAACTTAGCGCCAGAGGAAGAAATTAATGCGACGACTTCACTGAGAGCGCCAGCAGTTTCAGCAAGTCGTTCGCCTACTAAGACAACTGACTTTTCAGTAAGACCAGTAAGTGAAGAGATGGCTTCGGCTTCGGCTCCCGCAACTGATGAAATTACCTCAGCGCGAAGTTTGTGACTGCCGCGACTGGTAAAGGAAGAGACCGTTACGACGGGAAGTGAACGCTTGCGAACTTGCTTGTGAATGCGAAGGAAGACAATGGGTGATTCATCTTCTGGCTCAAAGCCGAGCAGGACAACTTTGTCGGCCTTATCAATATCTGTATAAGTAGTGGTCAAAGAAGGGACGACGGAAGCAAGAAATGAACTTTCTTCATCGCTGTAAGCCCGGGCCCGAAAATCAATATCGTTTGTGCCGAGGGTAACTCGAGCAAACTTGCTGTAGCCATAAGCATCTTCGACAGTGGCACGACCACCAACAAGAACACCAACTCGCTTGCCTTTAAGCCCAGCAGTTGCAGCAGCCAACGCCTCTGGCCAAGAAGCATCGTGGAGTTCGCCATCGGCGCCACGTACTTGAGGTGAGGCAATTCGCTCTTTGCTGGAAATGTATTTAAATGCCCAACGACCTTTGTCGCAATTCCACTCTTCGTTTACCGAAGCATCTTCACCGGCTAGTCGTCGCAAAGTTTTGCCACGTCGCACATCGGTACGCATCGCACAACCCGAGGCGCAGTGTTCGCAAGCAGATGGCGTCGAAACTAAATCAAATGGCCGGGAACGGAATCGATACGAAGCTCCGGTCAAGGCACCAACTGGGCAGATTTGAACGGTGTTGCCGGAGTAGTACGACTCGAAGGGATCCTTCTCGTAAATACCTACTTGTTGCAGTGCGCCGCGTTCGTTCAACGTAATAAAAGGGTCGCCTGCGATCTGCTCGGAGAAACGAGTACATCGTGCGCAGAGCACGCAACGCTCGCGATCGAGCAAAACTTGGGAGGAAATATTGATGGGTTTTTCAAAGGTTCGCTTGACGCCTTCATAGCGCGATTCGCCGCGCCCATTGCTCATTGCCTGGTTCTGCAGTGGGCATTCGCCACCTTTGTCGCAGACTGGGCAATCGAGCGGATGGTTGATGAGCAACAATTCCATAATGCCCTTTTGGGCTTTATCTGCGACTGGTGAGGTGAGTTGAGTCTTCACGATCATTCCGTTTTCTACCGGAATGGTGCAAGAGGCCTGAGGTTTGGGAAATGCCCGGCCATTAATTTCAATATCGACCAAACATTGCCGACAAGCACCTGCTGGTGAGAGCAGCGGGTGGTCACAGAATCGGGGAATCTGAATTCCGAGCTTCTCTGCCGCACGAATAACTAAAGTGCCTTTGGGAACTGTTACTTCAAAGCCGTCGATGATGACGGTAATCATGTCAACTTCGGTTAATACTTCAGGAGTCATTACGCACCTGCCGTTGCGAACAAGGTTGAAGCAACTGGATCAAATGGGCAAGCGCCCAAGGCAAGATGTTGCATATATTCCTCACGGAAGTGTTTGAGCGATGAAATGATGGGGCTGGCGGCGCCATCTGCCAGTGCGCAGAAAGAGCGTCCCATGATGTTGTCCACGACATCTAATAATTTATCGAGGTCAGCCGCAGTACCTTTGCCGGCTTCTAGATCGCGCAAGATCTGGACCAACCACCACGTGCCTTCACGACAAGGGGTGCATTTTCCGCATGACTCATGCTTGTAGAACTCGGTCCAACGAAGCACGGCACGCACTACACAAGTGGTTTCATCAAAAATCTGCAACGCCTTGGTGCCAAGCATGGAACCGGCAGCCGAAACGCCTTCATAATCCAGAGGCACATCGAGATGATCTTGAGTAAAGAGCGGAGTTGAAGAACCACCAGGGGTCCAGAATTTCAATTGATGCCCTTGACGAATTCCACCTCCGAGAGTGAGAAGTTCGCGCAAGGTGATTCCCAAAGGCGCTTCGAACTGTCCTGGGTTGGCAACGTGACCCGAGAGCGAGTACAACGTGTAACCCTTGCTCTTCTCGGTCCCCATCGCAGAAAACCACTCTGGACCATTGTTAATGATCGAAGGAACCGAGGCGATTGATTCGACATTATTAACGACAGTTGGTTTGGCGTAGAGACCGGCGATGGCAGGAAATGGCGGCCGAAGTCGTGGTTGACCGCGGAATCCTTCGAGTGAATCCAGGAGAGCTGTCTCTTCACCGCAGATGTAAGCACCGGCGCCGACGTGGAGAACGAGTTCGAGATCAAAGCCCGAGCCTTGAATATTCTTTCCGAGAAGTCCTTGGGCATAAGCATCGGCTATCGCTTGTTGCAACCGACGGACTACGTGGACAACTTCACCACGAATATAAATAAAGGCATAGTTCGCGCGAATTGCATACGAGGCGATGACGATGCCTTCGATCAGAACGTGTGGGTTGGCCATCATCAATGGTGTGTCTTTGCAAGTTCCAGGTTCGGATTCGTCCGCATTCACAACGAGGTAATGGTCTTTGTTATCGCCTTGTGGGATAAAGCCCCACTTCATTCCAGTCGGAAAGCCGGCGCCACCGCGTCCGCGAAGTCCGGCATCCTTAACGGTTTGAATAACCGCATCGGGTTCCATTGCGAGCGCCTTCTTCACCGCGGTATAGCCACCGTGTCGCTTGTAAGCCGAGATCGTAAAAGAGTCTTTCTCATCCCAGTGGGCGGAGAGAACGGGAGTTAGTTGGGTCATGAGTTTCCCCCCGCAGATTGCGAAATTCTTAGTCCAAGTAGTGATGGTTCCCCAGCAGCAAGACCTTCATGCGCCAGGCCATCGGATAGCCCGGCAAGAACTGCAGAATTCTCTTTCCAGGTTCGCAAAGTATTCGGACCACGTGTTGGAGCCGGTGGGTTGCCCGCCGTTGCCCCATCAATAAGGTCGATAACACTTTGAACGGTCTGGTTATCGTAAAACTCCCAGTTGACCATGACAACGGGAGCGTAATCGCAAGCCGCATTACATTCGATGTGCTCGATTGAAATCTTGCCATCTTCCGTCACGCCATCATTTTCAATACCTAAATGCTCTTTGACGGCCGCGAAGATAGCGTCGCCGCCCATGACCGCGCACAAAGTATTCGTGCAGACGCCGACGTGATATTCGCCGACTGGTTCTGGCTTGTATTGGGTATAAAAGGTTGAAACTGCGGTTACCTCTGCGGTGGCGAGGTCAAGTTTTTCGGCAATTATTTCAATGCCGTCAGAGGTGACGTAGCCGTACACCGACTGGACATAATGCAACAGCGGCATGATCGCCGAACGCTTTCGTGGATAACGCGCAATGATGGAATCCATGATTGCCATTTGGTCGGAATGAAAAGCCATTATCGATCAACACCACCCATCACAGGGTCAATAGAAGCGACGGCCGCAACTACGTCGGCGATGAAACTGCCTTCACACATTGCGGATATGGATTGCAAATTATTAAAGGATGGTTCGCGGAAGTGAATGCGATAAGGACGAGTGCCGCCATCAGAAACCATATGCACACCCATCTCGCCTTTAGGCGATTCAACCGTTGAATAAACCTGACCAGCAGGAACTCGGAAGCCTTCGGTGACTAATTTAAAGTGGTGAATTAAGGACTCCATGGATGAGCCCATGATTTCCCGAATATGGTCCAGAGAGTTGCCCATTCCATCTACCCCAACGGAGAGTTGGGCTGGCCAAGCAATCTTCTTATCTGCAACCATCACCGGAGCGCCATCGAGTTTTTCTAACTTATCGCAGGCTTGTTCAATGATGCGAAGTGACTCTTCCAGTTCCAACATACGGATAAGGAATCGGCCATAGACATCGCAGGTATCAGTCGTGACGACATCGAATTTATAGTTCTCGTATCCGGAATATGGTTGAACCTTGCGCAAATCCCAAGGCAGGCCGGCAGAGCGCAGGATCGGACCGGTGATGCCAAGTGTTGTACATCCAGCCAGATCTAGATATCCAATTCCTTGAGTTCGTTTCATCCAAATGGTGTTTCCGATCAGCAACTTTGCGTTGTCTTTAAAGTTGTGTCGAAGTTCTTTCACCGTCTCGCGAATTCGTGGGATCGCGTTTTCTGGAAGGTCTTGCGCAACTCCACCTGGACGAACGTATGCCATATTCATGCGAAGGCCGGAGATCATTTCAAAAATATCTAGAACTTTTTCGCGCTCGCGGAATGCGAAAAGCATCGGTGTGAGAGCTCCGAGTTCCAGTGCGCCAGTACCAAGTGCAACAAGATGGGATGAGATTCGAGTGAACTCCATCATCATCACGCGAATGACGCTGGCTCGTTCGGGAACATCGTTGGTAATCCCTAAGAGCTTTTCAATTCCAAGGCAATAGGCAGTTTCGCTAAATATGGGCGAGAGATAATCCATTCGTGTGACAAAGGTGACGCCCTGAGTCCAGGTGCGATATTCAGTATTTTTTTCGATGCCGGTGTGTAGATAACCAATACCAGCACGGGCTTCGGTGACAGTTTCACCTTCGAGTTCAAGCACGAGACGCAGTACGCCGTGGGTTGATGGGTGCTGTGGTCCCATATTGACAACTACGCGCTCTTCTTTCGTCGCCCCAATTTCGGTAACCAGTGAATCCCAGTCTTGACCAGTAACGGAGTAAACGCGACCCTCAGTAGTTTGCCGTGAGGAGGCATATGCGTCAGTGCTCATCGATATGCCCTTCTTTCACTCGGTGCCGGAACTGTTGCGCCTTTATATTCAATGGGAATTCCACCTAGCGGGTAATCCTTTCGCTGCGGATGACCTGCCCAATCATCGGGCATCAATATTCGAGTAAGTCCAGGGTGCCCGTCGAAAATGATTCCGAACATGTCATAGGTCTCACGTTCGTGCCAGTTATTTCCGGCCCAAAGTTCGACAAGGGAAGCAACATGTGGATCGGCATCAGGAATCGCAACCTCAAGACGAACGCGACGATTATGTGTGATCGAAAGTAAGGGGTAAACCGCATGAAGTTCGCGGCCAGTTTCGTCTGGATAGTGCACGCCATTGACGCCCATGCACATTTCAAATCGCAGTGATGGCTCATCGCGAAGAATGCGCGCGACTTCAAACAGCCGATCTCGCTTCACATAAAGTGTAAGTTCGCCCCGATCGACAACTACCTTTTCGATCGCATCGCTAAAGGCCGGATACGCACGTTCGAGATCATCGGCTAGATCATCAAAGTAACTGCCATAGGGTCGTTCGGAAGAGCCAGCGGAGAGGGATGAGCGAACTAAACCGCTGTAACCGGAGGTATCACCGGAACCTGAGACGCCGAACATTCCCGTTTCGTTGCTGGGTACATTGTTATCGGTCAACGTAGTAGCCCGTTCAGTTGATGTGTTGGTTTGGCTGCGAGCGCCGCGGCTTCGACTTGTCGAACTACTTCATCTCGATTAACACCCAACTTGGTGGTGCCAATCTGTTCATGCAATTTCAAAATCGCATCCATCAACATCTCTGGGCGAGGTGGGCATCCTGGAAGATAAATGTCTACTGGAACTATGTGATCTACGCCTTGCACAATTGCGTAATTATTAAACATGCCACCGGATGAGGCACAGGCTCCCATTGCAATTACCCACTTTGGTGCCGCCATTTGATCGTAAATCTGTCGTAGGACTGGCGCCATCTTGTTTGAGACTCGACCAGCCACAATCATTAAATCGGCTTGGCGAGGGGATGGTCGAAAAACTTCCATACCAAAACGAGCTAAGTCATATTTTCCACCGCCGGCAGCCATCATCTCAATAGCGCAACAGGCGAGACCGAAAGTCACTGGCCACAGCGAATTCTTTCGCATGTAACCTGCGAGACCTTCAACGGTCGTGAGCGCAAAACCGCTCGGTAATTTCTCTTCTAGGCCCATGTTTAATCCCATTCCAATCCGCCGCGGCGCCAAACATAGGCGTAGGCGATAAAGACTGTCGCGATGAAAATAACCATCTCTACCAAGCCAAAGAGTCCAAGTTTGTCGAAAGAGACAGCCCATGGATACAAGAAAACTATTTCAATATCGAAAACTATAAAGAGCATGGCGGTTAAGAAATATTTAACCGGGAACCGACCACCACCTGCTGCTTGTGGGGATGGCTCGATGCCACATTCGTAAGCATCTGACTTTGCGCGGTTGTAACGCTTTGGACCAGTGATTCCGGCTGCGATGACTGAGAACGCTGCGAAGCCGAATCCGATGGCTCCAATAACCAAAATTGGTACGTATGGGTTCACGATTCCGAAGTCTAGGGGTTAGCGGAGAGTGTGTTGGTTAACTTTTGGGGTTCACGGGCTTATGCCCGATGTGAACTGCGACAACCCCAAATGTCAGATTCTGCCAACCAACTCGCTCCCACCCGGCTTGCGTGAGTAGCGCGGCCAAATTCTTTTGGTTCGGCCAGGCGCGAATTGACTCTGCCAGATAGATATATGCATCGGGATTGGAGGAAGTTTTGCGGGCAATGGTAGGGAGTGCGCGCATGAGGTAGTTCACATAGATGGTCCGAAAGATCAGATTGGTGGGTTGAGAGAACTCAACCACGACGATTCTGCCACCCGATTTTGTCACTCGAAGCGCCTCTTTTAGGGCTGCCGAGGTATCAGAGGTGTTTCGAAGGCCAAAAGAGATGGTCGTCAGGTCGAAAGTATCAGGCGAAAAAGGCAAATTCAGCGCATCGCCGTGGGTGAAGGGCAGATTTGGGTGCCTTTTTCGACCAGCAGCCAACATTCCTTCGGAAAAATCGAGCGGAATCACCTCTGCACCGGCATCGGCTAGTGGTTCGCTGGAAGATCCGGTTCCAGCCGCAATATCGAGGATTTTCATCCCGGGTTTAGGTCCGATAATCGCAGTAGCAGCCCGGCGCCAGGCTTTGGTCCGACCCAAACTCAAGAGGTCATTCAAAATGTCGTAGCGCTTAGCCACCCCATCGAACATCGCTGAAACTTCCTCTGGATTTTTTCCCATATCAGCTCTACTCACACGTATATTCTCGCCCTAGTAGGCTCACTCCACAACTTCGTCTGGCTGCACCTCGATTCGACATATAAGTGAGGAAGTGTTTGAAATGTCCGTGAACCACCTTTCCACGCTGCGCACTGCGCTTGTTCCCCGAACAACTTTGCTCACCCAAACTGGATTTATTCTCGGCGGCACGCTTTTTCTTAGTCTGATGGCGCAGATTGCCATCCCTATTCCTGGCTCGCCCGTGCCAGTTACTGGTCAAACTCTGGCAGTTCTGCTGCTGGGAACTGCCTACGGTGCCAGCCTTGGCTTCGCCACTTTCGCTTTCTATATCTTGATGGGGGTCGCAGGGGCGCCAATTTTTGCCTCAGGTAGCCACGGATTGGCCAGATTTACCGGACCAACGGGCGGCTATTTGGCCGGAATGTTGCTGGCTTCGGCCATCACTGGCGCGCTGGCGGGGCGGAAATGGGATCAAAAGATTCTCACCGTCATCCCCACGATGGTGATTGGTGATTTGGTTATCTTCACCGCGGGTCTGGTCTGGCTGCACCACGCGACCAGCCAAAACTGGAGTTGGACCTTCTCTAAGGGCTTAACCCCCTTCTTACTTGGCGAGATCATCAAAATCGCGATTGCAAGCACGGCCCTGCCCACTGTTTGGCGATTCGTCTCCCCCAAATAATCTAACTCTTCATGGCAATTTCCTTAACTACCGAAATTCTTGGCGAGCCACCAAAGCTCGCTGAGATATCCAGCGACCTCGAACTCGCCACCTCCTGGATTCGAGGCGGAGATGGGCTTATTGGTTTTGGCACGTGGGCGAGCAAGCGCGTTTCCGGCGTTAATAGATTTGCTGACGCCAGAAAGTGGTGGCAGGAGCAGCTAAGTACTTTTTCGATTCATAACCACGTCCACGGCAGTGGAACCGGTCCCATACTCTTCGGATCTTTTTCTTTCTCCCCCGACGACGAATCCGAGTTAGTCATTCCCGAGGTAATCGTTGGTCAGAAGAATGGAAAGTCCTGGATCACATGGATTGGTGACGGTCCGCAACCAAAGGTCGATCAATTGGTTGCACCACGTTCTGAAGGGGAAATCTCTTGGAGCGATGGCTCTATCTCGAACGAGGAATGGAAATTGCGCGTCGCTGACGCTGTTGAACGGATAAAAGCAGGTGGCTTGGACAAAGTGGTTCTCGCTCGTGACATCAACGCACATTCCTCGGCGGAAATTTCTCGCCGCGCCCTCATTCAGCGATTAGAAAATGAGTATCCCTCTACGTGGATCTTTCTGGTTTCGAATTTAATCGGTGCGACTCCGGAGTTACTGGTGCGTCTGAGCAAATCATTGGTGACTTCCCGAATTCTGGCCGGAACAATTCGTAATACGGGCGACGAGCTCAAAGACCTCGCACTCGCAGCCTCGCTCGCAAGATCTTCAAAAGATTTAGAGGAGCATGAGTACGCCGTTCGATCGGTTGCTCAGGCATTGGCGCCGTTTTGTTCGTCGACAAATATTCCAGACTCACCTTTTGTGCTCCACCTGACAAATGTTATGCATCTCGCAACCGACGTGACTGGCGTCGTTAATGAATCCGCCGTTCCCGTCGACATCTTCACCCTCTTAACTGAACTCCATCCGTCCGCTGCAGTATGTGGAACTCCAACAAAAATCGCGGAATCTCTGATCTCGGAGATTGAAGGCATGCAACGTGGCCGCTATGCCGGCCCGGTCGGATGGATAGATGCCCGCGGTGATGGTGAAATGGGAATCGCGCTTCGCTGTGGCGAACTCGCACCCGACAAGAAATCTATTCGGATATTTGCCGGTTGTGGGATTGTCGCAGGATCGGATCCGCAACAAGAATTAGCAGAAAGTCAATCTAAATTATTACCAATGCGTACCGCACTAGAAGCGCTCTGATACAGCAGTTTAAGATTTGCTGCATTGCTCTCGCGGTCGGGGACTTCGACGATAACAATCTCAATCCCCTTGCTTTGATGGGCAATAATCTTTTCAATATCTGAAAGTGACTTCACCTGATCTGTGGGAATGCCAAAGCCACGGGCAATCCGCGGTAAATCTTGGTTATGCGGAGTTCCAAATATTCTTTCAAAACCATTCACGCCGGCTTGTGGCAGAGTGGAAAATATCCCACCCCCATTGTTATCAATAACAAAGATCGTAAGATTAATTTTAGGGGAATTTACCAGTGCCGAAACATCGTGCAGAAAAGTCAAGTCACCGATGATTGCATAAGCCCTTTCGTACCTGGTGGCGATCCCCATCGCGGTCGATATATTCCCGTCGATACCGGCTAGACCTCGATTAGCAAATACCGAAATTCCAGAACGAGGATGGGCAAATGCTTCGACATCCCGAATCGGGCGCGATGATCCGATAAAGAGCGCGCAGCCTTCCGGCAGATTTCGAACTATGGCATTTATTGCAGTCTGTTCGGTCCAGACCCTGGTCAAATCAAAACTCTCCGCCGCCAGCGCTGATGTCATCTTCCATTTCGGCAACCACGTCCCATCAATGCCACCTGCCAAGGTTATTTCCGGCAACGAAAGAAAGAGAAGGTCCGCCGTGCGCTCGGTATCAACCGTCTCGACTCGAGGATCCACAACGATAATTTTCGCTGCACTTTGAATGTAAGTATTTATGCTTCGAGATAGCGTGGTCCGTCCTATCACAATGACGGATTTAGCAGGTAGCGATCTCCGAATTTCTTCGTCCGCTAAAAAAATTGAAGCGTGTGCAATTGCGTTCGGAAACGAAAGCGGGTCTTCTGCAATCACCGGCCAACCTAAAGTGTTCGTGAAGGTCAAGACTTCCGCCACGGAAAATCCCCCACGATCATGACCAACGACAACAACGCCATTTCCCGAAAGAAGCAACCCCTCGCCGTGGGAAACTTTCGGCGCAAACGGAAATTGTTTAAGACCTGCGAGCCAATCGTTTTTACCATCAGATAAAAGCGGCTCATCAAATTGCACATTGAGATGCAAGGGTCCATTACCTACGAGCAATGAGAGATTAACTATTTCGCTGATATCGAAGGAGGAGAGAACCCCGAACATCTCCTGTTGTTCGGTGGTTTGATTCGCCCCCGTGCGTCGAAGGCGAGCCGGTCGGTCGGCCGTAATGACAATTAATTTACTGCCCGAATGAAAGGCTTCCAACGCTGCGGGATAGTAATTAGCCGCCGCAGTTCCGCTGGTACAAATAACCACAACATAGTTGTTGGTCGCCTTCGCAATGCCTAGAGCAAAAAATCCAGCCCCACGTTCGTCAATTCGAATATGAAGGTCTGCCATCCCTGCCTCATAAGCTTCGTATAACGCAACAGATAATGGCGCGTTCCTCGAGCCCGGCGAAAGAACAAAATCGGAGACTCCCAATTCCAGCAATTGTCTGATTACGGAACGGGCGAGGGTGGTCGCGGAAATCATTTCAGCCACCCCAATTTATCTATGTGTAAAGCAAACTCTTCATCCCACAGGCTTTCCATTCTATTGTGCCACCAAGCCTCGCGCTCGGGAGCAGCCCGATATTTCTCAAGCAACTCCGCATTAACGTGAACCCGGCGAACGGAAATTCGACCCGAATCCACAATCAATGGATCTTCTGCAATGTCGCCATTGAGTAAAGCAAGGGTGCCCAAGCCACAAGCGAAAGTGAGTTCAGGCAAGGAAGCAGCAAGCGCCAAATTGTGTGAAATCCCGATTGAAGTTTCTAGCGCACTCGAAACAACAACAGGCAGGTTGATCTCCGAAATTAATTTGTGCGCGGCAGAAATGCCGCCTGAAGGCGCCCACTTGATGACGGCAACATCGGCAATTGCGCTCAACTCCTGGAGGTCGCCACTCAAGTTCTTCCGAATTGACTCATCTACGGCTATGGGGAATGGGATCTCGGCTCTTAATTTCGCCAAGTCGCTCAGAGATTCGCACGGTTGTTCAACGTATTCAAATACTTTTCCAAAGCGCAGGTTGTAGTCGTGCAGATAGAGCAGTGCTTCGTGCAGTGACCATCCGCCATTCACATCAAGGCGAATTTTGGCATCGGGAATCTGGTCGAGAACGGCTTCTAATCGATCAGCGTCAGAAATGAAATCATTGACTTTCATTTTGACAGTTGTGCAGCCCGGAAACCGAGATAGAAAATCAGGCACCTCATTCGGGGAAATCCGCGGCAGCGTTGCATTAATCGCAATGTCGGTGCGAAAAAATTGGGGCCAAGGTTGATACGCGCCTTCAATCGCCGCCTGCAACCAGACTTTCGATTCTTTACTCCCATACTCGACAAATGGTGAAAACTCGCTCCAGCCATGAGTTCCACGAAAGAGAAAGGCCTCTCGAACCGAGATACCCCGAAAGTCTGTCCGAGTTGGAAGTGCAACCACAGCGGCATCCTGAAAGACGCCCCGCAGATCGGAGGAGAGCGTCATTTAAGGGCGCTTGGGAAACTTATCGAAATTAGGTTCCCGTTTTTCTTTATAAGCGTTGCGTCCTTCTTGTCCCTCTTCTGTTAAGTAAAAGAGCAAGGTCGCATCGCCAGCCAATTGCTGGACACCGGCGAGACCATCATCTGCGGCATTCATTCCCGCCTTAATAAGGCGCAGCGCCATAGGTGAGTGGCGCAACATTTCACGAGCCCAAGAAACGGTTTCTGCTTCGAGTTCATTGAGCGGTACGACCGTGTTGACCAGGCCCATTTCAAGTGCTTCTGTCGCATCGTATTGCCGGCAAAGAAACCAAATCTCTCGCGCTTTCTTCTGCCCGATGTGTGCGGCCAGCAATCCTGCGCCATAGCCACCATCAAAAGAACCAACCATAGGTCCGGTTTGACCAAATTTCGCGTTCTCGGCGGCGATCGTTAAATCGCAGACGACGTGCAGTACGTGGCCGCCTCCGACTGCCCACCCGGCAACCATGGCAACCACTGGTTTTGGCAATCGACGAATTTGAATCTGAAGGTCAAGAACGTTGAGGCGACCAATTCCTTTTTTACCCAAACTGTCCGAACCGATGTAGCCGTCATCACCGCGAACATTGATGTCGCCACCTGAACAGAAAGCCTCATTTCCTGCGCCAGTAAAAATAATGACACCGACTTCATCGTTATCTCGGGCCAGCGAGAAAGCCCGCTCCAGTTCGGCCAACGTCTCTGGTCGGAATGCGTTTCGGACCTGAGGTCGGTTAATGGTGATCTTTGCCATACCTTCGGCGACCTGATAGATCACGTCGCTGAAATCCTCGCCGCCGACACCCATTGCCCAGGCTGGAATCGTTCTATCGCCAGGTTCGCGTTTGAATGGCTTGCTCACATTTCCCCCTTGAAAAAGATATAGATAGCCTACGGTGACCATGGTGAATTCGTCACAACGTAATGTCATAAACGTTACCGAGGAGTGGGCTATCCCACAGGTAGCGGAGGCGCTCTTTTCGGCGCTCCGTAGTGAAGGTCCAGCTCTGGCTTTTGGCCCAGTGACGGAGAGAGTCGTCCAATCTGAGGTTGCTGTCATAGTCGCAACCAGTGGTTCGACCGGGATGGCTAAATCGGTTGCGATCTCGGCGAGCGCACTCACAGCTTCAGCACGAGCGGCCCATAAATACCTCGGCGCCAAGAGCGGAGAACGCTGGTCACTGCTCTTACCTATTGACCATATCGCCGGCATCAATGTTCTGATCCGTTCAATCGAATTGGGCACTGCAACGCTGGATAACCGCGGGGCCAAGATCTTGGTTCCAGCCGAATTTGTATCCATTGTCCCAACTCAGTTACACCGAGCTTTAAACGGTGATCAGCAGTTGCTAGAACACTTGCATGCAGCAAAGCGCGTCCTGGTTGGTGGTGCAAAAACCAACGAACATTTAATCCGAGATGCCAAGTTGCAGCAGATCGAGATTGTCACGACCTACGGAATGACGGAAATGTGTGGTGGTTGTATTTACGATGGCACCCCGGTATCTGGAGTGGAAGCGCGAATTACTGACGCAGGCCAGATTCAACTTCGCGGTCCATCAATGGCGATGGGATATCTCAATAATCAAGAATTGTGGCGCGAACTAACCAGCGATGGTTGGTTCACTACCAGCGATTTTGGATCAATAACCGATAGTCACGTAGAAGTTACCGGCAGGATAGATGACCAAATCATCACGGGGGGAAAGAAAGTTTCGCTCTCTTTAGTGGAGAGCACTGCTGGGGAAATTTTCCCGGAGCTAAATTTCATCGCTTTTGCCATCCCGGATGCGCAGTGGGGGGAAAAGTTATGCTTAGCCGCAGATCACGATTTCGATCACGATCACTTACGTCAGGTGATGATCTCTAAATTTGGTGCCGAGGCTTCGCCTAAGGAGATCCTTATTCTCGAGAAACTGCCCATGATGGGAATTGGCAAGCCAGACCGGAAATTCTTGCAAGATTTACTAGAAAGATCGGAAGTGGGGCGAGAATGAAGAAGTGGCTACTCGGAGCCAGACCTCGAACCCTGCCGGCGGCCATCGCTCCGGTGCTCGTGGGCACATCCTTGCAACGCAATCAGCACGGTTCACTCGCCATTGTTAATGCGTTACTCGCCCTCGCAGTAAGTCTGTTGCTGCAAATCGCAGTTAATTACGCCAATGACTACTCGGATGGCGTTAAAGGAACAGATGAAGTTCGAGTCGGACCTATCCGATTAGTTGCCAGCGGAATGGCAAGTGCACAGAGCGTGAAGCGTGCTGCGTACCTTGCTTTTCTCCTCGCTTCCATATTTGGTGCAGTTCTGGCCTTGCGAACTTCGCTGTGGTTGATTGCTGTCGGGATCATTGCCATCATCGCAGCCTGGAATTACACCGGTGGAAAGTCACCATATGGCTACTCGGGCTTGGGTGAAGTATCGGTCTTTATTTTCTTCGGCCTGGTAGCCACTATGGGCAGTTACTTTGCCCAGAGTCAGAAAATCTCGTGGCAGAGTTTTCTCTTGGCAATTCCAGTCGGGGCCTTGGCTTGTGCGCTTTTGGCAATTAATAATCTGCGCGACCTGCCCAAAGATGCACTTGTTGGAAAACGAACGGTTGCAGTGCGCATTGGAGATGCCAATGCTCGTTATCTCTTTATTGGACTGCTGGCGCTGGCTCATTTCACGGTTTTGCTCGCCGCAACCATCACCCCATGGGTTTTACTGAGCGTGGTTTTGATTCCCTTCACGATCAAAATTTCAGGAAAGATTATGGCCGGCAGCGCTGGGCGAGATCTCATTCCGTTGCTGGGAAAGACCGCGCGGCTGCAACTCCTGTTATCCACAACTTTGGCCCTTGCCCTCTGGTTATAACTCGCACTCTGCCACAACTGGGTAAACTCCGAGGTATGCGTTTCCTTCTCTATGTCATCCCACTCGCAATACAAATCTATGGCCTCTTTGATTGCGCTCGCACCCCCCAAGATGAGATTCGCAATCTCCCGAAGTGGGGTTGGCTTTTAGTCGTACTATTTCTTGCCACGCTCGGCACCATTGCTTGGTTTATCGCAGGTCGGCCAAAACGCAGCCCCAACCAGCGCCCTCGCCGCCAAGTGCCTCCTGATGATGATCCAGACTTTCTAAAAAATCTTTAACTAAATCAGATCCGCTGCCACCACCGAGATGGCCTCCTCTTCCTCCATGGGATGAAGTTGTGCGCAAGTGTCTACAAATCCGAGGTAGTCCATTCTGGCTATCGACTCAATCGAGTCGATGATGGGTCGTCGGCTCTTCTTTCCTTCAAACCAAACAATCAATTGGCCAGCGTTGTTGCGAGGATTTACCAACGCATAATTAAGGGCTGGGTGGAAATCATGAATCATGTAATTGATCTTGTAGACATCGCCCCACCAAGCCGGACTAAAGAAACCCATTTTCGCGCGTTCGGAAATCGCGATCTCTTGGGTCGGGAAAACACCAAATGGATCGGTCGGATAGACATCATCAATCAAAATAATGGTCTGTGAATGCGAGTGCAAAAGTGCATTGCAAAAGTCACGGTAAGTCTGTTCAAAAGTGTGTAACCCATCCAAGTAGATCAAGTCGAAGACCGCCTCTGGATCTAACTCCTCGAAAAAATTGTCTGAGGGCTGTGAAACTAGTTGAGTGACATCGCTCTGGTACTCGGAAATTTCAAATTGAAAATTCGGGTCCACGCCGACTTTGTCTGCCACCTCTACGGCATGAAAGGTGAGCCCTTTAAATACTCCAATTTCTAGATATGACGTGCTCTCATTTATCTGAGCCAGCAAATTGAGTCTACGAGCCGCATCGGTCATCATTTATAACCCCGAATAAGTATGTCGCCCGGTGCCCCAAATATTGACATAGACGTAATTGAATAAGAAAGTCGATCCGGCAAAGAGGCAGAGCCAAGCTGCGCGACGACCGCGCCAACCTATGGTAACTCGAGCGTGTAGATAGGCTGCGTATGCCACCCAGGTGATGAATGCCCAGGTCTCCTTTGGATCCCAACCCCAGTAACGTCCCCAAGCAGATTCGGCCCAGATAGCGCCTGCGATAACAGCAAAGGTCCAGAGCGGGAAGACAAATGCAACTAGGCGGTAAGAGAGTTGGTCAAGGACCTCCAAGGATGGCAATTTTTCGGCCCAAGTCGGCCGAGCACCGCGTTGTTCATAGCGATCGAGTATCAGGTAAGTGGCCGCAACAGCATTGGCCAGGAGGAATACCCCACCAGAGACAATTGCAGAAGAGACGTGAATGGCTAACCAGGTGGACTTCAAGGCTGGCACTAAGGGCGCGCTTGGTCGATAAAGGATTGTGACGGCAGTACCTAAGGTAAGAAGAACTGCAATAGCGACAGGTAATCCCAGCCAACGAATTTTGTACTTCGCCAAAGCAAAAAGATAAGCCCCGGTAAATGCCAGCGCGCCAGTTATGGAGAATTCATACATATTGCCCCAAGGGACTCGATGCGCCGAGAGCGCCCGAAAAATTACGCCAGCAAAGAGCAAAAGAAAGGCAAGGAACATCATCGCCGACCCAATGCGGCCACTCTTTTCGGTTCTGGTGAAGTCAAAGTCCGTCTTACTTTTTACCTCCGCGCCGGAGATGGCATCGATTTTCACCTCCGCGTTTCGAACCGAGAAGGCAACCTCTACAGCATGCGCGAAAAACGCAATCGTATAGACGACCATTGCGGAATAGATCGCGTAGTTCGACAAGTATGCATAATTACGGGAACTCACTCTTGAACCTCAGATTCTTTACTCAGCTTCTTCATCAATGAATCGATCTCCTCCGACAAACCTGGCATGCCATTCTTTGCTAAACCTGCAACTTGAAGGGTCCCATCAAGTTTTACCCAAATCCTACGTTGGCGAGTGAAGAGCGAAATCAACAAACCTAGAACCGCGAATATCGCTCCGAACAGCGCGTACATCTTCCCTGGGTCATCGACAATCTGAAGATTGACCCACGATTTCCACCCATCGAAAGTGATTGTGCCTTTGCCAAAGTTATAGCTCTGATGCAGTTCTAATACTTTGAGCCCTAATCGTGTCATCTTTGAAGTATCAATGCGGTAGACAGATTGGGGTACTCCGGTATCCAAACCGAGATTACCTTGCCAAACCGAGAAGAGCAGGCGAGGGTCAAGTACTTCGGGGTATGCGGAAAATGCGCCTCGACTTGCAGAACGATCAGCGGTGGGCAGAAAACTAGCGACAAAGCCAATCTGCGGTTTCATATCTGGAACTTTGATTGCACCAGTCGACGTCAAATTCGCATCTTGGGGCAAAAATGGCACTGCTCCTTGGAAGATCAATTTTCCACTGCCATCTCGAACTGTGACAACGGGCGAATAACCATTTGCCTGAAGATAGATCTTTGTACTGCCAAAAGTGAGTGGCGAATTTACTTTGATGATATGCGTCGCAGGCTTGGCACCTACTGGGTTAGAAGTTTTAACGGTCAAGACATAATCCAAGGGTGCATTGGTCGCAGGATCATAAGTCGCACGAAAATCTTTAACAGTTAATGCGAATGGTCGCAGCGATCCTTCCGATTGAAATTTACCGAATGCAAGATTGTCGTAGGAAGTTGGGGTATTGATAAATCGATCCCCAACGTTCAATATCGTTTCGCCCTTAGAACCGAAGAGTGAGCCGACTCCGACCGCAACCAAGATCAAGAGCAAAGAGAGATGAAAAAGTAAATTTCCTGTTTCACGAAGGAAGCCTTTTTCAGCGGATATCGAAGTGGGTTCACGACGAATTCGAAAATGGTGTTTTTTCAACCAGGCCTGCGCCTCGTCAAGCACCGACTCTTCATCGGATCGAACTTCGTGAAAGAACTCCATCCGATTCAAGAATTTTGGAGTTAAAGGCGGTTTAGCGCCGATAGCTTTGAGATGAGACAGTGTTCGTGGCAACACGCAGCCAACTAGAGAGATAAAAAGTAATAAATAGATTGCGCTAAACCAGGGCGAACTATAAACATCGAAGAGTTTGAACCGATCCAACCAAGGTGCCATACCGGGGTTATTCGCATAAAACTCTTGCACCTTCATCGGATTCTGATTGCGCTGCGGGAAAATCGATCCGGGAATTGCCGCAACACCCAGAAGCAAGAGCAGGATTAACGCGATGCGCATGCTGGTGAGTTGGCGCCAGATCCATCGGAGAAAGCCCAGCGTCTCGAGTTCGTTAACTTCGCTCATTTATAGCACCGGGATAAAGCCAGATATGAGATTACGGATGTTAATCATGACTTGATTCCACATTTGGGTGACTTGAAGGATTCCAATAATGATCAGAAAAATTCCACCAAACTTTGTTAAGAGATTGCCGCGCCGGGAAATTGCCCGCCGAAGTTTCTGCGACTGGTCGAAGAAGAACCCGACGGCAATAAAAGGTACGCCTAATCCGATGCAATATGCGATGCTCAGGATGGCACCACGAAGCGCACTGGAACTTTGAAATGAGAGCGCCTGAACCGCACCTAAAGTTGGACCAATGCAAGGCGTCCAACCGATGCCGAAGAGAAAGCCCAAAATCGGTGCCCCGACCAAGCCAGCCTTAATCTTCCATTGCGGCTTAAAGGATCGATAGAACCTTTGATTAAATAGGAAAACAACGCCCATGGCAACGGTGAGTAAGCCGAAGACAATGGATATCCAGGTCGAGTGGCTATTTATGGTGGCGCCAAGCGTGCCAAATAGCGCGCCATAGGAGATGAAGAGCGCTGAGAATCCAAGCACGAAGAGGAGAGAACCCAGCGCAGTTCGGCCCCGAGTTCGTACTTCCGTCATGCCCGCCGCGTAAGAGAGATAACCGGGGACTAATGGAATGACACAAGGAGAGAAAAAAGAGATAAGACCGGCGAGGAGGGCGACGACAATGGCCGAAATCAAATTGCCATCGAAGACTTGATTGACAAAGAAATTACGCATGACGTGGATCCTTGATCACTTTATCGAGCAAATCGCGCAACAACCCAACGGATAACTCGCCGCTGATTCGTGCCGCGACGTAGCCTGCAGAATCAATGATCAAAGTTGTAGGAATCGCATTAGCAGTCAAGGTGCCACGAAAACTTGTGAGGATCGAATCATCAGTAAAGGTGGGATAAGTGAGGCCAAAGCGCGCAACAAAACTCTGCGCCGCGGAGATGTTGTCCCTGGTGAGAATCCCGGCGAATTGCACGTTTGGATATTTTTGGGAGAAGTCTTGAATAACTGGCGCCTCGGCTCGGCAGGGGGAGCACCAAGAAGCCCACACATTAATGACGCTAACTTTCGAACTGACGAGCGTCTGTGTTGAACCATCAAGAACTTTGCCAGAGATAACTGGGGCTGGCTTTCGATCACTTGCCTTGATGTATACCGCCGCACCATTTCCCGATACAAAGGAATTTTCATTTGCCTTGGATAACCCGCCGGTACACCCGGTGAGAACCACCAGACAGGTGCTTGCGATAGCCAAGAATTTGAGGTGCAGGAGAGTTGGCTTCATGAACGAGGCAACAAATGTTTTGCCGGTTCGTTGTAATAAGTATCAGCAATCATTCCTTCATCATCTAGAACAAAACTCGTTACCGATGCCAAGGTGCATTCGCGTTTACGAGGATCATGCAACATTGGTCGACCTTCAACGGCTGATCGAAGAATCCAAATCGGCAGTTGGTGCGAGACTGCAATGGCATCTTTCCCGCCGGCAGCATCCCGCGCCGCGAAGAGGGAGGCCAACATTCGACTCACTTGCTCGTCGTACGGTTCGCCCCAAGAAGGTCGCCATGGATTCCACAAATGCCGCCATGCTTTGGGATGTTTCAGAACTCCACTGCCAAGTTCAAACTTCTGCCCTTCAAAAACATTGGCCGCCTCGATGAGGCGAGGTTCGGTTGTAATCGGCAAGTTGTGAGCCTGGGCCAGTGGGCTGGCCGTTTCTTGTGCCCGTTGCAATGGCGAGGCGAAAACGGCGCCTAAATCCAGCGATCGGGACCATTCGGCGACGACGGCAGCCATCTCTTGGCCTCGGTTGGACAACCGCCAACCAGGTTGGCGCCCGTAGAGAATCTTCTCCGGATTTTCGACTTCGCCGTGGCGCAGAAAATGAACGGTATTCCCCATGAGGCAAGCATAAACGAGCCCTGCCTTCTCGGCTTCGCTAAGGTTGGCACATGGCGGCGAACCAAAAGCGGGTTGCCTTCTTTGATGTCGACAACACCATCCTTCGAGGGTCGAGTCTGTTCTTTATGGGACGAGGCATGTATCAAAGGGGCTTCTTCAGCAAAAAAGATATCTCTGCCTTTGTGCTGGCCAATGTTCGCTATCGGATGACTGGCAAAGAGAATCCGGAAGAGATTGCCAAATACCAGCGGGCCGCCTGTGAGTTTATCGAGGGGCACAACGTCAAAGAGATTCAGGCGCTCGGGCTCGAGGTTTACGACGAATTCGTCTCCCCCGCACTTTGGCAAGGAACTATTGAAATCGCGAATGAACATTTACTCAAAGGTGAGGAAGTCTGGCTGGTGACGGCAACGCCCTTAGAGTTGGCTGAGTTAATAGCCCAGAGATTGGGCTTTACCGGCGCCCTGGGAACCAAGGCCGAAGCCTGCAATGGGATTTACACCGGGAAAATGATCGGCAATCTGCTCCATGGCAAAGAGAAGGTAGTAGCAATCACCGAGCTCGCCGCCCGAGAGAACATCGATTTAGCAAATTCCTACGCATACTCAGATAGCCACCATGACATCCCACTGCTCGAAGCCGTTGGGCATCCCCGAGCTATCAATCCAGATACCTTGCTCCAAATTCGGGCAATCCGAGACAACTGGCCAATCCACGATTTTCGTCGGTTTCGGGCGCTCACCCACTTTGCTGGTCCGATTGTTGGTCGACTGGGGGCCCTCACCACTTTAATTTCACCTCGCAATTGGGGGCGGCGCTAGTTTCATCGGTAATGTAGACCAGTTATGTCTACCCCTTCCTTCACCGACGAGCTGCGCTCTCGTGACGATGCCCAAATCGCACAACTATTTCTTGCGCGCCCAGACCTCATTACCCCGGTGCCCACTGACTTGGCGGCGCTCGCGGCCCGGGCAAATTCAGTACCCAGTTTGATTAGAGCTCTCGAGGCGCTCAATCGCTGGCAACATGACATTCTCATTGCAGCAAGTTCACTCTCCGAACCTTTTACCCGCGCCGAACTTGTGGCGATCACGGCGACACCGGCTGCAGAATCGCTGACGGAATTGTGGAGCCGCGCCTTGGTCTATCGCGATGGCGAGAGTTATCGGTTGCCGGGCAATTTACGAAATATGTTAGGAGAGGAGCCTGCCGGGCTCGGACCATTTGCACCAATGCGCGTTGATTTTTCCGCGCTCGAGCGCGCGCCAAAGAATTCAACCGAAGTGCTCTCTCGTTTGATGTGGGGACCGCCTCGCGGTCAAGTAGCCGCCATCAAGAAGCCGGGTCCGGCAATTGAATGGCTGTTGGAACATCACTTTCTCTTGCCCGTCGATTCCCAAACTGTGGTTTTGCCACGTCAGGTCGCGATGCACTTACGAAATGGCAAAATTTTTCAAGAACTAGTTTTTACCTCCCCTGAAGTAACTGGGACAAAACGTAAACAAAAAGATGTGAACCGAGCTGCCATTGCAAATATCTCAACTTTTTTGCGGTGGATAGAGGAACTCGCCCATAACTGGTCGGATGAACCTCCCGTTGCGCTGCGTTCTGGCGGACTTGGTGTTCGAGATCTAAAGCGCTCTGCCGAACACCTAGGTGTATCTGAAATTTGCGCAGGCTTTGTGGCTGAAGTGCTGTATTTGGCGGGGTTGGTAGTTATCGATACTGATGATCACATCCTTCCCACCACTACCTTCGACATCTGGCTGACCAAGAGTGCGGAAGAACGTTGGTACGGCTTGGTAACGCTTTGGCTGGAGACTTCGCGAGTCAGCGGGCTCATCGGTAAAGGCGAGAGCAAAAACATTTCACCACTCGGACCAGAACTTGATCGAACTGGAATTGCCGGAGTTCGAAAGACGGTACTCAACGCTCTCAATCGAAATCCCGAAATTGATCCGCGATTGGACACCATCCAAGCAAATTGCCAATGGGTTAGTCCGCAACGATTTAATGCGGAATTTGTAGAGTGGACATTGCGCGAAGCCGAGTGGTTAGGTCTGACTGGGCAAGGTGCAATTTCAGAATTTGGATCGGCCTTCATTCAAGGCGAAGATGATTTAGGTATCGAAGGGGCGTTGCCAAAACCAGTTGATCACATTTTGATCCAGGCAGATAACAGTGCCATCGCACCAGGACCACTAACCCTCGAAATTTCTAACATGATGGGAACCATCGCCGATATTGAAAGCCGTGGCGGCGCTACCGTTTATCGATTCAGCGAAGCCTCGGTTCGTCGTGGTCTTGACCACGGCCACACCGGAGATCACATAAAAGATTTCCTCAAGAAAAGTTCTAAGACGCCAATGCCTCAACCGTTGGAATACCTCATTAACGACGTTGCCAAGCGCCATGGCAGGCTGCGAGTTGGGCAATCGCTCTGTTATTTACGGTGCGAAGACGAAGGTTTGATTCAACAGATCATGCATGACAAGAAATTAGAAAATTTGCGTCTTCGAAAATTAGCCCCTCAAGTCATTATCTCCGAACTCGAGATGCACGATGTCATGGCAGGACTCCGAGAATCTGGGTACCTACCCGCATCGGAGAATGCAACTGGAATCTTGGTTCTGCAACCAGCATCCCGACGCGCTAAATCCAGACCGAGACCACCCCGAATTTATTCGGAAAACGGTAAACCTAGTGAAGTACTCATCGCCTCTGCGGTTCGCGCCTTACGCGCCGGTGAGAAGGCAAGTGCTCACAAGCCCCGCGAGATACCGCGCACCACAGCAAATGAGACTCTTGATTTGCTGCACCAATATATTGAAGAACAGGCCAGTCTGACGATTGGCTACGCCGATACCAATGGTGGCGTCTCCAATAGATTGATCGACCCGATTTCGATTTCGTTAGGAACTTTGTTAGCCCGCGATCATGCCACTGGCGAGATGGCCTATTTTAGAATTCCCCGTATCACAGGCGTAAGCCCGGCCCAATGAGCGCCCCAGATCAGAGCGAGATACGGCAGACTTCATCTGTGACTTTTCTTGCCGATCTCAAATCACTCATCGAATGTGAGTCGCCTACTGAAGATTTGGCCGCTTGTGAAAAGGTGATTCACCTGGCCATCGAGATTGCCAACCGTCAGTTGCCAATTACGGCCAACCTGCACCAAGAGAACGGTCGGCCAGTTTTTTGGTGGGGAAGTCAAACTCCCAAAGTGCTACTCCTTGCTCATTTGGATACTGTCTGGCCCCATGGCTCGTTCGAGCCGATATGGCAGGTCGAAGACGATGTCATCCGAGGTCCGGGTGTCTTTGATATGAAGGCGGGATTCCTCCAGGCGCTGTACGCCATAAAGAATTTGCCAGGGTGTGAGACCGACGTTGCACTTGTTGCCACCACCGATGAGGAAGTTGGCAGCCAAACTTCACGAGATCTCATACAGCGATTGGCGAAAGGCGCCGAAGCAGTTCTGGTTTTGGAATCTTCGCTCGACGGAAAAGTTAAGACCGCCCGAAAGGGAACCGCGATGTACCAAGTTACTGTTCATGGTCGCGCGGCGCATGCCGGTTTAGAGCCAGAAAAGGGAATTAATACCACGGTGGAAATCGCCCGATTAATTCTCCAGATCACCGGGTTAGCCGACTCTGAATCCGGCACCACAGTTGTTCCAACTTTGTTGCAATCGGGCACTTCCACAAATACTGTGCCGGCTCAGGCAACGTTGCACCTCGATATTCGATCTTTCTCGATGGCCGAGCTAGAGCGAGTCGATCTGGCTATTAATTCTTTAACCCCCACCGATCTTGGCGCAACCTTGGAAATTACAGGGGGAATTAACCGGCCACCATTGGAAGCGATGGCCACCAAAGAGTTGTATGACAAGTTAGAACTGGTTGCCCAAGCAATAGGAGCACCACCACTCGGCCATGCAGCCGTAGGTGGCGCCAGCGATGGAAATTTTGCCGCCGCAGTAGGAGCCAAAACTCTGGATGGTTTGGGTGCGGTCGGAGCCGGAGCCCACGCCGACCACGAACATGTACTACTGTCGACGATTGCTCCCAGAATCGAACTACTAACTGCTTTCATTAAGGAACTCATTCGTGACTGATGGCCCGTTGATCGTCCAAAGCGATAAAACTCTTCTTCTCGATATCGATCATCCACTCTCCGACGAATGTCGACGCTCCATCGCTGCATTTGCGGAACTTGAAAAATCTCCAGAGCACATCCATACCTACCGCTTGACGCCACTTGGACTGTGGAATGCCCGCGCGGCAGGTCATGATGCTGAACAAGTTATCGACACTTTACTTAAGTACTCACGGTACGCCGTGCCCCATTCACTTCTTGTCGATGTAGCAGAGACTATGTCCCGCTATGGTCGGCTTCGTCTTGAAGCGCATCCAGTCCATGGTCTGATTCTTGCTTCGATAGATCCTGCGGTGCTCCGTGAAGTTACGCGCGGAAAAAAGATTGCTCCAATGCTCGGAATGCAACTGGATGATGAAACTATTGTGGTTCACCCCGGTCAACGCGGATTCCTCAAGCAAGCACTCTTGAAGTTGGGTTGGCCAGCGGAGGATTTTGCGGGCTATGTCGACGGTGAACATCACGAAATTGCTCTCAAACAAGAAGGATGGTCGATCCGGCGGTACCAGGAACTTGCAGCCGAAGGATTTTGGCATGGTGGCTCTGGCGTAGTCGTGCTTCCTTGCGGCGCCGGCAAGACCATTGTCGGGGCAGCTGCAATGGCACATGCAAAAGCAACAACCTTGATTTTGGTAACTAATACCGTTGCAGCCCGACAATGGCGCGACGAGTTACTGCGCCGCACCACCTTGCATGAAGATGAGATCGGCGAATACTCCGGTGCAAAGAAGGAGATCCGTCCCGTCACTATCGCCACCTATCAGGTAATGACGACGCGTAAACAAGGTCTCTATGCTCATCTTGACCTTTTTGATGCGATCGATTGGGGGCTAATTATTTATGATGAAGTGCATCTATTACCTGCTCCGATATTTCGCTTTACGGCTGATATCCAATCCAGACGCCGCCTTGGTTTGACCGCAACCTTGGTTCGCGAAGATGGCATGGAAGGTGAAGTCTTCTCTCTCATTGGACCGAAGCGATATGACGTTCCGTGGAAAGAGATCGAAGCGCAGGGCTACATCGCCCCAGCAGATTGCGTCGAAGTGCGAGTTACTTTGACTGAAGCCGAACGACTTAATTACGCAACCGCCGAACCTGAAGAGCGATACCGATTTTGCGCCACCACAGCGACAAAGAGAAAGGTCGCGATTGCATTAGCCCATCAACATAAAGACGATCAGGTTCTCATCATCGGCCAATACCTTGATCAGCTAGATGCGCTCGGGGAAGAGTTAGGTGTCCCAGTTATCAAGGGTGATACGCCAGTTAAAGAACGAGAGCGCCTTTTTAATCTTTATCGTGCAGGTGAAATCAAATGTTTGGTGGTCTCTAAGGTGGCCAACTTCTCGATTGATTTACCTGAGGCAACTATCGCAATTCAGGTCTCGGGAACATTCGGATCCCGTCAAGAAGAAGCCCAGAGGCTAGGTCGAATTCTTCGCCCTAAAGCAGATGGTCGTGGGGCTCGGTTTTACTCCATCGTTGCTCGAGACACAATCGATCAAGACTTTGCGCAAAATCGCCAGAGATTCCTGGCCGAGCAAGGTTATGCATATCGGATTATTGATGCCGACGATGTGCTAAATCAAAGCTGAGCAATAGCTTTTTTAAATCGTTCTGGATTTACGCGCCAAAAATCATGCGGTTGCTCGTCAATGAGAATAACCGGAATCGATTCACCATATTTTCGTTCGAGTTCTACATTGCCATCTATGAGTCGAACCTCAATTGAAAAATCGTTTGGGCTCTCTTTCTGAATCTCTTCTAGGGCTGCAATCGCATCGTGGCAAAGATGACAGCCGGTGCGAGAATAAATTGCTACCGAGATCACTCCAGACCCCACACCTTCAGGAGATCATTCAGAAATTTACCTTGTGGGTCATAACTTCGACGAAGGGCAACAAAGTCCTGAAAATGCGGATACAACTGCGCAAAATTAAAGTTGTCAGCAGTGAACACTTTCCCCCAATGAGGGCGTGCAGCGAACGGGGCGAGCGCGCGTTCAATCAGTGGAAGCAGATGATTTACTTCAATCTCCTTAGGCATCCAAGTAAAGTGAAAGGCGATGGAGTCTCTTCCATATGCGGTGCTCATCCAGTTCTCATCGGCCGCAACCGTTCTAATTTCCGAAACGAGTAAGAGTGGCGCAATCTGAGCCCGAATTTCAAAAAGGGCAGCAAAAGCGGCTGGTCCATCTTCGATCGAAACAAAATACTCGGATTGCAGTTCGCCACCAGCGCTGGGCATTGAGTCCAACATAAAATGAGGAAGTCTGGAGTACCACGGTCCGACCGTTCCCAATTGCGGAGTCGTCCCTTGTGGATCGACGCCCCGAATAGGATGAACTTGTTCCTGCGCTTTTACGGCACCAACAAGCGTCTCTCCAAGTGTTGGAGGTTCGCCAACTACACGAGATTTAATCCAAACTTGATCGACAACTTCTTCGCCCCACATCGTGAAGAGACTCACGCTGTAGGCACAGCTCAGAATTCCTAAAAGATTATTTCGAACCGATTCCAAGGGAAGATCCAAGTAGACCTCTTGCGCAATCTCGTATGTGGGTTCAATCGCAACGTGTAAATGATGAATTACTCCTAAGGCACCAAGCGAAACAGCAAAGGCCGGAAGTTTGTCTGGCGTATCAATGATTTCAAGTTCACCATTGGCCTTCACAATTTCAACTTTTCTGATGCGGCCAGACAAATTCTGATTCTTGATACCTGAGCCATGTGTGGCGGTGGCGGTTGCACCCACCAACGAGATGTGCGGCAACGAGCCCATATTCGCCAACGCATAACCTGCTTGATTCAATCGAAGCGCGATCGCCCCCGAAGTTATCCCAGCGGGGACGGAAACAGTTCCGTCTTCAAAATTAAAACTGAGTTCTCGAGTAAAACCTAAAAAGGAAATTATGGTGTCGTTGGAATCGTTGATGCGATTAAAAGAATGGCCACTGCCAATTACTTTGACATGATTGGCCCGAACAATTTCATGTCGCAACTGTTCTAAATCCTGCGGAACTAAAACGTGGTTGGTGGAGAATGCAATATTTCCAGCCCAGTTCCGATCCATGGCTACTTGTCCTTCTTCGAACTAAAAATCCGTTGCGAAAATTCATGAATGATCAATGTGGAATCAGATTTGGCTTGAGATATCGAACTTTCAAAATTCTTTAAACCGGCCTCGATGGAAGTTTGGGTGATGGTTCCAACGAGGGGGCCAAAACGACTAGAAAAAATATTATGAGCAACTCGCGAGACTTCGCGAGCTAAATCGGCTCGGGCTTCTTCGAGAGTCGACTCAGGGGCGCCATCCCGCAGCAATCCCTGTGCAGGTTGTTCAGCCCGAGCTCTTTCGAGCGCCTGCTGAACCTTTGCTGATAATTTGCTGCTTTCGGCACCACGTGGCATACGCCAATCCTCTCAGACTGCTACGGTTTTCGTTATGCGAGTTCGGTCCTTCCTTCCCCTTGTTGCCATGCTCGCTGGGCTTATCGCAGTACCTGCTGCGCCAGCCGAGGCGCTCACCATGCGAAGCGTTGCCGCTGGCTGGGTAAATACCTACGCAAGTGCCAGTCCCGCTCCTGCCGTCAAAACAAAAACACCCGCCGTTGCCGCGGGCCACCTAGACGCTGCCAGCACTATCAAAATCAACTTCATTGATGTACCCGCCACTTTTCAACCAGCCATTCAAGCGGCCGCGGATATTTGGGCGATCAACTATCCATCTGTTGCAACAATCAATATCGATGCCAAGTGGGTGCGCCTCGGGGCTTCAGGCATTCTCGCATCTGCTACGCCGGTGAAATTCTTCAATCGTTTTGTTGGTGCGCCGGACCGAGATATTTGGTACCCCTCAGCTCTTGCCAATGCGATTGCTGGCAAAGATCTTGATCCAGCCAATCCCGAAATCGCTATCCGAGTTAATTCCACAGTGGCGCCAACTTTCTATTTGGGTACCGACGGAAATTGCCCACCTGGTCAATACGACTTAGAGTCCATCATTCTTCATGAAATGGGACACGGCCTCGGATTCTTGTCCAACAGTGGCTATGACACCTACTACAAATATGGAAATATCGATCAGCCGACTCCCTTCGATGCTTACGCCCAACTTCCTGATGGCCGCCGATTAATGGATATTCCATCGCCATCGCTGGAACTTGGAACCGCATTAACTCACACCTTGGTCTGGTCTGGACTTAATGGTGTGAAAGCAAATAACGGAATTAAACCGTTGCTTTACACGCCCGCGATTTATGAAGTCGGATCATCAGTGAGCCATTTAGATGAAGCAACATTCTCGAATGCGGGGCTGAATGCCGTAATGACACCCAACCTTGCGGCCGGCGAGGTTTTTCATGATCCTGGACCACTACTTACAGCGATGCTGCAAGATATGCGCGAGAAACCACCGGCGGGCGTGCCATCAGGAGTTCCCACTGCGCCACGAAATGTCCACGCCCTTGTCGGCGATAAATCTGTCATCGTGCTCTTTGATCCCCCAACGAATGCACGCACGGCGCAGGTGAGCTCGTATACCGTCAAGGTGAACGGCACTACCCGAATTATTGATACCACGACTAGCCCAGTGGTCATTTCTGGTTTAAACAACGATCAGGTCTACTCGTTCAGTGTGATCGCAAAGAATGACTTAGGGGGTTCCGATCCCAGCAGCACTAATGCCGTTGTCCCTCAAGCCTCATTGCCTTCGGTGGTAATTGATCCGGTTGCCGACGCAAAATATTTAGCCACTGGAACCTTGAATAAGCAGTTGTTTATCGTCTATTCCGACACTTCGCATCATGACATCAGAATGGTGACCCTGGTCGGAACTAAGTGGATTAAGACGATCATCGACGGAAATTCGACTGTAAACGGCAAGACAACAAATGATGTCTCTGGAAATCTTTCGGTCTGCACTGGAAAAGTCGGAACGAAAGAAACACTTCATATTTTTTACGGCGACCTCACTGACAAGGATTTGCGCCATGCCTCATTTGATGGCAAGAAGTGGAACTATGAAATAGTCGATGGAAATGGTGCCAAAATTCAGGCCGTCGAAGATCCAGCTCGCACTTCTACTGCCAGCGATGTCAGTACTTCAAGTGCCTGTGTTTTCACTCCCGCAGGCTTACAAGTTTTTTACCGAGATGAGAGCCAAGGTGTTCTTCTCGGGGCGGTCAAAGATGGTTCCGGTTGGCGATATGAAATTGTTGACGGTGATCGATTAACCGATGGCAGAACGACCGGGGACGTTGCTTTCCACATGAGCGCACTATCCATCGGCACAAAGATATTTTTGGTGTATGACTCAGTTCTAGCGGTTGATCAAAACAAAGTCCCTACACGCGGTGAAGTTCGGCTTGCAATGCGAAGTTCGGCATATCCCGAGGATTGGAAATATTCAGTACTTGATACTTCAAATTCTGGAATCGCCGTTGCAGGTTATTCCCTGGGAATTTCGCAGAGCGGCACAAATGTCTATGCAAGTTGGGTGGCATCCTCTGGTACGAGTTATCCGGCCACTGACCAGCTTCGTTGGAAAAATTTGGCGAATCTAGCGGGGCCGACTGGAACGACTACCGAGCTTTATGGCCAACCCAATGGACCTATCGCCGTTGATTCCGCTCGTATCGTCTTCTCCTGCAAATTGCGACTATGCGTGTTCAATAAAAATGACCGAACCATCCGATTAGTCTCTGGTAAGACTTTGAATGGTTCGGCCGAATCATCGTTAATAACTTTTGGTGGTTCTCGTTATGAAGTAGTCGGCGTTAGCGGGCGGCTAACGCTCTTCAAACTTATTTAGCGTTACGTCGTTGAATACGAGTCTTCTTCAATAATTTTTTATGCTTCTTTTTTGCCATACGCTTGCGACGCTTCTTGATTACTGAACCCATACTCACTCCTTCAAAAGCTTAAATTAAGCCGGTTTACGTGGCCGCGGTTACCTTAACCGGCCAGAGGAGTAACAATAGTCAATCCGAAGCGCCCATTACGCGCGCTCATGAGAATGAGACCAATCTCCTTCTGCCAGTGCAGCGCCAGTGGAGTACCCACAAAGAAGCGGGCGTCGGTCAATTTCCCCGATTTTGCATATCGAAGCAGTACCTGAGTGGGTGTTTTTGGCTTCCAGGTCGGGATTCCCAAGATCGGCCCACTGCTGATGAGAGATTTCCAGGTTGAAGTTCCCACCGACTCGTTGAGGCTCGATATGGATTGTTTCCAGAGCGATTGAACCAAGAGGCCAAAATTGCCACCGAGAGTGAAATTGACGGCAAAGTGTTTAATTTTGCTGGCTGCGGCGATCTCGCCGGCGATTGCCAATTTTGCGCCGTCGAAAGTGATGGATTGCGGGTGGGTGCTCCAAGAAGTGTCCAGCGAGTATGTTGAGATGAGTTCACCAACTGGCGAAATCGACCACAACTCTAATCTGGTGAGAGCAGTCTGAATCGGAGGCACTGGATCCACTAATACGCCATCAGGATTGGCAATGGTGGCTGTCGGGGCCGGGGATGGTGAAGTAGCTGGCAAAGGCACCGTTGACGCGCCTACCACCCAATAATTTCCAGCCGAGTCTTGAGTAACCGCGGTGGCAATGTCATCTAATACCGTCCCCAGCCTGAGGTCCCAGATACGGTGGCCTGTTAAATCAATCGCTGCGATGTAGCCATCACTGCTGCCTAATGCAGGACTGGCTACCCAGCCGCCACCGGGACCTTCAACAGTTCCCACCACAACTATTGCCTTAGCCGTAGACGTCACACTTGCTATGTCGTCTCCTGAGGCGCCAGACAGCGTCGTGGAAAGGATCGGTTTTACTTGCGTAACCTTTATTGCGGCAGTCACTGCCAGAGCGCTAGAAGTGGAGAGCAGGGCGAAGGAGGTAAGAGTTATGAGTGAAGTTCGGAAAAACTTCAAGCCAATTCCTTCGATCGATCTGAAGCAGCCTTCATTGCTGAGGCCACCAAGCCAGCAAGATCGCCCGCACTAAAACGCTGCAGTGCGGCAGCCGTAGTGCCATTCGGGCTCGTTACATTCTCCCGCAGGGTCGTCGCGCTCTTTCCTGATTCAACTAACATCCCGGCCGCACCAACCAAAGTTTGGATAGTCAATTGCGTGGCAACCTCTGGGCTCAGCCCCAGCTCTTCTCCTGCTGCCACCATTGCTTCAACAAAGGCAAAGAAATAGGCGGGGCCAGAGCCGCTTACAGCGGTAACAGCATCTTGATGAACTTCATCAACTTCAACAACCTGCCCACTTGCTGAAAGAATTGAAAGCACAAAATCTAACTGTTCGCGCGAGACAATCGATCCAGCCGAAACCGCCGCCATACCTTTGCCAATAAGTGTCGGCGTATTGGGCATAACGCGAATCACCGAGACCGGCTGCTGTATCGCGGACTCAATAAATGAAGTTCGCTTTCCAGCCGCGAACGAGACCAAGAGAACATGTGGTCGAAGCAACGGAGAAAGGGATTGCAATAGAGCTGCTAAATCTTGTGGTTTTACGACCAAGAGGATGACATCAGATGTCGATGCAAGGGCTTCAAGTTCAACACGATTGACCAAATACTTCTGTGAAATTTCAGCGGCTCGTTCATCGCGCTTTTCAAGGAAGCAGATATCCGAAGCCGCAACACCAGCGGCGAGTACCCCAGAAAGTAACGCCTCGCCCATTACGCCTACACCGATGACTCCAATTTTGCGCATAGTGAGAGCCTAGCAAAATCACCTGAACGCTTTGTCCTAGATGTGCGATTTAGCAAGACAACCCCTAGGCTCTCGCACTATGCCAGAGGTAACCCCTAACTTCGCTCGCGATTGGGTGGAGTTCCACGACCCGGCTTCGCCCGAAGAAATCTTTAAGTGCGATCTCACGTGGCTGACTTCCTATTGGAATTGCATCTACGGTGATGGTTGCTGTGGAATTGATGAAGCAAAACCTAATGATGGCTGTTGCTCTGACGGGGCTTATTACTCCGATGAAGCTGACGAAGCGCGCACCCTTGAGGTCGCTGCTCGACTCACGCCAGAGATGTGGCAATTTTTTAAGCAAGCCCAACCAAAGAAGAAAGATGGGAAGCTCCAAATTTCCGAAGTTGGGCTCGACAAAGATCGCAAGACCCGCAAGGTCGAAGAGTCCTGCATCTTCCTTAATCGAAAAGGTTACGAGGCCCCTGGCTTTACTGGATCTTTCGGTTGCGTCCTGCACCATTTGGCGCAGAAAGAGAACATCCACTTCGCAGATACCAAGCCAGATGTCTGCTGGCAATTGCCAATTCGTCGTTCCTACGAGAAACGCGAATTTGGCGAACGAACCATTTCGGTCACGGTCATCGGTGAGTATGAAAGATTGGCCTGGGGGGATGGCGGCGCTGAATTTAGTTGGTACTGCACCAGCAACACCGAAGCACATGGTGGGCGCCAACCGGTCTATCTCTCGAATGAAATCGAGCTTCGCAAACTCATGGGCGATCTCGCGTATGCCGAGTTAAAGAATTTCTGTGATGTTCGGATGGCCGCAATATCTGAGATGGCAAAGCAGGCGAAGAAGAGTTCACTGCCGCTCTTCATCATTCATCCTGCGACCTTGCAGGCCAAGCCCTAGTTCCGGGTGCTATTCCAGCAACCGTCGGTCCCAACCGATAGCCTTTCACCGTGGCTAAATCGCAAACCCCCGCTAAAGATCCATTCCGATGCACCGAGTGCGGCTGGAGCGCGACCAAGTGGGTTGGCCGTTGTGGCGAGTGCCAAGCCTGGGGAACTGTTGAAGAGGTTTCGGCACCTAAGAAACTATCGCTCGTGCCGGGTGCCGTCTCTTCGGCAGCCTCGCCAATTGGTGAGGTCAATCTGGAAAATGCCAAAGCACGCACCAGCGGCGTCAGTGAACTCGATCGAGTACTAGGTGGTGGTCTCGTTCCGGGTGCGGCCATCCTGTTGGCTGGCGAACCAGGGGTAGGCAAATCTACGCTTTTACTCACGGTTGCTGCGGAAAGCGCAAAAGCAAAACTGGTTTCGCTCTACATCAGCGGTGAGGAATCTGCCTCTCAGGTGCGCCTACGAGCCGAACGACTCAATGCCATCGATCCAAATTTGTGGTTGGCATCGGAGAACGATCTTGGCGCCATCATCACCCATATCGATGCCGTACAACCACAACTCCTTGTCATTGACTCAATCCAAACCATCACCAGCAGCGCGGTTGAAGGCTCACCTGGTGGGGTGACCCAAGTCAGAGAAATTGCGGCTGCTTTAATCCGGATTGCTAAGGAACGATCAATCACCCTCGTTCTGGTCGGCCACGTAACAAAGGATGGCTCGATCGCGGGTCCGCGGTTATTAGAGCACCTTGTTGATGTCGTGCTCAACTTCGAAGGCGATCGGCATTCCAGACTTCGCTTGATTCGCGCGATGAAGAATCGTTTTGGCGCCAGCGATGAAGTTGGTTGCTTTGATATGAACGAGAATGGCATCACTTCGCTGCCCGATCCCACTGGACTCTTCACTACGAGACATTCTGAACCAGTTCCAGGAACCTGCGTGACCGTCGCCTTAGAAGGTCGCAGGCCCTTGCTGGCAGAAATTCAAGCACTCGTTGGAGTTGGCTCGGCTGATGGCAGAGACTTTGGCAATTCCAGGCGGGTCACTTCAGGTCTAGATAACCCGCGTACAGCAATGACTTTAGCGGTTTTGGAATTGCGGGCAAATATTCGCCTGGCGGGAAGAGATATTTATGTGGCGACGGTTGGTGGCATGAAAATGAGCGAACCCGCCGCCGACCTTGCAGTTGCGCTCGCAGTTGCCTCTGCCGCGAAAGGCCTTGCGCTGCCCCCTGATCTCATCGCCATCGGTGAGGTGGGTCTGGCTGGTGAGATCCGAAAGGTGACAGGCGTACAGCAACGAATTCAAGAGGCGGCTCGCTTGGGATTTAAACGATTCATGGTTCCCGTAGGCAGTGAAACTAAAATTGAGGGAATAGAAATTATGGAAGTAGCCCGACTCGAGCAAGCAATCGCAAAGGTCAAAATTAATCAGTGATTCAACGAGATCTGATCACTTGGTTTGAGGCTAACAAGCGCGATCTACCATGGCGCACGACTACGCCTTGGGGCGTTTTGGTGAGCGAGTTTATGTTGCAACAAACGCCGGTGAACCGCGTTCTACCAAAATGGCAAGAATGGATGACGAGATGGCCAACTCCTGATCTCTTGGCCAGCGCAACGAAGCCAGAGGTTATCAAAGCTTGGGATCGGCTCGGCTACCCACGCCGAGCGCTTCGCTTACACGAGACCTCGATGATCATTTCGGAAAAATTTCAGAACCAGGTTCCACGTAGGTACGAAGATTTGCTCGCGCTGCCTGGAATTGGAGACTACTCTGCTGCGGCAATTGCCGCGTTCGCTTTTCAGCAACCCTCCTTAGTTTTAGATATCAATATTCGAAGATTCTTTGGCAGATATTTTGATGGCCTAGAGCTGCCTAACAATTCGCCGTCAAAAATTGAACGAGAGATTCGGGGTGCTCTGATTCCGCCAGTCGATGGTCATGTATGGGCGGCGGCGACGATGGAGTTCGGTGCCCTTATCTGCACTTCGCGAAAGCCGAAGTGTGAAATCTGTCCGGTAAAAGAAAGTTGCGCGTGGCGCCGCGCCGATTTTCCAGTGTCAGAAGTGAAGGCAAGAAAGAAGTTCGCCGGTTCCGATCGCCAATGTCGCGGGAACATCTTGAGACTATTGCGCCAAAGTCACAAAGTAACAATGCGAGAGTTATCAGATTCTTGGAACGATCCCGAACAGTTACAAAGAGCAATTGATTCACTGGTTTTTGATCGTTTGATCCAGAAGAAATTGAACAGTCAGAGTTACGAACTCGCCCAATAATTTACCAATATTTAATAGTGGTTTCAGCGCCTGGAAGATATGGTTCAAGTCCCTACTAGTCACCGCTAGTTCCTATTAGGTATCGGAGAAACCTATGCAGCAGTTTGTCATTGAAAGAGAAATTCCTGGAGCCGGTTCACTTCCTGAATCAGAACTTCAAGCAATCTCAAAGCACTCCAATGGCGTTTTAGATGCCATGCGCAGCGAGGGCAGCGAAATTGAATGGGTTCAAAGTTTCGCAGCTGGCGACAAAATTTATTGTGTGTACAACGCAAGTTCTGCTGAATTGGTTCAGGAGCACGCAGATCGCGGCGGCTTCCCGGCAAACAAAATCACAGCAGTCGGTGGGATTCTCAATCCAGCAAAGGGAATGTAGTTCCAATAAAAAAGGACCGGCTCAATGAGTCGGTCCTTTTTTTATTTAACGCTTAGGCAGTTGGAGCCTCGGCCAAATCGCCAGGAGTATCTGGCATTTCAGCCTTTGGTGTTCCAGTGAAAGTGAAGATCTCTTTCTCATCTTCTACCTTGACATCCACCAAAGTGATCTCTCCGGGCTTTACATCGCCAAAGAGAATCTTCTCCGAGAGCTGATCTTCGATTTCACGCTGGATGCATCGCCGCAACGGACGGGCGCCGAGAAGTGGGTCATAGCCGCGTTTAGCAAGGAGCGCCTTTGCTGCGGGGGTGAGTTCGATACCCATGTCGCGGGCGCGAAGTCGCTCGTCGAGGTTGGCGATCATGAGATCAACAATCTGAACGATTTCAGCCTCGCTGAGTTGATGGAAGACGATGATGTCGTCGATACGGTTAAGGAACTCAGGACGGAAGTGAGTTTTGAGTTCGTCACTTACCTTGCCCTTCATTCTTTCATAGCTACCTAAGGCATCATCAGAGTTATGGAAACCAAGCCCTAGCGTCTTCGAAATGTCGCGAGTTCCAAGGTTGGTGGTCATGATGATCACGGTGTTCTTGAAGTCGACGACTCGGCCTTGGGCATCTGTGAGGCGACCATCTTCGAGAACTTGCAGGAGCGAGTTGAAGATATCTGGATGGGCTTTCTCGATTTCATCGAAGAGCACAACTGAGAATGGCTTACGTCTGACTTTCTCAGTGAGCTGGCCACCCTCGTCATATCCAACAAAGCCTGGAGGGGCACCGAAGAGGCGGGAAGCGGTGTGCTTCTCGGAATACTCAGACATATCCAATTGGATAAGGGCATCTTGATCACCAAAGAGGAATTGGGCCAAGGTTCTCGAGAGTTCAGTCTTACCAACACCCGAAGGTCCGGCGAAGATGAAGGAACCGCCAGGACGCCGTGGGTCTTTTAGGCCGGCGCGAGTACGACGAATCGCCTGCGACAAGGCCCTGATGGCTTGGTCCTGACCAATGACGCGACGGTGGAGTTCATCCTCCATACGCAGCAATCTGGCAGTTTCGGCCTCGGTCAATTTGAAGACCGGGATACCAGTGGCAATGGAGAGAACTTCGGCGATGAGTTCTTCATCTACCTCAGAGACGACATCGAGATCGCCAGCCTTCCAGCTCTTCTCTCGATCGGACTTTTCACCAATGAGATTCTTTTCGCGATCGCGAAGGGATGCCGCGCGTTCAAAATCTTGCGAGTCGATAGCAGACTCTTTCTCTTTACGCGCTGTGGCAATCTTGTCATCGAATTCGCGCAACTCGGGAGGTGCAGTCATTCGACGAATTCGCAGCCGTGAGCCTGCTTCATCGATGAGATCGATTGCCTTATCTGGCAAGAAGCGATCGGAAACATAACGATCAGCAAGGGTGGCTGCAGAAACGAGTGCGGCATCGGAGATCGAAACTTTGTGATGGGACTCGTAGCGGTCGCGGAGACCTTTGAGTATTTCAATCGTGTGCGCAACAGTTGGCTCGGCCACCTGAATTGGTTGGAAGCGTCGCTCGAGCGCCGCATCCTTCTCGAGGTGCTTGCGATACTCATCGAGGGTTGTGGCTCCGATGGTCTGGAGTTCGCCACGAGCAAGCATTGGCTTGAGAATGCTGGCAGCATCAATTGCACCTTCGGCGGCTCCTGCGCCAACCAGGGTATGAATTTCATCGATGAAGAGCACGATATCGCCGCGGGTACGAATCTCTTTGAGCACTTTCTTCAACCGCTCTTCAAAATCACCTCGATAGCGACTTCCGGCAACAAGAGCACCGAGGTCGAGTGAATAAAGTTGCTTATCTTTCAAGGTCTCTGGGACGTCACCACGAACGATCGCCTGGGCCAAGCCCTCAACGATGGCAGTCTTGCCAACGCCTGGCTCGCCAATCAGAACTGGGTTGTTCTTGGTTCGACGGGAGAGCACTTGCATCACTCGTTCGATCTCTTTATCTCGACCGATGACTGGGTCGAGCTTGCCCTCGCGAGCGGCTTGAGTGAGATTTCGACCAAATTGATCGAGTACTAAGGAGGTCGATGCGGTGCCTTCGGCTGGACCACCCGTAGCGACCGCTTCTTTGCCTTGGTAACCAGAGAGCAATTGAATAACTTGTTGGCGAACTCGATTGAGGTCGGCGCCTAATTTCACCAGAACCTGTGCGGCAACGCCTTCACCTTCACGAATCAAACCAAGCAGGATGTGTTCGGTACCAATGTAGTTGTGGCCAAGTTGTAAGGCTTCGCGAAGTGAGAGTTCAAGAACTTTCTTAGCGCGGGGGGTGAAAGGGATATGGCCCGAGGGGGCTTGCTGCCCTTGACCGATAATCTCTTCAACCTGAGAGCGAACAGCCTCAAGGGAGATGCCTAGAGCCTCGAGCGCCTTGGCAGCCACGCCTTCACCTTCATGGATCAAACCGAGGAGGATGTGCTCCGTACCAATGTAGTTGTGGTTGAGCATGCGAGCCTCTTCTTGAGCCAAAACTACGACTCGGCGAGCTCGATCGGTAAATCGCTCAAACATGGGAGTGCCTCCTTAAACTTTCGTAAGCCTTAACGGTACTCATGTAACCCCATAGGGGACAAAGTTATGCCCAAAAGATGATGGGTTCTACCTGAGATCTTTAATCATTCGGGTATTGCCAAGAGTATTCGGCTTAACGCTCTCCAGGTCGAGGAATTCGGCCACACCAGCGTCATACGAGCGTAAAAGTTGAGCATAGATCTCCGGTTCAACCGGAGTCCCCTCGATTTCAATGAATCCGTGGCGGCCAAAGAACTCGGTCTCGAAGGTGAGGCAAAAGATTCGATCGACCCCAATTTCTCGGGCTCGTTCAACGATTCGGCTCAAAATTGCATGACCTACCCCAGCCCCCCGCAGGTTTTCCGCCACCGCCAGGGTTCGGACCTCGGCTAAGTCTTCCCAAAGGATATGAAGCGCCCCACAGCCAACGACTTCGCCATCCAAGACGGCCACGGTAAATTCCTGGACCGCCTCGTACAACGTGACCGTCTCCTTGGAGAGCAATCGTCGTTGCAGTGAATACGTGTCGATGATGTGGCGAATTGCCTTCACATCCGAAGTGCGAGCGCCTCGGATTTCTACGGCTTGGGCTAATTTAGACATCGATCAATTCTCTTCCGGCTTGACCAGCGGAAAGAGGATAGTTTCGCGAATCCCCAGCCCAGTCAGTGCCATAAGGAGACGATCAATACCCATTCCCATCCCACCCATCGGAGGCATGCCATATTCCATAGCTCGCAAGAAGTCTTCGTCGATCTGCATGGCCTCCAGATCACCACTGGCACCTTGGATCGCTTGTTCGGTGAGCCGTTCGCGTTGGATGATCGGGTCGACGAGCTCGGAGTAGCCAGTGGCGAGTTCGAAACCTTCGATATACAGGTCCCACTTCTCAGCAATGCCAGCGATATCTCGGTGCGCACGAACCAAAGGAGAGGTATCAACCGGATAGCCCTTCACAAAAATCGGCCCAGTCAATTTTCCATCCATGACGTGTTCAAAAATTTCTTCTGCAAGTTTGCCAGTGATCCACTTCGGGTCAACCTTCATCCCCAATTTGGTGGCGATAAGTTTTAATTCCTCATAGGAGGTCTGAGGTGTCACTTCATGACCAACGCCTTCTGAAATGAGATCAAAGAGCGATGCCTCGCGCCAATCTCCTCCGAGATCAAGTTCGCGGCCATCATGATGAGTGACGATATGACTGCCAAAAATGGAAAATGCCGCCTCTTGGATCAACGATTTCGTTATCTCGGCAATGGAATTCCAATCGCCATATGCCTGATAACTCTCCAACATTGCAAACTCTGGTGAGTGACTAGAGTCCGCGCCTTCATTTCGAAAGTTGCGGTTGATTTCAAAGACGCGTTCGATTCCACCAACAACGCAACGCTTGAGAAATAACTCGGGCGCAATCCGAAGAAAAAGATCCATGTCGTAAGCATTGCTGAAGGTCTTAAACGGACGTGCCGTGGCACCACCGTGCATGACCTGCAACATCGGAGTTTCCACCTCGATGAAATCTCGTTTGGAATATGAATCACGTAATGATCGCATCACGGCTGGACGAAGGCGTGCGATTGATCTCGCTTCAGGACGAACGATCAAATCAACATAACGCATTCGGACTCGGGTCTCCTCGGAGAGCGGCTTATGCTCTACTGGGAGCGGGCGCAACGACTTTGCCGCCAACTGCCACGAAGTGGCGAGAATAGATAGTTCGCCACGCTTTGAGGTAATAATCTCGCCAGTTACGCTGACCAGGTCTGCTAAATCAACTTCGGATTTCCATTGATCCAAAACATCCTGACCAACTTTGTCGAGGGAGAACATCGCCTGTAACTCGGTGCCGTCGCCTTCACGCAGCGTCGCAAAACAGAGTTTTCCCGTATCGCGTTTAAAAATTACTCTTCCAGTCACGCTCTCTATAACGCCGGTGGCGACATCGATAGCCAAACCTTCATGTGCCGAACGAACCTCTTTGAGCGAAATTGTGCGCGCTACGGCAACTGGATAGGGGTCGGCGCCTCGGTCAATGATTGCGGCGCGCTTTTCCCGGCGGATTCGGAGTTGTTCCGGCAGATCGTCATCTGCAGGCGTAGGGGCACCGAGAGAAGGGGATTGAGAATCGCTCATAAGGTGGTCGAGTCTACCGTTTAGGAATTCCTGGCGTGAACGAGACGAAGTCCAATCAAAGTTAGATGCGGTTCGTGAAAATCAATATTTTCGCTGACATCTAGAACCAGGGGAGCCAATCCCCCGGTGGCAATGACCGTCGTCTCTTCTAGTCCAGGATAAAGTTCCTCAAGCTCATCAATAATTCGATTGACCAAGCCATCAACTTGACCAGCAAAACCGTAAATAGTTCCGGATTGAAGCGCCTCTACCGTGTTCTTGCCAATAACAGATTTCGGCCGAATCAATTCAACTTTTCGAAGTTGCGCCGCCCTCGCGGCCAGCGCATCTACTGAAATTTCAATTCCGGGGGCCAATGCGCCACCAAGAAATTCACCCTTGGGCGAGACCACATCTAAATTTGTGGAAGTGCCAAAATCAACGACGATGCAGGGGCCCTTGTCGCCGTAGAGGGTGTGAGCCGCCAAGGTATTGACGATGCGATCGGCCCCGATCTCCTTCGGGTTATCTACCAATAATGGAACACCAGTTTTGATCCCGGGTTCGATAATTGTGGTCGGAATGTGGGCAAAGTTCTCACGAATCATGGTGCGCAATTCGCGAAGTGATGCTGGCACGGTCGAACAAACCGCCAATCCAGTCAACGTGAACCCCTGAACCAAGGATCGATATTGCAGCCACAGTTCATCGGCCGTATCTCGCGGATCAGTCTTAACTCGCCAGGAGTGCACCAACTCTTCGCCGTCAAAGACGCCTAAGACCGTATTGGTATTTCCTACATCTACAGTGAGTAGCATGTTAATCCGCCTTAAAATCGAGTCCGATATCGAGAACTGCAGCTGAATGAGTGAGTGCGCCAACTGCCAAATAATCCACGCCAGTGCTGGCGTACGCTCTGGCATTTTCTAATGTGAGACCACCTGAGGCTTCCAATTTGATTCGCCCTTGAACCATCTCTACTGCGGCACGACATTGTTCGAGCGACATGTTGTCTAGGAGAACTAGGTCTGCGCCCGCCTCAACTACATCACGCAACTGCTCCAACCGATCAACCTCGACCTCTACAGCAATATTTGGAAATAGTTTGCGAACCGCCTCAAAGGCTTTTGTTACTCCGCCGGCGGCCAGGATGTGATTGTCCTTAATAAGAGCTGCATCCGACAGGGACATTCGGTGATTGGTACCGCCGCCCATTCGAACCGCAAACTTTTCCAGCTCACGATGTAACGGCGTAGTTTTACGAGTATCGCGAATTTGAACTGGTAGACCTTTTACATCTTCAACCCAACGGTGCGTCAAGGTTGAAATGCCACTGAGCCTGCCCAAGAAGTTAAGACAAGTTCGCTCGGCAAGAAGAAGTTTCCGGGTATTGCCCTTGACTACCAAAATTATTTGTCCTGCGATGACTCGATCACCTTCCGCCGCATGCAAAGAATATTCCGTGATGCCTTGGCTCTCTAACACCGCTGCGGCAATATTCAAGCCAGAAACTGTGCCGGCTCGTCGAACTCGAAATTCTCCAATTGATTTTTGGTCATCGGGGATCGTCGCAACCGAGGTGACATCGATTCCACCAGCTAGATCCTCAGCGATCGTGCGCACCACTAGGTCTTCCACGTAAACTGGATCAAGTTGGTACTTTTGTAACTGCTCGATGAGTGAATTACTCAGCATGATTTACCTCTTCTAAATGAGTACTCCAATTGCCATTTACATCCAATTCTTGAACTATGTGTTTCTGCCAATCAAGCGAAGTTTCTGGAAAATCGCTGCGCCAATGCGAACCACGAGACTCTTTTCGTTCGAGTGCCGCTCGCACAATTGCTTCTGCGAGGAGATAGAGATTTGTAGCTTCCCAAGCCTCGATCCTAGGTTCTAGGGAACGCCTGGTCCGTAATTGCTTTAATACTGAAAAGGTTTCCTTAAGAGAAGTCTCAGAACGCATCACGCCCGCGCCTTGGCTCATTGCAAGTTGCAGTGGAAGTTGAATGGCTGGGTTCAAAAGGAAATTTTCCGAGGTATCCGCGACCGGTTCCAACCATGGTCCAATTTCTTTTGAGATGTGCTCGGCAATGCGAGCACCAAAGACCAATCCCTCCAAAAGTGAATTGGATGCCAATCGATTGGCGCCATGGGCGCCAGTGCAGGCAGTTTCACCGCATGCATAAAGTCGAGGCACTGAGGTCAAACCATTGAGGTCGACCAAGACGCCGCCTGAGGCATAGTGAGAAGCCGGAGCTACTGGAATTAATTGAGTCGTGGGATCGATGCCATTGCTCTTGCACGAACTGTTGATCGTAGGAAATCGGTCTGGAAAATCCTTCACGCCAGTGGCATCAAGCCACACATGCGGAACACCCGACTCTTTCATCTGGATAAAAATTTCTTTCGCCACAATATCTCGCGGCGCGAGTTCAGCTTGTGGATGCTTGCCCAACATAAATCTTTCGCCGCGATGATTCAACAGAAGCGCACCTTCACCACGGACTGCTTCGCTGATCAATGGTTGCTGACCTGCGGCCGAAGAATCCCGCCAGAGTACGGTTGGATGGAATTGAATGAATTCGACATCTGCAACTTTGGCGCCAGCGCGAAGTGCGAGGGCAACTCCATCGCCGGTAGATACCGACGGGTTTGTAGTTTGCGAGTAGACCTGACCTAGTCCCCCAGTGGCAATCACAACCGCACGAGCGATCACCCGACCAACGCCATCTCGACTACCAACTCCGATAACGTGCAGAGTAACGCCGCAAATTTCACCATTAGCAGCATGAAGCGCGTCCAAAGCCAAAGCGTGTTCAACAACTTCAATTCCTGAATCTTCATGTACGGCAGCAACAAGAGCTCGAGACACCTCGGCCCCAGTGGCATCACCGCCGGCATGCAGAATTCGATTTCGCAGATGTCCGCCTTCACGAGTCAACGCAATTTCGCCAGACTCGGATTTATCAAAGAGCGCGCCTCTGGCAATTAATTTTCGAACCGCTTCGGGGCCTTCGCTCACGAGGACATCGACAGCGGCAACATCACAAAGTCCAGCGCCAGCAACCAAGGTATCTATCTTGTGTTGTTCCGGCGTATCACCTGGCCCGAGTGCCGCGGCGATGCCGCCTTGCGCCCACTTAGTCGAACCTTCATCTATGTGCGCTTTTGTTACTAGTAAAACTGATAAACCGCTGGCTCGAATATTTAGCGCAGCCGTCAAGCCCGCAACGCCAGACCCTATGACGACAACATCGGCGCGCGATGTCCATCCTGGCTTTCCAGCGAGCAACTTCATTGACCCACCTTACGAGAATTCATCACCATATTGTCGAGCAATCGGATGCCATTCACCCAACCGGCTACCAGAGCGCGATTCTGGGTCTCTTCAGTGACTGCAGGGCTGAAGGAAATCTCGTCAATGATTTCCACGTAATCAAGAGTGAAGGAAGGTTCGGTTGCGAGGATCTCGTAAAGGGTGGCGCGTTGGCGGGCCAGCGTTTCTTCGGAACGGGCCAATCGCAGGGCGCGAGAAATCACCAGCGCTGATGCTCGTGCATCGTCATCGAGGCGCACATTGCGCGAAGAGAGGGCTAATCCATCATCGTCTCGGATGAGAGGTGCGGCGACAATATTTATTGGGAGATTCAACTGCGCCACCATTTGGCGAACTAAAAATAGTTGTTGGAAATCCTTCTCACCAAAAATCGCAGACTCTGGTTGAGTGAGATCAAATAACCGCTTGACCACCGTCAACATGCCATCAAAGTGGCCGGACCTCGATGCACCTTCATACTTCGTACCAAGCTCACCTGAGTTCAGCCGTTCAATATCGCCCGGATAGATTTCAGTATTAGTGGGAAACCAGACTTGAGTTGCACCTGCCGCCAGCGCTCGTTCCGTATCAGTTGCTTGGCTTCGCGGATAATTTTCTAAATCCTCTTGGCTATCAAATTGCAGTGGATTGACAAAGACACTGACGAGTACCTCATCAGAAATTTTCCGCGCAATCTCGATGAGTGATTCATGTCCGCGATGAAGTGCGCCCATGGTTGGGACAAAGGTCAAAGGATGGTGCAGATTGTTCATTGCTCCAGTCCTTTCCGGGTACCGGGCTCGGGTCCTAAATATACTCGGATTAAGAAAGTCCAGCCAAAATTTCAGCTACAGCGCCCTGCCTTGGTAACTGTGCATCTGGATCAATTTCAAGCCATGGTTCTAAGACAAAGCGACGAAGATGCGCCAAGGGATGGGGCAAGGTCAACTCTGCAGATTCAATCGCATAGCCTTCGACCATTATTAAATCCAGATCGAGGGTTCGGGCTGCCCATTTCTCTTCTCGCTCTCGCCCTTGTCGGGCTTCGATCTGCAACATCACTTGTAAAAGTTCAAGAGGATCGCGATCACACTCACCAATAAGCACTGCATTGAGATACATCGGTTGGTCGGTTACGCCAAATGGTTCGGTCTCGTGAAAAGTTGAAACAACTGTGATCGTTAGAACGGCGGCCAATTCCGCCACGGCAGTATTTAAATGTTCTTCCCGATCGCCAAGATTCGAGCCGAGGGCAATGACAACTTTCATCGAGTTCGCTCAATCTTTATTGCTATATCGGAAATCGAAACGCCAACAGGTGCATCAGGTTTGTGAACCGTTACTACCACTTTTCGAACGAGTGAATACCGATCCAGAATTGCCAGCGCAATGTGCTCGCCGAGTTTTTCAATGAGCGAGAACGGTTCGCCGATTATCGCGTCGTGCGCCAGTTTGGCAACTTTTGAATAATCCACGGTGTTGATCAAATGATCTGAATTTCCGGCAGCCACTAGGTCGAGATCAAGGACCACATCAACGATAAAAAGTTGACCATTGACCCGCTCTTCCGGAAACACACCGTGATAACCGGTATCGGAAATTCCCGTCAAAATTATTTGATCACTCATTTCATCATCTCCCATGCCACATCAATTGCTTCTCGATGTGATTTAACACTATGCGTGCGGACGCCCCAAATGTTGTGGCTCGTCATGAGCGCAGTTATAACTACCGAGGCATTCTCTCGTTCATCCGGAATGGTCGAGCCAAGCAGTTCGCCTAGAAATCGTTTTCGAGAAGCCCCAATCAGAATCGGGTACCCCAAAAGCGATAATCGATCGATGCCACGCAAAAGCGCCCAATTGTGTTCGCTATTTTTAGCAAATCCCAATCCTGGATCGATGATTAATTGTTCCGGATTCACTCCAGCAGCCAACAGCGAAGAGATGCGATCGTCTAATTCAGTCTTCACTTCAGCAACGACATCTTCATATTGAGCTAACTCATTCATATTTTTCGAATGGCCGCGCCAATGCATAGCAATATATTGAATCTCTGGATTTTTTGCGACCAGCCCTGACATGGCCGAGTCAGCCAACCCGCCACTGACGTCGTTGATATAAACGGCTCCAGCGGCTATCGCCTCGCGCGCCACTTCACTTCGAGTTGTGTCGATACTTATGTGCGCGCCCAACTTCTTCAACTCTTTGATCACGGGGATGGTTCGAGATTTCTCTTCTTCAAGACTCACACGTTCCGCGCCGGGTCGAGTTGATTCGCCACCAATATCAATAATGTCGACGCCTTCAGAAATCATGACTTGAGCATGCGCGATCGCTGCTTCAAAAGTGTTATGACGACCGCCATCGGCAAAAGAATCAGGGGTCACATTAAGGATTCCCATGACCACAGGCTTTACCGACATGGTTATAGGCTACTTGGCGATAGCGGTTATTAAACTCATAGCTTCGGCTCGAGTAGCGCTGTCGCGCAATTGGCCGCGAACCGCACTTGTTGTAGTGCGAGATTGTGATTTACGAACGCCTCGCATCGCCATACAAAGGTGCTGACAATCGATGACAACAATGACACCGGCTGGGTCCAAGAGTTCGACGATCGCATCGGCAATTTGCGTGGTGAGTCGTTCCTGAACTTGTGGCCGTTTGGCATAGAGATCGACCAGTCGAGCCAATTTGGAGAGGCCCGTAATCCGGCCCGAACTGCCTGGAATGTAACCAATATGAGCCACGCCGAAAAACGGCGTTAGATGATGTTCGCAGTGCGAAAATATTTCAATATCTCGAACAATGACCAATTCACTGTGGCCAATATCAAAGGTCGTAGTAAGCACCTCTTCTGGAGTTTGCCAGAGACCGGCAAAGTTCTCCGCGAGCGCCCGCGCAACCCGTGCTGGGGTCTGCCTTAATCCATCCCGTTCTGGGTCCTCGCCAATGGAGAGAAGAAGCTCTCGCACCGCAGCCTCGGCTCGGGCATGATCGAAAGGCGCTTTGGCGGCGCCATCGTGAGGGCCCATGGAAACGGGAGAGATCTCACTCACTTGGTGGCGTTACCTCATCGGAAGTTGGTTCTGGGGCTACAACAACCTCAGTAGCAGCGGACACTGCCTTCTTTCGTGGCTTGCGGACTGGCTTTGGCCTATCCACAGCAACGTTTGTTTCAGAATTTGCAGGTGAGAGCGCAACTGGAGGTAGGTGTGATGGGGTTCGTGTTGGTGAACCAGTCCATGCCGGGCGAGGTGAAATTAATTTCACCCCAGCAAAGATCTCTTCGATCTCATCTTTCAGTAGGGTCTCTTTCTCGAGCAAACGCACCACGAGAGCATCGAGAATGTCGCGATTAGCCACCAAAATATCAAATGCCTCTTGATGAGCATTCAAGATCAGGTCGTGAATCTCTTGATCCACAATAGCTGCGACCTCTTCAGAGTAATCACGTTGATGTCCGTAATTCTTACCAAGGAATGGTTCACCTTCGCTGATGCCAAGTTTGATGGCGCCAATTCGTTCGGTCATTCCATATTGTGTAACCATGGCGCGAGCAAGGTTGGTCGCCTTTTCAATGTCATTTGAGGCGCCAGTGGTCGGATCGTGGAAAATCAATTCTTCGGCGGCGCGGCCACCCAGCGAGTATGAAAGTTGATCCAGCATTTGGTTACGAGTAACCGCGTATCGGTCTTCATCCGGCAAAACCATGGTGTAACCCAAAGCTCGCCCTCTTGGCATGATGGTGATTTTGTGTACTGGATCGGTGTGCGCAAGTGCATGCGCGACCAGAGCGTGACCACCTTCGTGGTAAGCCGTTATGCGTCGTTCTTCTTCAGTCATGAGACGAGTCTTGCGCTGTGGTCCAGCCATAACTCGATCAATCGCCTCGTCGAGCGCTTCGTTAGTAATAATTTTTGCATTCTCGCGCGCGGTGAGCAATGCGGCTTCATTGAGCACGTTGGCCAGGTCGGCTCCCGTAAAACCAGGAGTTCTCTTGGCAAAACCAATCAGATCTACATTCTTTGCAAGTGGTTTTCCTTTTGCGTGAACTTGCAGAATTGCCGTACGTCCCTTGAGGTCTGGGCGGTCGACGGGAATCTGACGATCAAAACGACCTGGACGTAACAACGCAGGATCTAAAACATCGGGACGGTTGGTAGCCGCGATTAAGATAACTTGACCGTTGGCTTCAAACCCATCCATTTCTACTAGCAATTGATTCAATGTCTGTTCGCGCTCGTCGTGTCCGCCACCAAGTCCGGCGCCTCGTTGCCGGCCAACGGCATCGATTTCATCGACAAAAATAATTGCCGGAGCGTTCTCTTTTGCTTGACTAAAGAGATCGCGAACTCGAGCGGCACCGACGCCGACAAACATCTCCACAAATTCCGAGCCCGAGATTGAATAGAACGGAACATTGGCCTCACCGGCTACTGCACGTGCGAGCAGTGTTTTTCCAGTTCCGGGCGGACCATAAAGCAGGACTCCCTTTGGAATCTTTGCCCCAATATCTTGGTACTTCTTCGGCTCTGCGAGGAAATCTTTTATCTCTCGAAGTTCATCAACAGCTTCGTCGGCCCCTGCAACATCTGCGAAGGTATTCTTTGGCGTCTCTTTCGTTTGTAGCTTTGCCTTTGATCGACCAAATGAAAAGACCTTATTTCCGCCTTGAGCGTTGCTCATGAAAAAGAGCAAGATGAATCCAATGAGCAGGATTGGGCCAAAGGTGAAGAAGATTGTTGTGAGGAGTGATGTCGTGGGAATTTTTACATCCCACGTCTTTGGCGGCGGATTACTTTGCAACAGTTCAACAATCTGTGGTTCTTCGCCAGCGACGTATGACGCGTAAAGACGTTGGGAACCTTTGACAAAGTTGCCAGCCTTGAGCACGACTTCGATCTTTTGCTCTTTGTCGATAACGACCGCTGAATCCACCTGATTATCGGAAATTTGGGCCAAAATCGTTGAGGTCTCTACTTTGACGAATTGCGCGCCGCTGCCAGATATGCGACCAAAAACGCTCACCGCTATGAGGGCAACAATTATCCAAAATAACGGACCACGCACTATTTTGCGCATTCGTGATTTTGGTACCTTGATCTTTTTATCAGCCACGCGTCATCTCTTTCTCATTTAGGTACAGGGGAATTTAATACTAGGAATACATGTGCTTTGCGAGCACCCCGATGAAATCTAAATTGCGGTACTTCTCGTTAAAATCCAAGCCATACCCCACGACAAATTCAGAAGGAATATCGAAACCAACATATTTCACATGGACATCAACTTTCGCGGCTTCTGGCTTGCGCAACATCGTCAATATCTCCACGCTGTTAGTTCCGCGCGACTCAAGATTTGATTTAAGCCAACCGAGAGTTAAACCAGTATCGACGATATCTTCGACAACTAAAACATCCTTTCCTAAAATATCGCGATCTAAATCTTTTAGGATCCGAACTACGCCACTCGATTTGGTACCGGAACCATATGAAGAGACGGCCATCCAGTCGGTCTCGATATGACGCTGTAACGCTCGAGCGAAATCGGCCATGGTCATCACAGCACCTTTGAGAACACCAATCAGCAAGAGATCTCGACCGGCGTAATCATTTTCGACTTGAACGGCTAACTCTCGAAGCCGAACGTGAATCTGCTCCCGCGTGACAATGACACGCTCGATATCGCTGCCTGATCCCGCTAAATCCACGATTCTCCTTCACTTGATCCTGCACCGAAAAAAAATAAATCTGCAACTACTCCGATGAAGGTAACAATCGCAAGAGTGAAAGTCTGCCCGAAATTCGCGCTACCTTCACACCACCCGGCAAAGAAGTTACTCCCTGACCTTTCCAATCGGTGATGAGCGCCTCGACCGGAGCTAAATGCTCGGCCGTAAGCGTGCCTGATGGCGCCCCCAGGAAATAGATGGCGCTCCGTAAGACCCGAATTCGAACCGCTTTGGGCAACTCTGCCAGGGTGGAAACCGGGATATCGCTCGGATCCAGCCCGGAATAGACCGTTTCAGCCCAAGCATCCAAGGCATCAGCATCCTCCCGAAGAATTTGGGCGCTCCGGGCGAGCGCGGCGGAGATACCGGGGCCGAGTTCGGCCTCCAGAATGGGGAGCACATGTCGGCGGGCCCGAACCCTGGAATAACTGGGGTCATGATTATGGGGGTCGTCCCAAACCTCGATCTGCGCCTCGGCACAGGCTGCCACTGTCTCATCTCGGGTCAGAGCAAGAAGCGGCCGCACGAAGACCCCGTTTTGGATCGCCATACCTGAAAGTGATCGGGTGCCAGAGCCACGGGCGAGTCCGAGTAAAACTGACTCTGCTTGATCATCTCTCGTGTGGCCTAAAAAAAAATACTTTGGTTGATATCGATCGACTAATTGGCTGAAAGCTTCAAAGCGGGCTCGTCGCGCGGAGGCTTCCATTCCATCTCTCACGGAAACGGTAATTGCCACAACTTCGACCTTCGCATAGCCCATCGCAAGTAATCTGGACTTTACGAGAGCGGTCGTGGCGGCTGAACCAGATTGCAGACCATGATCAATCACAACTGGCGTGATATTGGCTTGAAATTGCGCCTCACACTCTGCGATCAACCCTGCAGCCAAGGCCATTGAGTCAGCGCCGCCCGAGACTCCGAGAAGCAGATGTGTACCGTTGGAGAGATCTTTTAGCCACGGCCGCAGTGCCCGCCGAATCTCCAGCATCGCTCTCATTTGCCAACTCTAGTTAATGACTAGACGCGACCACCAGAAGGCATCAAGCCGTGGATGCTGTACATGTTCGAATAGAGAAGACCAGTGCGAGTGGAATTTGCCTCCCACATCATGCCGCCACCAGCGTAGATAGTGATGTGATGAATGTTCTGGACTGAACCGTCATAGGAGTAGAAAAGTAAATCGCCGGGAACTAATTGGCTAAATGGAACTCGTTGTGAGTCCACGAAATAGAGCGCAGCATTGAGCCTGGACCAACTGGGGTATCCCATTCCGGCCGCTTTATAGGCGGCATAAACCAGACCTGAACAATCGAAGGAGTTAGGTCCTTGGGCGCCCCAAACATATGGTTTTCGAGCCAAAACTTGAGACTTGGCAAATGCAACCGCTTTGGTTCGAATCGCGACGGTTGATCTAATAGTGGTGCGACCTTTAAATCCCCGGTCCGGCCAGACCCGAGCCTGCCCCCGAGTTGTCGCGGCAATTCGGGCATTTGCCTCTTCAAGCAAGGCCAACTGGCGTTGTTGTTCTAACGTAATCCGAAATTTTCGGGCATTGGCAAGTTCATTCGCCAATTGATTTTGAACTGCAGTTAATTTGCCGACTTCTTTTGCTTGCGCGGCCTTGGCACTATCAGCTGCTTGCTTGGCCTCTGCCACCTTATTAGTTGCATCTTGCTGCGCCACCTTAGCGGCATCGGCAGCGATTTTCGCTGACTTTGCAGCGGCTGAAGCCGATTGGAACCGTTGCAACGCGGTCGAATTATTTGCACCAAGTGAATTTAAAGTGGCGAGTCGATCCATGAGATCTTGTGGTCCGTTGGCGTGCAGAATCGAATCAAGATCTGTAAATCCGCCCCCCATGATGTACGCATTGGTGGCCAACTTTCCAATTGTTCGATTTGCAGCAGCCACTGCGGCTTGAGTTTGCACCGCATGAGCCGTAGCCGCTTTCGAAACCAGCACCGCCTTGGCAAGTACCCCTTGTGCCCATTGATAACGTGCCCGCGCAGCATCAGCGCTGGCTGTTAACTGGTTAAGCGTCTTTGTTGCCGAATTTAACGCAGCGGCGGCCTGCGCAGCAGCAGCTTTTTTGGCGTCTTCAATCGCTTTTGCTTGCGCGATTTGAGCCAAAGTTGGTTTCGGTGTCTTGGCTAAAGCCACCTGGGAACCCATCGTGGCGAAGAGCGCGGTTGCCAGCAACAGCGAGGCCAATCGGATGGCGCGAGGTGTCTGTCGAGACAACATAAATGAACCCCCAGGGGAAGGAATTCACCAAGGATAAGCAGAAAAGATGAAAATTAGGTTAAAACGGACATGTTTTGCCGAAATTTCTTCAGTTTGCTACATCTCGTCGCTTAAAAAGATAGGCAACGACCGCCGAACCTGCCAGGAGATAGAGGATTGAGAGACCGAGCGAGCGGCTGTAAGAAAGCCCGACGTCACCGCCATTTCCGACGGCGCCGATGAGGGCTCCGGGCAACCAACGATCAGCGTTCTTAATCACGGCGCTGAGCAAACTCTCAATGATTAATACCCAAATAACCCCGATGGCGATGGAACTGATGGGCGATCGAAGTAATAGACCCAAAATCATGCCCAAAGTTCCGAACCCAATCGTTGCGATGAAGACATTTCCAAAACCTTGGACCAAAGCATGCAAGCCAGCCGCGCTACTCCATGCTGAGGTGGAGACATGTGCGTGACCAGCCAGTGCATAAGAGAGCCCAACACTGACGATTAATGAGAGGAAATCCATCACGAGAGCAAAGAACGCCATGGAGAGGTATTTACCGAGAAGAATTTTCATCCGTGACGGTTGCCGAACCAATAAATTTCGCAGCGTTCCAAATGTGTATTCCTGCGCGGTTTGGGCGGCAAAAATACAGAGTGCGACGATGCCCAACAGGGTGACGGTACTGGTGAATCCACTCACCAAGCCATTCGAACGTGAGAGCGTTAGGGCCGAAATACTTGCGCCACGGCGACCATTTCCGTCTCGAGAATTAATGAGTAAATAAAGCAGGGCAGTAAATAAGGCCGAGATTCCAGCCACCATAAGCATCGTGGAATAGAGCAGTGTCGGGCGACGCAACTTGCGAGATTCGGCAAGAAAGACATGAAACATTTATTTATTACCCCCAAAATCGACATCGCTAACTGCTTCGCTGGTCATTTCAAAGAAAGTTTCTTCTAGGGTTGGCAGGACCGAGGTCAGCGAAGCAAGAGTCACGCCAGATTCAAATGCCAATCTATTCAAAGCTGCCGCCCAACTTGACGGCGCTAAAATATTTGCCGCGCCTTCCACAATAGAAACCTCATGACCACTCATACGAGCAATTTCCACGACTCTTCCTAAATCAATTTCATACTCTGGCCGCGCCACCAAAATCGGCTGCTGCGCTGAAAGCAACTCATGCGTCTTTCCAGAAAAAGCAACTTTGCCAAGTCGCAGCATGACGAGATATTCACTAATCATCTCGAGCTCGGAGAGGAGATGAGAAGACACGAAAACAGTGGTGCCATCAGCGGCCAATTCTTTTAGAAGTTCGCGCACTTCTTGAATTCCAGACGGATCTAAACCATTGGTTGGTTCATCCAAAATAAGTAATTTAGGTTGTGGAAGCAGCGCAGCCGCAATTCCCAACCGTTGTTTCATTCCCAATGAATACGTCTTAAATTTGCCGCCACCGCGATCACCAAGTCCGACTTGTTCGAGCAAGCCTTGCACTCTGGCGATGGGATAGCCACCGAGGTCGGCTAAGACTTTTAGATTCTCGGCGCCACTGAGGGCGGGATAGAAGGCTGGACCTTCAATCATCGCCCCAACTCGTGGCAGGTAACGTTCGGGGTGAGTAATGCTCTCGCCCAACACTGACCCAGTGCCTTCAGTCGGTGAAATCAACCCAAGGAGCATTCGAATCGTCGTGGTCTTGCCCGAGCCATTCGGGCCAACAAAACCACAGACCGTCCCCATCGGAACATCGAATGAAGCCTGCGAAACTGCACTTCGCTCGCCATAAACCTTCGTGAGATGTGAAACAGAAATTGCCAGCGAATTCATGGCTCGACCCTAACGCGTACCATGTGTTCATGACACATAGCCATCGCCCTTGGGGATATCAGGCTGGTTCAAACGGACCCGCACCTGACTGGGAGTTACATTCCGATACGCTCGCAATTCGAGCCGGTCTTGCCCGATCGGGATTTGGCGAAACCAGTGAAGCGATGTATCTCTCCAGCGGCTATACCTATGAGAACGCTGAACAAGCCGTGCATTCCTTCTCGGATGAAGTGGACCACTTTGTTTATAGTCGTTTTGCTAATCCAACAGTCGCAATGTTCGAACAGCGTCTAGCCGCGCTAGAAGGTGCCGAGCTCTGCGTCGCAACCGGTTCTGGCATGTCTGCAATGTTCGCATCGATCGCTTGCATGGTCGAAAGCGGTGACCATATCGTCGCTTCCGCCTCGATGTTTAGCTCGTGTTATGTCGTGCTCTCCGAAATCTTGCCCAAGTGGGGCGTTACTACCGAGTTCATTCGCGGTAATGATCCAGAAGTTTGGCGTAAAGCGCTCGCCACCAAAACCAAAGTGGTATTTATCGAGACACCAAGCAATCCGATGTTGGAAGTAGTCGATATTGCGATGGTCAGCGAAATTGCTCATGAATCTGGGGCAGTCGTTATTGTCGATAACGTTATGGCTTCACCGATTCTGCAAAAGCCATTGGATTTAGGCGCTGATGTGATTATGTACTCGACCACCAAACACATTGACGGCCAAGGGCGAGTTCTAGGCGGTGCGATTCTTGGCGGTTTTGACTATATTCACGGGTATCTCAATCCATTTATTCGTCACACTGGTCCAACTCTAAGTGCATTCAATGCTTGGGTATTGGTGAAGTCATTGGAGACGCTCTCGCTTCGAGTAAATCGGATGAATCAAAATGCCCAACAAATTGCCGAATTCCTCAGCGCTCAGAGTCTGATTAAAAAAGTTAATTATCCAGGGCTACCTTCTCATCCAGACTTTGCGATTTCGCAACGACAAATGGATGGCGGTGGCACCACGATTGGTTTTGAGTTTGATGGCGATACTTCCGCACTCTTTGCTTTTATGAACAAGTTACGCGTCATTGATATTTCTAATAATTTGGGCGACAGCAAATCTTTGATAACTCATCCGGCTACTACCACCCACCGTCGCATGTCACCGCAGATACGAGCCGAGTTGGGAATTACTGATTCAGTAGTTCGACTCTCTGTCGGCTTGGAACATTCCAGCGACTTGATCAGGGACTTAGATCAGGCGCTGAGTTAAAAGATTTACTTGACGAGTACGCCAACCACCAACATCAACGAATAAACGCTGAGATAGGTAATTGACCACTGGAATAATTTCGCCGCAGATTTATCAGAATCCGGGCCATCAATTTTCATAAGTTGGGCACCGAATCCAAACGCCAAAAGTACCGAAATTGCGATGGTCCACGCGGGTAACTTTGCGCTGACTACAACCGCAATGGACGTGAGCACCATGCCACTTGTGTGAAACCACATCTGCTTTTGCACCGATTTCATACTGGCAACAACAGGCAGCATCGGAATTCCCGCGGCCGCATAATCATCGCGATATTTGATCGCGAGCGCCCAAAAATGTGGCGGGGTCCAAAAGAAGATGAGGAAAAAGAAGAGCCATGCTGTCATCGACAGCGAATTAGTTATTGCGGCCCAACCAATGAGAACCGGCAAACAACCGGCGATGCCACCCCAAACAATGTTCTGAGAAGTCCTTCGCTTTAATCCGATCGTGTAGCCAAAGACGTAAAAAGCGATCGCAATCGCGGTAATCAATGTGGCAAGCCAGGTGGTCCAGATAGCAAATATGGCGAGTGAGAGTGCGGTGATGATGGCGGCGAAAATATGAGCAGCCTTTATGGAGACTTCATCGTTTACTAGTGGACGTTTGGAGGTTCGACCCATAAGGCGATCAGAATCAACCTCAATAATCATGTTGTAAGCATTTGCCGCACCAGCCGCAAGGGTGCCACCTATCAATGTGGCTACTGTCGTCAAGGCAGAAGGAACGCCACCTGCAGCCAAGAAGAGAGCAGGCAAGGTCGTCACCAACAATAGTTCGACGACGCGCAACTTCATCAAGGCGATATAGGGCGCATACAACGATTTCGTCACCAAGCCAGCGTACTCAGAAATTTGGCAAACCTAGATATCGGGCGTGAATTAAGGTTCTAAGATCGAGCAATCGAAGCCAGCATTTGATCAATCGCCTCTCTGGCAAGCGTCCTCGAATATTCCGTCGGTTTGATGTGATCGGCAATCACAGCAAAAACGTATTGCGCCGAGCCCACCGTCACATAGCCCGCCAAACTCACGGTCCCATTTATCCAGCCAGTCTTTGCTTTTACCAGACCAACTGCATGCGGGGCGTCGGTCACAAATCGAGACTTGAGGGTTCCGGTTTCACCGGCTACGGGCAAACCTAAGTAGATATCCTGCAAAAGCGGATCTTGCTTGATCTTCACCAAGAGCTCGGCAATAGTCCGAGTTGAGATCCTGGTCTCTTTCGATAAACCATTGCCATCTTTGATTACTAAGCCCGTTGTATGAATACCTAGGCTGGCCAAAGTATCTTCAAATGTCTGCTGAATTCCCGCCGCCGAGGTGGGGTGACCCAATTGCCGGGCCGCAGTTCGAGCCAAACGATCGGCTAGAAGATTGTCGCTCCAGAGGAGGGTAAATTCCGCAATCGCAGACAAAGGTGGTGAGGCAACCGCGGCTATTTTGCTGCCCATCTCGCTCGTTGCGGCCGCGGCAGAACTCAGGGAGTGGAAATTCAAGGTAACTCTCCCGCTGAAGTACCGCTTTAAAATTTGGATGTCGGCTGTGTAAACCCCGTTGTAATCAATGGCGAAAGTCCGAACTCCGGGGTGGTCCTTAATCAAGGCGTTAATCAGTGATGGCGAAAAAGCGCGATGGTACTTCCCGGCTTCGAAGAGGCTGGCGGTCAACCAGGGGTCGCTCTCACCAGATAACAAGTATGTGTCGGGTTTATTTGACTCGTAGAGAGAAGTATGAAAAATTTTGTCTGAGCCAAAAACTTTGAGAGCAGCAGTCATGGAAACTAGTTTTAAAACCGAAGCTGGCGCCCGCCCTACATCAGATCTATTGGCATAAAGTATTTTTTCGGTCGCAGGGTCAATCACGATGATTCCTGGTTTTGCCAGAATCGGGGCGGCGGCTAGCTTGATAAATTTGGCTGGCAAAGTCGCGGCGTGCGCGGGCAGTGTTGCGCCCAAAGTGAAGAACGCTGCAACAAACATTGCAACAAACAGTGCAACAAAAGATCTTAGAACTTTGCGCATTACCTAATTATTCTCTTTCTCTTCCGAGCCAATCCTCCATGTTTCGTGCGAAACCGGCCATGAAGTACCAACCAACGAAGCGTGCCACGACTTAGGTTAGATGGGTAACTGGACTTTCGCGCAGAGTACGGCACCCCTCTAAAGTAACCCCATGCAGACTGGTTATGTCTATCACGAGATATTTGGCTGGCACGACACAGGCACCTACGTTGGTGACACTCCCAGCGATCCAGCTGCTGGTCTTCAGCCATATATCAACTATGAGCACGGTGACACTAAGAGACGCATTCACGAACTTATCGTGGTTTCCGGTTTGGTCGATGAACTCAAGCGCATCTCACCTAGACCTGCCACCGACGACGAACTTCGACTTGTCCACACCGATCGGCACATTGCCAATATAAAAGAGGGCTCGAGAAATCGACTTGGAGGCGATGGCGGCGATTTGGGAACTCCTTTTGGCAAAGGTGGATTTGATATTGCTGCCTTGGCAGTCGGTGGCGCCATTGAACTCTGCCAAAGTGTTCTCAACGGCGAAGTAAAAAATGGTTACGCACTTATCCGCCCGCCCGGACACCACGCACTGGCTGACCTCGGCATGGGCTACTGCCTCTTTTCCAATCTAGCAATTGCCATTCGTTGCGCCCAAAAAGATCGACCCGCGCTTCGGGTTGTAACAGTTGATTGGGATGTTCATCATGGCAATGGCACACAAGATATTTTTGAATCAGATCCACAAGTTCTGACGATCTCCTTGCATCAAGAGCGGCTCTTCCCGCATCACACAGGAGATCGAGAAGAACGCGGAGTCGGCGACGGTTTTGGCTCTAACATAAATATTCCGCTGCCGCCCGGAACTGGCAATGGTGGCTATCAATATGCATTCGAGAAAGTTGTCATCCCCGCGATTAGAAAATTTAAGCCAGATCTCATAGCCGTTTCTTCTGGTTTTGATTCCTGCGTATTCGATCCGCTCGGGCGGATGTTGGTTACTGCCGCTGGGTACCAAGAATTAACTCGGATGTTAATGGAAGTTGCCGAGGAAGTCTGCGCGGGCAAAATAATGATGGTTCATGAGGGCGGCTACAACGCGGTGTACTCACCATTTTGCGGTTTGTTCGTGTTGCAGCAACTTTCAGGCTCGTTCAAACTCAGCGACCCTTTTGGTGAATCGGTGAATGGGTATCCTGGTCAAGAGCTGCGCGATCACCAAAAAATCGCCATCGATAAGTTAGCCGATTTTTTATCGGAGATCAAATGAGCGATTCCAGTCCGGCAACACCAACGGGCAAGGTTGAAATTGGGCCGGGAGAATTTTACCCCGTTGTTGGAGTTGGTCCGATGCCACTTCCTTGGCCAACCGATGTTCGCCTCGACCCAGAGTTAATGGCCAATGGTGACCGAAGAAATGTTCTCGACAATTATCGGTACTGGAAAGTCGAATCGATTGTCGCTGATTTAGATACGAAGCGGCATGCCTTGCAGATTGCCATTGAGAATTGGCAACATGATTTAAATATTGGCTCCATTGTTCGGACGGCAAATGCCTTCAATGTTTCCTACGTTCACATCGTCGGCAAACGTGACTGGAATCGACGTGGTGCAATGGTGACCGATAAATATCTTCATGTGCTGCATCATCCGACAATTGCGGATTTCAGTGCATGGTGCAGTAAGAATTCCACGCCAATTATCGGGATCGACAATTTGCCCATCTCGACCCAATTAGAAGATGCAACACTTCCCGAAAAATGCGTGCTTTTCTTTGGTCAAGAGGGAGCCGGCATGTCAGACGAGGCGGTCGCAATCTGCTCCAGAGTCCTCGCTATCCAACAATATGGTTCGACTCGATCCATGAACGCTTCAGCGGCGGGCGCAATCGCCATGTACGCCTGGGGAATGCAGCATCTTCGAGGTTAGGTGCTAATCCTCAATTACTTCAGCGACTGCAATCAGACGTCTTTCAATCTCTAGGGCCTCTTCCTCGCGCCCTAATTGGCGCAATGCTTCGGCTATCCGACGCTCGACTTCCAAGATAAATTCAAAATCTCTTGGCTCCGAATCTGTCGCAACTTCCAGCACGCGCTCCAGTGTGAGCATGCCTTCTTCAGGTTGGGCAGTAAGAATTTGCGCTTTCCCAAGTTCCAAAAGCGAATAGGTTTCACGTCGATGGTCGTGTGCGGTAACGAATACGTCTAATGACTTCTGTGCGGCAGAAAGAGCGGCTTCACCTTGACCAAGTTCGGAAAGACAATGCGCAATCTTCTGATCGCATCGGGCCACGTTGATGACTTCTTTCAATTTCTTGAAGAGCGCGCGAGCCTCAGTAAACGCCTCGAGCGCTTTGGCGAAATCACTGAGTTCGCGTTGGGCACAACCGATCAGATGGAGGTCGTTGGCGGCTCCGCTGTCGTTTCCGTCGACTAAATGTTCCTGGACACAATCGGTCATGCAATCGATAGTTTTTTCGTACTCCTTGGATCCAAACCACCATTCGCCTAGGGTGCAGGCAAGATCAATAGCCAACGGCGACTTGGATTCGCGAAGTAACTCCACGGCCTTACTCATTGCCGTAGCAGCTTCATTCATTCGCTTTAATTGATTGAGGTTATACCCGATTGCGGAATAGGCCTGGGCGAGTCCATCAGATGGCGCAACTGGTCCTAGTTCGGCATAAATATCACGGGCGGTCTCGGCGAGTGCGAGCGCTTCATCGTATTGTCCACGGGCGTAGATTCGTGCACTCAGTTCATAATAAGTATTTGCTCGTTCCAAGCCATCCACCTCAGGTATGCGCTCCCACAGCATTTCCTCAGTAACGATGTCATCGCCAATGTCATCATCTTCGCTCAAGGCAACTCCTTCAGCTTTGTCACTCACTCGAGATAAGGGCTACCCCTACTGTGTCTCAACCCTAGCAACTCATCCTGAGTCGGCGCTGCGCAACGCAGGAAGTATCCTTAAGCCATGAGCCTGAACCGCCGCCAATTTATCCAAGCGGGGGTTTTAGCCGCAGCCGGAGTCGTTGAATCCGCCTTCGCCGATCCTGCTCAAGCCGCCGGCGGGGACATAACCCACGGTTCTCGGGCCAAGCCAAACGTCGCACTCACTTTCCACGGGGCCGGTGACCCGGCAATCGCCACCGCCATTCTCAAGATCCTCAAAACCACGGCTACCCCAGTAACTGTCTTCGCAGTAGGCACCTGGCTACAGAGCAACCCTGCCTTCGCCAAGCAGATTGTGAACGCGGGCCACGATCTTGGCAATCACACATTGCACCACTACGAAATGAAGACTTTGACCGCGAAAAAAGTTGATAGCGAAATTGCAGGCTGCGCTGGCGAACTTAAGAAACTAGTTGGTAATCATGGGTCATGGTTCCGAGCCTCTGGAACTCAATACACCACACCGACCATAAGAAAAGCGGCGCTAAAGTATGGTTACAAGAACTGCATCTCTTATGAAGTTGATTCACAAGATTATTTAAATCCGGGCAAGACCGCAGTTATCAACAATACGATGGGTGGAGTTAAGAACGGCAGCATTGTGAGTTTGCACTTTGGTCACCAAGACACAGTTCTGGCACTTCCACTCTTAATTGAAAAACTTCACGCTAAAGGTTTATCGCCCGTAACTGTAACTACCCTTTTAGGAACTATTTAGTGAAAAAATTCGTGGGTGCGCTGGCACTTCTCTCTCTTTTAACGTTTACTCCCGCTTTTGCTGCGACCCCCTTGGTCGGAATGCCAGCCGTCCTTGATCCGAATGACATCTACGCAGCCGATCGACCAAATCAATTAAGTGCAGTCGTAGCCAATATGCCGGAGCGGGTTTACGTTCCCAATCACACTTCCGGCACGGTCACGGTTATCGACCCGAAGACTTTTAAGGTATTGAAGACAGTCAAAGTTGCTCCCGGACCACAACATGTTGTCCCCTCCTGGGATCTCAAAACTTTGTGGGTGAATAATGATGAAGGCGGAAATGTCCTAACACCAATCAATCCACTTACCGGGGTATTTGGCAAGCCGATAAAAGTTCATGATCCCTACAATCTCTATTTCACGCCGAACGGAAAGTATGCGGTTGTTATGGCCGAGGCTGATAAAGAATTAGTTTTCCGCGATCCTCACACCATGGCAATCAAGAAAATTGTTCATGTTCCATGCGCCGGAGTAAACCACGCAGATTGGACCGCCGATGGAAACTTTTTCCTGGTCAGCTGTGAATTCAGCGGTGAAATGCTCTGGGTTAATACCGCCAAAATGACGATCGTGAAAACCGCGCTATTGCCTCACACTTATAGTTCTGGTCCAATGCCGCAAGATGTGAAGATTTCACCAGACGGAAAAACTTTTTATATTGCAGACATGATGTCCAATGGCATTTGGGCGATGGCGACCAATAAATTCGGATCATTCACGTTAATTAAGACCGGTATTGAGGCACATGGTCTTTATGTCACTCGTGATTCTAAAAATCTACTCATTACTAATCGCGGCGAGGGCAGCGTCTCGGTCCTGCGCTTTTCCGATAACAAAATTATTGCGAAATGGAAAATTCCTGGCGGCGGAAGTCCTGATATGGGTGGCATCTCAGCCGATGGCAAACAGTTCTGGGTTTCGGGTCGATATAACAACGTCGTTTATGTCTTCGATGTCGAACATGGAAAATACTTGACTAAAATTAAGGTGGGCAAGGAGCCTCATGGGTTGGCTATCTATCCGCAACCTGGGCGATATTCACTTGGTCATACTGGAGTCTTTAGATAATGAAGCTGCGCGGTTGGATTCCTCAATGGATTGGTCGACTTGCTTATCTTGTGGGGTTATTTCAAATATCGGCCAATTTTTTGGCACCGGTGAAGCACACAGTTCATAAACTCGATAAATACTTTCCCGTCTTTGTTAATTCAACCGCGTTCGCGACTGCCTTTTTCACCGGACTCATAGTTCTTATTCTCGCGAGGGGTTTGAGTCGACGAAAACGAAGAGCCTGGACCTTGGCGATAATAATTCTCGCAATAAATTTATCTGCAAATATCATTCGATCGCATACTCATCCACTTGAACTAGTCTTCTCATCGCTCCTATTACTTCTGCTGGTGACCAACCGAAGAGAGTTCTACGCTGAATCCGATCCAACGACCAGGCTCCGACCAGTTTTTGGCTTTATTGCAGCCTTCGTCGTCGTACTCATCTCCAGCGTCATTCTCTTAAAATTACGCAGTGGGACTCAAATCATCGGATACCCATCGATTAAGGACATTGTCCTTACAGTTCTCGACGGTTTTGTATTTATTACTGGCCCAGTTCAGTTCGCTAGCGAGCGGGTAAATGATGCCATTGGTTTAATGCTGGGAACCTTTGGAGTCTTCATAATTTTGGTTCCGCTCTGGCTTTACTTCCGCCGAGTTGCACCAACACCGAAGATGAACGATGAAGATTTGGACTTAATAAAGCAACTTATTAAACATGATCAAGAGCAAGATTCACTCGGATATTTCGCGACTCGGCTAGACAAGAGTGTGATTTGGTCAAAGAACCGAAAGGCAGGAATCGCTTATCGCGTACAGGGTGGTGTGATGCTGGCCAGCGGTGACCCTTTTGGTGAGTTCAGTCTCTGGCCCGAAGTTATTGATGAGTTTCTAGAGATCGCACGCAAGCACGCTTGGACTCCGGCGGTTATGGGAAGTTCGCACGATGCCGGTGAAGTTTGGGTGGAGAGGGCTGGAATGTTGGCGGTTGATATTGGCGATGAAGCCATTATCAATGTTGCTAACTTCTCGCTCGAAGGTCGAGCCATGAGCAATGTTCGCCAAATGGTGAATCGGATTCGCCGCAAAGGTTATTCCACCTACACCACCAAATTTTTTGATTTGCCTATCGAAAAGCAACAGGAACTTCGTGATCTTGCGAAGAAATGGCGATACGGAGTTGCTGAACGAGGATTCTCGATGTCCATGGACCGCTTTGGCGAAAGTCACGATTCCGATGTCTGGATTACGATCGCCGAGAAAGACGGGGAAATCAAAGGTTTGCTCTACTTTGTGCCTTGGACGACGAATCGACTCTCCCTCGATCGGATGCAACGCGAACGAGGCACCGATCCAGGTGTCAATGAGTTGATGATTGTCTCTACTGTTGAATACGCAAAAGAAAATGGATTGACTCACGTTTCACTCAATTTCGCGGCATTCCGTTCCCTCTTCGAACGTGCCGACAAAATTAGTGCCGGTCCTATCACTCGCGGTTCGCGCAACCTCATTCGCTTTTTCTCCAACTGGTTTCAAGTCGAATCGCTCTACCGTTTTAACGCAAAATTCCAACCAGAATGGGAGACGCGCTATGTGCTCTATCCCAAAGCCAGCGATTTGGTCAAGGTTGGTTGGGCCGCCTTACGAGCAGAGGACTTCATCTCCGGTTTTCGATCGCACTCGGTCTAGTTCAGTTATTTCCAACTTGGGGCGTGCATCGATAGAGGTTTGAAGTATCGGGCGCGGCAGAATCTATAGTGCAGTTAGTCGTCACCCAACTCTCAATTTCCGTAGTGGCAGCAGATGATCCTTGTCCGTTTGCAGATCCAGTAAGCACAAATTTCACATCTCCACTCTGAACCAGGGCTTTGAAAACGGCCAAGGTGGGAGTCGGATCAGCCCCATCAAAGCCGCCAATCGGCAGAATATTTTCACCGGTGGCTGTTATGTACGGAGCCGCACTCATGCCGCCAAAGGTGGCCAAAAGATACTTCGACCCTAAACGGTTGTGCTCCAAATACTTGACCAGGTTCTTATCGGCACTCTGACTGGGTCCAACGGCAGGGCCGCCTAATGTCTGGCGGGTAAGCGGATCATGAAAGTTTGGCGGATTGAATCCATTAATAGGTGGTGGATTATTTCCAGGCGGAGTTCCGAGCGGACGCTGACCACCGATTTTTGGGAGACCGAATCCACCGCGCAGACCACTTCCAGAGTCGGTATTTGGTCCGGCCACCGGATTAATGGAATTTGAATGGTGGACATTATTGATCGCCCACACGGCAGGCGTGAAGATGAGCGAAAGAGCAGCCAAGCCAACACCCACGGGGAGAACAATGTGCAATTTTAGGGAACTTCTTGCAAAAATCGAAATGATAGCCAACAGTGCCAGCGCACTCGCCACACCATAACTCCAGGTAAAGAAATGCGGATAGGTTCCCGAAAGCTTCCAACTCCAAAGCGCAGTGGCGCAGATTATCGTGGCGAGTAAGAACTGACTCGCCAGGTTTTTCTGCGAAGTGAGAAACGCAAACGCGCCTGCGATAAGTACTGCCATCGAGATGGCCAGTGATGAAGTATAGAACTGATGCATGCCGGCCACCGTGGAGAACATTGCAAAAAAGATAAGGAACCAAAGGCTAAAGAAAAGTATGACTCCCTTAAGTGGTTTCAAGGAATCGGCTTTAAATGAAGCCACAATAAGAACAAATATCGATATGAAGGCCGCTGGTAGGAGCCAGGATATCTGTCCTCCGACTTGCGAATTGAAAAGTCGAAAAAATCCAGCAGATCCGCTGAAGGGTGGGGTAAAACTTCTGTAGGTGGCGGCTGCGCCGGCGCTGGATTGATTTTGAGTAAGTGTAAATCTGCCAAGACCGTTATAACCAAAGACCATTTCCCACGGGTTATTGTGATTTGTTCCCCCTACATATGGTCTGGCACCTACCGGTGTCAGCCAAACGCAGAAGATCCAACTGAGAGAGACGAAGAGAGATGCCAAACCTGCTCGTATAAGGCTTTTGATTCGAATTGGCCAAGGAGTGGTGCTTAGGCTGAGCCAAGCGACAATCAATGCAGGCCAAACTGCCCACGCCTCGAGCATGTAAGTCTGAAAAGCAATTCCAATCCAAACACCAGCCCAAATCAGCGAGCGTTGTGTGCCAGTTTTTAGGGCAACCATTGCCCGATCGGCGATGATGGCCAACGCAAGAACGAAGAACATTTGTGGCTGATTCGATCGAGCGACGGCCGCGATAACTGGAGTGGCGGCAATGATCGCACCTGCAAATAGCCCGGCTTGAAATCCAAAAGCCCGCCGAGCCGCAACGGCCACGAAGATGACAGCTGCAATGGCGGCGATGGCGTTTGGCGCTTCGACCGCCCAGGTACTAAAACCAAAGACCTTGGTAAAGAGAGCGGGCAGCCAATACGAACCAGGAACCTTGTCCAAGGAGACCGTCCCCGCTGGATCAAGTGCTCCGTAAAAGAAATTTGAGAAATTCTTACTCATGCTGACTGCGACTGCGGCGTAATACTCAGAACGTGCGCCACTGGCTAGTCGCCACAGATAGGTGAATCCAGAAATGAGCGAGAGCAGTACTAATCCCACCCGCCAGATTCTCTTTTCGCTCACTGGCTAATTAGACCTAATGAAACTGAGGATTTATCGGGAGCGGGGTAATAAAGGGTATAGTTTTGCCACGTGCGTTTCATAAATGAGCCTTCATACGACCTGACCTATGACGATGTCTTCATGGTCCCCAGCAAATCCGAAATCGCCAGCCGAATGGATGTTGACCTGACCTCCAATGATGGCACTGGCACCACTATTCCAATAGTTGTTGCAAACATGACCGCGATCTCTGGTCGCCGTATGGCCGAAACTATGGCCCGCCGTGGCGGATTGGCGGTTATTCCACAAGATATTCCGCTGCAAATTGTGGCAAGTGTTATCTCTTGGGTGAAGTCTCGTCACTCTTTCTTCGACACACCTGTAACGCTGGCACCACACGAGACAGTGGCTGATGCCATGGATCTACTAAATAAAAGAGCCCACGGTGCTCTGATAGTGGTCGAAGACGGAAAGCCAGTCGGAATTGTGACCGAAGCCGATTGTGAGCGTGTGGATCGATTCACCCAGCTGCACCAAATCATGAGCAAAGATTTAGTGACTCTGACTGACGATGTTACGCCGCACGCAGCCTTTGATTTTCTCCACACTAATCGTCGTCGACTTGCCCCTGTTGTTGATAGCACTGGAAAATTAGTAGGCATTCTGACTCGGGTGGGTGCGCTTCGCGCCACGCTTTACCAGCCGGCTCTTGATGCTCGAGGCAAACTTCGCATTGCAACTGCGGTAGGTATCAATGGTGATGTCGCGGCCAAGGCAAAAGCGCTGATCGATGCCGGCTCGGATGTTCTCGTAGTTGATACCGCACATGGTCATCAAGGAAAAATGATCGAGGCGTTGAAACTGATCAGAGCGCTTAACCCTGTCATTCCTATTGTTGCCGGAAACGTTGTGACCGCCGAGGGTACTCGCGCATTGATTGAGGCAGGTGCCGACATTGTTAAAGTCGGTGTCGGGCCTGGCGCTATGTGTACGACTCGCATGCAAACGGGCGTTGGCCGTCCCCAATTTTCCGCGGTGCTTGAGTGTTCTGCCGAGGCCGCAAAATATGGAAAGCATGTTTGGGCAGATGGCGGGGTTCGCCATCCACGCGATGTGGCATTGGCACTCGCTGCTGGTGCGGCGCAAGTGATGATCGGTTCTTGGTTTGCCGGAACTTTGGAATCCCCAAGTGACCTCAATCGAGATTCCAATGGCGCGCTCTATAAAGAATCGTTCGGTATGGCTTCGGCCCGTGCCGTTGCCGCCCGAACCGCTCATGAAGATGCCTTCGGTAGGGCGCGCAAGGCCTTATTTGAAGAGGGAATTTCTTCTTCGCGAATGTATATCAATCCGGCCAGACCAGGGGTTGAGGATCTTCTCGATGAAATCATTGCTGGACTTCGCTCATCTTGCACATATGCAGGTGCAGTTAGCTTGACAGATTTTCACGAAAAAGCGGTTGTCGGCATTCAGTCAGCGGCCGGGTATGCGGAGGGTCGACCGCTTCACACTTCTTGGCGCTCCTAATCCACCTCTCTTGGTGGATCTGCTGAATCGTCATATGGTTCAAATGGTTGCGAGAGTTTCCAATACATGTAATAAATAAATAACCCAAAAAATGGCCATTCAAAAACGTAAACCCAACTGCGGTGATTGCCATCGAGAGCCCGTTGGAATTCGATGATTCCTAGAAAGAGACAAACTGGAATTGCCATGAGCAGCCACTTGCGTTTTGGATCCATCTCTGGTTGTTCAGGCAGTTGGCTCATAATCGACCTTGTGCAGTCTCTTCATCTTCACTATCACTCAGTCGCTTTTCATTCGCAAACCAATCCCTTGCGGCAAGCACAACCCACATGGAATCTATGAGCATCCCCATCGCCCACATCAAGGCACCGCCGGTATGTTGATCATGAAGCGGATCTAGACCACCCATTCGCATCGGAGCCGTGTGCAGCAATTTGTTTCCAGAATAGAGAAAAAACCCGGTCATAGTCTCGGGAAGCATCATGGCAAAGAGCGAACCAAGTCGGGTCGAATAAGAAACCGGATATGGCGCGGGATTTCCATCGAGCACAGGGTAGTAATAGATGACGCCAGAAAATAGAAAGAGGATTAACTCGCCGCAGTGCACATTGCTGTTCACCATTCCTGCATTTGCCAACGGACCAAAGTGGGTGGCAATCAAAGTGACGAGAAAAATGGCAAAACCGATGTGCGGTTTAAATAGCGCACGTAAAATTTTGAATGAAGCCAATCTCCTAAAGAAATTCTGCACTCTAGGCCGGGAAGAGTTGAGCACCAAGAAAAAAGGTGAACCTAAAACTATGAGCGGAGAGATCAACATCATCAGCAAAATATGTTGCACCATGTGAACCCAAAAGAGACGCACTGCTAAATGTGGAACTGGGCCGACCAGAACAAAAAAGATAAGAGTCAATGCCAGATAAAAGAGATTTTGCCGCCACCGGGGCAGCAATTTGCTACTCGGTTTTTCGGTGTAATACCAATAGCCAATCGTGAGAACGGTAATGGCAAAGAGCAAGTCCCACAGCGGGTTCAACTTCACCTTCGCCCTCCTTGCCACTCTTTATAACATTTATTTATAAATCATTGAAAATTCAACGAACATTTGTGAATTTAACCCGCGAGGAGCATTCCCTAAACATACTCCCAAGCGTAACCTTGCGAACCAATTGCAAGTTCCTCACGAAAGGCTGGGACGTGGAAACTTCGACATCAAAGCGCACTAAAGGTGCGGTTGGTGGGTTGGTCTTTGTATTGCTCGGCGTAGCGGTGGTTTCCACCGTTGGCTTTGTCTTGCATCAATTAAGTGCCGATCCACAGAAAAAACTTTATGCATCAGTTAACGGAACCATGAGCACTCCGCAAGGCAATCTTCCGCATGCTTTCATCACAGAAGGCGTCTATCCGGATCTTGCTACGGCACGAGCCCACGGCTCAGGTGCAAATAACAATAAGGACTGGGTTCAATACGGACCCGCAACTCACTTAGTGTTGCCACAGCACGCGTACGTAACAATGACGCTGCATGTATATGACAGCGGCGAAAATCTCAACAATGCTTACTTTGGAAAAGTTGTCGGAACAGTCAATGGAACAATGACAGTGGATGGTCAAGAAGTAACTGGAATAGATCCAACCCAGGTACAACACACCTTCACGCTTCATGGTCTTCCAACTTCAACCCAAGACCCCCTCTTCGTCAATGTTCCACTCCAACGAGTTCTGACTGATGACCAGGACAACTTTTTGCCAACAAAAGATGCCGCAACCAACTTCAAGGGTCACACGGTTGTCTTTTCCTTCATTACTGGCGGCAAAGGTGAATACGTCTGGAACTGTGAATATCCATGCGGTGATGGAACGTATCAAAAATTTGGCGCTGTTATGGGCCAACTTGGATACATGTCCGGAAAGGTGACGGTCGCATGAGTTCACATGACCATGAAGAAGAAATTCTTCCTCCCACACCGGGAGCTCGAGTAACAGCATTCCTCCAACGTAAAGACGTCATTCAGTGCATTCTGCTCGGCATCTTTTTCACTCTGGTATTTGTCGTCCTAGGGGCATACTTCTATCCCCGTTGGATGCCGACCATCATGAGCACAGATATGAAGGCGAATGAGGCGCTCATGAAAGCCTTCACCTACATCTCCGCACCTATTTGTGGTCTGGTCTTATCAATTGCCAGTTACACCTTCATGCAGCGACATAAAGGTGACACACCACCAGAAGATGGACCTGCTATTCGCACTAATGGCCCCGTGGTTCTCACTTGGTCAATCATCACTAGTCTCTTTGCCCTCCTTGCAATCGTTTGGGGCATTGTGGAACTAAACGTAGGCGCAGAAGCGGCCGCGGCCGATGCGAAGAGCGCGCTCGTCGTCGAAGTCACCGGCTCACAATGGGTTTGGACCTTTAACTATCCATCCTTAGGTATTGAAACACACGAACTCAATCTCCCAATCAACCAGCCAGTTATTTTTGATGTCATCTCTTCTGACGTCAATCACTCCTTCTGGCCAGTTCAACTTGGAGTAAAAGTCGATGCGAACCGTTTGGCAACTACGGTAGTTCATACCACGCCAACAAAGTTGGGGGCCATCGACATTAAGTGCGCCGAACTTTGCGGCCTTTATCACGCCTATATGGAAACGAGTGGTCAAATCCAGACCTCGGCTGACTTCAATGCTTGGGTAACTGCGCAAGGAGGACACACCGCATGACTACTATCGATCATCAAGTAGCGAGCCATCCCATTCCTAACCCTCAGAAGAGTTTGATCACCAAACTTCACATGGGTACCGGGCTTGTCGTTGGCGCCATCTTTGCCTTTGGAACTTACTTCTGGCTCCGTTCCGGCGAAGATATGACCGTCGCTCATAACGTCAACAAAGTTCTCTTAATCTCCATGTTTATGTGGAGCATCGGCTTCCTGATTGGAATTGGTGCCTTCATTGGACCCTTCCGTTGGTTAATCGGAAAAGATCTCACGGACGAAGAGCAACTATTTCTAGCCGGCGAAGGTCAAGGAATTTCTCGGTACTTCCGATATTGCACGGATCACAAAGTCGTCGGCATTCAGTACCTGGTTGGCGTAATGGTCATGCTGGGAGCCGGCGGAACTATGGCCATGATGATTCGTACCAATCTCATGAGCCCAGGATCTAAATTCGTCACACCAGTTGTCTATAACTCTCTCGTCGGGCTTCATGGAATCACAATGATCGTTGCAATGATTATTGTCTCCACAGGTCCTTTCGGAAACTTCATTTTGCCGATCATGATCGGTGCCCGCGATATGGCCTTCCCACGACTTAATGCACTGAGCTGGTGGGTACTCTTCACTGCAGTTCCAGTTCTCTGTAGCGCTTGGTTCTTGGGTGGAATTCCAACGGGTTGGACTGCTTATGCACCACTGAGCGTTCAAGCTGGTCCTGGAATGAATGCCTTCGTCGCAACAATCATTATCTTCGCTGTTTCCACTGCGGTCGCTGGTGCAAACATCACCGCAACTGTTGTGACTATGCGAGCCAAAGGAATGAAGTGGAACCGAGTGCCAATTTTCGTTGTTGGCGCAACGATTTCGGTTGCACTCGCTATCCCAGCATTCCCAACCTTCATGGTCTCCATGATCATGACTGCATTGGACCGCACCGTTAACACCACTTTCTTTGATGCACAGTTTGGTGGCAGTGGTTGGCTCTATGCTCACCTCTTCTGGATCATGGGTCACCCTGAGGTCTATGTCATCCTCCTTCCAGGTGTTGCCATCCTGATGGAGATCGTTCCGGTCTTCGTTCGAAAGCCGCTCTTCTCGTACAATGCTGCCATTCTTGGTTTTGCTGGCATCGCTGGGTTGAGTGTTCTGGTGTGGGCTCACCATATGTATATCTCCGGCTGGTTGCCGATGCTGAACGGTCCATTCATGATCACCACTGAGATGATTTCAATCCCGACCGGATTGATCTTCCTCGTGGTGCTGGGAACACTCTGGCGCGGTAAACCGTGGTTAAAACTTCCGATGCTCTCGGTCTATGCATTCCTTTGGAATATGTTGATCGGCGGTATTACTGGGGTTTACCTTTCGGACGTACCTGCAGATAACTACCTCCATGGATCTATGTACGTGACCGCGCACTTCCATTACACATTGATGGGTGCGGCACTGACTGGGGCCATTGCAGGTCTGGCTTATTGGTTCCCGAAGATGACGGGAAGAATGCTCCACGAACGTGCGGGTTACATAGCCTTCTGGTTCGTGCAAATCGGCTTCCAGGTTCTCTTCTTGGGCATGTTTATCGCTGGCGCCGGAGGGCAACCTCGACGCGTGGCCGACTATTCGGCCCTTTATTCGCACTCCAATCTCATCAGCACCATGGGCGCTTATTCGATTGGAATCGGAATGATCACTCTCCTTTGGGCCGTCATTCATTCATGGCGCGTCGGTGATATCGCTCCTAAAAACCCTTGGGGTGCTAAAACTTTGGAGTGGACCGTTCCGTTCCCAGTTCCGCTAGAGAACTTCGACGAAGCACCAGTCATAACTAGTGATCCTTATGGATACGGAAGGAGCGAAAAATAATGAGCGCCGATACCCAATTCCATGTTCATCATGATGCGCCAGAGGTTCGTGGTCGTCGTGAACGCCTCGGAGTGAGATTGTTGATTGTCGCAGACGGAGCGTTCGTCTTCGGATTGATCTTCTCGTACTTCTATCTACGCAACCTCGATCCAAATGGCGGCTGGCTGCCAAAGGGAGCTCATTACATGAGCGCACTATCTGGCTGGTGGTCGGTTCTGCCTTTGGCTATTGCCGCTTTGTCCCATCGTGTTGCAGAACGGCGACGAGATTCGTTCTCGGCTCTTTCAATAGTCACCCTGGTGGCCTTACTCGCCGGTGCCTACTACCAATGGCATCAATTGGCTCACATGCCCTTCATCTCGAAGGACACTGGTGGCTTTGAAGGCGCATATGCGTCAATGTGGGTGCTCATTGCTGGGGCCAATATGTTTCACTATCTCGTGGGCAGTTTCATCGCCCTTGGGCTTGTTCTGCGCAATGGTCGCACCAAAGTTGATGCCGTTTTAGAGACCTGGCGCTTGCGTACTGCGGGTTCCTGGTTCACCTGGATCTCGATTTCCGGACTCGCTTGCGCGATTACGACCTCGTTTATCCATTAGTTAATTAATCTAAATCCCCTCCGGCTTTCTAGTCGGGGGGGATTTTTTTAGCTAGGAAATCTTGCTTCCAATGAGTTGTGATAGAGCAGCAAGTGCGGTTGGGACGCTCCATGAAGGCTCTTGCGCTTTAACCAAATTAGCCAAGCCATCAGCTGTTAAAAAGGCTTTCAATTTAGCGGGGATCGGGCTCTTGGCGCTCGGAGCACCTAGGTCTAACCATTTCCAGGTCGAATCAGGACCGACAATCACTATCAAATCTGCATGTGAGACATCATAAGTAAGTGGCTTGCCGGTTTGCCAATCAACTGGTGACTTAGCAGCATCGGCTTTGTCCATCTTCACAACAACCGGTGGAGCGCCAAAGTAGGTCCAGAAATCTTTCAACCCTTTGAAAGTTCCTGAGGCAAGTGTGAAATTAGAATCATTAAACAAATCGGCGTAAGCCTTGAGCCGGGAGACATCATCACGACCTGCATCCACCGAGAGTTCGAGGACTTCGACCTGTGCTTTCGCGCTACTTGCTGCGACCGCATCGCCAATATCTCGCATGTTTGCCGTCGTCATCGGACAGATTTCCTGACAGGAGGTGAGAAAGTTAGAGAGGACGATGGTCTTGCCTGCAAGCGAGCCGAGGGTGAATTTTTTCCCCGTCGAATCAAAGAAGGTTATTCCCAAAATATTTGCTGGTATTTTTTCGTTGAGGAAGGTGCCACCCATGGGAGCCGCTGCTCCTTGCCCTGGTTGCAAAGTGGATGTTGGATTTGGCAGGCTCTTTGCAGAACAGCCCGTAAGAAGCAAGGCGAGAAAGATTCCAGCAAGGATGGATCGCTTCATAGGAGCAATCCTAATGGAGTGTGAACTCCAGATGGGAAACCACCACCAAGGTTTTATTGGCGGCGTATTCGCTGACTCTTTTCGCAATCCGAGAAATCTGTGCCTGATCCAGGTATTCAAACGGTTCATCAAGTATCAAAATCTCGCTGGGCCGAAGCAAGGAGCGCGCTAACTTGATGCGCTGGCGCTCGCCCCCGGAGAAGTTGTGTCCGTAAGGACCTATGTGAGTATCGAGGCCGACCTGGGAAATCAACTCATCGAGCTCGACGATAACAAAGGCTTCCATGATCATCTCATCCGTAGCAGCAGGGTTGCCAATCTTCATATTTTCCCTGATTGAAGTGGAAAAGAGATGATCCTGCTGAAGCAGGACGCTGAAATGGGTTATTCGCTCTTCCGAGGAAATCGTGGCGGCTTCGACTCCATTAATCGTGAGACTTCCTTCGTACTCAAGAAACCCCACCAAGGCATGAACGAGTGACGATTTACCCGAACCACTTTTGCCACGCAAAATTAGTGGTATCTCATTTGTCGCAATTCCAGAAAAAGGTTGCAAGGGCATGCCCTCTAGAAGCGGAACCACATTTTCAAAGTTGATTACATATCGATGGGCGAGCGGGAAATTATTATTCATGGCATTCATCTGAATATCGTGCGGCGCCAGAAGTCCGTCTATGGATTTGGTTGAAGCAAAGATGTTTCCAGCCCGAGAAAAGGCCGCGGGTAATCCGGTAAGGCCATCAAAGATGACCAGTGGCAAGAGAATCATGACAGCAACATTGACGCCGGCTAGATCGCCATTCCGGAATGAATTGGTGGCCATCGCGGCCGAAATTGCAACGCTAGCGCCGACACAAACAGTATGGACGAAGACGGCCAGACCAGTGGAAATGCCACTTCGAACGTCGATTTGTCGCAGTGCACTCTGCGCTAAATCAATCTCCGTTCGAATGTTCTCTTGATATCCAAATATCAACGACTCTTGAATGCTGTCGCAGGCTTGCACCACGGAATCAAAAACGGCTTCCTCGGTATTCTGCTGGCTCGTGTCCCACCTAAGTGCCAAGACCGGAACCGCGAAGAGCGCAAGGGCAAAAATACCGGTCAATACCAGCGCTAACTTTGGTAAAAGAAACTGAATAATTCCAAGACCGGAAACGCCAGAAACGATCGCACCGAGCCATGGATTTGCCAATCGAAGCCACAGGTCTTGCGCGACTTCAGTAT
>JBAXOT010000007.1:0-74101 GCA_037133095.1 Actinomycetes bacterium
GCCTGCTTTGGGAGCAGGAGACCGGGAGTTCGAATCTCCCCGCCCCGACCAGTATCACAAGGTAAAACGAAACTCGCCTCCAAAGGAGCACTGTGAATAGCGCCGTCGAAACTCTCTCACCAACTCGCGTAAAGATTTCCGTGGAAGTTTCATTCGAAGAACTCGAACCTCATATTGCTCGGGCATATCAGAGCATTTCCGAGCGCATCAATGTTCCAGGATTTCGCAAGGGCAAGATTCCCAATGCGATGGTTGATCAACGTGTTGGTCGCGCCGCAGTTCTCGACGAGGCAATTAATTCTGGACTACAAGACTTTTATATGCGGGCTACGCGCGAACATGAAGTGCTGGTTATTGGTCGTCCGACCGTAGACATCACCGAACTCGTCGATCACGAGAAATTGGTTTTCACAGTTGAGGTAGATGTTCGCCCTGAACTTGATCTCCCAAATTTCTCCGAGATTACTGTCACCGTCGAAGATGTGGTTGTGGCTGATTCCGAGGTTGCAGAGCAACTCGATTCGCTTCGGGCACGTTTCGGTACCTTGAGCACGGTGGAAAAAGTTATTGAAGATGGCGACTTTGTCAGCATCGATTTGGTGGCACGAATTAATGGCGAAGAGATTGAAGGCGGAACCGCTAACGACATCTCTTACGAAGTCGGAACCAACCGCATGGTTGATGGACTCGATGAAGCGCTGATTGGTCTCCAAGCCGGGGAGAGCAAGCGTTTTAATGCACCTCTCGTAGGAATGGCTGAGGGCGAAATTGGCGATATCGATGTTGCCGTCAAAGCCGTCAAGCATCGCGATCTGCCAGAACTGGATGACGCTTTTGCTTTGATGGCCAGCGAGTTCGAAACTCTTGCGGAACTTCGTGCCGATATTTCTTCTCGCCTCGAACGCATCAAGCGTTTAGACCAAGGTTCACATGCTCGGGACTTGCTGGTGGAAAAGCTGATTGAAACCATCAATATTCCGTTGCCTGAGGCGATCATTGCTGATGAAGTTCACGAGCATCTCGAGCGTGAGGGTCGTTTGGAAGATGATGTTCATCGTGCCGAAGTCACTGCGGAGACCACAAAATCATTAACTCAGGAAATCCTTCTAGACGCGATTGTTAAGGCTGAAGAGGTCTCAGTTAATGAAGCCGAACTGACTGAATATCTGGTTCGCTCTGCGGCTCGGTACCAGATGACTCCTGATCAATTTATTAAGGAAGTCTCCGAAGCCGGCCAGATTAACTCCATCGTTGCTGAAGTTACCCGAGCAAAGGCGCTCGCCAATGTTCTGGCGCGTATCAAGGTGGTTACCACTTCTGGTGCCGTTGTGGATTTGGAAGCTCTCCGCCCAGCATCCTTCGAAGCGGCCCCTGAAACTGAGGAAATATCCGCAGAATAAGTCGCTTCTCTCAGGGCGAACACTCTTAGGCAGAAAAATGGTTTTTTCTGGAAGCAATTGACTCAATAAGTTGTTAGGGTCAATACAGCGAAACATTTTTGAAGTTTTAGGAGGAAGCAGTGGATCTCACAACCGCGCGTTCAGCGGGTTCTGCAACAGGCGGATTTGATGACCAGGTTTATCAACGCCTTCTTCGAGAGCGCATCATCTTCCTCGGTACTGTCGTAGAAGATTCGATGGCAAATGCCATTTGTGCCCAGATGCTCTTGTTGGCCGCAGAAGACCCTGAGAAGGACATCTATCTTTATATTAATTCACCAGGAGGTTCCATCTCCGCTGGTATGGCCATTTACGACACAATGCAGTTCGTCAAGAATGATGTTGCAACGGTCGGAATGGGTCTTGCCGCATCCATGGGCCAGTTCCTTCTTTGCGCAGGCGCCGCTGGAAAACGTTATGCCTTGCCTCATGCACGAATCATGATGCACCAACCTTCGGGCGGCATCGGTGGAACCGCCTCCGATATCAAGATTCAAGCCGAACAAATGTCATTTACCAAGAAGAAGATGGCCGAACTCATCGCTTTCCATACTGGTCAAACAGCAGAAACTATCGAAGCCGATTCCGATCGTGATCGTTGGTTCAACGCCGAGGACGCCAAGGCTTATGGTTTTGTTGATCACGTGGTTCGTTCCGCTGGACAGGTTTCAGGAAGTGGTGGCACAGCATGAGCATCGAGAGAAATCCAATGAGCGCCATGAATTCAATCAACGATTTCACCAGTCGCTACGTCCTTCCGACCATTGAAGAACGAACCAGCTATGGATACAAGCGCCTTGATCCGTATACAAAACTCTTCGAAGAGCGCATCATCTTTTTGGGTCAACCAATTGATGACACCGTTGCGAATGACGTCATGGCGCAGTTGTTGACTTTGGAGTCGATGGATCCAGATCGCGACATCATGATGTACATCAACTCTCCTGGTGGCTCTTTCACTGCACTCACCGCGATTTACGACACGATGCAATTTGTTCGACCAGACGTTATGACAGTCTGCCTCGGCCAAGCAGCATCTGCAGCCGCAGTTCTGCTCGCAGGTGGTGCGCACGGCAAGCGTTATGCATTGGAACATGCTCGGATCTTGATTCACCAGCCTTACAGCGAGGGTGGCGGACAAGGTTCCGATATTGAGATTCAAGCTCGTGAAATCATGCGGATGCGTTCCTTGTTGGAGAGCATGCTTGCCAAGCACACAACAAAGAGCGCAGAGGAAATTGCAAGAGATATCGAACGCGACAAGATTCTGACCTCGGCCGAAGCCGTCGAATATGGAATCATCGACAAGGTATTTGCCAGCCGAAAAGCCTCCGCAACTAAGTAATCTAACGATTGAAGAATAAGGCGCCTCGGCGCCTTATTTTTTTGAAGTACCCTAAAGCAATGACTACAAAAAAGGCCTTTGATGCTTCAGTATTCGAGCATCAGGGCTTTTGGCAACTCTGGGTCTCTGGTCTTTTGATTGTTATCGGCTATCAAGCATTTCCGGTCGCTCTTGCAGTAACTGTTCTGGATGCGGGTGGCAGCGCATCAACTCTTGGGTCCATCCTTGCAGCTCGAGTATTTTCTTCAGTCCTTCTCGTTCTTGCTGGTGGCGTTTGGGCAGACCGACTGCCGCAAAAGTTTGTGATGATCTTTGCCGACGTGCTTCGGGGCATTTTGACCCTGGCAATAGTTTTCGCCTCCGTTGCGCACGCCCACGCTTGGGTATTAGCCCTAATTATTTTTATTATGGGCGCCGGAGAGGCCATCGGGGCACCTGCATCCAATTCAATTTTGCCCTCCATCTTGCCAGCGGAGAAACTTCCGGCAGGAAATGCGCTACGCAGCGTTACTGGTCGAACTGGTTCCATTGTTGGTCCGGCAATCGGTGGTCTGATGGTCGCGACGCTAGGCAGCAAGTTAACTTTTGTTTTTGTTGCAGGAATGTTTTTCGTGGGGACATCGTTATTGCTTGGCATCAAGAGCGCGCCAAAGATCGTGGATGAAAGCCGTCCAACCTTTATCCATGAAATCAAAGAGGGCTTGAAGACCGTCTGGAATATGCCATGGGTCTTCTGGATTATTTTGATTGCTTCAGTTCAGTTGATGGTGGTTATTGGTGTCGAGACCGTTCTTTTACCTGTTGTGACAAAACGGGAGTTTCATGGCAATGGCGTCTTCGCGGCCTCCACCGCGATGTTCAGCCTCGGTGGTGTTGTGACCGCACTCTGGTTCGCTAAATACAAGGCGAAGAAACCTGGCCTGTTGGCAATTGTTTCGTGGATGTTCTTTGCCGCGGCTCCGCTCGCATTGGCCTTTCCCTTTTCTCCTTGGTTCGTCATTCTCTGTTACTTCATTGCCGGACTTGCGACCGAACCATTCGGCGTCTATTGGTCAACGGCGCTGCAGCGAGAAATCCCAACTGAAATGTTGGGTCGGGTATCAAGCGTTGACTACATGGGATCACTGGCTTTGATGCCTATTGGAATGGCGTTGGCGGGACCAGTGACAAAATGGGTGGGCGAGCGCCCGTATCTCATCGGTGCCACCATTTTTCATATTCTCTTATGTTTTGTCATGTTGGCAATTCCCGGTGCGATTTATTTCAAGACACCGAGGAATTCGCCTATAAGCGAACAGTAATTCTTCTGATTGGAACGTCCAGAACTGGGCAAAAGTCCTAACCTTTGGGTATGAATACTCGCATCGGTGAATCAGGCGATCTGCTGAAGTGTTCCTTCTGCGGCAAGACTCAAAAACAAGTTAAGAAATTAATCGCCGGTCCTGGCGTTTATATCTGTGACGAGTGCATCGAACTTTGCAACGAGATCATTATTGAAGAACTTAATGACACGAACACGCTTGGGCTGCAAGAACTACCCAAGCCACAGGAAATCTATGAATTTCTTGATCAATATGTCATTGGGCAAGACCGAGCAAAGAAGTCGCTCTCGGTCGCGGTGTACAACCATTACAAGCGAGTTCAATCAGGCGAGTCCAAGCGTGAGGACAGTGTCGAACTTTCCAAGTCGAATATTTTAATTCTTGGCCCAACCGGTTGCGGCAAGACCCTGCTGGCCCAGACCCTCGCACGGATGCTCAATGTTCCGTTTGCTATTGCAGATGCGACTGCCCTCACTGAGGCTGGCTATGTTGGTGAAGATGTAGAGAACATCTTGCTCAAACTCATTCAGGCTGCCGACTTTGATGTGAAAAAGGCAGAGACGGGCATCATCTACATCGACGAAATTGACAAGGTTGCGCGCAAGAGCGAGAACCCATCGATCACCCGAGATGTCTCTGGCGAAGGCGTCCAGCAAGCACTTTTGAAGATTTTAGAAGGCACGACTGCATCAGTTCCACCGCAGGGCGGCCGTAAGCACCCCCACCAAGAATTTCTTCAGATTGATACCACCAATATTCTCTTTATCGTTGGCGGTGCATTTGCCGGACTTGAGAAAATTATTGAAGGGCGTAAAGGAAAGGCCGGCGTCGGCTTTAATGCAAAACTTCAGAGCGCTGAAGAGATCGCAACTCGCGATTACTTCTCAGATGTCATGCCCGAGGATCTCCTTAAATTTGGCATGATCCCTGAGTTCATCGGCCGATTACCAATCCTGACTAGCGTCGAGAACTTGGATCGCCCAGCTTTGATGCAGATCCTGACCGAGCCTAAAAATGCTTTGGTCAAGCAATATCAACGTCTCTTTGAACTTGATGGCGTCGAAATGGAGATTTCGACCGAAGCTCTTGAAGTGGTTGCTGATTTGGCGATCAAACGTGGGACTGGTGCCCGCGGCCTACGAGCCATCATGGAAGAGACCCTTCTCAGTGTGATGTATGAAGTGCCGTCGCGTTCCGACGTCGAAAGGGTAATCATCACCCCGGCCTCCGTTCTCAAGACCGAAGCGCCTACATTTGTGGCACGTACCACCAGTGGACCGAAAAAGGCAGTCAAGGGTGAAAAGCGTTCCGAGGAGAAGAGCGCTTAACCTACAATCAGCACCTATGAGTGAGCCTACAGAAATAACTTTGGCCCCCAGTTTTATCCCGGCCGATATCGAAGCCCCGCTGTATCAAAAATGGTTGGACGCCGGTTACTTCACCGCGGACGCATCTTCTGACAAGCCCGCCTTTACGATTGTTATCCCACCACCAAATGTGACTGGAAATCTGCACATTGGCCATGCTCTGGACCATACCTTGCAAGACATCCTGATTCGGATGAAGCGCATGAAGGGATTCGAGACGCTTTGGTTGCCGGGGATGGACCACGCGGGAATAGCGACACAAAATGCAGTCGAGCGCCAACTGGCGACTGAAGGATTGTCTCGACACGATCTTGGCCGCGAAAAGTTTGTGGAACGAGTTTGGAAATGGAAAGCCGAATCAGGTGGCGCAATTCTGGATCAGATGAAACGACTTGGTGATTCCGTCGATTGGAGTCGCGAGCGATTCACTATGGACGAGGGACTTTCGCAAGCCGTTTTGGAAATTTTCAAGCGCTTGTATGACGCTGGACTGATTTACCGAGCCGAGCGGATTATCAATTGGTGTCCTCGATGCCTGACTGCTCTGTCCGATATTGAAGTAGAGCACAGTGATGATGAAGGCGAACTCGTCTCCATTCGTTACGGCGAAGGCGAGCATTCCATTGTCGTCGCAACTACTCGTGCTGAAACCATGTTGGGAGACGCGGCAATTGCAGTTCATCCCAATGATGATCGTTATCGTCATATGGTCGGCAAGACGATTCGCTTGCCATTAGTCGGTCGGGAAATTCCCATCGTCGCTGATGAACATGTTGATCCAGAGTTTGGTACCGGAGCCGTCAAGGTAACTCCAGCACATGATCCGAATGACTTTGAGATCGGTCTGCGCCACACTCTCGATTTCATTGTCATGATGGATGCCGATGCAAAGGTCGCCAATACTGGGACTTTCTTCGATGGCATGGATCGATATGACGCTCGCTCGGCTGTTGTTGAGGCGCTTCGTGCTGAAGGTCGGATCGTGGCGGAAAAGCGCCCTTATATTCACGCTGTTGGCCACTGCCAACGGTGTAACACCACGGTCGAACCTCGCCTTTCCAAGCAGTGGTTCGTTAAAGTCGCGCCCCTTGCAAAGGCGGCCGGAGATGCAGTTCGTGATGGTCGGGTGAAGATTGACCCCGAGGAATTGGCGCCACGGTATTTCGAATGGGTCGACAACATGCACGACTGGTGTATTTCACGCCAACTGTGGTGGGGGCATCGAATTCCAGTCTTTTACGGTCCCGAAGGTGAAGTCGTCGTCTGCGGACCGAATGACTCGCCACCAACTGGGTATATTCAAGATGACGATGTTCTAGACACCTGGTTCTCTTCCGCCTTATGGCCGTTTTCTACTTTGGGTTGGCCAGCAAACACTGAAGATGTAAAGAAGTTCTATCCGACCAGCGTCCTTGTCACAGGTTATGACATCCTCTTCTTCTGGGTTGCTCGCATGATGCTCTTTGGGCTCTTTGGTACCGAGAACCAAGTTCCATTCCACACCATAGCGCTGCATGGTCTAGTCCGAGATCGCTTTGGCAAAAAGATGAGCAAGAGCAAAGGTAACGGAATTGATCCGATTGAATTTATGGATAAATATGGATCCGATGCCCTTCGTTTCACCTTGGCTCGCGGAGCCAACCCTGGCAGCGACCAGGCCTTGGCGGAAGAGTGGGTAGGTGGGGCGCGAAATTTTGCCACCAAACTGTGGAATGCCACGCGATTTGCCGCAATGAATGGCGCCAATGTCACCGGTCCGATGCCCGCGTTGGAATCACTGGACGGAATTAGCCAATGGATTCTGACCCGACTTGATCAAACGGTAGAAGAGGTCTCAGATCTTCTCGAACGTTATGAATTCGCAAAAGCTTGCGAAATTATTTACCACTTCGCGTGGGACGATCTTTGCGATTGGTATTTGGAATTATCGAAATCCTCTTTCTTGCAAGGCGGGGAACCTGCGGCCAAATCACAACGTGTACTTGGTGAAGTCCTTGATCAACTGCTTCGGTTAATGCATCCCGTTATGCCTTTTATTACCGAAGAATTGTGGTGTCATTTGACCAAAGGTGAGACTCTAGTAACTGCGGCTTGGCCGAAATCTCGTCACGAGTCCCGAGTCGAGAGCTCCATCGTCGCGGTCGAAAAGGTTCAGGAATTGATCACCGAAATACGCCGTTTTAGAAACGACCAAGGCATCAAGACCTCGGCTCGGATTGGCGCTAAATTTATTGGGTTGACTGAATCTGGTTTGTCGGATTACGAGAGCGCAATCAGACACGTAACCCGAGTCGATCCGATAGATGGTGCATTCACGGCAAAAATCGAAGTTGGCAAAATTAGCATCGAGTTCGATCTCACTGGTGCCATTGACATCGTCGCAGAACGCGCACGATTAACTAAGGATTTGGCAACGGCTAACAAAGATTTGCAAACTGCGAAGGTCAAATTGGAGAACGAAGGATTTATGGCGAAAGCCCCAATGGAGGTTGTTCAAGAAATTCGCGCTCGCCAAACCGAGACCCTCGCAAATATCGAACGCTTGACAGCCGCGCTTGCTGCGTTGCCCCAGCAATGACAACTCCAGAAGATCTGGTTCTGCTTGACGCGGTAGAACAGGCGCTCTTAAAGCGATGGCCTGAAACACGCCTCGAACCCTCGTTAGATCGCATCGCCGCCCTCATGGATGCGCTTGGTTCGCCTCAACTGTCTTACCCTACGGTTCATATCGCCGGAACGAATGGCAAGACAACCACGTCACGAATGATCGATTGCCTTTTCCGTGAATTGGAGTATCGCACGGGACGGTTTACCTCACCGCATCTTGAGAGTTTTCTCGAGCGGATATCGATTAATGGTTTTCCCATTCCACCAGAGGGAATGATTGCAACGTACGATGACATCGCTCTTTATTTTGATCTCATCGATAGTCGCCAGCCACACCCGATCTCTTTTTTCGAAGCAATCACCGCAATGGCGTTTGTGGCATTTGCCGAATTTCCCGTCGATGTTGGAATCATCGAGTGCGGAATGGGCGGTGAATGGGATGCGACCAATGTTGTAGCCAGTTCGGTTTCAGTCTTCACGCCGATTGGTTTGGACCACACAGAATATTTGGGCGACACACTCGAAAAAATCGCGCTGACTAAATCTGGCATTATTAAATCGGAATCGCACGTGGTTATGGCGGCCCAGCCTGCGGAGGTTGCAAAGATTCTCATGCAACGTTCAATCGAAAAGACCGCAGTGGTGTATCGCGAAGGATTGGAATTTTCTGTTGCCCGTCGCGATATTGCTGTTGGTGGACAACTGCTCACGCTGCAAGGAATCCACGGCAGCATTTCGGACATCTACTTGCCCCTATATGGGGCCCACCAAGCCTCTAACGCTGCGGTCGCCCTTGCAACTGTCGAGGCTTTCGTCGGAGTGAAGCTCGAAGATGAGGTAGTTCGTCGCGCCTTTGCGCAAGTCGAATCTCCCGGAAGATGCGAAGTCCTCTACCGAGATCCGACGGTGATCGTTGATGCGGCTCACAACCCACATGGAGCACATGCCCTAGCCCAGACCATCCGAACCGAATTTGATTTTGAATCTGTATTTGGCGTTTTGGCGATTCTGGAAGAGAAGGATGTGTTGGGGGTACTTCAAGAACTCGAACCGGTCATCGATCGTCTAGTCGTCACCCAGAGCCATTCAGCTCGAGCCTTGCCTGTGGCGAAGTTGGCTGACTTGGCGAATTCGATTTTTGGCCGCGATCGAGTGAGCGTCCAGCCAACTTTAGAAACCGCGATTCGGTACGCGATGGAGCAAGTCACTTTGCTCAATTTGGTCAGCGAAGGTGTCTCAGCCGTACTCGTCACTGGTTCAGTAGTGACAGCCGGTGAAACCAGAGCCTTCCTGCGCTCTCTAACCCAGGACGAGATGTGAGAGTCCTTGGATCTGCCGTTTTGGCGATGGAGTCCCTGATTATGGGCTTTGCTTTACTGCTGGCCCGAAATGGTCATGGTGGAAGCTCAATCTGGCTTGGCTCGATTATTGCGATCCTCTTGTTGCTCTGCGCCGGGGTAATGAAACGCAAACTTGGGTGGTACTTAGGAAGCGCTCTGCAGATTGCGGTCATCGCTTACGGTGCCGTAGTGACCTCGATGTACTTCATGGGAGCCTTTTTCGCCTCGCTCTGGGTCGCGGCATATGTGGTTGGCAAGAAGGGGGAGGCGATGAGGGCTCGTCTCTTGGCTGAGGGGCAGCCACAGGTACCCTGAGAAAACGGACAATTCAGAAGTTTCGCCCGTTCCGAATAGACTAACGCCCGTGAATGCAGAGCGAACCTTGATACTTGTTAAGCCCGATGGCGTCCGCCGAAACCTGGTTGGTCAGGTGATTGCCCGGGTGGAGGCAAAGGGTTACACGATTGTTGCGCTCAAAATGCTTCAAGCCGATCGACAGATATTAACCGCCCATTATGCCGAGCATGAGGGTAAGGTGTTTTTTGAACCCTTGATCGAATTTATGCAATCCGGACCAATCGTTGCCTTCATCGCTGAGGGAAATCGAGTGATAGAAGGATTTAGAAAATTGGCGGGCACCACAGATCCAACGACGGCCGAACCCGGAACCATTCGAGGCGATTTGGCACGTGATCAAGGTACGAAGGTCGTTCAAAATCTCGTCCACGGTTCTGATTCAGCCGAATCTGCAGAACGTGAAATCGCAATTTTCTTTTCTGAACTTTCAGAAGTGAAGGGAAACTAATGTCAAAGAAGAACCCCAGCCGAATGTCTTTTATCGGACGTGACATGGCTGTCGATCTTGGAACCGCCAACACCTTGGTTTATGTTCGTGGTCGTGGAATTGTTTTGAACGAGCCAAGCGTGGTTGCTATCAATCAAGACACTGGCGGAATTTTGGCAGTAGGACTTGAAGCAAAAAGAATGATTGGTCGAACTCCGGGCAACATCGTGGCGATTCGTCCGCTCAAAGATGGCGTTATCGCAGATTTTGATACCACCGAGCGAATGCTTCGATACTTTATTCAAAAAGTGCATCGTCGACGTTATTTGGCAAAGCCTCGAATCGTCGTCTGCGTTCCCTCTGGAATTACTGGAGTAGAACAGCGCGCAGTTAAAGACGCTGGTTATGCCGCGGGTGCCCGAAAGGTCTACATCATTGAAGAGCCAATGGCAGCGGCAATTGGTGCCGGTCTACCTATTCATGAACCAACTGGAAATATGGTTGTTGATATCGGTGGCGGAACGACCGAAGTTGCGGTTATTTCTCTGGGAGGAATTGTTGTTGCTCTCTCCATTCGAATCGGTGGCGATGAACTCGATCAGGCAATTATCGATTGGGTAAAACGCGAGTACTCCTTGATGCTCGGCGAGCGAACTGCCGAAGAGATCAAAATGGCTATTGGTTCTGCAATTCAAATGCCAAACGAACCAGATGCCGAAATTCGTGGTCGTGACTTGGCAACTGGATTGCCTAAGACGATTCGAGTTTCTGCTGAAGATATTCGCAAGGCAATCGAAGAGCCAGTTAATCAGATTGTAAATGCGGTCAAGAGCACGCTCGATAAGTGTCCGCCAGAACTATCCAGCGACCTTATGGATCGTGGGATTGTTCTTACTGGCGGCGGCGCACTTCTTCGCGGCTTAGACGAGCGCTTGCGACGAGAGACCAATATGCCTGTTCATGTATCAGAACGCCCACTTCAGGCGGTTGCCGAAGGCTCGGGTAAGTGCGTAGAAGAGTTTGAGGCCTTGGAGAAGGTTTTAATCTCGGAACCACGCCGTTAATTCTTATCAGTCACCAGTAACAAGGAGATAACTCGTGGCACCAGCCGGGAATAATCGTTCTCGACTTCTGCTTGTGGTTCTTCTTGTTACCGCGCTCTTTTTTATTACATTGGACCTTCGTGGCGTGAGTCTGGCTAAAGGCTCAAGAAGTGTCACTCAATCTGTGCTTGCTCCGGTCCAACGCGCCGTCTCAAGTGCCTTTTCACCGGTTGGCAATTTTTTTAGTAATGTGAAAAATTTTGGAAAAACTAAAGCTCGAGTAACCGAACTTGAAACCGAAAACGCAAAACTCCAATCTCAACTGATTCTCAATAAGGACATTCAAGGTCAGCTGACTCAATTGCGAGGAGCTTTGGATCTGGCTGGTAGGGCTGGCTACACCGTGGTCTCCGCACGTGTAATTGGCAAAGGTTCGACCTCTACTTTTTCGGAAACTTTTACCATCGATGCCGGAACAAGGGATGGCATTAGAAGAGATATGACAGTCATCGCGAGCTCTGGCTTGGTGGGAGTCGTGAAGTCCGTGACTTCATCCTCTGCCATCGTGCTCTTAATGAGTGATCCAACTTTTCGAATCGGTGTGCGAATTGCCGGAACGCAGAGCGCAGGCGTTTTGCTCGGGCAAGGGGACACTTCATACACGCTCCAACTTTTGGATCCAGCCGGAACTATCACTGTTGGAGCCGAGCTGGTTTCGCTGGGCAGTGATGGCGATAAGCCATTTGTTCCTGGCATACCGGTAGGTCGCGTTACTTCAGTCGATCGCACTTCCACATCATTGACACAACAAGCAACGGTGATTGGACTGACCAATCTTCAAACCGTTGGCGTTGTTTCCGTCATCACGAAGATGGCGAAACAGAATCCAAAAGATTCGCTTGTCCCTACTCCGATTCCAACCGTCACGGTGACAGCCCAACCCGTCCCTTTCACCCCACCAATTATTTTGCCGAGTTTGAGTCCATCACCTGGTACCAGCGCCTCACCATCACCAAAAGCGACCAAATGAGTCCGTTTCGCATCGCTTCGAGCGCGATATTTCTCTTGATAGTTTTCGTATTTCAAGAAACGCTCGTGGCTCAAATCGATCTCCCGGTTGCGGGGTTCTCCCTCTACCTTTTTGCACTCATTGGGTTAATTTCTCTCGAAGATCGTTCCGGTGCCCTGATCTTAGGATTCCTTGGTGGGCTAATTTTGGATCTCTCGCCATCCACAGATTCCCCTATTGGGCAATGGGCCTTCGCTCTAACGGTCATTGGATATCTGCTCTCCACAAACAAAGAGAGCATCGGAGATTTCACGACCCGACCCCTTGCCTTTGTGCTTTTCGTTGCGGCTGGTGTGACCCTTTCGCTTTTCTTTTACTTAGCCATCGGTCTGCTCTTGGGTGAAAATAATGGTTCCATTTCTCGGCTCGTCAGCATCGTCTTAGGTAATGCGCTCTGGACTGTTCTCTTCTCACCGGTACTGCTCCCGATATTGCCGAAATTGCGGGCTCTTAGTTTGACGTCGCGAGAACGTATATGAACCAACGTTCCAGGCTTAATCTCGTAGTTTTTCAGACACTGGTGGCCTGTCTTCTTCTCGCTCTTCTTGGTCGACTCTTCTACATTCAGGTTGCAGATGGCTTGAGATATCAAAACGCGGCTTTGAGTATTCAAAGTAGAGACATCATTACGCCGGCAATTCGTGGTGCCATCACGGACAGTTCCGGATTGCCCTTGGCAATGGATCGACCTGGCCTACAAATCACAGTCGATAGAACTGCGATTGATGCCATGTCCGATAAAGGGAAAGCAGTTCTTATTCGGCTCGCAAAATTGTTGGGATTGACGTATCCAGACCTATACAACCGCACAAGATTGTGCGGTGAATTAAAGGTGGGTTCTCGAGCCGGTTGCTGGAATGGAACTCGATATCAACCAATTCCAGTTACGAAACAAGCGACACAGGCGCAAGCTCTCAAAGTGCTGGAAAATTCGCAATCATTTAAGGGAATAGATGCCGCATCCGTTCCCATCCGTGCCTACCCATCACTTGCCGGAGAAAATGCCGCGCATGTCCTGGGTTACGTTGGAACCGTAACTGAATCTGACTTAGCCAACACCACACAAAATTTCTTTCGCAACGAGATCATCGGAAAAGCTGGACTTGAGTTTCAATACAACAAGTATCTGAGGGGAACGCCAGGGATCAAAACTGTGATCGTAGATCGGAAAGAAGCGGTTACGCACCAGGCTCGAAATACCCCAGCTATTCCTGGCAACAATGTCATTACCAATATTGATGCCAGGCTTCAGGCTGCTACGGAAACTGCACTCGCCAATGCTGTGGTCCGTTCCCACTCTCTTGGCTATAAAGCCGATGGCGGTGCAGCTGTTGTCATGGATGTGCGTACGGGCAGAGTTTTGGCTATCGCTTCTTATCCAACGTATGACCCCAATATTTGGGAGAGGGGGCTGACCACTGCCCAGGCTCAAAATCTCTTCAGCGATAAAAGTAATGTCCCGGCATTGAACCGTCCGCTGCAGGGAATGTACGCCCCGGCTTCTACTTTCAAAGCGATATCAATTGTCGCCGCCGCGAAGGCTGGCTACAGCATGAACGCGCAATATAACTGCCCTGCCCAAGTCACCATCGGAAATCACATCTTCAAGAATTTCGAAACTAAATCACAAGGTGTTGTTGATATGTTGCATGCCATTGCAATTTCTTGCGACACGATTTGGTATCAAATCGCATATGACGAATGGGTACGCGATGGTGGACTTCGGCCAAAAACCGGTCTTCATGACTATTTCTTCAAGGCCGCGCTTGGCTTTGGACTTGGACAAAAAACCGGCATTGATATTCCAGGCGAGGCAACTGGTCGATTGCCAAATCGTGACTGGAAAGAAAAATGGTACGTGGCCAATAAAAGTTTCTTCTGCAATTTCCAGACCAAGGCTCGTAAAGCCGACCTCACCCCGTACTTAATAGCAATAGCAAAAGAGAATTGCACGGACGGAAATATTATTCGCGCTGGAGACGCGGTGAACTTCTCAATCGGTCAAGGTGACACGTTAGTCACTCCGCTTCAGGAGACTCAGATCTATGCTGCAGTTGCTAATGGCGGAACGATGTATCAGCCAGAGATTGCCAGAGCCGTAGTCAAGCCGGATGGCACAGTAATAAAGACTTTTAAGCCCAAGATTGTCCGAAAGGCGCCACTAACAAAAGCCGACGTTACTTTTCTTCATAGTGCGCTCCGTCTCGTTGCTACCTCCGGAACTGCGGCTGCAGTGTTCTCGAATTTCCCTATTACTGTGGCCGGCAAAACTGGAACGGGCCAAGTCATTGGCACAAACGCCGACGGTTCTGCAAAAGATGACACATCTTGGTTCGCATCTTTTGCGCCTGTCGAAAAGCCACAATATGCCGTCATCATGATGGTCAGCCAAGGCGGCTTCGGCGCAGAAGTGAGCGCCGTCGGAGTAAAAGATATTTATTCGGCGATATATGGTGTGAATGGCTCGACGGTCGATCCCAAACAGGCCATCTTCCCGGACGGGCCACCGAAAGTTCTCCCCACGCTTGACGTAAAAAATGCCAAACTTCCCAAGAAGTCCAAACCCAGCACGGTACCTCTACCTTCCCCTAGTACATCAGTTGCAAAGAAGGTGGGATAGCTGTGAAAACTCGAATTCACCTGGGAAGCAATATCCGCGATTTCGATCACTGGCTCTCGCTCTCCGTCATTGCGTTGCTTGGCACGGGAACGATGTTGGTTTATGCCGCGACTAGAAGTTGGTTTGCGGCTCAGCACCTTGATCCGCAGTATTACTTAAAGCGCCATATTCTTAACATCATTATTGGATCGGTGTTGGCGTATGGAACGACATTGGTCGATTACCGACTACTGCGGGCATACACACCGATTCTCTGGGGGCTAGGCGTTCTATCCCTGGTTGCCGTACTGGTGCCCGGAGTTGGCAGCACCGTGAATGGTGCACGCTCGTGGATTGCACTGCCTGGCGGTTTTCAATTGCAGCCAGCCGAGTTGGCGAAGACTTCCGTAATCATCGGTATGTCTATGCTCCTGGCTGAAGGAAGTGATCGCGGATCCGAGCCAGGTGACAGCGACGTGCTGCGCGCGCTAGCAATCGCAGCTCTCCCTATGATTCTTATTATTTCGCAACCAGATCTTGGCGAAGTCCTAATTATTTCTGCCGCCGTAATCTCTATCATCGCAGTTTCTGGCGCTCGTTCCAGATGGGTGGTTGGATTGTTATTGCTCGGGGTGCTGGGCAGTTTCGTGGCAGTTAAATCAGGCGTTATCCACGAATATCAGTTGAAGCGGCTTCAATCCTTTGTTGATCCCACTGCCGATCCGCAACAAAGTGGTTATCAACTTCGTCAATCTCGAATCACTATAGGTTCTGGGGGCGTCCTGGGCAAAGGACTGTTTAACGGATCGCAGACAAATGGTCGATTCGTCCCAGAGCAGCAAACCGACTTTATTTTCACCGTGGCCGGCGAGGAGTTGGGCTTTTTGGGCTCTGGCTTCATTTTGCTCTGCTTTGGCCTTTTTTTCTTCCGTGCTTTCATGATTGCTAGGCGCACCAGCGATGCTTTTGGCAGGTTGGTATGTGTGGGGGTGATTGCCTGGTTTGCCTTCCAGACCTTTGAAAATATTGGCATGACTATGGGTCTGATGCCTATGACCGGTGTCCCGCTGCCCTTCATGTCGTATGGTGGATCGAGCATGTTTGCTAACTTAGTTGGGCTGGGATTGCTCCAAAATGTGCATGTTAGGTCCCGTTAGGCGAGGCAAATTGGTCTTTGCCCCGCAATCTGCGATACTTTCACCAGCGTTCAGCGCGTCGAGCGGACCTTTCGAAGGTCCTTAATCACTCGTCATCGCCGCGGACACTAGAGCTTTCTTACCTCCCATGAGGTGGGCAGTTTTGAATGGAACGAGCAGTACCAGAAGTACCCACAAGGATTGCTCCTAGCGGAGCCTAGAGAAGTACCGAAGGCTATAAAGGTTTTTGGTACCCAGATGAGGATTTGGTGTTATGGCGATAGAGCCAAAAGCCGCGCGCAAGCGGGCAGTTAAAAAGACCCCAGCAAAGAAATCTGCGGCTAAAACCGTGGAATCGACAATGGAAACTCCGGTTGCGGCTGCCCCTGAGGCAAAAGTCGCGGCAAAACGAACAAAAAAAGCCGTAGTTGCGGTACCACAAGAGGTAATCGCTCCGATCGTTAGCGTTGCCAAGGCAACAGCCCCAGTTCCAGTTCCACTTTTTCAGGCTGCTCCGATTGCAGTTGCGCCTGCGAAGTCCAAAGATGCGCCTGCGGCTCCTGCCAAGGCCGCGCGAACACCGCAGAAGCAGACGGCAAAGGTTGAGTCTGACGAGACCCCCACTATTTCTGATGGCGATAGCGAGAACGACGAAGCCAGCAATGAGCGTGGCCGCCGTCGTCGAGGTGGCCGTGGCCGCCGACGAAGTGGTCGAGATGGCGAGCCAACTGGTGACAGCCGAGATTCCGACAGCGATGAATTGCTCGATCCAGGCAGCCTCGACGAAGAAACCGGCGAAGATTCCGAAGATTCAGATGCGCAAACCCATCGTCGCCGTCGCCGTCGCCGTTCCGCAACAGAAGGTGTAACACCGGGGGAGACCATCGAAGAAGATGGCGTTGTCACGGTGGTTAAGGTTCGCGAACCACGCGCTGACCAACCCAGTCGCGCCGATCGAGGAGATCGCCCAACTCGTGATCGCGGCGATCGCAATGATCGCAGCAAGAGTCGTCGCAATGATCGTCGAGATCGTGAGCCACGTGAATTTACCCGTCGTCGCGGCACCATCATCACTGAATCCGAATTTCTAGCGCGCCGAGAATCTGTCGACCGCGAAATGTTGGTTCGACAAATGGGTGACCGAACTCAAATTGCTGTCCTTGAAGACAAGATTATGGTCGAGCATTACGTGAACCGAAATAGCAATATTTCATATGTTGGTAACGTTTACCTTGGTCGAGTTCAAAACGTTCTGCCCTCCATGGAGGCAGCTTTCGTTGATATTGGTAAGGGTCGTAACGCAGTTCTTTATGCGGGCGAAGTTAATTGGGATGCTGCTGGGTTGTCGGATGGTCATCCGCGTAAGATCGAACATGTTCTTAAGACTGGCCAACCAGTTTTGGTGCAGGTTACAAAAGATCCCATAGGGCAAAAAGGCGCTCGCTTAACCAGCCAGATCTCCTTGCCTGGTCGATATCTGGTCTACGTTCCAGGTGGCGAAATGAGCGGCATTAGCCGACGGTTGCCAGAGCAAGAGCGCTCGCGCTTAAAGACAATTCTTAAGAATTTAATCCCAGAAGAAGCCGGTGTCATTGTTCGCACGGCATCCGAAGGAGCCAGCGAAGAAGAACTCGAGCGCGATGTAGTTCGTCTGAAGACGCAATGGGAAGATATTGAAAAGAAGTCCAAAGCTTCAAGCACCTCAGCGCCATCATTGCTCTACAGCGAACCAGACCTTACGGTTCGCGTCATTCGCGATATTTTCAACGAGGATTTCCGACGCCTAATTGTTCAAGGCGATGAAGCCTGGGATGACATAAATAACTACTTGGGTCATATCGCGCCAGAACTCACGGCGAAAATTGAAAAGTGGACTGGCGTTCGCGATCTCTTTGCTGAGAATCGCATTGAAGAGCAACTCGCTAAGGCATTTGATCGCAAGGTCTACCTGCCTTCAGGAGGTTCGTTAGTCATTGATCGAACCGAAGCCATGATCGTTATTGATGTTAATACCGGAAAATTCATCGGTAAAGGTGGCAACCTCGAAGAGACCGTTACCAAGAACAACCTCGAGGCGGCAGAAGAGATTGCCCGTCAACTTCGATTGCGAGATATGGGCGGAATTATTGTTATCGACTTTATCGATATGGCTCTTGAATCCAACCGCGACCAGGTCCTACGTCGACTTGTTGAATGTCTAGGTCGAGATCGCACCAAGCATCAGGTTGCTGAAGTAACAAGTCTTGGCTTGGTCCAAATGACTCGCAAGCGCGTGGGTCAAGGACTTATCGAAGCCTTCTCCACCACTTGCGAAAGTTGCGGCGGTCGAGGGATTCACATCCACAACGAGCCAGTCCGTAAGGTCTCGCTGGAGAAGGATATGGAGCAACGCTATGTGCCAAATCTGACTCGTGAGGATCCTTTAGATTCCCAAGATAGCGAAATGGATCTGGATTCAGAGCCGGAAGTAGAACCTGAAATCATGGCCGAAGAGCCAAAAATTGAGGTCGTTGTAGTGGAGACTCCCAGCGCTACCCCTGGGCGGAAGCGTCGCAGGGCTGTCAGCACCGGGATTATTACCCCGCAATAGCCCTTTGAACGGGGGCTCACACCCCCGCAATAGCCCTTTGAACGGGGCGAAATCAGGCTCCAGTTTGACCCGAGAGTGGGGTAATCCGTACCCTTACCCTCTGCCCACTTGAAAAAGTGGCTGTTTGGAATGTTCAGTTTTTCTCGTTAGAAATTTAGCCCTCGCGTTCGAGGACTTGAAGAGTTACTTAGGAAGGTGTCACCGTGTACGCGATTGTTAAAGCTGGCGGCCGTCAAGAGAAGGTTGCCGTAGGCGACACAGTTGTAGTCGATCGTATCGATGCTGCCGTGGGCGATTCGGTCTCCTTTCCTGCACTGCTTATTGTCGATGGCGCTGCCATCACCACAGATGCGAAGACCCTGTCAGGCGTCGTCGTAACTGGCGAAATTCTTTCCGAAGAAAAAGGTCCAAAGATCGACATTCTTCGTTACAAGAACAAGACCGGCTATCGCCGTCGTCAAGGTTTCCGTTCACAACTCACGCGGGTAAAAATCACCGCGATCAACCTGTAGGGGGTGCAGACAAATGGCAAGTAAAAAAGGTGTCTCGTCTACTCGAAACGGTCGCGATTCAAACGCTCAATACCTCGGTATCAAGCGCTACGCCGGCCAGGTAGTAAAGAGCGGTGAAATTTTGGTCCGTCAACGCGGAACTGTTTTCCACCCAGGACAAAATGTTGGTATCGGCAAGGATGACACCCTTTTCGCACTCGCAGCAGGAGCCGTCGAATTCGGTCGTGCCCGTGGTCGCAAGGTTGTTAACATCGTTCCAGCTCCAGTTGGCGTACCTGCTTAACTAGCGGACAGATTTGAACGGGTCCGCGTTTGCGGGCCCGTTTTTTATTTTCATCATAAATGTGAGGAGGGCAGGGACAAATGGCTTCATTTGTTGACCGAGTAACTCTTCACGCAAGTGCAGGATCAGGTGGAGATGGGTGTTCTTCCGTTCACCGCGAAAAATTTAAGCCTCTTGGTGGGCCGGATGGCGGCACCGGCGGGCGCGGCGGCGATGTCATTCTCGTCGTTGATCAAGGAACCACGACATTGCTGGATTTCCACCATTCACCACACCGAAAAGCAACCAACGGCAAGTTGGGCTATGGCGACTGGTGCAATGGCGCCGAGGGCAAAGATCTGATTCTTAATGTCCCCAATGGCACCGTTGTTAAAGATCTTTCCGGAACAGTCCTCGCCGACCTCGTCGGTGAAGGAACTCGTTTTATGGCCGCTCAAGGTGGCAAAGGCGGTTTAGGCAATGCCGCCCTCGCCTCATCAAAGCGCCGCGCACCAGGATTCGCACTCAAAGGCGAGCCGGGCGAAGAGCGAACTCTTATTCTCGAACTCAAGAGCGTCGCCGATATTGGTTTGATTGGTTTTCCAAGTGCTGGAAAGTCATCACTTATTGCCGCTATCTCTGCCGCAAAGCCAAAGATTGCTGATTATCCTTTCACCACCTTGGCGCCAAACCTGGGAGTCGTGCAAGCCGGATCAACTCGATTTACGGTTGCTGATGTACCAGGTCTGATTCCAGGAGCCAGTGAAGGTAAAGGTCTCGGTTTGGAATTTCTCCGCCACGTAGAACGTTGTGCCGCCTTGGTTCATGTTCTTGATTGCGGAACATTGGAAACTGATCGTGATCCAGTTAAAGATTTTGACATCATCGAAGAGGAACTTTCCCATTACGGTGGTCTATCAGAACGGCCAAGAATTATTGCTTTAAATAAAGTCGACCTGCCCGACGGCAAGGCGATGGCAGATATGGTGCAGCCAATTTTCGAGGCGCGTGGTTATGACGTCTATCAAATTTCAGCCGCAAGTCATATTGGACTTACTGAAATAAATTACGCCATGGCTCGAATTATTCAAGAGCAACGAAAAGCTGAAGCCGCTGAGGTAAAGACCCGAATCGTGCTTCGTCCAGTTGCCGTGAATGACTCCGGTTTTACTGTTACGGCCAATGAAGATGGCACCTTCACGGTCCTTGGTGAAAAGCCAGTTCGCTGGGTGCGTCAAACTGATTTTGGCAATTCGGAAGCGATTGGCTACCTAGCCGATCGATTGGCCTCTCTTGGCGTTGAGAAAGAACTATTCAAAAAAGGTGCCATCGCAGGCAGCGAAGTTCAAATTGGCGAAGGTAACAACGCCGTCATATTTGACTGGGAACCAACTATTGAGGCAGGCGCCGAACTTCTTGCCGGGCCTCGGGGAACCGATATTCGCGTTGAGTCGCCTTGGGCGGGTCGCTATATCGAAGACCCTGTGGATCAATTGAATGAAGATGAAATCGCCTTGCAATGGGAGTACAACATTTCCAATCCAAAAGATCCGCAGGTCGAGGATTCAGAATGAGCCGAGAGCGAATCTCAAACGCCAAGCGTGTAGTCATCAAAGTGGGATCTTCGACTTTGACCGGGATTGCTGGTTCGCGACTCGATTCTGATGCTGTTGATGCCTTAGTCGACACAGTTGCAGATCTTCGATCTCAGGGCAAGGAAGTTGTCGTGGTCTCATCCGGTGCAATTGCTGCTGGGCTGGCGCCACTGGGGCTGACTTCCAGACCGAAAGATCTTGCGACACAGCAAGCCGCTGCCTCGGTCGGGCAGGGTCTACTCATCGCACATTACACCGAGTCCTTGAAACGTTTTTCGATAACAGCATCGCAAGTTCTTTTGACGATTCAAGATGTAGTTCGTCGATCGCATTATCAAAATGCCCAACGGACACTCTTTAAATTAATTCAACTCGGCGTTGTTCCGATTATTAATGAGAATGATTCAGTGGGCACCTCCGAGATTCGTTTCGGCGACAATGACCGACTGGCCGCTTTGGTATCTCACTTAATAGGGGCGGATCTTTTAGTACTAGTCACCGATGTCAATGGACTTTACGATGCACCGCCCTCACACATTGGGGCGCGTCGCATCTCCGAGGTCTCTGCTTTCAAAGAAATCGGAGATATCGAAGTCGGTGGCGTAGGAAATTCTGGCGTTGGCAGTGGCGGTATGGTCACCAAGATCGAAGCCGCACGGATTGCAACAGGCGCCGGAGTCTCCATGTTGTTGACTAATCTTGAAGAGTTGCCACTATCTCTGACTGGCGCCGATCTCGGAACATTCTTTCATGCAAACAGCGATCGCAAGCCTTCCAGGTTGCTCTGGTTACAGCATGCTTCGACCCCAAGCGGTCGGCTAATTCTTGATCGTGGCGCGGTTATTGCAATTCGCGAGCGTGGGGTTTCGCTCTTGCCTGCCGGGGTTATTGGAGTAGAGGGTGAATTCATTGCTGGAGATACGGTTGAACTCGCAAGCGAGGGTGGCGAAGTGATTGCGCGCGGCTTGGTTGCCTTTGACGCGGAAGAAATTCCACAACTGCTGGGTCGTTCCACCAAAGATTTGGCGGCCGAACTCGGTCCCGAGTACGAACGGGAACTAGTTCATCGTGACGATTTGGTTCTGCTTTAAAGTCGATTCTGATCGATCTGCAAAAGTACGGCCGCGGTGGCCACTTCTGGATCATCATTGGTTGCGTTATCGCTTAATTTAATGATTACGGTTTTTGTTGCTGGATCGGTGAAGATGTATTGACCATGGAGGCCAAGGGCCAGATTGATTCCAGGATAGGGGTGCCAGACCTGCGCACCGTAGCCCCATTGATGGTCAAGCTTCACGGCTGGGGTGGAAATTCGCTCCATCCATGCTGAAGAGATAATTTGTCTAGCGCCAACTTTCCCACCATTAACCATTGCTACTCCGACTTTTGCATAATCGCGGGCACTGGCATTGAAACAGCAGAAGGTCTTCTCCTGACCGCCCACGCGGTCAACATTCCAGGTTGCTGGGTATTGCGCTCCGATGGGTTGCCACACAGATTCGCTGAAATAATCTGCGACCCGCATTCCGGTCACTTTATGAATGATCATGCCAAGAAGTTGGGTATTGACGCTGCGGTAATCCGGTTTCGTATCAGGGGCCTCAAACATTTTGCGATTGTGAGTCACAAACCAATTCATATCAGTGGTGGCGTACATCTGGGCAATGCCTACGCCCCAACCTGAAGGTCCGGTGGGGTAGTTATCTGAAACACCGACACCACTTTCCATATCCAAAAGGGACTGAATAGTGACCTGGTCGAACAACCCACCCGTTTTGTATTGCGGGAAAAACTTAACGAAGGTGTCGGACTCCGACACCTTACCTTCGCCGACTAATTTACCGATCAAAATTGAGGTCATCGTTTTTGCTACAGAGTAAGAAGGCAATTGGGTGCTCTCTTTGATACCTGGCTTGTAGTACTCCCAGGTAATTGCGCCATCGCGGACCACAATGAAGGCATTGGTGTTGGTCTTGGTGAGGAATTCTTGGAAGGTGAGAGTGCTGCCATTCCACGGAACCGTAGCGGGCATTGGCTCCGCGGCTCGAGCCCATTTTGTCGGCGAAGCAGCAGGCGCGATCAGATGTGCTGGCATCAAGGTTGGAGTTTTTGAGGCAGGCGCCAAAGCCAATCGAACCGCAGAGACCGGATCTGGGTATCGAATGAATTTAGTAAACGAGGTAAGAAGGAAGGAAAATACAAGGATTCCCACCAGAGTGAGTCGCAGAACGCGGAAAAAACGTTTCATGAGGTCAGCCTAATCACCCTTAGGCTTAGCACCATGGATGCCACCGCTCTTGTTGCGCAACTCGCCCAAAATGCCCGCTTGGCTGCTCGGACGCTGGCTGCTGCATCTTCGGACGAGCGGCGGAGCGCGTTAGAAGTTATCGCCCTGACTATCGAGGCAAGCGTCGATGAAATTATCGCCGCAAATGCCGAAGATTTGGCTCGAGCTGACGGTGAAGGAATGGCTAGTTCACTTCGTGACCGATTGTTGCTCACACCAGAACGCGTGCAAGGAATTGCTCACGGAGCGCGGCAAGTTTCGCAATTGCCAGATCCCTTGGGTCGGACGTTAAAGGAGAGCACGCTTCCTAACGGATTGCACTTGCGACAAATGAGCGTTCCTTTTGGAGTTGTCGGAATGGTCTACGAAGCCAGACCAAACGTGACGGTAGATGCGGCAGTGATTTTGTTAATGTCAGGAAATGCCGCATTGCTGCGGGGCTCATCCTCGGCAGCCTCGAGCAACCAGATATTGGTCGACGTGATGCGGCGGGCTTTGAGCAAGACCAACATTTCACCTGATGTCGTGCAACTCGTGCCATCTGAGGATCGATCTACGGTTCAAGCCCTGCTGCACGCTCGAGGAAAAGTTGATCTAGTAATTCCCCGAGGCAGCGCTGCGCTCATCCGCACGGTTGTTGATGATTCGACAGTGCCGACAATCGAAACTGGGGCCGGCGTTTGCCACGTTTATGTTGACGAAGCAGCGAACCTAGAAAAAGCTTTGCCAATTTTGATTAATTCAAAAACGCATCGCCCAAGCGTCTGCAATGCGGCTGAGACTCTTCTCGTTCATCAATCGGTGGCCGATGCTTTTTTGCCTCTTGCGCTGAAAGCTCTGGTCGATTCCGGCGTAAAGATTTATGGTGACACCGCTACCTTGGCCATTGCTCGCAATCTGGCAATCCCGATCTCGGTGGCTAATGAAGAAAATTGGAGCACGGAGTACAACGCGCTGGAGATGAATGTCGCGGTCGTCCCTAATCTTCTTGCGGCCGCGGATCACATCCACAAATACGGAACCAATCACACTGAAGCCATTGTCACCGAGTCTGATGAGAACGCCGCGAAATTTATTGCACTCTCCGACTGCGCGGCCGTCATGGTCAATGCCTCGACCCGTTTTACTGATGGAGAGCAGATGGGTTTTGGGGCCGAAATAGGAATTTCCAACCAGAAGCTCCATGCCCGAGGTCCGATGGGTTTGGAGGCAATGACCACCACTACCTGGGTGGTCGTCGGAAACGGTCAGATTCGAAACTAACCAGCGAAGTTCTGATTTATTTATCAACTCCCGCGAACGGTAAGGTGAAGCCATGGCTGAAATATCTCGTGAAGAAGTCGCCAATTTGGCGAGGTTGGCTCGAATTGAGATGACCGATTCCGAACTCGACCACCTCGCAACAGAGATGGATGTAATTTTGGGGGCAGTGGCTCGGGTTCAGGAAGTCGCCGGCGCCGAGGTGCCACCTACCTCGCACCCATTGCCGCTAACCAATGTTTTCCGTGACGATGCGGTCACCCCAAGTTTGACCCCGGAGGAGGCCCTATCCGGCGCCCCTGCCAAGGCGGACCAGAGATTTAAAGTTCCGCAGATTTTGGGAGATGTTGAATGATCCACGCTACTGCCGCGCAGATGGCCAGTTCTTTAGCCTCGGGTGAGATCACCTCGGTGGCTCTTACCCAACAGCACCTGGATCGAATCTCTCAAGTGGATGATGAAGTCCACGCCTTTCTTCATGTGGACCGAGACGGGGCTTTAGCACAAGCAGCCGCCGTCGATGCAAAGCGATCCTCAGGAGAGAACCTGTCGCCACTTGCTGGCGTGCCCTTGGCCTTAAAAGATGTTTTGACTCAAAAAGGGATTCCAACGACTTGTGGTTCCAGAATGTTGGAAGGCTGGCGTCCACCGTATGACTCCACCGTAGTTACTAAATTAAAGGCGGCCGGAATCGTAATTTTAGGCAAGACCAATATGGATGAATTTGCTATGGGGTCTTCGACTGAGAACTCGGCATACGGACCTACTCACAATCCATGGGACCTCACTCGAATTCCTGGCGGGTCTGGTGGCGGATCCGCTGCGTCACTGGCTTCCTTTCAGGCTCCTCTCGCCATTGGGACTGACACTGGCGGGTCGATTCGCCAACCGGCCGCAGTCACCGGAACCGTCGGAGTAAAACCCACTTATGGTGGTGTATCTAGGTACGGACTAGTCGCCTTCTCTTCAAGTTTGGATCAAGCTGGACCTTGTGCGCGAACCGTTTTGGATGCCGCGCTCCTGCACGAAGCAATTGCTGGATACGACCCCAAAGATTCGACGAGCATTAATGCTCCAGTTCCACAGGTTGTTGCTGCGGCAAAGAAGTTGGATATCAAAGGTTTAAAGATTGGTGTTGTAAAAGAACTCTCTGGTGCTGGTTACCAGCAGGGTGTTCGGGAGCGATTTGAAGAATCTCTAGAAGAACTGGTTAAAGCCGGCGCCGAGATTGTTGAAGTCTCATGTCCTAATTTTGATTACGCGCTCGCCGCTTATTATTTAATTGCACCAAGTGAATGCTCCTCAAACTTGGCTCGCTTTGATTCGATGCGTTACGGGATTCGAGTTGGAGACGACGGAAGCCGTGGAGCTGAAGAGGTCATGAACCTGACTCGAGAAGTTGGATTTGGCCGCGAGGTAAAGCGCCGAATCATTCTCGGAACATATGCACTTTCATCTGGATACTACGACGCGTATTACGGCTCGGCGCAAAAGGTGCGAACTTTAATTTCTCGTGACTTCGAAACCGCCTTTGCCAGCGTGGACGTTTTGGTTTCGCCAACTGCGCCAACCACCGCGTTCAAAATCGGCGAGAAGAGCGATGATCCATTGGCGATGTATCTCAATGACATTGCAACCATTCCCGTCAATATGGCCGGCATCGGCGGCATGAGTCTTCCTTGTGGTTTGGCTCCTGAAGATGGGCTACCTGTTGGCTTTCAAATCATGTCACCAGCAATGAAGGATGATTTGATGTACCAGGTTGGGGGAGTGCTCGAAGCTCTCCTCTTGGAAAAATGGGGCCAACCTCTTTTGGCTAGCTCGCCTTCGTTTGGAGCAATTTAATGGCGCTAAATTTTGAACAAGCACTGGAAAAGTACGAGCCGACTCTTGGCCTTGAAGTTCACGTCGAACTCAATACCCACTCGAAGATGTTCTGCGGTTGTGCCACGGAGTTCGGTGCTGAACCAAATACTCAGACCTGCCCTGTTTGTCTGGGTCTTCCTGGAGCGCTACCAGCAGTAAATGGCAAGGCCATCGAGAGCACGATCCTGATTGGTCTGGCACTCAATTGCTCCATCGCGCCCTATAGTCGATTTGCGCGGAAAAATTATTTCTATCCCGATATGCCGAAGAACTTTCAGACATCCCAATATGACGAGCCTATTTGTATCAATGGTTATCTGGATGTCGAGATCGACACCGACGAGGGTAAAAAAACTTTTCGGGTCGAAATCGAACGCGTACATATGGAAGAAGACACTGGCAAATCACTTCACGTGGGTGGTTCAACCGGTCGTATTCACGGCGCCGAATATTCGCTGCTTGATTACAACCGTGCTGGAATTCCTTTGGTCGAAATTGTGACCAAGATGATTCCAGGAACCGATAAGTATGCGCCGCAAGTTGCTCGTGCTTATGTAACTGAGTTGCGCGACATTCTTCGTTCCTTAGGTGTCAGCGATGTAAAGATGGAGCAGGGTTCACTTCGATGCGATGCCAACGTTTCCTTATCGCCTCGTGGTTCTGGAATTTTGGGAACTCGCAGCGAAACTAAAAACGTCAACTCGCTTCGTTCTGTCGAACGAGCCATCTTTGGTGAAATTGAGCGTCAAGCCACTCGATTGGAAGGTGGCGAGCGAATCATTCAGGAAACCCGACACTTCCTCGAGGAAAGTGGATTGACTCGGCCTGGCCGATCGAAGGAGCAAGCCGAGGATTATCGCTATTTCCCAGAGCCAGATCTCGTTCCAGTAACTCCTTCCAAAGAGTGGATCGAAGAACTTCGTGCCACCCTGCCAGAAAAACCATCGACTCGCCGCAAGCGACTGCAAGAAGCTTGGGGCGTCCCAGATAAAGAGATGACTTCTCTTATAAATGCGGAGTTGCTCGACGTCGTGGAAGAGACCATTGCCCTCGGGGCCGAACCAACAAAGGCTCGAAGCTGGTGGCTCGGTGAAATTTCCCGACTGGCAAATGAAAAGGAGGTAACAGCCATTTCATTGGTCACGGCGGCGCAAGTTGCCGAAATTATTCACCTTATTTCCACTGGTGAACTCACCGACAAGTTGGCTCGCCAAGTCGTCGAAGGAGTGGTTAATGGCGAAGGAACACCGCGAGATGTTATTGATTCACGTGGCCTTAAAGTCGTTTCTGACGATTCCGCTCTCATGGTGGCGATTGAAGCCGCAATCGCGGCGCAGCCAGATACGGCAGAACGAATCCGCGGTGGAAATATCCCAGCTGCAGGTGCACTCATTGGTGCGGTGATGAAGGCCACTGGTGGTCAAGCCGACGCGGCAAAGGTTCGAGAATTGTTGCTCAAACATTTGGGCCAAGCCTAGATCGATAGGGAGCGAAAAAGATGAGTAACTCTATGAAGCCACGTTCGGGGATGGTGACCGACGGTATGGAGCGCGCTCCGGCCCGAGGCATGTTGCGGGCAGTCGGCATGGGTGATGATGATTGGGTCAAGCCGCAAATTGGCATTGCCTCATCATGGAATGAAATCACGCCCTGCAATCTCTCTCTCGATCGGTTGGCCAAAGCTTCTCGCAAAGGAGTTATCGACGCCGGCGGATTTCCCATGCAGTTCGGAACTATCTCCGTCTCTGATGGTATTTCGATGGGTCACGAGGGAATGCACTTCTCGTTAGTCTCTCGTGAAGTCATCGCAGACTCAGTCGAAACCGTCATGCAGGCCGAGCGCCTCGATGGCATGGTCACTTTTGCTGGCTGCGACAAGTCATTGCCTGGAATGATGATGGCGGCGGCTCGTATTGATGTTGCCAGTGTTTTTGTTTATGCCGGTTCTACTTTGGCAGGAAACGTTGATGGCAAAGACGTCACGATTATTGATGCGTTTGAAGCGGTCGGAGCCTGCGCTCGTGGCCTAATCTCGCGCGAACAAGTAGATCGAATCGAACGTGCAATCTGCCCAGGTGAAGGTGCGTGTGGCGGCATGTACACCGCAAACACTATGGCCGCGGCCGGTGAGGCTCTTGGTCTCTCGTTGCCCGGATCGGCCTCGCCACCAGCCCCAGATCGACGTCGCGATGATTATGCGGAGAAGGCTGGCGCCGCAGTTGTCGAACTCATTCGCCTAGGAATCACTACTCGAACAATTTTAACGAAGCAGGCCTTTGAGAATGCCATCACTGTTGTCATGGCTCTCGGTGGTTCTACTAATGCCGTCCTGCACCTTTTGGCGATCGCCAACGAAGCTGAAGTTGAATTGACTTTGGATGATTTCCAACGAATCAGTGAGCGCACGCCGCTGCTCGGCGATCTCAAACCTTTTGGTAAATATGTCATGACCGACATTGATCGTGTAGGAGGAATTCCCGTCGTTCTTCGCGTCTTGCTCGACGCGGGGCTGCTTCACGGCGAATGCATGACAGTTACTGGCAAGACGATGGCCGAGAATTTGGCCGACATAACTCCGTTGGACCCGGATGGCGATGTACTGCACGCGGTGAAGTCGCCACTCTCCGTTGGCGGTGGCATAACCATCCTGAAAGGCTCTTTGGCCCCAGAAGGCGCAGTCTGCAAAACCGCTGGCGTCGGCATTGAACATTTTGAAGGACCGGCTCGAGTTTTTGAACGAGAACAAGCTGCCATGGATGCCCTTGAGAATGGCACTATTCAAGCAGGCGATGTGGTGGTTATTCGCTATGAAGGACCTAAGGGCGGTCCTGGCATGCGCGAGATGTTGATGATTACTGGTGCGATTAAAGGCGCAGGACTCGGAAAGACGACTTTGTTGTTGACCGATGGTCGCTTCTCGGGGGGAAGTACTGGACTATGCGTCGGTCACGTCTCTCCAGAAGCGGTTGATGGTGGCCCAATTGCCTTCATCAAGGATGGCGACCTGGTGCGCTTTGACGCCACGACCCAGCAACTGGATCTCCTGGTGGCTGCCAGCGATTTAGCGGCCCGAAAAGTTGGTTGGACGCCGCTGAGTCATAAATATCGACGCGGAGTTCTGGCCAAATATTCCAAGGTCGTGGGATCTGCCTCACAAGGCGCAGTTTGCGGCTAACAAAATATCCAAAATATGAGATGAGAGTCTCAGGGGTTGACGGAGCAAGATACAGGCGTGAGAATTAGAACATGGCACAAGCCGTGGTAATCCGAAAGCGCGCGATCTAGATCTCTCTAGAACGTGCGCTACCCCTCAGTGAAAACTGAGGGGTTTCGTTTTTACTAGACCTAAAATGCGTTGAGCGAGAAAGAGAAGGGAGATGAATATGAGTAGCGATAATGGCACAAAGATGACGGGGGCAAGTTCCCTCGTGAAATCTTTAGAGCATGCTGGCGTCGAAGTTATGTTCGGTATCCCAGGTGGTGCAATTCTGCCGGCGTATGACCCAATTTTTGACAGTCCGATTCGCCACATTCTGGTTCGCCACGAACAAGGTGCCGGACATGCTGCCACAGGTTATGCCCAGGCCACAGGCCGAGTCGGCGTCTGCATCGCCACTTCAGGACCCGGTGCGACAAACCTGGTGACTCCACTGGCAGATGCCCAGATGGACTCGGTTCCACTCGTCGCAATTACCGGTCAAGTAGCATCAGCAGCTATCGGAACGGATGCCTTCCAAGAAGCCGACATTCGCGGCATCACCATGCCTGTTACCAAGCACAATTACCTAGTTACTGATGCGCGCGACATTCCGCGGGCGATTGCTGAAGCCTTTCATATCGCAAGTACTGGTCGACCAGGAGCCGTACTCGTCGACATCGCAAAAGATGCCCTGCAGCATCAAACCACTTTTCAGTGGCCGGATTCGATCTCGTTGGCAGGGTATAACCCAGTTCTGGTTCCAGATTCCCAAGCCGTTCGTGATGCCGCCGCGCTCATCGCGCAATCGTTGCATCCAGTTCTCTATGTCGGTGGCGGCGTCATCAAGGCAAATGCTCACAAAGAATTAATGAGACTTGCCGAACTCACTGGCGCACCGGTAGTTACAACGCTGATGGCACGCGGAGCTTTCCCAGACAGCCATCACCAACATCTTGGTATGCCAGGTATGCATGGCACAGTTGCGGCTGTTACCGCACTGCAAAAGGCAGACTTGCTCATCACCCTCGGGGCGAGATTCGATGATCGAGTAACCGGTAAACTTTCATCTTTTGCCCCACACGCCAAAATCATTCACGCAGATATTGATCCTGCGGAGATTGGCAAGAACCGTCTGGCAGACATTGCACTTGTCGGAGATTTGGCAAACACGATTACTGCGCTGATTCCAGCCATTCAGGTGGAATTTGCAAAGCACCAACCCGATTTAGCACCTTGGTGGTCCCAAGTAAATTCATATCGCGAACGTTTTCCGTTGGGTTATGACCACCCAGCCGATGGCACTCTTTCGCCACAGTATGTGATTGAGCGGTTGGGCAAGATGGCCGGACCTGATGCGATCTATGTTGCAGGTGTTGGACAACATCAAATGTGGGCTTCGCAATTCATCAATTATGAGAATCCACGCACGTGGTTGAACTCAGGTGGTTTGGGAACTATGGGTTACTCGGTTCCTGCCGCGATGGGTGCCAAAGTTGGAGCCCCCGATAAAGTTGTCTGGGCAATTGACGGCGATGGTTGCTTCCAGATGACTAATCAAGAATTGGTTACTTGCGCTATTAACAAGATTCCGATCAAGGTTGCGATTATTAATAATGAAAGCCTAGGCATGGTTCGCCAATGGCAAACCCTCTTTTACAACGAGAGATATTCAAACACCGACCTACATTCCAAGCGCATTCCAGACTTTGCAAAATTAGCCGATGCGATGGGTTGCGTTGGATTACGTTGCGAAAGTCGTGATGATGTAGATCGCACGATCGCGCAAGCAATGGAGATTAATGATCAACCTGTGGTGGTTGATTTCAGTGTTCATCGCGATGCCATGGTCTGGCCAATGGTTGCGGCTGGCACTTCCAATGACGACATCGTCGTTGCTCGTTCACTTGCACCTATCTGGGACTCACAGGAGCTGTAAATGACTACCAATACTCACACCCACACACTCTCCGTTCTCGTCGAAAATAGCCCAGGCGTCCTGGCTCGAATTGCCTCGCTCTTCTCCCGACGCGGCTATAACATCGACTCACTTGCCGTCGGCCCCACTGAAGATGACAACATTTCTCGGATGACCATCGTCATCAATGTCGAAGGCCACGCGCTCGAACAGGTAATTCAACAACTCGACAAACTGATCAATGTCATCAGCATTACCCAGCTGGACCCCATCACCTCAGTTCAGCGCGAACTACTCTTGGTCAAGGTATCGACCACTCCGGAGAGCCGATCGCAAGTTCTGGAAACCGTTCAACTTTTCCGCGCCAAGGTTGTCGATGTCGCCCAAGACGGTGTAACTATCGAAGCGACCGGAAATAGCGAGAAGATCGAAGCCTTGCTCCGAGTACTCGAGCCGTTTGGCATCAAAGAATTGGTCCAGTCTGGGTTGGTGGCGATGTCTCGCGGCATGCAACCAAAGTCAAATGGCCGGTAATTTCGCAATAAAATAAGTTTCTACCCGTAACCGACGAAAGGTAACTACAGTGGCAACCCAGTATCACGACGAAGATGCCGACCTATCCATTATTCAATCGAAGAAAGTTGCTGTGATTGGCTATGGCTCACAGGGTCATGCGCACGCTCTTAGTCTTCGAGACAGCGGAGTCGATGTTCGAGTAGGTCTTGCCGAGGGCTCAGCCTCTCGCGCCAAGGCAGAAGCAGAAGGGCTCCGAGTTCTTTCCGTAGCCGATGCCGTGAAAGAAGCCGACCTCGTCATGTTGCTGGCTCCTGATCATGTTCAACGTCATATCTACAACGAGAGCATCAAGCCAAATCTCAAGCCAGGCTCGGCACTCTTCTTCGGTCATGGCTTTAATATTCGATTCGGGTATATCAAGCCAGAGGCAAACATTGATGTTGCCATGGTGGCACCAAAGGGTCCGGGACACTTGGTACGTCGTGAGTACTCAGCCGGCCGCGGTGTTCCAGTTCTCGTAGCCGTGGAACAAGACGCTACCGGGACTGCCTGGCCACTCACTCTTTCCTATGCCAAGGCAATCGGCGGACTTCGCGCCGGTGGAATTTTGACCACCTTCACCGAAGAATGCGAAACCGATCTCTTCGGAGAGCAATCAGTTCTCTGTGGCGGTGCTTCACAACTCGTTCAATATGGCTTTGAAACTTTGGTGGAAGCCGGATACCAACCCGAGGTTGCCTACTTCGAGTGCCTGCATGAACTCAAGCTCATTGTGGATTTGATGTACGAAGGTGGCATTGCCAAGCAACGATGGTCAGTATCCGACACAGCTGAATATGGTGATTACATCTCCGGCCCTCGGGTGATTGATCCTCGCGTCAAAGAGAATATGAAGGCAGTTCTTGCCGACATTCAGAGTGGCGCTTTCGCTGAGCGTTTCATCAAAGACCAAGATGCAGGTGCGCCTGAATTCAAGGCACTTCGCGCTAAGGGTGAGGCTCATCCGATTGAGGCAGTTGGCCGCGAACTTCGCAAAATGATGTCATGGGTTCGTGGCAACACCAAGGATGATTACCAAGAAGGTGTCGCAGCACGTGGCTAAGCCGGTCGTACTTATTGCCGAGGAATTAAGCCCGGCCACTCTGGATGCACTTGGTCCTGATTTTGAAGTACGTCACTGCAATGGTGCAGATCGCGGCGAATTACTTGCTGCCCTAGCCGCTGGTGTCGATGCTGTATTGATTCGTTCGGCAACGAAGATGGACGCAGAAGCAGTTGCGGCTGCTAAGGGCCTCAAGGTCATTGCTCGCGCGGGAGTAGGACTCGACAACGTCGACATCCCGGCTTCAACAGCGGCAGGTGTCATGGTGGTGAATGCCCCGACGTCCAATATCGTTTCGGCTGCAGAACTTGCCATCGCGCTTTTACTCGCATCTGCTCGTTTTGTTTCACCAGCCCATGCCGCGCTTCGAAATGGAAAGTGGGCCAGGTCCAAGTACACCGGCGCCGAACTCTTTGAGAAGACTCTAGGCATTGTTGGCTTTGGACGAATTGGTCAATTGGTTGCATCGCGCATGCAGGCGTTCGGCATGGAGATCGTTGCTTATGATCCCTATCTACAACCAGCACGGGCGGCACAATTAGGCGTCCGACTTGTTGAACTTGACGAATTGTTGGCTATTAGTGATTTCATCACAATTCATCTGCCAAAAACTAAAGAGACGGCAAACCTAATTGGCGTCGAAGCGCTTAAAAAAGTTAAGCCTTCCGTCCGTATTATCAACGCTGCTCGTGGTGGTGTCCTTGATGAGGCAGCTCTTTATGACGCAATCACCGAAGGTCGCGTCGCAGGCGCCGGTTTAGATGTATTTGCTACCGAGCCATGCACCGACTCGCCACTCTTTCAACTCGATCGAGTAGTGGCAACTCCGCACCTTGGCGCATCTACCGATGAAGCACAAGAGCGCGCTGGAATTGCCGTTGCTGTTTCAGTTCGCAAGGCTCTAGCCGGTGAATTGGTTCCGGATGCAGTCAACGTTAAAGGTGGTTTGATTCACGAAGATCTTCGCCCTGCTCTTTCTTTAGTCGAGAAGTTGTCGCAGGTTGCGACTGCCCTTGTTGGAGAACTGCCCGTCGGAATTATCGTTGAGGTCCGTGGTGAAATTTCCGAGCACGATTGTTCAGTACTTGGTACTTCTGCCCTCCGCGGCGCTCTTATGGGCTGCGGTGCCGAAGACGTCACTTACGTTAATGCTCCGGCACTTTCGACCGAACGCGGTCTGAGCGCTTCGGTGATGACAGATCCAGTCAGTCCTGATCATCGAAATATGGTCACTGTTCGTGCCGCCTTTAGCAATGGCTCGCAAGTCGCTGTCAGCGGAACTTTGATGGGCATCCGTCAGATTCAGAAGATTGTTGCCATCGATGAACATGATCTTGACCTCTTGCCTACTGAAAATATGCTCTTCCTTCGATACTCAGATACCCCGGGAATCGTTGGCGCCGTTGGCGCTGCTCTAGGAAATGCGAAGATCAATATTGCGGGAATGCAGGTCGGTCGAAATCATCAAGGTGGCGAAGCCTTGATGGCGATAACTGTCGACAGTCCAGTTCCAGCCGAACTCCTTGCGACCGTTCAAACACAGACCGGTGCCACTACCGTTCGTGCCGTTGTATTGGCCAACTAATGACACAAAACTTCAATCTGGCCGTCATTGGCGGCGACGGAATTGGTCCTGAAGTTGTTGTAGAAGGTCTTAAAGTTCTAGATTCCGTCGCGGCAAAGTACGACGTCACCTTCACCAAGACTGATTATGATCTTGGCGCAAAGTTCTGGCATCGCACGGGGCAGACCCTGCCGGAATCGGTTATCGCAGAGTTGGCCAAGGCAGATGTCATTCTGCTCGGTGCCGTTGGAGATCCAACCGTCCCAAGCGGCGTTCTCGAACGAGGTTTGCTGCTGAAGCTACGTTTCACCTTTGACCACTACGTCAATCTTCGTCCCGCCAAATTATTTCCTGGCGTGAAGTCGCCATTGGCCAATGCTGACGCCATTGATTTCGTGGTCGTTCGGGAAGGAACCGAAGGTCCTTATGTGGGCGCTGGCGGTTCGCTTTATGTCGGCACCGACCATGAAATTGCGACGGAAGAGAGCCTCAATACTCGACATGGCGCTGAGCGGGTAATTCGCGATGCTTTCGCACGGGCGAGTGCCAGGCCGCGCAAGAAGTTGACGCTGGTTCATAAAAACAATGTTCTGACCCGCGCTGGCAGTTTGTGGACCCGCACTTTCAATGAGGTGGCAAAAGAGTTCCCGGAAATCGCCACAGATTATCTCCACGTCGATGCCGCTTCCATGTTCTTCGTGACGAATCCCGAGCGCTTTGATGTTGTTGTCACTGACAATCTATTCGGGGATATCTTGACTGATATTGCGGCGGCCATTTGTGGTGGCATCGGTCTTGCAGCTTCTGGAAATATTAACCCCACCCGCGAATTTCCATCTATGTTCGAGCCAGTCCATGGTTCCGCACCAGATATCGCCGGCAAAGGAATTGCAGATCCAACTGCCACCGTCATGTCCGTGGCGTTGATGCTTAGACACCTTGGCCTGGTAGATGCCGCAGCCGATGTGGAACGAGCCGTAGCTGCCGATCTATTAACGCGAGGCGATACAAAACGTTCGACTTCAGAAGTAGGAAGTGCACTGGCGGAGGCTGTTCGATGAAAATAAATCTCAATCCCAATCCACATCCGGTCTCCGACTCGGATCGCGATGCACTAATGCTGGCGCCTGGTTTTGGAAAGTACTACACCGACAACATGATCGTTGCTGAGTGGAGTGAAGCAGATGGATGGCAAGATGCCGAACTTAAATCATATGGCCCAATTTCCTTAGATCCAGCGACCGCGGTGTTCCATTATGGTCAAGAGATTTTTGAGGGACTGAAGGCATATCGCCAACCCGATGGCGGCGTCAGCCTCTTCCGCCCAGAAGCAAACGGCGAGCGCTTTGCCCGAAGTGCGGCACGCCTGGCCCTGCCTGAAATGCCAGTGGATTTTTTCGTCGACACAATCGAAACCCTGGTCAAGCAGGATCGCAAGTGGGTGCCCAATAACGTCGGGGAATCACTCTATATTCGACCATTCATGATTGCTACCGAAGTTGGCTTGGGTGTTCGGCCCTCGAACAAGGCAACCTACCTACTTATCGCAACACCAGCGGCTGCTTATTTCAATGCCGCGAATGCTGTGACAGTGTGGATTTCGACCGAATATGTTCGGGCTGCACCTGGGGGTACGGGTGAAGCAAAATGTGGTGGTAACTACGCGGCCTCTCTCGTTGCGCAAAAGCAAGCGGCGACTCAAGGCTGTGACCAAGTTGTTTGGTTAGATGCCATCGAGCGTCGTTGGGTCGAAGAGATGGGTGGCATGAACCTTTATTTCATTAAGGGTTCTGGCAAAGATGCAAGGGTCATCACCCCTAAATTAACTGGAACTTTGTTGCCGGGCATCACGCGAGATTCCATTCTTTCCGTTGCTGCGGACTTGGGATATTCCGTCGAGGAAACTATGTTTTCTATCGATGATTGGCGCGATGGAATAGCCAGCGGCGAAATCACGGAAATTTTCGCATGTGGAACTGCTGCGGTGATCTCTGCAATTGGCGCAGCCAAGAGTTCACATGGCATCTGGACCACCGGTGATGGCGCGCCGGGCCCAATTACAGCCGAGATTCGCAGAACCATGCTGGGAATTCAGCACGGAACGATTGAAGACAAGCACGGCTGGAACAAGCGAGTCATCTAATGCCAACCTCTGATGCTTTTCATATCTATGACACTACGTTGCGCGATGGCGCGCAGCAAGAGGGACTCAACCTCTCAGTTCATGACAAGTTGGCTATTGCTCGCCACCTCGATGATCTTGGTGTCGGATTCATCGAGGGCGGTTGGCCAGGGGCAAATCCGAAAGATACCGAGTTCTTCCAGCGGGCTCAGACCGAACTTAAATTGAAGAACGCAACATTCGTGGCTTTTGGTGCCACTCGTCGGCCAAATGTAAAAGCGGCTGATGATGTTTTACTTCGCGCCCTACAAGATTCTCGGGCGGCAGCAGTAACACTGGTGGCGAAGAGCCATGATCGACACGTTGATTTAGCTCTCAAGACAAACCTCGATGAAAACTTGGCAATGATCAAAGATTCCATCGAATTTCTCCGTTCTGGTGGCCAGCGGGTTTTTCTTGACGCTGAGCACTTCTTCGACGGCTATCGTTCACATCGCGCCTATGCTCTGGAAGTTGTTCGAACTGCAGCCGAAGCAGGTGCTGATGTCATCGCACTTTGCGATACCAATGGTGGAATGTTGCCAGATGAACTTTCGCAGGTCGTTCATGATGTTCTTTCTGCCTCCTCGGCACGGCTGGGCATTCATTGTCATAATGACACGGGATGCGCGATTGCTAATTCCCTCGCCGCGATCAGTGCCGGAGTAACCCATGTACAGGGAACCCTCAATGGATATGGCGAAAGAACTGGCAATGCCGATCTTGTCAGCATTATCGCCAACTTGGAATTAAAGAAGCACCAGAAAGTGCTACCAGAAGGCGCGCTCCGCGAAGCATTCCGGATTGCACATGCCGTCGCCGAGGTGACAAATGTTGCCCCGAGTGCGCGTCAACCGTATGTTGGTGTCTCCGCATTCGCTCATAAAGCCGGATTGCATGCAAGCGCGATCAAAGTTGATCCGGCGATGTATCAGCACGAGGATCCAGAATCCGTAGGAAATGACATGCGAATGTTGGTTTCAGAGATGGCTGGTCGTGCCTCAATCGAATTAAAGTCGGTCGAACTCGGCATCGACCTCGGCGACGATAAATCAGTTGTTGGCCGAGTGGTCGAGAAAGTGAAAGAGATGGAGTCTCGTGGATACACCTTCGAGGCAGCCGACGCTTCTTTCGAACTTCTGCTGCGTGAGGAAATCGATGGCAAGCGAGCACACTTCTTCACCGTTGATAATTGGCAGACCACGGTAATTCGCAATGACGAAGATGCCGTCACATCCAAAGCGACCGTAACCATCACGGTTGGAACTGAACAGATCAATGCTGAAGGTTCTGGTAATGGTCCCGTGAATGCAATCGATACTGCATTGCGTTCTGGACTTAAGAAGTTCTATCCCGAACTTGAAAAGTTGGAACTCACGGATTACAAAGTTCGAATTCTGGAAGGTCGTTTGGGCACTGGCGCGGTCACTCGTGTACTTGTTGAAACCAGTGACGGGGATGGCGAGTGGAGCACGATCGGAGTTCACGAAAATGTCATTGCGGCATCTGCAATGGCGCTCGAGGATGCTGTGACTTATGGGCTCCTTCGCCAAGGTCGGATTCCCGAGTAGTCTTTTCGTATGACCCAAGGCTTGATTGCTCAGTATGAAGAGCATCTTGTTATGGTACGAAATCTTGCAGACAACTCGATTAAGGGTTATGTCTCGGACCTAGAATCTTTTCTCAAGCACCTAGAAAAAATGGGTGTTGCTGAATTCTCCGAATTAAAATTGACCCACATTCGTTCTTGGCTCGCAAATCTCCAAGCGACTGGGACCTCGCGTGCAACAATCGCTCGTAGAATTGTCTCTATTAGGGCTTTTACCTATTGGGCTGCAAGTAATGGCTGGATTGAATCCGACTATGGCTCGTCGTTATCGATTCCTAAGCCTCACAAGAAATTGCCAGAAATTCTCTCTAAAGTTGAAACCAACCAAGTCTTGGATTCAATGCACACCCAAGCCATGGAAGAACCCACTCCGATTCACATTCGAGATGAAGCAATGGTTGAGATCCTCTATGCCTCGGGCATTCGAGTCTCGGAATTATGCGGTCTGGATTTACGAGATATCGACTTTGATCGCAACACTTTGAAAGTTCTAGGCAAAGGAAACAAAGAGCGTGTGGTGCCCTTGGGGATTCCCGCGATTAAGGCCTTACAGAAATATCTAGAACTATCTCGGCCAACGATGGTGCGTGAAAAATCAGCTGCTGCCGTTTTCCTTGGTTCGCGAGGTAGTCGAATTGATCAACGAACTGTTCGTGAAGTGGTCTACGTCGCCACTTCTGCGGTTGGCACTCCGATGGGGCCGCACGCTCTTAGGCACACTGCAGCTACCCACTTGCTTGAGGGAGGGGCTGACCTTCGCACTGTTCAAGAAATTCTGGGCCACTCATCTTTGGCAACAACTCAGATTTACACGCATGTTTCTGGCGAAAGGCTTCAATCGGCGTACCAACAGGCTCATCCCAGAGCTTAGGAAGTTAAAACTCGCTCAGAAGATCTTTCAATTCTTCCGCCGAAAGGCAAGAAAGTTGGCCACCAGTAAATCGATCATCATTTGTCACGTCGATCGCTTCATCGAAGGCAATCACAGGCTTAGTTATTGATTCTTCACCGACATCAACTTCCAGGAGTACCAATGACTTTAAGGGACCGAGAAAGATGTCAACCGAATAAATGAGATCGCCTAAGGTGTATTTACTTCGACTCTTTGAAAGCAGTTTTGCAGGAAGTCTGGAAAGCAACTCAAACTCTTCTTTCACCAGATACATGGAAGTACAGGCAATTGAACTCGCCGAGCGCCCATCCATTCGAAGTTTTTGCCCTAATTTGAAAAGTGGTTCCATTCCCACCTCATGGATTTCTCGAAGGCGAAGATTTGTCCCTTCTAGGTATCGATCATGTATCTCCATGACCTTTTCCGGTGTCCCAAAATCCACAGGTGCTTTCAGGAGCCAACGAAACTCTCGTTCGAGGTGGGCATACTTCAGATTGATTGACATCAGGTGTGGGAATTAGTTCCCATCCCACTTCGTCATTTCGGCTGCGAATTGATCCAAGCCTAGGGCTCCCAATTTAAAGGCGAAGGCATGAAATTTCTTCATGTCGAAACGATCACCCAGTCGCGCTTGTGCGTCCGACCTGGCATTCATCCAGAAACGTTCACCGACTTTGTAAGAGATCGCCTGCGCCGGCATCGCTAGATACCGTTCCACTTCACTTCGAGCGAATTCCGAAGGACGAAGGGCATTGTTATAGATCAGGTCGTAGGCACTTTCAGAATTCCAGACTCTGCCATGAGGGTCTTCGTAGCCTAGGTGCAACCCAATATCGACCACGACCCGAGCCGCGCGCATAGCTTGTGCGGCAAGAAAACCAAGTTCGATGCCAGCGTCGGAGTCGTAAGCCCCGAGCTCGTCCATGAAACGTTCGGCGTAAAGAGCCCAACCTTCTATGAGCCCTCCAGAACCATCTATCCGTTGATATCGCGATAGCCGCTCACTTTCCAGAGTCATCGTTGCAAGTTGCAGATGATGTCCTGGAACGGCTTCGTGGTACCAAGTAGAAGGTTGCAACCACCAGATGAATTCATCTTTACCAAGAGTTGGAAACCAAGTGGTTCCAGGTCGCGAGAGATCTTCGGTCGGGCCGTTGTAATAAGGAGCAGCAGCACCACCTTCGGGAGCCAGTTTTACATCGCAGAACTTGATTCGATCGTCGATATCGAAGTGAACGCCATCCATTTGCCTGACAGCCTCGTCCGTAAATTCTCGAAGGCGTCGTAGTAGTTCGTCCGTACCCTGAATCTTGTATTTCGGATCGTTATCGAGATGATCGGCAAGTTCGCGAAGTGTTTTTGCATCTGGCTTTATTTTGGAAGCCAACCCCCACATACGTTCATTAATTGCTTTGAGATCCGCTAAACCCCATTCGTAAGTCTCCCGCAGATCGAGGTCAGCGCCAGTCCAATATTTAGCCCACTTTTGATAAGACTCTTGACCGACTCCATCATGTTGGCCAGAAACGGGAAGATAATTCTTCTTTAACCATTCTGCAGTTACCAGGCAAGCTTGATCCGCAGCTCGTGCGTTTTGATGAAGTTCGATCAATACTTCTTCAGGATCAACACGTAAAGCAAATTCAGAATATGAACCTTGGGACATGCCCTCAAGAAGTTCAATAACTAACTGCACTTTGCTTCGCGAGTTGATACCGCCGAGTGCGCTGACATCAGCCAATCCGGCTGTCCAAGTCGCCAGTGCGATTCCGACTTGGGACATGCGCTGGGAAATAGTTTCAAGGTTTTCAGGAGTTCCAGCGGGCATCAACTCGAAGAGGGAACGCAATTCCATAACTGGTGAATTGATAACTCCCCAGGACTTCAATCGCTCGTGAGTTCGCAAAGTTGCAAGAATTCCATTGAATCGTTCGATATGAAACTTTGCGGCGATGCGATCGATGTCATCGATCGGGGCGAGCGACTGGAAAACTTCCAAGTGTTTCTGCAAGAACTCGACGAGAATTGCGGCTCCAGCAGTCGAGTAATCATCGAACTTATTTTGTCCGGAGCTCGCACCAATCTCGGTCGCAAAACTAGGTGAAAGTTCGGCAAGTTCCGAGATGAAACGGTCGCTCTGTTCAAAGATTGGCGAGCGGTGTTTGATCAACATGGGAAGACCTTAAACCCCACATTCCTCGGTTTCCCAGCGGAATTCGAGCCCAGTAATTGCGCTGAACAAGAAAAATGGGCAAAACCCGACTCTATCTGGACGTTTTCGCCCTTTTTCGGAGGAAAAGTCCGCCTCTGGTATCGGTTAGACTTCACCCCAGCACATGGTCCAAAACCTTGTGACTTCGCGCGTCTTACCCGACGTACTTTTATCGGGAACCATTTCGGTCCAGCCCAGGCTGGTCGGTGCCAAGACGCCAGGGACCAGAACAAATTGTTCGGTCGTCAACCGAGTGCATGCTCTATGAGTATGCAATGAAGGAGTGTGCCGCGATGGCGGTTGTAACAATGCGAGAACTTCTCGACTCTGGAGTCCACTTCGGACACCAAACTCGTCGATGGAATCCAAAGATGAAGCGCTTTATTTTTGCCGAGCGCAACGGCATCTACATCATCGACATTCAACAATCTTTGGCCTTGATCGACAGCGCCTATGCGTTTATCCAAGATACCGTTGCCAAGGGCGGACATATCTTGTTCGTTGGAACAAAGAAGCAGGCTCACGAGCCAATCAAGCAACAATCAGCTCGAGTCGGTATGCCTTACGTAACCGAACGCTGGTTGGGTGGAATGTTGACCAACTTCCCAACCGTCTACAAGCGAATTCAGCGCCTGAAGGAATTGGAAGCTCTTGAAGCCACCAATGACCAAGCGCTCACCAAGAAAGAATTGTTAGTTCTGCGTCGCGAGCGCGAGAAGCTCACCAAGAACCTCGAAGGTATTCGAAACATGACCAAGTTGCCTTCCGCAATTTGGGTAGTCGACACCAAAAAGGAACACCTTGCTGTTGCCGAGGCCCACAAGTTGGGTATTCCAGTTGTGGCGATTCTCGACACCAACTGCGATCCAGATGAAGTTGATTACAAGATTCCAGGCAACGACGATGCCATCCGTTCTATCGGCTTGCTGACTCGAGTTATTGCTGATGCTGCTGCTGCAGGGCTACAAGCCCGGTCGGCAAACGCTGCGGCTGCCGCGGATCAAGGCGCTGCTAAGGCAGTTGTCGCTGATGAGCCTTTGGCTGATTGGGAGAAAGATTTGCTCGGAGCACCTGCCGCTGAGGCAGTTGTCGAGGCACCAGTTGCAGAGGTAGTTGTCGAGGCACCAGTAGTCGAAGCACCAGTCGCCGAGACCCCAGCCGAATAATCAGTGGCGATTTAATAATCAGGATTTACTTACAAAGAATATTGGAGAGTAATTAAGTGGCTTACACAGCAGCAGATGTAAAGCGCTTGCGCGAAGCAACAGCCGCAGGCATGCTCGATTGCAAGAAGGCGCTCGATGAGGCAGATGGCGATTTTGATAAAGCCATTGAGATCATTCGCGTCAAAGGTTTGAAAGGCGTCACCAAGCGCGAAGGCCGGACCACCTCAAATGGACTCGTCATTGCGAAGACTGAAGGCAACCTCGGCGTTATTCTTGAACTCAACTGCGAGACCGACTTTGTTGCCAAAGGCGATCGTTTCCAGGTAGTTGCGGATGAACTTCTCAACCACCTCTTCACCACCCAAATTGGCGAGCTCGATGCTTTCTTGGCCTCCACCATGGCCAACGGCAAAACGGTTCAGTCAGTAGTGGATGAGGCAAATGCGACTCTCGGCGAGAAGATCGAAGTTCGCCGTATTGGCGTTCTCTCGGGCTCACCAGTTTCGGTCTACCTTCACCGCACCAGCCCTGACCTACCTCCTCAGGTGGGCGTTCTGGTTCAACTGGCTTCTGAAGCCTTTGAAGCCGGTAAAGATATCGCCCAGCACATTGCGGCCTTTGCGCCACAATTTGTTCGTCGCGAAGATATCCCTGCCGATGTCATTGAGAACGAGCGCCGGATCGCTGAAGAGACTGCCCGCAACGAAGGCAAGCCAGAGGCTTCCATCGAAAAGATTGTGGCTGGTCGCGTGACCGGCTTCGTCAAAGAGGTAAGCCTGATCGAGCAATCTTTCGCTAAGGATGCCAAGAAGACGGTTCAACAAATTTTGGATGAGGCTAAGACCGCCGTGTCGGCCTTCCATCGATTCCGAGTTGGGCAATAATCTTTCTACCGACCTACTAAGTTCTAGATAAGGAGCACTCCCTATGGCCCGCGAAGGTTACAAGAGAGTGCTCCTTAAACTTTCAGGCGAAGTTTTTGGCGGCGCGAAAGGCATTGGGGTTGACCCCGATGTTGTCCATGGAATTGCCACTCAGATTGCAGATGTCGTCCGCCAAGGAACTGAGATAGCCGTTGTTGTGGGTGGCGGAAACTATTTCCGGGGATCTGAACTCCAATTGCGCGGCATGGATCGGGCCCGAGCCGACTATATGGGCATGCTCGGAACTGTCATGAACTGTTTAGCACTGCAAGATTTTCTGGAAAAAGAAGGTATTGAAACTCGAGTTCAAACCGCAATCACTATGGGCCAGGTGGCCGAGCCATACATTCCGCGTCGCGCCATTCGCCACTTACAAAAAGGGCGAGTAGTCATATTTGGTGCGGGTGCCGGGATGCCTTTTTTCACCACAGATACCGTCGCGGCTCAGCGAGCCCTAGAAATTGGCGCTGAGGCGCTCTTGTTGGCAAAGAGTGGAGTCGACGGTGTTTACACAGCCGATCCGAAGAAGGATCCAGCCGCGACCAAGTACGAACAAGTGAGCTTTGATGAAGTCTTGAAAAAATCGCTCGGAGTCGCTGATGCCGCCGCATTCAGCCTCTGCCGCGAAAATAAGCTACCGATCGTTGTATTTGATCTTCTTAATGAGGGCAATATCGCTCGCGCCGTTCGCGGCGAATCCATCGGGACCTTGGTTTCCTGACCGTTTATAGTTGACCATAGATCTACGCAAATTCTTAAAGGAGCAAGATGTCTGACTTAAACGCAACGCTCGCCGATGCTGGCACCAAAATGGCCAAGGCGATCGAGGTGGCCAAGGAGGAGTTCGGGGCCATCCGAACCGGCCGCGCCCACCCAGCCATGTTCTCCAAGATCGTTGTCGAGTATTACGGCACTTACACCCCGCTGGCACAGTTAGCCACGATTCAAGTTCCCGAGGCGCGGACTGCAATCGTCTCGCCTTTTGATAAGAGCGCAATTGCGGCGGTAGAAAAAGCAATTCGCGACTCTGATCTTGGCGTCAATCCAGCATCCGATGGCGTTGTCGTTCGAGTCAACTTCCCTCAGCTGACAGAAGAGCGGCGCAAGGAGTACATCAAAGTTGCCCGGGCAAAGGCCGAAGATTCTCGAGTTTCGATTCGCAATATTCGTCGCGCTGCAAAAGAGGCGATGGAAAAGATGGAGAAGGATGGCGAGATCGGCAAAGATGATGTTGCCCGTGCTGAAAAGGATCTTGAGAAAGTGACATCCGATCATGTTTCGAAGGTCGATGAATTGTTAAAACACAAGGAATCTGAACTTCTAGAAGTTTAAATTCCATGGATGACATACATTCGATTAATGAAGCCATAAATAAAAGGGCGGGTCGAAAACTCCTGCCTTCGATTCTGGTTTCGCTCTCGATTTTGGCATTAGTTTTTGGATCGATCTATTACTTACCTCTCGCCTTTGGAGTCTTAATTTGGGTCGCTGTATTGTTGGCGCTTCGCGAACTCCTTCGGGCATATCGATCTTCAAGTATTGATGTTCCAGAACTTCCGGTATTTATTGCCGCATCTGCTCTCATCATCTCAGCCTGGTATGGCCGGGTCTCTGGACTTTCGGTGGCGCTTGCAATCGCGCTACCTAACTTGTTGGTTTTCTTGCTCTTCAAAAGCCCCAAGGACTTTCTCAAGCGAGCAACTGGCGCAGCATTCGCGATCTTCTATATTCCTTTTTTAGGCGGCTTCATTCTCCTTTTGGCCCACCATGACGATGGCGGCGCTCGAATTTTGGCGCTCGTCGTTTTGGTCAGTTGCAATGACACCTTTGCCTACATCTTTGGCTTACTTTTCGGTCGCCACAAATTGGCACCGCATGTCAGTCCAAAGAAGACATGGGAAGGAATTATTGGCGCATTTCTTGCTACGACGGTTGGTTCGGCTCTCACATTTCACTACGCCCTTCACTCCCACTGGTGGCTAGGTGCTGGCATTGGATTAATGGCGGTCGTGACTGCGACATGTGGCGATTTGATTGAATCAGCCGTCAAACGGGACTTAGCTATCAAAGATATGGGATCAATCTTGCCTGGCCACGGTGGAGTTTTGGATCGAATCGATTCAGTTCTCTTCACTGCGCCTGCGGTCTGGTTCGTGCTCGAAGTCATTAAGCATTTTCACCTATAAGTATGGATTCCAAAGTGAATTCCTCCAGAGAAAGTGTTGACCAGAAGTTATGAGCAATGAAACCAATCCGGCGCTAAAGCTGGTTTTCGACGAACCCAAACAACGAGTGAAACCACCCAAGCATTTTGCCGATCTATCACCGGAAGAGCGGAAAGAGCGGGCACTCGAACTCGGCATCGCAGCATTTCGTGCCAACCAGATGGCGGTCCATTTCTTCACGCACTTTAATGATGATCCTGAAACATGGAGCGATATTCCGAAGGAACTTCGCGAGACCTTGGCGAAAGAGTTCACCCCGAAGTTGATCACTTTGGTTCGCTCTATAACCTGCGATGGCGGCAAGACTCGCAAAGATTTATGGAAATTACATGATGGCGTTTTGGTCGAGAGCGTTTTAATGCGTTACACGGATCGAACGACAGTATGTATCTCGAGCCAAGCGGGTTGTGGCATGAACTGTCCCTTTTGTGCAACGGGCCAAGCCGGCCTCACCCGCAACTTAACTGCGGGCGAAATCACGGCGCAGGTGGTTGCGGCGGCTAAGGCTTGTGCCGATGGTGAGCTTCCTGGGGGACCCACCAGACTGTCAAATGTGGTCTTCATGGGAATGGGCGAGCCAATGGCAAACTACAACGCCGTTATGCGTTCGGTTCGCAATATTACGAGTCCGCAACCAGATGGCTTGGGGATTGGTGCTCGTTCAGTAACAGTTTCGACCGTTGGTTTAGTAAATGGCATTGAAAAGTTGACCAAGGAGGGGCTCCCTGTCACGTTAGCCGTCTCTTTGCACACACCTGATGATGAACTTCGCGACACCTTGGTTCCCATAAATTCGCGCTGGAAGGTTCGTGAAGTTCTGGAGGCGGCGGATAAATACGAAGCCGCTACTGGTCGGCGCTATTCCATTGAATACGCGCTCATCCGAGATATTAATGATCAGGCCTGGCGAGCTGACCTCCTTGGACGGTTGCTTCGCAATCGAAATGCTCACGTCAATCTGATTCCACTGAATCCGACTCCGGGTTCAAAATGGACGGCATCGCGGCCACACGACGAGGCTGAATTCGTCCGAATATTGGAAGGATATGGCGTAGCAGTAACAGTGCGCGATACTCGTGGTCGGGAAATCGATGGCGCCTGTGGTCAACTCGCTGCCGCCGAGATAGCCTCTGCTGAATAGAAAAAAATTGGAGCAAAAATGGCATCGTTAAATAACTTCATCGCTGGCAAGTCGCAACCATCCCTATCGGGTGAGACCAGCGAGATTATTAATCCGGCTACGGGCAAGGTCTATACGAGCGCTCCGATATCTAATGCGGCCGATATTGATGTCGCGATGTCGGCGGCGGTCTCTGGATTTGAAGTGTGGCGCGACTCGACGCCATCAGAGCGGCAACGCGCCTTATTGAAAATTGCAGATGCCATTGAAACCCGGGCCGAGGAACTTATTGCAGTAGAAAGTGAAAACACGGGCAAGCCACTGGCTCTCACCGCATCCGAAGAAATTCCACCGATGTTAGATCAGATTCGCTTTTTTGCTGGGGCCGCCAGAAATCTTGAAGGCAAATCTGCCGGCGAATATATGCGAGGCATGACCTCCTTCATTCGTCGCGAGCCGATTGGTATTTGCGCCCAGGTAACGCCATGGAATTATCCAATGATGATGGCGGTTTGGAAGTGGGCTCCGGCTATCGCGGCTGGAAATGCAGTCGTACTCAAACCCAGCGACACCACCCCAGCCTCTACGGTCTGGATGGCTGAACTCATGGCTGAGTTTCTCCCCAGCGGCGTATTCAACGTGGTTTGCGGCGATCGAACGACGGGTGCTGCCCTCGTCGCCCATGACACACCTGCAATGGTTTCTATTACTGGCTCGGTGCGAGCGGGAATTGAAGTCGCAAAGTCGGCTGCAACTGACGTGAAGAAAGTGCATTTGGAATTAGGAGGCAAAGCCCCAGTAGTGGTTTTTGCGGACGCCAATTTGGAGGCAGCGGCTGAAGCCATCGCCATTGCTGGCTACTTTAACGCGGGACAGGATTGCACAGCAGCAACCCGAGTAATGGTCGAAGCTTCGGTCTACGACGATTTTGTCGCCTTGCTCGGGGCCCAAGCCCGAGACAATATTTCGACCGGGTCTCCAACTGAAAATGTGCTCTATGGTCCAGTAAATAATGCCGGCCAGCTTGCTCGAGTTGCTGGCTTTATCGACCGCACACCAAGCCACGCCACCATCGTTGCAGGGGGAGCCCAAGTTGCTCGGGATGGTTACTTCTTCGCGCCTACTGTTGTCGCCGGTTTGCTCCAAGACGATGAAATGATTCAGAATGAAATCTTTGGTCCGGTCATCACCATTCAAAAATTTACCGACGAGGCCCAAGCGATTCGATTCGCCAATGGTGTTGCCTATGGTTTGGCATCCAGTGTCTGGACCCGCGACCATGGCCGAGCCATGCGCATGGCCAAAGCCTTCGATTTCGGTTGCGTCTGGATCAATACCCACATCCCACTGGTCGCCGAAATGCCACATGGTGGTTTCAAGCACTCTGGCTATGGCAAGGATCTCTCCCAATATGGGTTCGAGGATTACACCCGGATCAAGCACGTTATGACCAATCTGAACGCCTGATATAACTTGGGTCTACCAGTTCGCGGCTATTGCCAGCCCCAGAAGGGCTAACTGTGAATCTCGTTATATCTATGTTAACTCTGCCCGCTTGGCGAGATAATTAAATACTTAGGACTAGGATTTTGCTCGCACCTTCGGTATCGAGAGAAAGTAGCCATGATGACTGCATCCAGTGAAGATTTCTTCACACCCGCTGGAAATTCACCCTTAGCATCCACCCCGTTCTCTCGCCGCGCGCTTCTTGCTGGCGCTGGTGGGCTGGGAGCCGCAGCGCTCTTGGGAACCGGATTTGAGGCCGAGTCGGCGCAGGCAGCTGGTGGGAGCGTCCGTTGGGCTAACTGGTCGCTCTACTTGGACTATGACAACAAGACAAAGAAGTACCCAACGTTGGAAGCGTTTATTAAGAAGACCGGAATTTCGGCAAAGTATTTTGAAGTCATTGACGATAATGACTCTTTCACCGCCAAGGTGCAGCCTCAATTAAAACTTAAGAAAGATATTGGCTATGACGTCGTCACGATGACCGAATGGATGGCTGCCAGATGGCTGGCTTCAGGTTTTGTGCAAAAGTTCGACGACGCCGCGGTCCCGAACAAGAAAAACATCTTGCCATTCTTACTCAACCGACCATTCGACCCAGGTCGCCACTACAGCCTGCCCTGGGCTGGAATTATTGCGGGCTTTGCCTGGAATAAGAAGAAGCACCCAAAAGGAATTCACACCATCGAGCAACTCTTTGCCAAGGAGAATAAAGGCAAGGTCGAAGTTCTCTCGGAAATGCGTGACACCATCGGATTGGTGATGCTCTGGCAGGGGACCGATATTTCCAAGCCATTCACCGAGGCTAAATTTATGAATGCGGTTGATTACGTGACCAAGATGATCCACGATGGCTTTATCCGTCAGATCAAAGGCCAGTCTTATCAAGAGGACCTCATCTCCGGTGATGCTACGGCAGTGATCGGTTGGTCTGGCGATATCAATCAACTTAACTTGCAGAATCAGAATCAATTTGGGTTTGCTGTTCCTGAAAGTGGCGGAACTTTCTCCACCGACAATCTGATGATCCCTTCGACTTCGCCAAATAAGGCCGCGGCTGAATCTCTGATTAATTATTATTACGATCCTGTTGTGGCGGCAAAGGTTGCTGATTACATTACCTACGTCTGTCCCGTCGGTGGCGCTCGCGAAGCAATGGCAAAGATCAATCCAAAGCAGGTCAACAACCCGCTGATTTTCCCGGATGACAAAATGTGGGCAAATCTCAAGGTCTTCCGTGGTCTGACCCCAACTGAGCAATTGAAATTCTCCACTGCCTTCCAGAAGGCAAGTGGTAACGGGTAAGTGGTGGACGCCTCAAACTCTGCATCCGGAGACCTTCAGCTCTCGCATATCACCAAGTCGTTTGGCGAATTCATCGCTGTTGATGACTTAACGTTGACAGTTCCGCAAGGCTCTTTCTTTGCGCTCCTTGGACCTTCGGGCTGTGGCAAAACCACAACACTTCGCATGATTGCTGGATTGGAAGATCCAACTTCTGGCACCATGCATATCGGCAATACCGATATCACCAATACTCGACCCTACAAACGTCCAGTGAACACGGTTTTCCAGAATTATGCCCTCTTTCCGCACTTATCTATCTTTGAGAATATCGCTTTTGGTCTGCGTCGTCGCGGTGTTAAAGATGTAAAAGAACAGGTGGATAAGGTCCTGGAGCTTGTAGAACTTCCGCACCTTGCCCAGCGCAAACCATCCCAATTATCAGGTGGTCAACAACAACGAATTGCAGTGGCTCGTGCGATCGTCAACCGCCCAGCGCTCTTGTTGTTGGATGAACCACTTGGCGCGCTTGACCTCAAATTGCGGCGCCAGATGCAGATTGAACTCAAATGGATTCAGACTGAAATTGGCTTGACCTTTGTTCACGTCACACACGATCAGGAAGAGGCTATGACCATGGCCGACACCATTGCGGTCATGAACGAGGGTCGAATCGAGCAGATGGGTACCCCCGCTGATTTATATGACAATCCGAAGACGGCATTTGTTGCCAACTTTTTAGGCCAATCTAATTTGATCAAGGGAAAGATCGAATCTAACGGCGGCGATACTCAGGTAGTCGATCTCTTTGGCACAAAAGTGGCAGTTCCCCGAGCACGTTCGAGCGCCAGGGACTCCTCGATTTTGGTCGGAGTTCGACCAGAGAAGTTGCGCATCCAACCTGAAGATATTGCGATGACCGGAAATATTCTCAGCGGTGGTGTGATTTCCGATGTCTCCTATATTGGCGTCAGCACGCAATACCAGGTGGAAATGCCATGGGGACAAGAACTTATGGTTTTCGAACAAAACGATGATGGTATCGCGCCACTCGATAAGGGCGATCGAGTCAATCTCTCCTGGGAGCCAGTCTTTACCTTTGGATTAGATGGCAGCGAAGATGCCAACGCTGGATCAGAACTTCATATTTCTGAAGACGAGTAGACATGGCATTCCTTCACGCGACCGGCACTAAAGCCAAAAGTGGACTCAAGCGAAAATCGTTGATTCCTTACTTTTTGCTGGTACCTGGCTTGATTTGGTTGGTCTTCTTCTTCCTGCTGCCAATCCTTACCTTGATCAGCACATCAACTAAGACGCCAGGACTTGGAATTGGCGAATTTGATCAGACATATCGTTTTGCCAATTATTGGGATGCGATCGTCAATAGTCACAGCCAATTTTTCCGTTCCTTTGAATATGCCACGATCGCGACGGTACTTGCTCTGATGATTGCTTACCCCTTGGCATATGCGATTGCCTTCAAATCCGGTCGCTGGAAGAACACCCTTCTCGTTTTAGTTGTGGCACCGTTCTTTACATCTTTCATCCTTCGAACCATCGCGTGGAAGCAAATATTGGGAAGTCAGGGAATTGTTTATAAATTGATGATTGATCTCCACATCATCGGCGCTCAGACTCACCTCACGGCAAGTCCGCTGGCTGTCGTGGCAGGACTCACCTACAACTTCTTGCCATTCATGACTCTGCCACTCTATTCCAGTCTCGAGCGCATTGATCCTCGTACTCTCGAGGCTGCGGGCGATCTCTACGCCAACGTCCTCACCACTTTTCGAAAAGTGACTTTGCCCCTGTCGATGCCAGGTGTGGTTGCGGGAACTTTGCTGACATTCATTCCGGCGGCTGGTGACTATGTTAATGCGGATATTTTGGGCAACCCAAATACAAAGATGATCGGTAACGTCATTAATGCGCGTTATTTGCAGATTGTGGATTATCCGACCGCGGCCGCGCTCTCCTTTACTTTAATGATCGTGATTTTAGTAATGGTCATGATCTATATTAAAAAGGCCGGAACGGAGGATCTGGTATGAGAAAAGCCACCCGTTGGTTCACTCGAAACCTGATTCGCATCTATGCAGTGCTTGGCTTTACCTACCTCTTCATCCCCGTCTTTTATACCTTTGCCTTCTCCTTCAACAATTCCGTTAAGAGCAATCTGGTTTGGCGGGGATTTACCTGGAATAACTGGAAGAACCCGTGCGGTGCGCCGGATGTGTGTAATGCGCTAGGCAATTCGCTGAAGATCGGCGTGATTGCCACCTTTATCGCCACGATTTTGGGCACCCTGATTGCTTTTGCTTTGGGCCGGTATGCCTTCAAGGGCCGCAGCGTTGTGAACCTCTTGATCTTTCTACCGATGGCAACACCAGAATTAGTACTTGGCGCGTCCTTGCTCACCATGTTCCTTAACTTTGGTTTCAATCCGGGTTTCCTTACTATCGTTATTGCTCACGTCATGTTCTGTATCTCTTTCGTCGTAGTCACAGTAAAAGCGCGAATCGCTTCACTCGATCCGCGGCTAGAACAGGCCGCGATGGATTTATATGCGGACGAGCGTGAAACTTTCCGACGAGTTACCTTTCCACTGGTTGCCCCAGGGATTGCCGGCGCTGCCCTCCTGGCCTTCAGCCTTTCCTTTGATGACTTCATCATTACCAACTTCAACTCGGGCAATGTCAACACCTTCCCGAAGTTTGTGTATATCTCCGCCGAACGTGGCTTGCCCGCCCAGGCAAATGTCATTGGTTCTTCTATGTTCTTCATTGCACTTATCGTCGTGCTTCTTGGTCAACTAGTTCAAAGAAGGCGAAAAGTCAGTTAAGTTTGCCTCATGGCAAATCTTGGCAATATGTATGGTCCGGACTTTACTTTTTTAGGTATTCCACGTTGTGACCTCTCGGATCCCACGAGTTTTGCTGGCGCAGATGTGATCATTGTTGGCGCTCCTATCGACAGCGGAACATCTCACCGTTCGGGTGCCAAGTTTGGGCCACAGGCAATTCGTGGTGGTGACTATTTGCCACACGATGCGATGCGGCCACATTTAGCGCTGCGCGTTGATGCGCTCCAAGAATTAAAGATTTTCGATGCTGGCGATTTATTGATGCCAGGCGGTGATCTTGAAGCTTCGCTGAAAGTTTTAGAAGCGGCCACTGAAGTTATTTCCCGCGCGGGTGCGATTGCAGTAGTCCTTGGTGGCGATCATTCCATTGCCTCAGCAGATGTGGCTGGCATCGCCCACCATCTCGGCATGGGACGAGTTTCGATGATTCACTTTGATGCTCACGCTGATACAGGGGAGTCGCAATTTGGCGCCCTGGTTGGCCATGGCACTCCTATGCGCCGACTCATTGAAACCGGTGCGGTTCGAGGTGATCGCTTCTTGCAACTTGGCTTGCGCGGATATTGGCCTGATGACATCACTTTGAAATGGATGGCCGAACAGGGGATGCGCTCTTATGAAATGAGCGAAATTCATCATCGAGGCATGAAAGATGTACTCGACGAGTCATTCGCGGTACTCACTAATGGATGTGATGGCGTTTTTCTTTCGGTAGATATCGATGTGGTGGATCCAGGTATGGCGCCCGGAACTGGGACGCCAGAGCCAGGTGGAATGACAAGCCGAGAATTGCTCGAAGCCGTTCGAAGAATCTGCTTGGACTTGCCGATTGTCGGCATCGATATCGTCGAGGTGTGTCCACCTTATGACAGCGCGGATATCACGGCTATTTTGGCAAATCGAGTAGTGCTTGAGGCGCTAAGTGCCATTACGGTTCGAAAGAAAGGTGGAAGTTATTCTCCCACCCGCAATCTCCTCAATCGATAATTTAGATTTAGGCAGAAACCGACGCTAGGGCTTCATCCAGAATTCCCAAGGCCTCGATGAGCAATGTATCTGGCATAACCAAAGGTGGCAGCAAGCGAATGACGTTGCTGTAGGTCCCTGCAGTTAAAACTAAAACGCCATGTTGTTGGCAATATTTCACCGCATCGGCCATGGCCTTCGAATTTGGCTCATCGGTTCCAGGAAGTACCAGTTCGAGCGCCTGCATGGCACCGCGACCGCGAACGTCGCCCACAATTGCATACTTCTCTTTCATCGCAAGCAATGCGGTGCTGATAATTTCACCCATATGGGCCGCCTTAGCAACGAGACCGTCCGCTTCGATGGTGGCAAAAGCGCCAAGTGCGGCTGCGCAAGCAACTGGGTTTCCGCCAAAGGTTCCACCGACTCCGCTGACAACGGCGGCGTCCATGACCTCAGCGCGGCCGGTAATAGCTCCGAGTGGCAAGCCACCACCAATGCCTTTGGCGGTAACCATAATGTCGGGTTCGACGCCTTCATCTTCTACCGCGAACATCTGTCCAGTTCGAGCAAAACCAGTTTGAACTTCATCCGCAATGAAGAGCGCACCATTGGCCTTGGCAAATGCGGCCAAGCCAGGCAAGAAACCTTTAGGTGGGACGACAAAGCCGCCTTCGCCTTGAATGGGTTCGATTACGATCGCAGCCACATTATGGGCACCGATCTCTTTGTCAATCTTATGGAGAACCATCTCGAGCGCCTCTTGCGCAACATTGTTCTTGTCGCCAATCCATCGGTATGGATATGCCATAGGCATGCGGTAAACCTCAGGCGCGAATGGTCCGAAACCTTCCTTGTAAGGAATGTTCTTGGCAGTCATTGCCATCGTGAGATTTGTGCGGCCATGGTAGGCATGTTCGAAAACTACGACGGCGGCTCGCTTTGTATAGGCGCGGGCAATCTTCACGGCGTTCTCTACCGCTTCGGCACCAGAGTTCACGAGCAAAGATTTCTTTTTAAAAGTACCCGGGGTGATTCGGTTAAGGGTTTCGCATACTTCAACATATCCGCTGTATGGAGCAACCGTAAAACAGGTATGAGTGAATGCCTGAACTTGGGCGATGACATTTGCCACGACTCGATCTGCGCTATTGCCAACGTTGACGGTGGCAATTCCGGCTGCCATATCAATGATGGAATTTCCATCGATATCGACAATGACGCCACCACCTGCCTGGGCGACAAATACGGGAATTGCCATACCGAGCCCAGCAGAAGTGGCTTCGCTGCGACGAGCGAGCATCTCCTGTGATTTAGGGCCAGGAATTGCAGTAACTAAGCGTCGTTCTTGTGGAATATGTGGTCCTGATGTCATGGGAAAACTATAACGGACTCAAACTCTCACTGGGTTTTAAGATGAATTTGTTGAGATATGGAGAAAGTGAACTTCTGGTGTCGTTAGAGTATTGACCTATGAGCGCATTGGGAGTGGTTGCCTTCGTCGTCGCACTCCTCTTTTCGATTATGGTGCATGAGGCAGGTCACTTTCTCACCGCCAAGCACTATCACATGAAGGTGACGGAGTTCTTTTTAGGCTTTGGTCGCAAGCTCTGGTCATTTCAGCGTGGTGAAACTGAATTTGGAATCAAGGCTATTCCTGCTGGTGGTTATTGTCGGATTGTTGGAATGTCTGCGCGCGAAGTTCTGCCCGAGGCTGACCAACCTCGCGCTTTCATAGCAGCCTCCGCACCCAAGCGTCTCGTCGTGCTGGGGGCTGGATCTTTTCTTCATTTCGTCCTGGGCTTCTTCTTGCTCTTCTTTCTGTACACCGCTGTTGGCACCACATATGTAACAACAACAATTGCGGAAGTTACGCCGTGTTTAACCACCGCGAGCACTGGTTGCACCTCGGCCGATACTCCTTCACCGGCAAAGAGCGTCGGGTTAAAACCGGGGGACAAGGTTCTTTCGATAAACGGCGTGCTGGCATCAGATTGGTCTAAGTCGGTACTTCAGGTTCGTAATTCGCCGGGAAAACCAGTCACGATAGTTGTCGATCGCGCAGGTAGTTCCATCAGCCTGACTCTGGTTCCTGCTCGCATCATTCGTGACAAGAAGCCCGTAGGCGTGATTGGCATCGTGAATAAATTGGGGACGCTTCATCAAAACCCGTATCGCGCACTTATCAGCTCGACAAAACTAAGTCGCGACCTCTTTACCGGCAGCATTTCATCTCTGGTTAAACTTCCATCAAAAATTCCGGCGTTAGTGCGACAAACATTCGGCGGTCAACCGCGTGATCCACAAGGATTGGTTGGGGTCGTAGGTGTCGCCCGGGTCTCGGGGCAAGCGGCCAGCGATAAGAATCTTTCAGTCCGCGAGCGAATCGCAACCTTTATCTTGATCATTGCTAGCCTCAATATTTTCGTGGGAATCTTCAACCTTTTGCCGTTCCTGCCCCTAGATGGTGGTCATATGGCCCTGGCTTTCGTTGATGGTGTGAGGCGCTGGCGGGCACGCCGTCGTGGTGCACCATTACCGCCGCCTATCGATCTGGAACGTTTAACCCCAATCACGATCGTAGTTTTCGTCATATTGGCGTTGCTTTCGATTTTATTATTAGGGGCAGATATCTTTAATCCCATCCATTTGAATGTGTAGCTCCATCACAATTAAGGCAGAATATCCACATGGTTAATCTCGGAATGCCCGCCGCACCAGCTCCAGTCCTCGCGCCTAGACGAAAGAGCAAACAACTTAAGGTCGGCAGCGTTCTTGTGGGTGGTGATGCCCCCGTCAGCGTTCAGTCGATGTGCACCACTCTTACTTCGGATGTAAACAGCACTCTGCAACAGATCGCCGAGTTAACGGCATCGGGATGTCAGATTGTTCGAGTGGCGGTTCCTAGTCAAGATGATGCAGATGCCTTGGCCCAGATCGCTAAGAAATCTCAGATTCCCGTCATTGCAGATATCCATTTTCAACCGAAATATATTTTTGCGGCCATTGATGCCGGTTGCGCCGCGGTTCGGGTGAATCCAGGAAATATCAAGCAATTTGATGACAAGGTCAAGGAAGTCGCCAAGGCTGCCGGAGATGCGGGAATTCCTATTCGTATTGGGGTCAACGCTGGCTCTCTTGATCCTCGACTGTTGGCAAAGTACGGAAAGGCCACACCAGAAGCGCTCGCGGAATCTGCGCTCTGGGAAGCATCCCTCTTTGAAGAACATGGCTTCACAGATATCAAGATTTCAGTTAAGCACCACGACCCAGTAACTATGGTTAAGGCCTATCGACTCCTCGCGGAAAAATGTGATTACCCGCTGCATCTAGGTGTAACTGAAGCTGGTCCCTTTTTCCAAGGCACCATAAAATCAGCAACGGCTTTTGGAATTCTTCTGGCCGAGGGAATCGGCGACACAATTCGAGTCTCACTTTCCGCTCCACCCGTTGAGGAAGTCAAAGTAGGCATTTCAATTTTGGAATCTCTCAACCTTCGCCAACGTAAATTGGAGATCGTTTCTTGCCCATCCTGTGGCCGCGCCCAAGTAGATGTTTACTCCCTCGCTGAAAAAGTCCAAGCCGGGTTGCAAGGAATGACAGTTCCGCTTCGCGTAGCAGTCATGGGTTGTGTAGTTAATGGCCCAGGCGAAGCCCGTGAAGCCGACCTCGGGGTTGCCAGTGGTAATGGAAAAGGCCAAATCTTCGTCAAAGGCGAAGTCATTAAAACTGTTCCAGAAGCCATGATCGTCGAAACTCTGATTGAGGAAGCGATGCGTCTTGCCGATGAAATGGAATTGGCTGGAGTGGAATCTGGTGAACCGACCGTTCAGGTTCGGTAAAACGTCTGGGGCGAGTAAATAAGTCGTCAGAAGTGAATTTGCATTAGGTAAGGTTCTCGCATGTTGCGAATGTCCACCTTGTTATTACGTACTCTTCGGGACGACCCAGCCGATGCCGAGGTCGCCAGTCACCGGTTATTGGTCCGGGCCGGGTACGTTCGCCGCGTAGCCGCCGGAATATACGCGTGGTTGCCACTCGGATATATCACCTTGCGAAATATCGAGCGGATTGTTCGGGAAGAGATGGATAAGGCCGGATTCCAAGAAGTTCATTTTCCCGCGATGCTGCCTCGCGAACCATATGAGAAGACAAATCGCTGGACCGAGTACGGTCAGGATCTCTTTCGATTGAAAGATCGACGCGGCAATGATTACCTCCTTGGCCCAACTCACGAAGAGATGTTCACCTTGATGGTGAAAGGCGAATACTCGTCCTACAAAGATCTGCCACTTTCGATTTATCAAATTCAAACCAAGTTTCGTGATGAGACCAGACCTCGTTCTGGAATTATCAGAGGTCGAGAGTTCGTGATGAAGGACTCTTACTCCTTCGATCTCGACGATGAGGGCTTAGTCGTTTCTTACGAAAACCATCGAAACGCTTACATCAAGACATTTAATCGCCTCGGCATGAAGTACAACATCGTTTCGGCGATGGCAGGTGCGATGGGTGGTTCGAGGTCGGAGGAATTTCTCGCCCCTTGCCCCACTGGTGAGGACACCTATGTGCTCTGCGAAAGTTGTGGTTACGCGGCGAATGTGGAGGCGATGGTTACTAATGTCGCAGCCTTTACCGGTGAAGCGCCACCTGCTATGGAAATCTTCGATTCACCAAATACGCCAACCATTGATTCGCTGGTCACTTTGTTGAACACCAAATTTGATGGCAACTTCACAGCCTCGGATACGCTCAAAAACGTCCTACTCGTGGCGGACGATCAAGCGATCTCCGTTCTCGTTCCTGGTGACCGAGAAGTAGACCTCAAGCGATTGCAAGCCAATTTGCCGGGAGTCGCAGAATTGCGGCTTTTCGAAGATGCTGATTTCGAAAAGCGCCCTGGACTTGTGAAGGGTTATGTCGGACCACAGGATGCCAAGGCGCTGGGCTTGACTCTCTATGCCGACCCTCGCGTTGTAGTTGGCTCGAGTTGGGTTACAGGGGCGAATGCTCGGGACAAACATGTTCGATTCGTGACTCATGGTCGCGATTTCACTATTGATAAATTTGTGGAATCTGCCGAGGTAAAGGCTGGTGATCTCTGTCCAAATTGCGCCACGCCAGTTGTCATCGATCGAGCCATTGAAATTGGTCATATTTTTCAACTTGGTCGCAAGTATGCCCAGGCACTTGAACTCACGGTGCTGGATAAAGATGGCAAGCCTCGAGTTGTAACGATGGGTTCCTACGGCATTGGAGTTTCCAGAGCCGTTGCAGCTATCGCTGAACAAACTCATGATGAAATTGGCTTAAATTGGCCACGGGAAGTTGCACCAGCAGATGTGCATATTGTTGCAACGGGAAAGGATGATGCACCTTTCGATACGGCTGACAAAATTGCCCAAGAGTTAGAGTCACAGGGATTGCGCGTAATGCTCGATGATCGCCGCGACGCCAGTCCAGGTGTGAAGTTCAAAGATGCCGAACTCATTGGAATTCCATTTATCATCATTGTGGGCAAAGCCTTGGTTGATGGGAAGATTGAGTTACGCGTTCGTAGAACCGGCGAAAAGCACGAGCTAGAACTTTCCAGCGCCGTCGCAGAGATCATCTCCGCTGTCACCGCTGACTAATGTCGGTCTCCACCTTTCTCTTTCTGGCGCTTGCAGCAGGTTTCGCTGGATTTGTTGATGCCATGGTCGGCGGTGGGGGACTGATTCAGTTACCCGCTCTCCTTATTGGACTGAGCGACAAACCGATTCCGCTGATATTGGGAACAAATAAGATTCCAGCGATTTTGGGAACCAGCAGCGCCGCCGTTACATATTTTAAAAGAGTACGTCCCGATCTTCACGTCACTGCTTTCATGGCTGGACCGGCATTCTTGGGATCCATTCTTGGGGCCAGGTTGGCGGCAAGCTTTCCTAAAGATTTTTTTCGCCCCATAATTATTTTTCTGCTCATCGCAGTTGCGATTTACACTTGGCGCAAACCCCAATTGGGACTGCAGGAAAAAATTAAATACTCAGGAAAAGTACGCAATGCTTTGGTGGCCGGCTTTGGTCTAACAATTGGTTTTTATGATGGGGTATTTGGACCAGGTACCGGCACCTTTCTTGTTTTTCTCCTAGTCGGCGTCATTGGCTATGAATTCCTTAAGGCATCGGCAACTGCAAAGTTAGTGAACATTGCAACTAATTTTGGCGCCATTCTTTCATTCCAATTCACTGGACATATTTGGTGGCGGCTTGGATTAGCGCTCGCGGTGGCTAATGTGAGCGGGGCAATTGTGGGATCGCGTCTTGCGATAAAAGGCGGGTCGGGGTTGGTTCGACGCGTCTTCTTGATTGTTGCGGCGATTCTCATCGCGAAGGTAAGTTATGATTGGTTCAAAATTCAATAGCGAGGGAATCATGGATAGAACACAACTGAATAATCAACAATTGAAAGATGTAATTACCGCAGCCATTACGCCATCTGTTACGACGGCGGGTTGTTATGTAGAAGAAGTAACAATCACCCCAGCAGGCAAATCGCGCCTCATGACGATTATCGTCGACAGCGATGCTCACCTTAATCTTGATCAAGTCACCGGTGTCTCTCGTGGGATTTCTGAAATCCTCGATGTACTGCCCGAACTCGGGGATGCACCATTCACCTTAGAAGTTAGTTCACCTGGTATTGATCGTCCGCTCACCGAGCTGCGCCATTGGCGAAAAAATCTTGGTCGGCTGGTGAAAATAATTTTGCAGAATGGCGAGACCGCAACCGGTCGCATTGGTTCAGTGGAGGGTGATTCAGTCCACATTAATGACATTATTTATCCGATTGCTGAAATCAAGAAAGCCCATATCGAGATCGAATTTAAATCTTTAAAGTCAGACGAGTCAGAATGAATGTAGATGTAAAAGCGCTGATTGCGCTGACGATTGAACGAGAGATGCCGCTCGAAAAGCTCATTAACGCTATTGAAAATGGTGTGGCAGCCGCGTATGCGGAATTGCCAGAGGCTCATCCCAACGGTCGTGCGGTACTCAATCGGCAAACTGGCGAGATTGTTATTTATTATCCAGTTTTAGGTCCAGATGGCGACCGCATCGACACCGCAATTGATTCGCCAGAAGGGTTCAGCCGAATAGCCACCTCGACCGCCCGAAAAGTAATCAAAGAAAAAATGCGTGAGGCAAACGATGCCGAGATCGTGGGGGAATTTACCGCCAGTGTCGGAGATGTAATTTCGGGCGTCATCCAACAAGGTCGCGACCCGAAGATTGTTTATGTTCATCTGGGTCGGATCGAAGGCAAGATTCCGCCGAACGAGCAGGTCCCAACTGAGACCTACGTCCATGGCCAAAGAATCAAGTGTTTTGTGGTTGAGGTAAAGCAAGGCCTTCGTGGTCCAGAAGTCACCCTTTCCCGAACTCACCCGGCCCTGGTGAAAACGCTTTTTGCCCTGGAGGTGCCGGAAATTAAAGATCGAATTGTCGAAATCGTCGGGGTTGCCCGCGAAGCCGGCCACCGAACTAAGGTCTCTGTGCGTTCCCACCGAGCCGGCGTAAGTCCCAAAGGCGCGCTTATTGGACCCATGGGTGCCAGAGCTCGAGCCGTCATGGACGAACTCAATGGTGAGAAGATCGATATTGTCGATTATTCAGGTGATTTGGCGACCTATGTGGCTAACGCGCTCGCACCTTCCCGAGTAACCAGCGCCGAAGTCGTCGATCTTGAGAGTAAATCGGTGAAAGTCGTCGTTCCCGACTATCAACTTTCCTTGGCAATTGGCAAAGACGGTCAAAATGCCCGCTTGGCCGCCCGATTGACCGGCGCTCGAATTGATATCCACCCGGATAATCCGGTCGAGCGAATCGCCAAACCCAAGCCGATCGTGGAAGAAGTGGACCAGCCTGATTACCCGTCCCAGCCTGTAAGCGAGTAAGGTTTGCCCGTTCACGTCCTTGGGAGATAAAGCAATGGCAATTCCAATTCGGAGTTGTATTGCCTGTCGAAAGAGGGAGAGTTGGACGAACGTTCTGAGAGTCGTGGTTGTTGATGGTCAGGTAATTCCTGATCAGTTCAAGCGCAAAACGGGACGAGGGGCTTGGTTGCATCAAGGTTGCCTTGAATTAGCTAAGAGTCGAGGGGCATTTGTTCGGGCATTTCGAACAACGGCGCCACTTCGAACCGAGACACTCGAGGAATACGTTCGTTCGTTGCAAGCACAAGAACAATCAGATAACCCGTCTGATTCGTAAAAGGAGAATGACATGTCAAATAAGGCAATCTCACAATCATGAGCACTCAGCGCTCATGAGAAGGCTAGACATTTAGGCTCCAAATAAACGTGGGGCCATGACAGGAAGGTAACTGTGGCAAAGGTCCGCGTTCACGAATTAGCAAAAGAATTAGGGGTCCCATCAAAGGATCTCCTCACTAAACTCCAAGAAGTTGGTGAGTTTGTAAAATCAGCATCCTCAACCGTAGAAGCGCCCGTTGTGCGCAAGTTGATGGAAAAATTTCCCGATTTAAAGGCGGCTGCCGACGCGCCAAAGCCAGAGAAGAAGGCGCCGGTAAAGAAGGTCGCTGCAAAGCCAGCTGCACCAAGTGCGGAAGAGATTCAGGCTGCGCTCGCGCAATTGGCACCGGGCACGATTCCCGCCTCGGCAATTCCATCACCCGCCTCGGTCTTTCCATCTGCTCCGGTAAAGAGCGAGCCAACCCAAAATGAGGCACCTGTTCCTCCGGTGACACCTATACCGGCAGTGCCAGTTAACCCGGCGGTTGGTATGCCACGTCCACCTAGGGCCGGAAACAATCCCTACTCCGGCGCACCGAGTGCGACACCGGGCAGCGTTCCGATGCCACGACCGCCCAGGGCGGGAAATAATCCCTTTAGCTCTGGCACCAATGCCATTCCACGTCCGCCAGCCCGGCCAATTCGGCCCGGCGAGCGGCCAGCCGGTGCTGGTGGCGCACGACCACCTATGTCGGGTCCGCGCCCAGGTTCAGTTCGACCTGGTTTTGCCGCACGTCCGGGTGGCGCGAGGCCGCCAGCAACCGGCGCCCCAGGTGCCCGGCCAGGCGGAGCACCAGGATCGCCTTATCGCTCGCCTTCAGCTGCACCAGCACAACCTAGTTTTGGCGGTCCAAACAAGGCCGGCGGACGCCACCAACGCGGTGGAACTGCAGGTGCCTTTGGCAAGCAAGGCGGAAAGAATCGCAAAGCGCATAAGAGCAAGAAAGCGTTGCGTGAAGAATTCGACAATATGGCGGCGCCATCTCTGGGCGGCGCAGTAATTCCTCATGGTGATGGCAAGACGGCTATTCGGTTGCGACGTGGTTCATCCTTGATGGACTTCGCAGAGAAGATTAATGGCGATCCAGCCGCGTTAGTTTCAGCCCTATTTCACTTAGGTGAAATGGTGACTGCAACCCAATCGGTCGATGAAGATACCTTTACTCTTCTGGGCGCCGAACTCGGTTACGTCATTCAGGTTGTCTCACCGGAAGATGAAGATCGTGAACTTCTAGAAGAGTTCGATATCAATCTGGAACAAGAGCTTGAAGATATTGATGAAGCTGACCTAGTGGTTCGAAACCCAATCGTCACTGTCATGGGTCACGTTGACCATGGTAAGACTCGCCTCCTCGATGCGATTCGTCGTACCGAAGTTGTGAAGTCCGAAGCCGGTGGCATTACCCAGCACATTGGTGCCTACCAAATTCATCATAATCACGATGGCATCGAACGTGCCATCACCTTCATTGATACGCCAGGTCATGAGGCGTTCACCGCCATGCGTGCTCGTGGTGCGAAGGTCACGGATATCGCAGTTCTCGTAGTTGCAGCCGACGATGGCGTTATGCCACAAACAATTGAGGCGCTCAACCATGCGCAAGCAGCCGATGTTCCTATCGTTGTTGCAGTCAACAAGGTGGATAAAGAAGGCGCCAACCCGGACAAGGTTCGCCAGCAACTCACCGAATACAACTTGGTCGCCGAGGAATACGGCGGAACCACAATGTTTATCAACGTCTCGGCAAAATCGGGCGAGGGTATCGATCAACTTATCGACAGCATTCTCTTAACTGCAGATGCTGCACTTGATCTGCGGGCTATTGCAGATGATGCGGCTCGCGGTGTTGCTATCGAAGCAAATCTTGATAAGGGTCGTGGCCCAGTGGCCACTGTCTTAGTACAACGCGGAACCCTAAAAGTGGGCGATGCGATTGTCGCCGGTGGTTCATATGGCCGAGTTCGAGCCATGTTGGATGAGAACGGAGACAATGTCTCTGAGGCCGGTCCTTCGCGCCCAGTTCAGGTTCTGGGATTCACCTCAGTTCCAGGCGCTGGCGATACCTTCATCGTCGCAGAAGATGATCGAACCGCACGCCAGATTGCCGAAAAGCGCCAGCTAGCAATGCGAAACGCGTTGCTCGCAAAGACTCGTAAGAAGGTCTCCCTCGAAGACTTCATGGAGCAATCCAAAGTCAGCACCCTTAATCTCATCATCAAAGGTGATGTTTCTGGTTCTGTCGAAGCCCTCGAAGATGCCTTGTTGCAACTCGACGTTGGCAGTGAAGTTGATCTTCGGGTCATTCACCGTGGCGTTGGTGCTATTACAAAGAATGACGTCACGCTTGCTTCGGCTTCAACCGCAGTCATCATCGGTTACAACGTTAAACCAGAGCCTCAGACTGCAATCTTCGCTGATCAAGAAGGGGTAGAGATTCGTTTCTACACTGTCATTTACCAAGCAATTGAGGAGATCGAAGCGTCACTCAAGGGCTTGCTCAAGCCAGAGTATGAAGAAGTGGTTCTCGGAAACGCAGAAGTGAGAGATATCTTCAAGTCCAGCAAGTTTGGAAATATTGCCGGATGTTTGGTTCTTGATGGATTCATCAGACGAAATGCGAAGACTCGAGTACTGCGGGCTGGGACCGTTGTACAAGAAGGTCTCGCCATCGAATCGCTTCGTCGATTTAAGGACGATGCCACTGAAGTCAAGGATGGTTACGAGTGCGGTATTGGGCTTGGTTCATACAAGGAACTCCAACCGGGCGACGTTATCCAGACCTTCGAAGTGCGGGAAAAGAAGCGGGCTTAAACCATGGCTTCTAATCGAGCGCTCAAGGTTGCCGACCGAATCAAAGAGGTTGTGGCACAAACTATTGAGTCGCGGGTTAAAGACCCGCGACTTGGGTTCGTCACTATTACCGATGTTCGCATCACGGGTGACCTTCAACAAGCATCCATTTTCTATACGGTACTGGGCACGGATCTCGAACGAGAAGAGACCGGCGCCGCCTTGAATTCCGCCAAGGGTTTACTGCGCTCCGAGGTAGGCAAAGCTCTTGGACTTCGTATCACACCATCACTGGAATTCTTTGCTGATGGTCTGCAAGAGTCAGCAAGCGCTATGAATGATTTAATGGCACAAGTTCGCGCCTCAGATGCCGAACTCGCCAAACTGCGCGACAAGGCCGAGCCTGCTGGTGAAGCAGATCCTTACAAGACCCGCGAATAGTTTGTTCGAGCTTTGATATGAATGGTTTCCTCCTGGTTGATAAAGCGGGTGGAATGACCAGCCACGATGTCGTGGCAAAGATGCGAAAACGATTTGGCACAAAACGAGTTGGGCATGCAGGAACTCTTGATCCCATGGCCACTGGCGTCTTAGTTCTCGGAGTCGGACAAGCGACCAGACTTCTGCAATATGTAACGGACGGTTCAAAGGGTTATGACGCGACGCTCCTGCTCGGTGTGGCAACTCACACCGATGACAAAGAGGGCGAAGTAATTTTCTCAGCCAACCTCGACACGGTAAAAGCCGTTTCTGAGGCAGATATTCGCGCCGGACTTATGGCCCAAATTGGCGCGATCAAACAACGTCCAAGTTCCGTATCGGCGATCAAAATCGATGGTAAACCAGCCCATCAAAGAATCCGAGAAGGCGAAATCCTCTCCCTGCCAGAACGCGAAGTCCTCATAGAAAAAATTGACGTGCATGAGATTCGGTTTTTGGACTCTACTATCGAAGTGGACATCTCAGTCCGCTGTTCCGCCGGTACGTACATTCGCGCAATCGCCCGCGATCTGGGGGAAAAACTGAATCTCGGCGGACATCTGATTTCCCTTCGCCGGACCTTGGTTTCGCCATTCTCGCTTGACGAAACAGAACCGATGGCGGAAGCCAAATTGATCCCCATTGCCGAAGGTATCTCTCGAATTTTCCCTATTCGCAGCTTCAGCTTTGATGAGATGAATGAAATTTCTTTCGGTCGATACTTAGTACCAAATCAGAGCGAAGGACTCTACGCCGGATTGTCACCACAGGGGGAATTCGCCGCATTGGTAGTGAATAAAGTGGTCTCGGACAAACATAACCTCGATGTGGTTCGGGCTGCTCCCATACTGGTTGCTGTGAAAGAATAATGAGATGAACCGAGCAATCGCGATTGGAATTTTCGACGGAGTGCATCGTGGCCATCAAGAATTGTTAAAGATCGCCAAGTTGTATGGCAAAGTGATTGCGCTCACTTTCTACCCTCATCCGACCGCCATTTTTGCTCCGGAACGAACGCCATCACAACTTATCTCCCTGGAAGATCGAGTTGAACTCCTCAAACTTCACGGAGCCAGTGAAGTTGTCGTTATAGATTTCACCAAAGAATTTTCTTTGATGAGCGCGGACCAATTTATTGATGAGATTTTGGTGGAGCAATTACATGCGACGCATGTAGTCATTGGTGATAATTTTACTTTTGGTCATAAAGCATCTGGGAATGCAACGACGCTGCAGAGCGCAGGCCGCGGCTTCGAAGTATCTGTTGTTAAATTGGAGGAGAACCGGGGGACTCCAGTTTCCTCCTCCCGAATTAGAACACTCATCATGGACGGCGATGTAGAACGCGCCACTGAACTGCTTACCCGACCACATTATCTGCGCGGTCCAGTGGTTCATGGCGAAAAGAGAGGTCGCACCATTGGGTACCCAACGGCGAATATTGGCTTGCCTTCGTATGCAACCATCCCAGCCGATGGGGTTTACGCAGGCTGGTTAACCGTTGGCGAGATTCGATGGCCGGCCGCAATTTCCATCGGAACTAATCCCACTTTCCCTGGAGTGCGCGGGCGACAAGTTGAGGCCTATGCCGTCGATGAGATTGGACTGGATCTGTACGATCAAGAAGCGAAATTGGAAATAGTCTGGCGCCTTCGAGACACTCTGAAATTTGAAAGTCTCGATGAACTCTTGGTGCAGATGGCGATTGATTGTGAACGGACGCGATCTCTTACCTCTCAGTAAGAAAATCTTTAAGAATTTTCACGAATGTGCTGGTCTACTTTGGAGTAAGGCTCCACACTTGCGCCAGGATGTAGTCAACCTTTCGTGATAGTTGGAGGACAAATGGCCGGTCAGAAACTCGTAAAGAATCTCAATGTCTGGGAGGCGATCGGAATCTCGGTTGCGCTGATGGCACCGTCGATGGCTGCGAACATCAACCCACAAGGTACGGCAGGAGTTGTTGGGCGCGCTGTGCCGGTCGCATTTGCACTTGCCACCGTCGGCGTACTACTCATTGCTTATGGTTTTGTTCGACTCTGCCAGAACTTCAACCATGCCGGCAGCGTCTATGGCTTTGTTGGCGCCACGATGGGTCCTCGAACCGGTGTCGTTGCGGGTTGGGGATTGCTCGGAACATATATTTTTTACGGCTGTGTCACCTCTATGGCAGCCGGCATTTTCGGTTCCACATTTCTGGATGAATTAGGCGTCTGGCACCACCAACCAGCATGGTCCGGCTTTCTAGTCGGCGCTATCGCATTGGTGTTGGCATATATCTTGGCGATCGCACCAGCACGAAATGGAACGCGGGTACTTCTCACGGTTGAAGGAATTACCGTTCTTTTGATCCTGATTACAACAGTCATCATTTTCGCAAAGCTTGCTGGTGGCCATGCCCCCGACAATCATCATGTGGATTGGTCGGTCTTTTCGATTCCAAAGGGAACTGGGACAAGCGGTGTCTTCCTTGGAGTGGTATTCGGCTTCTTATCATTTGCTGGATTTGAAGCGGCCTCAACCCTTGGCGAAGAGACGAAAAATCCACGTCGAGATATTCCTCGTGCCATGCTCGGCACCGCGATTTTCGGTGGCGTTTACTTTGTTGTCGTTACCGCAGTCGAGGTCATGGGCTTTGGAACTGATGCATCAGGCGTCAAGGCATACATTGCCTCTGGTTCGCTGTTAGGCGACTTGGGCACCAAATATGTTGGTTCATGGATTGGCACAACCATCACCCTGGGCGCAGCCGTCAGTGCATTTGGTTGCTGCCTGGCATGTGTAGTTGGCGCTTCGCGACTGACCTTCTCGCTCGCTCGCGACGGTGGAAATGCATCATTGGCAAAAGTCTCGGAAAAGAACAGCGTTCCGGTCAATGCCACCCGCTTGATTGTTGGCACTTCTGCGCTCATCATGATCATCTGGAAATTAGTCTGGCATGTAAAGCCATTCGATATCTTTTTGGGAAGTGGCGTTATTGGAACCTTGATTATTTTGGTTGCTTACCTTCTTGCCACCGTCGGAGCGATCAAGTTCTTGTTCTTCTCTGGAAAGAAGCGGACCAAGCAATGGGAGATCATCATTCCGTTGGCTGGTATTGCGCTCCTTATTTACACCCTTTATAAGAATGTTTATCCGTTCCCAACTAGTGGCGCGGCTCGTGCCTATCCAATTGCCGCCGTGATTTGGCTGGTAATTGGCATAGTGGGAATTGTTTCTCGCCCAGCGCTCGCGGCTCGAGTTGGTTCGCATCTGACCGCAGATGAGAATCTCTCTGAGGCTCGTTCTTAATAGAATAGCTAGCCAGCAGAATTAATCCGCACTACGAAAAGAAATAGAGAAGACCATGCTTGGAAATGCAAAGGTAGTTGATCTCACCATTCCATTGAGTTCGGCAGTGGTGATGTGGCCGGGGGCTCCTGCTCCAGAGGCCGAGACGATAGTAACCGTCGCACATGATGGTTACTTCGCCCGTCGGGTCTCTTTCTTTGAACACTCGGGCACACATTTCGATGCCCCTTGTCATTTCATTGAAGGCCAGTCGACGGTGGATCAGATTCCTGCGCAATCCTTGGTTCGCCCTATTGCGGTGATCGATATTTCAGAGCGCGTCGGTGAGGATGCCGACGCCGTTCTGGAACTTGAAGAAGTCTTAGCCTTCGAAGCCAAGAATGGTCAGATCCCTCATGGCGCGGCAGTCTTCTTGCGAACTGGATGGGAAGAGCGAAATTCCGATGTCATTGCCTATTCAGGTCAACCCGGAGAATTGCGTTTTCCAGGATTCGGTGTGGCCGCCGCAGAATTTTTAGTTTCAGAACGAGGAGTAGTCGGTTTGGGTATCGACACTCTCGGCATTGATTCTGGTGAAGCAACCCACTTTCCGGTTCACTCGCAAATCACTCACCCCAAAGGGCTTTGGCATTTAGAGAATTTGCAAAATCTGAAAGCGCTACCACCACTGGGTGCATGGGTAGTAGTTGGGGTCTTGCCACTCGTTGGTGGCTCGGGAAGTCCTGCTCGCGTTCTTGCTCTTCTTCCCTAAGTGACAAACACATGAGCGATCGACTTGCCTTCCTTGCCACGTGCGATTTAACGGCGCTTGTTCGCGGCCGTGCTCTGCGACGAGATTCAGTAGTCGTATCTGGCAAGAGCGTCGGTTGGGTACCGGCCGATATTTCGCTCTCGGCTTTTGGTTCCATAGAAGAGCCAAATCCCTTCGGCTCGCTGGGTGATCTTCGGCTCGTGGCAGATCTCGATACCGAAATTTCTCTTCAGCAGATAGACGGTCAAGGCCATCCGCTTTCAGTCTTTCTCGCCGAACAGCGCCTTCCGGATGGATCACCTTGGGTTTGCGACCCGCGAACGCACGCGCGCCAGGCAGTCACCAACCTGAAATCTAAATATGGCATCGATCTCATCGCTTCTTTCGAACATGAATTTGTTCTGGTCGATCCTTTTGCTACTTCAGGGTCGCCTTTTGGATTGGATTCCTATCGAATGGCAGAACCATTTGGTTCTGATCTTTTTTCAACGCTTGCGGCAAATGGACTCGAACCAGAGAACTGGCTGGCAGAGTACGGAATCGGTCAGTACGAAGTTACAGTTGCGCCGGCGCCAGCCGTCGACGCCGCCGACCGGGCGATTATGCTTCGAGAGATTGTTCGAGATACTGCTCGAGTACATGGTCAGCGCGCTTCCTTTTCACCGCTGCCCAAGTTCGATGGCGCCGGCAATGGGGTTCACGTCCATCTCTCGCTATACAAAGATGGTGAGCCCATCACATACGATGCAACTCAACCCGGCAATTTGTCTAAAGTGGCTTCGATTGCCTTCGCCGGAATTTTGGAACATGCGTCTGCCCTTCAAGCATGGACTGGGCCGAGCCAAATCTCTTCCTATCGATTACAACCACATCGATGGAGTTCGGGTGGGAATTTTATTGCCGTCCAAGATCGGGAAGCGCTGCTACGAATTTGTCCCATTGTCTCGATTGGTTCGGCCGATCCCGCTCAGGGCTTTAATGTTGAGTATCGAGCGGCGGATGCCACCGCTAATCCTTGGTTGGTCATATCAGTCCTTGCTCGCGCGTTAACCGCGGGGATAGACAAGGGAATTCCGATTGCCAATATTTACTCACTAGATACTCCTGCACGTCACGAGCAAGTTGAATCGTTGCCGGCGACAATTGATGAAGCCATCTCAGCGCTGCTTGCTGATGAAGTAGTCCTTTCTTGGTTTGCCCCAGATCTTCTCGAAGCTCACTTAGGCATTAGGCGCAGCGAAGCGAGAGAATTAGCCGATCTGACTCCATCCGAAAAGTGCGAAAGGTATTTCCGTGTCTACTGACCATGCAATGGTAAATAACTGGAAGATTCAACCTGCTGGCCCTGCCAGTGATTTTTTGGCAGATCTTGGTTTAGTTGATCATCATGTTCACGGTGTAGTTCGGGAGAACCCATCCTTGGAATCTTTCACCAACATGATCACCGAATCTGATCGCACACCCAGGTCTTTGGGCGAGGCGATGAATACCCAAGTGGGTTTCGCCACTCGTCGTTGGGTGGCGCCGTTGTTGGGCTTGGCACCTTCAGTTTCGGCCGATGAATATTTCCAACGACGAATTGAATTAGGCGCCGAGAATGTAAATACGACCTTGCTTAAAGCATCTGGCATTTCACATTACTTTATCGAAACTGGATATCGCGGAGATGAGATTTACGGGCCCGCAGGAATGGCTGAGGTGAGTGGCGCAAAAGTTGATGAAGTTATTCGAATTGAAACAATCGCAGAAAAAGTAGCCCTCTCGGGAACCAACGCTGCTGACTTCGCAGAAAACTTTATTTCGGCACTTGCCAAAGAATCAGCAAATGCGGTCGGAATCAAATCCATCGTTGCCTATCGAATCGGTTTAGATTTCGATCCAACTCCACCTTCTGCAAAAGAGGTGGAAGTGGCTGCAGGCAAGTGGCTGAATGAAGTTGAAGACACTGGGCAATCACGCGTCAGCGATCCCGTACTTTTGCGCCATCTCATTTTTGCTGGGGCCTCACTTAATAAGCCCTTCCAATTTCATATTGGTTATGGCGATCCTGATCTCCATTTGGATCGATGTGACCCTCTGCTGATGACGGACTTAATTCGAGAATTCGAAGGTCGAAATATTCCCGTGATGTTGTTGCATACATACCCTTATCAAAGAAATGCTGGATATTTGGCACAAATGTTTCGCAATGTGTTTATTGATGTTGGGCTGGCGATTAACTATTCCGGCGCTCGCTCGGATGCAATTATCGCTGAGTCGCTGGAATTGGCTCCGTTCCATAAAATTCTCTTCTCATCAGATGCCTGGGGATTGCCCGAACTCACATACTTAGGAGCCATGCTCTTTCGTCGCGGTCTAGGAGAGTTGCTCGACTCTTTTATCGCTCGGGGTGATTGGTCGGTGCCTGACGCGATTGGTGTTGCACAAGCCATTGGCCATGACAACGCCCTTGCCGCTTATGGTTTAACGAAATAAAAGGAAGAGGAATCGTGAAGAAGAAAGAGATTCTCAAGGCATCGGAGGAGAACAACCTTCGACTGATCCGATTTTTATATTGTGACCTAGCCGGTGTGATTCGAGGCAAGACTGTTCATGCCTCGCAATTGGAATCCAAGATTCATGAAGGTGTTGGACTTACTCGAGCTCAGAACGCGGTAAATCTTTTTGAAGATCTCGTTCCTGTCGATGGTATGGAACCGGTTGGTGAAGTTCGGATAGTGCCCGATCCAGATACCTTTGCAATATTGCCTTGGTTAGATCGAACGGCATCTATGCACAGCGATCTGCAAGAGAAGGACGGTAGCGATTGGGCTGGCTGTACTCGTACGGTCTTGCGACGCACACTTGCAACCCTTGAAGCGCAAGGTATCGAGATGATGTCGGCCTTCGAATCTGAGTTTTATCTGGCGGAAAGTTCTGAGAACGGGCCGATTCCCTGGATGAACGGACCTTGCTACTCAAGTTCGGGTATGGATCGCGCCAGTGAAGTCACCGACCGAATGGTCGACAATCTCATTTCTCAAGGCATAACGGTTGAGCAAGCCATTAATGAATACGGCCCCGGTCAACAGGAGATTGCCATTAAGTACGGACCTGCATTGCAATCGGCAGATCGCCATCTCCAATTTCGCGACACTATTCGTGGTACTGCTGAAGTGGAATTTGGGCTACTCGCATCGTTGGCGCCAAAACCATTCAAGGATGGCATCGGATCTGGCGCTCACCTTCATTTCTCTTTGTGGGATACAGAAAAGAAACTCAATTTACTTTTTAATGAGAACGACCCAACCAAGATTTCTGCCTTTGGCGAATCTTTCGTCGCCGGTATTTTGGAACACCTTCCTGGTCTCTTGGCTCTGACCTGTCCGTCATATGTTTCTTTCTTGCGATTACAACCGCATGCCTGGGCGGGAAATACGATTTCGTGGGGTTATGACAATCGCGAATGCGCGGTTCGAGTTGCCAGTCCTTTTAAAGGTCGCGAGATGCAATCAATTAACTTGGAATTAAAGGCATGCGATGGATCAGCCAATCCATACCTCGCTCTCGCCGGCGTGATTCTTGTTGGTATGGATGGGGTAGCGCGCGGACTGGTTGCGCCAAAACCGGCACATCGTGATCCGGCACTGCTTACTGATGAAGAGAAGATTGCATGTGGCATTCGACCATTTCCATCAACTCAGCTAGAAGCGCTTGATGCTCTAGAACGAGACGAAGTACTGACTTCAGGCCTTGGTGAATTAATGACTCGGGCATATCTAGCAACTCGTCGCGCTGAGAATGCCAAGGCATCGCTTAAGGGTGATGAATGGGCTCGATTGGAAACCTTCTCCACTTTCTAGTTCTACGCAAAGTAATTCTTTTTTACGCCGTAATTTTGACGCTTCGCTTTTGGCGAGAAAGATGACCTGGAATTTTCTGGGTCATTTTTCTTTTCTCCTATTGGCACGGGAACGGAATTGAAGGTCCCGAAAAAGGGCTCCGCGAAATCGGAGCCCTTTTTCCATGAGTGTAAGGTTGAATGATATTTTGGAGGCCGAATGAAATTCGAAAAGCTTGTGCTGACTAAGGTTCAGGCTGCCCTCGAACCTCTGGCTAACCCCGAGCGTGCCACGGGCGCTGAGAACTACATGAAACATGTTGCCCCGTATTTAGGCATGAGCGCACCTGATCGTCGGATGGCGACCCGCCCGGTTTTTAAGGCGTTGCTTATCCCAACTTCCGAAGAATTGGTCCGCGCCGCGCGGTTGCTCTATGCCCAAGAAAAGCGCGAGTACGCCTATGCGGCTAATGACTTGATTGCCCATTTCATATCCAGCGCCGATCGAGATTTTCTGGAGTTTGTCCTGCCCGAACTGCTCACGACAAAGTCATGGTGGGACACCGTCGATGGCCTTGGTTCGGCAGCAGTCGTGCCTTTGACCCGAAGATTTCCCTCAAAGACAGTCATGAAGAAGTGGAACTCCGACTCGAATATCTGGGTTGTTCGAGCGGCTTTGGGCCATCAGCGAGGCAGGCGAGGGGAGACGGATGTCCCATTTGTCCTGGATTTGGCAGCGAAGCACACCTTCAGCAGGGAGTTCTTCATTGTTAAGGCCATTGGCTGGCTCCTTCGCGACATCACTGCTTTTGATAAACCGGCAGTGCGCCAATTCTTGATAGCGCACCCAGAATTGGGTCGGGTAGCGACTCGCGAGGCCGAACGCGGACTGAATCGTTAGCACCCTGTCCTAATTTGCCCCGATTTCGCCTTAATTTCGCCTCACTGGCCTCCGCTGGTACCCTTGGACCGCAAAGCGAGTAAGCGTGCCTTCGTGAATTACACCGAGGCCCTCGTGATCAGTCC
>JBAXOT010000008.1:0-72026 GCA_037133095.1 Actinomycetes bacterium
GCAGCCGCCACCTGGTTGCGTGGTATCGATTGGTTCGCCTTTCCCACGACACTTGCTGGAATGGTGGATGCCTCAGTTGGTGGGAAGACCGGCATTAACAGTGCAGCAGGTAAGAATCTCATTGGTTCCTTTCACTCGCCTTCGGCAGTTTTCGTTGACCTGAGTTTCCTGCCCTCGCTCTCAGATCGAGATTTCTCAGCCGGTTTGGCGGAGGTAATAAAGACTGGACTTATCTCCGATATCGAGATCCTGGAAATTTTGGCAGGCCTTAACTCGATTGACGAGGTCAGGGGAGCCGCTTATGAACTTATCCTTCGATCTATTGCGGTGAAGGCAAGCGTCGTTAGCGCTGATTTTAAGGAAGGCAAACTCCGTGAAATTCTTAATTTTGGCCACACGTTGGGTCATGCCGTTGAAAAGGAATCAGAGTACAAACTTCGCCATGGTGAAGCGGTTGCCATTGGCCTCGGTTTTGCCCTTGAACTTAGTGGGTTGATGGCGGGGCTACCCGAAATAGACGTTGAAAGAGGAAAAGCGCTCTTGCTTAAGTTTGGTCTTTCGGTAACTTCGCCCTCGCATAAGTGGCCGGTTCTTTTGGAAATTATGCGCTCTGATAAGAAAGCGAGAGGCTCTCGGCTGCGATTCATTGGAATTTCAGAATTTGGAGTTGCGGAGTGGATAGAGTCAGTTGAAGACGAAGATCTCGCTCGTGCCTATGAAAGGATCGCAGAATGACAGTAGAACAACAACGAGTTCTGGTTCTCAATGGGCCGAATCTGGCGCGATTAGACCTAAGGGATTCGACAATTTATGGCACGATGAATTTTCACGATCTCACGATTTTTATTCAGAAGATGGCTGGTGAAATCGGTTTCCTGGCTGATATACGCCAGAGCGACAGCGAAGTGGAAATTATTCACTGGTTGCATGAAGCTGCGGATGAGAATGTTCCGGTAATTATCAACCCGGCAGCCTTTACCCACTACTCCTATGCAATTCGTGATGCAGCAGAGCTAGTCAAGGCTCCGCTCATCGAAGTACATCTCTCTAATCCGTTGGCTAGGGAAGAATTTCGTCACACTTCGGTAATTTCCGGGATAGCTAAAGGCACCATTGCCGGTTTTGGCCCTGATTCCTACCGTTTGGCTCTTTTGGCACTAAAACAGCTGTTGGCATAAGCCACATCGGCTTCGGGTATCCTTACCCTCTGCTCAAAATACCTTTTTTGGCATGCGCCGAGGGCGCTGATTTTCTCGACAATGGAATGGATAGACGATGGCAACGACCAATGATTTGAAGAATGGCATGACCTTGGATATTGAGGGTCAATTGTGGAATGTTGTCGAGTTTCAGCACGTCAAGCCTGGCAAGGGTCCAGCCTTCGTTCGAACAAAGTTGAAGTCCGTTCTTACTGGCAAAGTTATCGATCGAACTTTCAATGCCGGTGTCAAAGTAGATGTAGCCATTCTTGAAAAGCGAGATATGACATTTCTATACAAAGATGGCGAAGATTTTGTATTTATGGATTCCAAAACTTACGACCAGATGAATATCTCTTCCGAGACCGTCGGAGAGAGTGCAAATTTTATGCTGGAAAATTGCGAAGTCATCGTGGGCGTCCACGAGGGAAATCCGCTCTTTATTGAACTACCTGCCTCCGTTGAATTAACTATCACTTACACCGAACCTGGATTGCAGGGCGATCGCTCTTCCGGCGGCACTAAGCCTGCAACATTAGAAACAGGAATAGACATTCAAGTTCCGCTCTTTATCAAGCAGGATGAAAAGATTTTGGTTGATACGAGAAATGGTTCATACCTGGGTCGCGCCAACTAGTGGCAGCTCGACGAAAGGCACGAAAGCGGGCGCTGGATTTCCTGTATGAGGCCGATATTCGTGGCGCAGATCCACGAGAGCTGATTGCCCTTCGACCACCATCCGAATTGTCCGAGGGTCAATATGCCTTAGTGCTTGTCGATGGGGTCCAGGAGCATCGAGTGAAGATCGATGAATTGATTACCACATATGCTCAAGGCTGGGATATGGATCGGATGCCGGCTATTGATCGTAATATCCTGCGAATTGCACTCTACGAAATTCTTTGGGAGCACAAGTTGGATGACCAAGTTGCGGCCTCTGAGGCAGTGGCTATTGCGCAGGAAATTTCCACAGAGGAATCCGCAAATTACGTCAATGGCGTGCTCGGACGAATAATTGTTTTGAAGCCCTCGTTCGCGCTCTAAGAAGAGGCCCGAAGAAGAAGACCTGCGGCGTTGAGTTTTTCGCGTAATTCAATCTCTGAGCAATTGTTTATAAGGGCCAACGGTAAGAGATCTTCTTGACGCAGCGAGAGAACTTCACCATTCCAATCTCGACGTTTGGCACAGATGATGTGGGCGAAATTACTGACTTGCTCAAAGAAATTACTTTGGCTGCGCATTCTGGCCAACGTTCGAAGATCCAAAATCAAGCTGGTTCGGGAACTCTCTTTTCGTTCGCTGATTCCCAGGAGATGCTCGAGCGGAACTTCGTAGAACTCGGCGAGAGCTATGGCTTTGCGCAGTGACAGCGAGCGGTCGTTGCGTTCGTAAGAGCCGAGCACGACGGCTTTCCATTCCCCGCGCGAGGAGTTCTCAACATCTTTCAAAGTTAAACCTTTTTGGTGTCGGATGGCGCGTAACTGGAGTCCAATGTCAAAGGTCGTGAGCGCGAATTTCATGGGCGATAGGGTAGGTGAACCTTGCGACTTGCCGTAAAAGTTATCCACACGCTCCCTTTTGGTCACAGGTGATAAAGTTCGGTGTCCTTTAACGATCCGTCCTGTGAGGCGGCGAAGGAGTCGATTATGACTGTAATTTTAGATACCGGCGATATCGCCCGGGCCCTCAAACGCATTAGCCACGAAATTGTTGAGCATAATCATGGGCTGGCTTCGGTCACATTGATGGGTATTCCCACTCGAGGCGCCTTTCTTGCCCAGCGAATCGGCACAATTTTGGCTGAGATCGAGGCGAGCGTTCCGATAGGTACGTTAGATATCACGTTACATCGAGACGATCTTCGGATGCGACCACCCAAGCCCTTGCTTCCAACAATTCTGCCCACCGGCGGCTTGGAAGGGCGCGATGTCATCTTGGTCGATGATGTGCTCTTCTCGGGTCGAACAATAAGAGCGGCGTTGGATGCGTTAGGGGAGCTGGGTCGTCCACGTTCGGTCCAACTTGCGGTTCTCGTTGACCGCGGTCACCGACAATTGCCTATCAGGGCAGATTACGTGGGAAAAAATATTCCGACATCCTCGCTAGAGAGCGTCAAGGTTTCGTTGACTGAGATTGATGCCGACGATTGTGTCGAGATCAAAGGCGGGCGAGAATGAACCGACATTTACTCTCGATACACGACATTTCCGCGCCGCAGGCTCTTGCGCTCTTGGATACGGCATCCGAACTACGCAAAATTTCTGACGGCCCTATGAAGAAGTTGCCTACTTTGCGTGGCTTGACAGTGGTTAATCTTTTTTATGAAGATTCCACTCGAACCAGAATCTCATTCGAGTCTGCTGCAAAACGGCTTTCTGCTGATGTCATTAACTTTTCCGCCAAAGGATCCAGCGTCAGCAAAGGAGAGAGCCTGAAAGATACGGCTCAGACTTTGCAAGCCATGGGTGCCGACGCTGTTGTCATCAGACACAGCGCCTCCGGTGCGGCGCAACGATTAGCTGATTCTGGTTGGATCGCAGCGTCGGTCATCAATGCCGGTGATGGTACTCACGAACATCCGACGCAGGCTTTGCTCGATGCATTTACGATTCGCGAACACTTCCCAACGCACCAGCGATCTTTTGCTGGCCTCAAGGTGGCCATTGTTGGCGATATTTTGCACTCCAGAGTTGCGCGCAGCAATGTGCTTTTACTAGCGAAACTCGGCGCCGAAGTGATTGTCGTTGGGCCGCCAACTCTGCTTCCCGTAGGCATTGAATCTTGGCCGGTTACCTATTCTTTCAATCTCGATGAAGTACTTGGCGAAGTCGATGTTGTGATGATGCTGCGTGTTCAACAGGAACGGATGGCTGATTCATTCTTCCCGACTGCCCGGGAATATTCGCGCAGTTATGGGTTGACCGCTTCTCGCTTGGCCAGAATTAAACCGGGCGGAATTGTTATGCACCCTGGCCCGATGAATCGAGGGTTGGAGATTTCCGCCGAAAGCGCTGATGCTGTCAATTCCGTTGTTCTTGAACAAGTGGCCAATGGGGTTTTGATTCGCATGTCCGTTCTCTATTCCTTACTAGGTGGCGTCCCGTTGGTGACAGAAATGGTTGAGGCAGATGCTCATTAAGAACGCGCTCTTATCGAACGACACGTTAGTAGATATTCGGATCGAAGGTGACTTGGTTGTCGAGGTCTCGCCTTCCATCACGAGTGAGGATAAGGAAATTATTAATGCTGATGGCGCGAGAGTTCTACCAGGGTTGGTCGATCTCCATACGCATTTGCGTGAACCAGGTCGAGAGGATGCGGAGACGGTGCTTACTGGCGCCCGATCTGCGGTAAAGGGCGGATACACCGCCTTATCGCCGATGGCCAATACCAATCCGGTCGCCGATACGGCTGGCGTTGTGGAACAAGTTTTTCGGCTGGGCCAAGATGCTGGACTTTGCGATGTGTACCCTATTGGTGCAGTGACGGCCGGGTTACTTGGTGAGAAGTTAGCCGAACTGAGTGCCATGGCGAACTCGCACGCACAGGTTCGAATATTTAGTGACGATGGCAAGTGCGTATCTGATCCGCTCATCATGCGACGCGCCTTGGAATATGTGAAATCTTTTGGGGGAATCATCGCCCAACATGCACAAGAGCCAAGATTGACCGTAGGGGCACAAATGAACGAAGGCGCCATCTCGTCACAATTGGGACTCACAGGTTGGCCTGCCCTTGCTGAAGAGGCGATTATCGCTCGCGATATTTTGTTGGCAGAACATGTCAAAAGCAGATTACATATTTGCCATGTAACAACCGCGGGTGGGGTAGATCTGATTCGATGGGCGAAGGCCAGGGGAATTGCCGTTACGGCAGAGGTGACGCCTCATCATCTATTGCTTACCGATGATTTGATTACGGGATATGACCCCGTTTATAAAGTTAATCCGCCATTGCGAACTGAGTCAGATGTTCAAGCCCTTCGCGCCGGTCTCGCTGATGGAACCATAGATATTGTGGCAACCGATCATGCGCCGCATCCAACCGAGGATAAAGAGAGCGAATGGCAGAGCGCTGCGTTTGGCATGATTGGTCTAGAGACTGCCCTTTCGATTGTTATTAAAACCATGATTGAAAGCGGGTTGATGAACTGGGCTGGTTTGGTAGAGCGAATGAGTACCGCGCCAGCAAGAATAGGTGGTTATGTCGGACAAGGTCAGCCAATTGAAGTAGGAAGTGTGGCGAATCTCTTGGTCGTAGATGCGAACGAGAGTTGGGAAGTGAACCGAGAATTGGTAAGTTCTAAGAGTAAGAACACGCCATTTCACGGAATGGTTTTGCCGGGAGTTATTTCCTACACAATATTTCGTGGCAAAGTGGTTTTGCGGGCTGGGCAACATATTGAGGGGACAAATGTCTAAGGCATTTTTGGTTTTAGATGATGGCACAATCTTTGAAGGTGAAGGTTGGGCTGCCGCTGGCGAGACTTTCGGTGAGGCGGTATTTGCCACCGGTATGACTGGCTATCAAGAGACTTTGACAGATCCCTCGTACTACAAACAGGTCGTCATCATGACTTCGCCTCATATTGGTAACACTGGCATGAATGCGAATGATGAAGAGTCAGCGCACATTTGGGTCTCCGGATTCGTGGTCAGAAATCCATCACCACAACCAAGCAACTGGCGATCAGAGAAGTCCCTGGAGAGCAGTTTGGCTGAGGCCGGAGTAGTTGGCATCAAAAGCGTAGACACCCGAGCAATCACTCGACATCTGCGCAATCGGGGCGCGATGCGGGTGGGAATTTTCAGCGGTGCTCCTCTTACTCGCGAAGAGATGGTCACCAGAGTTCGCAAATCTCCGCAAATGCAGGGCGCCTTTTTAGCTCAAGATGTCTCGACTCCGAAACCTTACATAATTGCGCCGCCTGAGGGCGTTGGCAAGAGATTTACCGTTGCTGCAATTGATCTAGGTATTAAGGCTGCCACACCTCGATACCTTGCCGAGCGCGGCATCGAGGTGCACGTGCTGCCCTTATCAACAACCATCGGCGAGATCGAAGCGCTGGATCCAGATGGGCTCTTTCTTTCCAATGGCCCAGGCGATCCAGCCACTATGACGAACATGGTTTCGTTGGTCAGACATTTCATAGATAAGGGAGTTCCGATATTTGGAATTTGCTTTGGCCATCAGATTATTGGCCGAGCGCTGGGCTTTGAAACCTACAAACTGCTCTTTGGCCACCGGGGGATCAATCAGCCGGTAAAGAATTTGAAGACCGGAAGGGTGGAAATCACTGCCCACAATCATGGATTCGCTGTCAAGGCACCTATCGATGGAAATTTCGCGACCGGGTATGGCGCAGGGTGCGTGAGCCATATCTGCCTCAATGATGGAGTTGTAGAAGGAATTGAAATGATCGAACGACCAGTATTTAGCGTGCAATACCACCCAGAGTCCGCAGCCGGACCGCATGATGCCCAATATCTCTTCGACCACTTTATCGATTTGATGTCTAGGTACTCCGTTCGATCGGTAGCCACGCATGCCTAGAGATACGAGCATTGAGAGCGTTCTCGTCATCGGTAGTGGTCCCATTGTGATCGGTCAAGCCTGCGAATTCGACTATTCGGGAACTCAAGCCTGTCGGGTTTTACAAGCTGAAGGTATTCGAGTAATTCTTATTAATTCGAATCCAGCCACAATCATGACGGATCCGGAATTTGCAGATGCAACATACATCGAGCCAATCACCACTGAAATTATTGAAAAGATTCTGGCAAAGGAAAGGCCTTCTGCAATTTTGGCCACATTGGGCGGTCAGACCGCGCTAAATGCTGCAATCGGCCTCTATGAGAATGGACTTCTGGAGAAGTACAACACGAGACTTATCGGCGCCGACATCCCAGCGATCAAGCGGGGCGAAGACAGAGAAATATTTAAATCTATTGTCCATAAAATCGGTGGTGAATCTGCTCGTTCGAAGATTTGTCACACTATGGATCAATGTTTTGCCGCAGCGTCCGAGTTGCATTATCCGGTTGTAGTTCGCCCATCTTTCACCATGGGTGGTTTGGGTTCAGGAATTGCATACACCCCAATGGAACTAGAACTAATTGCCGGCGCTGGACTTCGTCACAGCCCTGTCACGGAAGTTCTGTTAGAGGAATCAATAATTGGCTGGAAAGAGTACGAATTAGAAGTTATGCGAGATCATCAAGATAACGTGGTGATTGTCTGCAGTATTGAGAACATTGATCCGATGGGCGTACATACGGGGGATTCAATCACCGTGGCACCTGCTCTGACTCTGACGGATGTGGAGTATCAGAAACTGCGAGATCTTTCGATCGACATTATTCGCGAAGTCGGGGTTGATACCGGTGGGTGCAACATTCAGTTTGCGGTAAATCCGCAAGATGGACGAATAATTGTTATTGAGATGAATCCACGAGTTTCCAGGTCGTCAGCACTTGCCTCCAAAGCGACCGGGTTTCCCATAGCCAAAATAGCCACGAAATTGGCAATCGGGTATACCTTGGACGAAATTCAGAACGACATTACCAAATCCACCCCAGCCTCATTTGAGCCGACACTTGATTACATTGTCGTCAAAGTGCCACGTTTTGCCTTTGAAAAATTTCCTGAAGCCGATCACCGTTTAACGACCACCATGAAGAGTGTTGGCGAGGCAATGGCCATCGGACGCAGCTTCACCGAAGCCCTGCAAAAGGCCCTTCGCTCGGTTGAAAAAAAGGGTATGAGTTTTCGATGGGACATTGATTCTGTGCGTCATGATCAACTGTTGGCCGAAATCGGGATCCCAACGGAATTTCGGTTGCAACAAGTTCAGCAGGTGATGGCACTGGGCACATCCATTGCCGAAGTTTACTCGCGAACCAAAATTGACCCATGGTTTCTGGGACAGATTGCGCTCATCAATGAAGTAGCCCGGGAGTTGCAAGCAGCCTTTGAGCCTGATCTGGATCTAATCAGAAAAGCCAAGAGCCATGGCTTCAGTGATTATCAAATCGCAGAGTTAACTCGCACTTCTGAAGAACTCGTTCGAAGCCATCGTTATCGTTTGGGAATTCGCCCGGTCTTTAAAACGGTGGATACTTGCGCCGCCGAATTCGAGGCCCACACCCCTTATCACTACAGCACCTACGATATGGAAACCGAGGTCGAACCGCGAACAAAGCCGGCAGTCATCATTCTTGGCAGTGGCCCAAATCGAATTGGCCAAGGTGTTGAGTTTGATTACTCATGTGTTCATGCGGCCTATGCGCTGAAAGCGGCAGATTTCGAGACGGTCATGATCAATTGCAATCCCGAAACTGTTTCAACCGACTATGACACTTCGGACCGGCTTTACTTCGAACCTTTGACTCTTGAAGATGTTCTTGAAGTCATCCATGCTGAAACTCTGGCTGGCCCAGTTCTGGGAGTCATCGCCCAACTTGGTGGTCAAACCCCACTTGGCTTGGCGCGAGGGCTCAAGGATGCAGGAGTCACTGTTTTGGGCACCAGCCCGGATGCCATCGATCTGGCCGAAGAGAGAGGCGCATTCGGTCAAATATTGGCTGATAACCAGCTTCTTGCACCAAAATTTGGAATGGCATCTTCCTATTCTCAAGCGTTAGAAATTGCGCATGCGCTTCATTATCCGGTTCTCGTTCGCCCTTCTTTTGTTCTGGGTGGAAGAGGTATGGAAATTGTTTACGATGATGAATCCCTAGAAGGCTTTATTGCCAAAGCAACAGAAATCACACCGAACCACCCAGTTTTGATTGATCGATTCCTTGATGACGCGCTCGAAATCGATGTGGATGCGCTCTTTGATGGCAAAGATCTTTACTTGGCTGGCGTGATGGAGCACATTGAAGAGGCTGGTATCCATTCGGGAGACTCTGCGTGCGTTCTGCCCAGCATGTCGATCGGTCATGCTCGATTGTTGGAGATTCGTGCCGCCACTGAGAAGATTGCACGAAGCGTTGGGGTTCTAGGATTAATTAATATTCAATTTGCCATAGCACGTGACGTTGATGGAGTTGAAAAACTTTTTGTTCTTGAGGCGAATCCCCGAGCATCGCGCACAGTTCCCTTCGTATCTAAAGCCACCGGAAATCCACTGGCAAAGTGTGCGGCTCTCATTTCGGTTGGTTATGCGATTGCCGATCTTCGGATTGATGGCTTCTTACCCGAAACGGGTGATGGAGTTCCACATGGTGTTTCAGTGAAAGAGGCGGTCTTACCTTGGAATCGTTTCCGTCGGACTGACGGGATGGGAGTGGACTCGGTACTCGGACCAGAGATGCGATCCACCGGTGAGGTAATGGGAATTTCTCATAGTTTCGGCGAGGCTTACGCAAAAAGCCAAAGCGCCGCATTTGGCGCCCTACCAAAGAGCGGAACAGTTTTTCTTTCGCTCTCCAACCGCGATAAGAACGCTGCACTGGCACCTGCGCGAGAACTTATAACAATGGGCTTTACATTATTCACTACGGCAGGGACTTATGATTTTCTTGCAGCTCATGGCTTGGAGTCGTCGCTCGTTCGCAAGGCATCGGAATCAGAGAACTCCTCCGATATGCCATCGGCATTGGACATTATTAATCTTGGTCAAGTAAATCTAGTTATCAATACTCCGCTTGGCCGAGGGACAAGGCATGATGGTTGGTTGATCCGAACCGCTGCGGTCCAACGATCAATTCCTTGCATCACCACTATTGCGGGCTTTAAAGCGGCAGTTGCTGGTATTGGTGAGTTGCAGCGAAAAGAGTTCTCCATTGAGTCACTTCAAGAGTGGCTAGCCGATGATTAATAAATACGCGGAGTCGACTAAGGCTGAAATTATTAGCAACAAAAAGGTCGGTGCCTATCACCATCTGGTTTTTGAAGTTGGCGGGTTGGCATCCCACGTTCGTCCGGGCAATTTCGTCGCAATCTCTGTCGGTGGCCCAACCTCAGCAATGGTCTTACGCCGGGCGTTCGCAATTCACAGATCTATGGATCGTGGTGCGAGCGGTGGCGTTATTGAACTGGTGGTGGCGCCGCACGGCAATGGAAGTAAATGGCTCACTTCCTTACCTGTTGGATCGTACGTAAGTCTTACGGGTCCGCTCGGAACCTCGTTTGGAATCCCCACCGATAATGTGCGCGCGCTGTTGGTTGGCGGCGGTTACGGTTCAGCGCCGCTCTTTGGTCTGGCTGAAGTTCTCAAGGCTCGCGGCAATCGCGTAGATATGGTGCTGGGCGCCAGCACTGGTGGGAAAATTTACGCGCCTCTTGAGGGCAAGCGATCCGTTAATTCGATGACGATTACGACGGATGATGGTAGTGCTGGGGTGCACGGGCGAGTTAGTGACGTTCTGCCGGAACTCATCGAGCGAAATAATTGCGACATTATTTATTCCTGTGGTCCTATGGCGATGCTCGAAGCAATTTCGCAGATTGCCGTTCGCTACAACATCATTCATCAATGTGCCGTGGAAGAGTCAATGGCGTGCGGAATTGGTGTTTGCATGACCTGTGTAATTCCACTCCGAGATGAAGACGGTCAAATTCGGATGCAACGTTCGTGCATTGCCGGGCCCGTCGTTGATGGTGAACGAGTTATCTGGAATTCCGGTGGCTCGATTCCAGAGGGAACCTTAGGTGCACCATGACCTTTGATTTCAGCACGCAATTTGGTCGCACCACTTTTCCCAACCCAGTATTCACGGCCAGCGGATGTGCAGGTTCAGGAAAAGAGTTAGCGCAATTCTTTGACATACGCGAGCTGGGCGCCGTGGTAACAAAATCGATCATGCGCAAACCTCGTTCTGGACGGGCTACGCCACGTATGGCCGAAACTCCTAGTGGAATGTTGAATTCGATTGGATTGCAAGGTCCTGGGATTGAAGAATTTCTGGCGCACGATATTCCCTGGTTGAAGGCGCATGAGGCTCGAATCATTGTAAGCATCGCAGGGGAGACGATTGATGATTATGCATTTCTTGCTAAACGACTGAGTATTGTTTCTGGAATTTCAGCTCTGGAAGTGAATATTTCCTGTCCCAATGTCGAGAATCGCGGCCAGGTTTTTGCCTGCGATCCAGTGACGGCAAGTGCTGCCATCGAAGCGGTAAGAAGAAATGTTCCGGGAACAATGCCAATCATCGCCAAGCTCTCACCTGATGTAACTGATATTGCCACCATTGCAGAATCATGTGTGTCTGCCGGGGCAGACGCACTCGCCTTGATCAATACCTTGCTCGGAATGGTGATAGATACCAACACGATGCTGCCCAAACTGGCGGGTAAAACAGGTGGTCTCTCGGGACCAGCAATTCGCCCAGTTGCGGTACGAGCGATTTATCAAGTCCGTGCTCGGTTGCCCCATATTGGGATTCTCGGAATGGGTGGCATTAGTAGTGGGAACGATGCGTTAGAAATGATATTGGCTGGTGCAAATGGAATTTCCGTAGGCACGGCCACCTTTGGAAATCCCACGGCTCCCATCGACATAAAAGGCGATCTTGAAAAACTGCTGATGGATCGTGGTTTCAGCTCCCTGCGTGAAGCCGTCGGCTTTGCCCACCGCACAACGTCATGAAAAGCAAACAACAGAAGGAGTGCATGTGAGTGCGTCACCATTAATTCTTGCGATTGATACATCAGATGTGCAGATTGCTCGAGAGTGGATCGATGCGACTAAAGAGTCTGTTGCTGTGTATAAATTGGGTTTGGAATTCTTTCTCAAAAATGGTCCGGCAGGGGTTAAGGCGCTGCAAGAGGCAGCAGATTTCGAACTTTTTCTCGATCTGAAATTGCATGACATTGCTCATACGGTCGCAGGCGCATCCAGGTCAATCGCCCATCTTGCACCGAGATTTCTCACTGTTCATGCAAGTGGGGGCTCTGACATGGTGGCAGCGGCAGTTGCTGAATTGCCGACAACGTCAGTCACCGGGGTCACAATTCTGACCTCGCTCTCTGCAACAGACCTAGGTGAAATTGGATTTCGGCAGCCACCACTAGAGAGTGCCATTAGTTTGGCCAAGTTGGCGACGATGGCCGGTGCCCGGTCAATAGTTTGTTCACCGCTGGAGGTCTCGGCAATTCGCGACGACGTTGCCGATTCGATCGAAATCATTACACCGGGGGTGCGACCTGAGGGCAGCGCCCTAGGAGATCAAGTGCGAGTTATGACGCCTAAAGCGGCCATGAATGCCGGGGCAAATTACTTTGTGATTGGACGGCCGATAACCTCATTATGGCAATCGGATTCACCTGATTTGGCCAGGGCCGCGATGGCCAAATCGGCCAAAGCAATTTTGGATTCGCTCTAGCCGTGCAGGAACGTCATCCGCCGACCATTTCACCTGAGGCCAGGGCTTTCGCAGTTGCTCAGGCATCTCGTGCCAGGCACGAACGCAGTGAAATCCGTAACCAGGTTCGCCGCAGCGAGATCTCCTTCTTCGATGCGATTGTTGATCCAAGACCCAGTATCCAAAAGATGCGGGTCATCGAACTTTTGGCGGCAATTCCCGGTGTAGGTCTGACTCGCGCGAAATCAATCATGGCACGAGCCGAAGTATCTCCAGCGCGTAGAATTGGCGGACTTGGACGACACCAGATTGCATCCTTAAGAAAAGAGCAGTTGTTGCGAAAAACGAACGAGAAATTTGGCTCACTCATTGTTATGTCTGGACCGGGTGGTGTTGGTAAAAGCACGATTGCTGCCGCACTTCGACGAGAGTCTCGGTTCTGGGTCAGTGTCTCCGCCACTACTCGACCACCACGACTGGGCGAGAGTGACGGCGTGGACTATTTTTTCCTCAGTGAAGAAGAATTTACTCGCCAGACAGTCGCCAATGAATTTCTGGAGTGGGCGGAGTTTGCCGGAGCGCGCTATGGCACTCCTAAAGCAGCGGTGATTAGGGCGCGGCAGGAAGGTCGGGATGTCCTGTTAGAAATAGATATCAGCGGCGCCAGGCAGGTTCGCAAATCGGATCCCACGGCCATCCTGGTCTTTATCTCCCCACCTTCGTGGCAAGAATTGGAAGATCGATTGGCTGGACGAGGAACCGACACGCCAGAGCGCCGTCAGGCAAGGTTGGATTTGGCGCGCTCAGAGATGGCTGCCGCCTCGGAATTTGACCATATTCTGATAAATCACCGGGTCGAGCAGGTTCTGGCGGAACTGGTATCCTTGGCGACTTCGCCCAACGCGTGACGAGAGGTTTCTCTAATGACAACTATGGATGGCATCACTAATCCACCTATCGACGAATTGTTGGACAAGGCTGGCTCAAAATATAGTTTGGTGCTTTATGCAGCCAAGCGTGCTCGCCAGATTAATGCCTATTACTCCCAGCTCGGAGAAGGTCTTTTGGAGTATGTCGGGCCACTTGTCGATACCTACGTCCACGAAAAGCCCCTCTCCATCGCGCTGCGAGAGATCAACGAAGGCCTACTCACCATTGAAAATCTGGAACCAAAAAGTCCAGAAGTAGCCTAAACACTTACTGGCGGCTGTGGCGATGAATCGCGAGATTCTGCTTGGCGTTGGGGGCGGCATAGCCTCCTACAAATCCGCAGACCTCATTCGCCGATTGCGTGATCAGGGTTTTGAAGTGACGGTTATCCCCACCCAGAACAGTCTAAATTTTGTTGGGGTAGCAACCTGGGAAGCGCTTTCCGGTCAGCCGGTTTTGACGGATTTGTGGAATAACGTGCACCAGGTTCCGCATATCTCCTTTGCCAAGCGCGCCAAAGCCATAGTTATTGCGCCCGCGACCGCAAATCTAATCGCAAAAGTGGCGGCAGGTATTGCTGATGATTTTCTCACCACTTTAGTGCTCGCGTCTCCCGCGCCGCTCATTATGGTTCCCGCGATGCATCCCGAGATGTGGCTAAATGCGGCAACGCTGGCCAATGTGGCGCTCTTGCGCTCCCGAGGCGTCACCGTCCTAGAGCCGGATACCGGCAGACTTACAGGCGAAGATTCGGGTCCAGGTCGGTACCCGACAACTGCTCGCATCGTCACTGAGGTTTCGCGGGCTTTAATCGGCGAGCGGGATCTGTCGGGTGTCAAAATTTTGATTTCTGCGGGTGGAACTCGAGAAGCCATAGACCCAGTTCGATTCATCGGTAATCGGTCCTCAGGGATTCAAGGTTATGCCATCGCCGAGGCTGCATCCTTACGAGGAGCGCAGGTTTGTGTAATCAGCGCCAATGTGGCGTTGCCTGATCTTGTTGGAGTAGAAACTGTAAAAGTTGAAAGCGCGACTGAACTCGATACCGCTATGAAAGAGCGAGCAACCGCCTATCAAGTGGTAGTCATGTGCGCGGCTGTTGCAGATGCCAGACCCAAGTCGATATCACCGGCCAAAATTCCCAAGGCTGAGTACGCCTCGATTGAGTTGGTGCGAAATCCCGATATTCTCCAGGAACTCACATCTAATCGCAGACCAAATCAGATCTTTATCGGTTTTGCCGCCGAAACTGAAGGTGACTTGGCAGATCGCGGTCGGGCCAAAATGAGCGCTAAAGGCGCAGATTTACTCTACGTGAACGGCGTTGCCGCGCAGAGAATTTTCGGAGAACAAGAGACCGACGGCTTCATCATCAGCGCTGACACTGTTACAAGCTTCTCTGGATCAAAGATGGAGTTGGCGAGCCAACTTTTAGATCGGGTCGTTGCTAAGTTAAGTTAGCCCAATGACCAAGCGATTGTTTACATCGGAGTCCGTTACCGAAGGCCATCCAGACAAGATGGCGGATCAGATCTCTGATGCGATTTTGGATTCGCTGCTGTCGCAAGACCCACAAAGTAGAGTCGCTGCTGAAACCCTCATTACGACCGGCCAAGTTCACGTTGCTGGCGAAGTGACAACCAATGGGTATGCAGATGTGATGAGTATCGTCCGAGACACTGTTCTTCGGATTGGGTATGACTCTTCTGAAAAGGGATTTGATGGAAATTCATGCGGTGTCTCGCTCTCCATCGGCCAGCAATCTCAAGATATTGCGCAAGGTGTGGATCGCGCGTTTGAGAGTCGCATCTCCTCCTCGGCCGATCCACTCGATGCGCAAGGCGCCGGAGATCAGGGATTGATGTTCGGATATGCCTGCGAAGACACTCCTGAACTCATGCCGCTGCCCATTGCACTGGCACATCGCCTGGCTCAACAACTGGCAAAGGTTCGCCAAGAGGAGCAGGTCGAATATTTGCGACCAGATGGAAAGACTCAAGTCACCATCGAATACGTTGGCGACAAGGCGATCGCACTCAATACCATTGTGATTTCTTCTCAACACTCACCCGACGTTGATTTAGTGGCCACGATGACTCCAGATTTAATCAACTTGGTCATTGATCCAGTTATTCGCGACCTCGAGATAGATATTTCGGACGTTCGATTTCTCATTAATCCAACTGGCCGTTTTGTTACCGGTGGTCCCATGGGTGATGCGGGGTTGACTGGGCGAAAGATCATCGTCGATACCTACGGCGGAATGGCCAGACATGGCGGGGGAGCATTCTCCGGAAAGGATCCGTCCAAAGTGGATCGATCCGCCGCATACGCAATGCGATGGGTGGCAAAGAACGTGGTTGCGGCTGGTTTAGCTTCGCGTTGCGAAGTCCAAGTGGCATATGCGATTGGTAAAGCGCAACCAGTTGGTCTCTTTGTTGAAACTTTTGGTACCGAGAATGTTCCAAATAATCAGATAGTAAACGCCATTCGCGAAATTTTTGACCTCAGACCAGCAGCAATTATTCGCGATTTAGAGTTGCTTCGGCCAATCTATGGATTAACCAGTTCGTATGGTCACTTCGGCCGAGAACTTCCCGAATTCACTTGGGAGCGAGTTGATCGGGCACATGCGTTACAACAGGCAGTTAAAGGCTAGACATCTGTGGCTGAAGTAAGGCCACTTCGTCTTAAGTCGCAGAAGTACGGCCCGAAACCACAAGTAGCTGTTCACTTGCCTTACGCTCGAATTTTGGTTGACACCCCAGCATTTCATCTCGGGGATATTTTTGACTACCTCGTGCCCGAGTCATTGTCCCAAATCGTCTGTGTGGGCAGTCTAGTAAAGGTGCCATTCGGCTCCCAGATGCTGCCAGGCTATGTCTTGGAGCGAACAACCCAACCACAGGTCGGTTCACAACTAAAATTAATAGATTCGATAATTTCGCCATTGCCTTTGTTGACTCCCGATCTTTTTTCACTGCTGACCGCTGCGGGACTTCGCTATGGCGTCAAACCTTGGGACTTGATACGAGGGGCGATACCAGAGCGCGTCGCAACTGTTGAGAAGGAGTTTGTGGCAACACATTTTTTATCCATGACTGGTGTAGAAAGTAAGAGCGTTCGAAGCGCAGCGGTCACCGACATCAATTCCGATATCTATTCACAGTTAGGTGCGTTGGTTATAGGCCGGCTTGGAAAGTCCAGAACGGTGATTGTTGTGCCTGATGAAAAATCACTTCGAAACTCTCAAGAGGCACTGGAGCGATTGGGAGTTGTAGGAATTCTGGTTTTGGGATCACATCTTCCGCGCGGCGAACGTTATCGAAATTTTCTTAAAACCTACGATCCACAGTATGAAGTAATACTTGGTACTCGAAGTGCGATTTTTACCTCGATGCCGAAAGGGTCCACCATTATCGTGCTGCGCGATAATGATGAGTCAATGTATGACCGAAGGTCGCCAGGATGGAATGTTCGAGACATTGCACTTTTGCGGACACAGGATCAATCTGTCATCTTTCTTTCCCACAGCCCTTCTTTAGAAGTGTTGCGATTGATGGAGATTGGTTGGTTGACATCACCATCGAAACGCAATCGAAAAACGTTAAAAATTGTCAATGAAGGAGATCATCGCTCTCACCATCAGGTCATCGGCGACGGTTTGAAGAGAGGTTCAGTTCTAATTTCAGTTTCGGAACCTGGCTATGTTAATTCTTTTCTTTGCTCACAGTGTCGAAATAGAGCCGAGTGCTCCTGTGGGGGGCGATTGTTCTTTCCGCGCATGGGAGCGCTTCCGAAATGTTCCATCTGCGAGAAGGAATACCCGGATTGGAAATGCACGTGGTGCGCCGCCAGCAAACCTTGGATGATCAAGCGTGGCACTTCTAGATTGGCACTGGAGTATGGGCGAGCATTTCCCGGGATACACATATTGACCTCAACCGGGGAGAGACTTGTTCAGAACTTGCCCAACGGAAAATCGTTAGTCATCGCGACTTCAGGGTGCGAACCAGTGGGTAGGTATTCGGCGGCAGCGCTTTTGGATGGTGCCGTACTTTTCAATCGTACTCAGTTACGCAGCGACGAAGTTGCTCGCGAACGGTGGCTCAGCGCCCTTTCCTTGGTAGAAGAAGGAGGTGAGGCATTTATCTCGCTGCCACTGAATGATCCGGTAGCCCAAAGCATTCTGCGTGGCAATTACATTGCCCCTGCTGCCGTTGAGTTGGAGCACCGACGGAGTGCGCATTTGCCTCCGCACTATCGGGTGGCAGTTGTAGAGGCAGGCACTGCAAAGATCTCCGCGATTTATCGTGGTCTTGAGAACTCGCACCAGTTCGAAGTTACCCCACCCATTGCGTTGTCTCTGGATCGATACCGGTTAATCATCCGCTGTGACGTAAACCTTGGGGATGAACTAGCCAGATTTACTCATGATCTGCAGCGGCATCAGAGTCTTAAGTCAGAGTCCGATCTATCGATTCGACTCGATCCCTACTCGATTTAGGCGCGCAGCGAAAACCGATAGAATTCAGAGATGTCCATCCAACCAATCCGTCTTTTCGGCGACCCAGTGCTCACCACACCTGCCGCGCCGGTAGAGACCTTTGACAAAGAGTTGCGGACTTTGGTGGCAGATTTAACCGAAACTATGTTCGAGGCTCCGGGAGCTGGCCTCGCAGCCCCCCAAATTGGCGTATCCCTACGGGTTTTTGTTTGGAACGTTGATGACGAAGTTGGCCATTTAATCAATCCAAGTTTGGATTTGAGTGAAGAGTTGCAAGAGGGGGATGAAGGTTGCCTTTCTTTTCCGGGCATGTTGTATGAGACGCCACGTGCCTTTAAAGCCGTCGCCAAAGGTTTCAATATGCATGGCGAACCGATCGTTGTGGAGGGAACAGAACTTCTTGCTCGATGCTTGCAGCACGAAAATGATCACTTAGATGGGATTCTCTTTATTGATCGCTTGGTTAAATCCGAGCGTAAGCGCGCGATGAAAGAGATCCGCAACTCCGATTGGTTCGGCGTGGCTCAAGAATCGGGCCAGGAGCCGATCATTCGAACTTCACCGCATGCCATGAACGGCCTTGGGTTCTGAAATACGTGAATATATCTGTCGCTTCATCCTCAATGGTTTCCATCCCTGTCATAGCCGCAATCAGAAACTCCGAACACAATTTGGTGTCGGTTATCTCTAACCCGGATCGAAAGAGCGGGCGCGGCTTGAAATTGCTTCCAAATGACTTAGCTGCTTGGGCAGTTGCGGAGGGCCTGGAGGTTGCGAAGCCGGCGGACAACTCCGAACTAAACCGTCATCTCCTCTCGGCCCAGCCCCAGTTGATTGTCACTGTGGCTTATGGACGTTTGATTCCCGTTGAACTTCTCCATGGCCCGCGATTCGGGTGGCTAAATATTCATTACTCCTTACTGCCACGCTGGCGGGGTGCGGCTCCAGTTCAGTGGTCGATCATGAGTGGAGATACGGAAACCGGAGTAACTATTTTCAAACTTGATAAGGGTATGGACACTGGTCCAATTTTTTTGCAGGAACGTACAGTGTTAGGCGAGGCTGAACGGACGGAAGAGGTGTTGGCACGTTTGAGTGAGAGTGCCGCAGAGTTATTGCCCGAAGTGTTAAGCATGATTACCAGTGGGATTAAACCTAAACCGCAGCCATTGGTGGGTTCAACTCTGGCGCCGAAGATTTCGAAAGAAATGGGCCGCATAGATTGGACCCGAGAGCGGGCAGACATTCTGCGCCTCGATTTAGCAATCGGAATCCAACCTGGAATATGGACAGAGATATTGGGCGAGCGAATCGTTCTTCACAATTTGAGGGTTGAGGGTGCGTACACGGCAGGGGCGATCGCCGGTGAAATCTCCATGGCCGAGGACCGATTGATTATTCAGTCTGCATCGGGACCTATCGAAATAGCCGAAGTAACACCGGCCGGTAAGAAGCGCATGAGTGGCGGAGATTTCTATCGAGGGGCGAGATTTGCTCCAGGGACGCGTTGTGGATAAATCCAGTTCAGCGCCAAGAAAACCAAGGCCTGATCAAGCGCGTCAACTGGCGTTTGCGCTTATCACTGATGTAAACCAGCACGGCGCATATGCCAATATTCGTATGCCGCAGTTGCTAACTGATTCCGGTTTAGATGTAAGAGATAAGGCGTTTGCCACTGAATTGGGATATGGCTGTCTACGCATGCAGGGTAAATACGATTTTGCGATTTCCGAAAAAATCGATCGCCCTTTCCTAGAAGTAGATCCAAAAATTATTGATCTCCTGCGAATGGGTTGCCATCAGATATTTGGAATGAGAGTACCTACTCATGCTGCTGTTAGCGCAACGGTAGAGCTAGCTCGAAAAGTAGCTGGGGAATCGAAGGCCTCTTACGTAAACGCGCTACTTCGTTCCATCAGCAGTGATGAAGAGTTGTTCAGTGACCTTGAGCAATCATCCAAATTTGAACCACTCACGAAGATCTCGGTGAAATATTCGCATCCAGAATGGGTCATATCCAGTTACCACGATGCCCTGAAGAACTGGGAGTCGGTGGAAGAACTTCTTGCGTTTAATAACATCCCGGTTGCACCGCATTTGGCAGCTTGGAAAGGCAAGTCAACTAAGGAAGAATTGATTGAAGCGGGCGCTACGGCACTGAATTTTTCTAGCTCTGCAGTACTTTCAACTGACCAGCCAAGTAACTACAAAGCCGTCAAGGAACGGCGGGCCGGTGTGCAAGATCTTGGTTCACAATTGGTGTCAGAGATCTTCTATGAGACCCGCAAAGTTGGTCATCCTCATTCCTGGCTCGACTTATGTGCCGGTCCAGGTGGCAAGGCGGCATGGCTTTTTAATGCATTGGCGACGGAGCGCCCGAATGATCGTTTCTTAGCAAACGAGCCAACTGAGCATCGCGCGGAATTAGTGGCTCGCGTTATTCCGAGACAAAATATCTCGCACCATGATGGCCGTGTATACGCAGAGTTTGATGAGAAATTCGATCGAATTCTGGTTGATGCTCCATGTACGGGTCTTGGTGCATTGCGTCGACGGCCTGAGGCGAGGTGGCGTAAGGCTGCCAAGGACCTTAAGGAACTGGTCGCCTTGCAACGAGAACTCCTTGATTGCGCCTATGAGATGCTCACTCCCGGCGGAATTCTGGGTTATGCCACATGCTCACCACATCTGGCCGAGACTTTGGGGCAGGTACTAGATATGCAATACCGCCACAAAGAAGTGAAAATAATTCCCATCGATGCTGTATTCCCATTGCCGCCCGGCGCGCAATTGGCAAATGGCACCATGCAGTTATGGAGTCACAAGCATGGAACGGATTCCATGTTCTTGGCGCTGTTTCAGAAGCCTGAATAGTACGATTTTGGAATGACCACGTATCGAATCTGCCCGAGTATTCTCAACGCAGATCGAGATAACTTGCCGCAGGAAATTTCTCGCATTCAGGGCGCTTCGGACCTGCTCCATCTAGATGTGATGGACAATATTTTTGTCCCAAATTTCACATTCACCTTTGAAGAATCACAGGTCATCATCGCAAACTCACCATTGCCTGTTGATGTGCATCTGATGATTGCGAATCCAGATGAGATGGCAGGCGAGTATGCACGGGCTGGCGCCACAAGCGTCACGTTCCACTTGGAAGCCACCGAATCGCCACGGGAGATCATTGCCAAGGTTAAGAGTTTTGGTGCTCGCGTGGGTATTGGCATTAAACCTGCCACAGCTTTTGAGGCGGTCGAGCCATATCTTTCCGAAATTGACATGCTGCTCGTAATGACCGTGGAGCCGGGATTCGGTGGGCAATCATTTATGTCGGCCATGATGCCAAAAGTTGCTCGGGCGCGTACCTACATAGATTTAGCTCCCGCGCCAAAGCCTTGGTTGCAAGTAGATGGCGGAATTTCCTTGGCGACCATCGCCGAGGCCGCGACCGCTGGCGCCGACACCTTCGTAGCTGGCAGTGCAGTATTCCAGTCACCGGATCCAGCCAAAATGATTGATTCGCTGAGAATTTGCCTCGCTGAACTATAAAAAGAGGCTAGAACCAATAATTCGTGCCAGAATTGGCGCGTTCCGGGGGTCGGTGTAAATCCGAACCGGCGGTTAAAGTCCGCGACCCGATTGAAGCCATCGATCGGTTGATGTGGTGAAACTCCACAACCGACAGTTAAAGTCTGGATAAAGGAGCAGAGCACGTTTGCCGTTGGCGATTCTCGCCTGGGGTGATCGTGCCTATTTCCCTTGGGATCGAATTTATTCACTTCGATTAGGGATGGAACATATGTCAGTTCTGAAATGGCTCTTCGAAGCCCAGATTCACTTTGGATCAAAAACTATCTTGGTACGGGAAATAATCGGCGGGCTATTGGGCTTAGCAAGCGCCGTGCTTGGAATGCGTCGGAAAGTTGCGGCTTGGCCAATTGGCATCTTGGGCGATGGGCTGCTTTTCACAGTCTTCGCTGGCGCACTTTTCTCTTTTGGAAAGAAGGCAGATCATCCCGCGTTGTATGGGCAAGCCGGTCGAAATTTACTGCTCATTTTGGTCAGTTTTTATGGCTGGGTAATTTGGGCTCGAAACCGTCGTGGCGGGCAAAGTAAACCAGCAGTCGTGCCGCGGTGGACCACGACGAGAGAGAAAGCAGTTCTCCTTCCTCTCATCATTGTCGGATACTTCCTTTTCCTGGAATTATTCAAGGCTCTTGGCGAGCGTTACTACGGACAATGGTTATATGTGGACACCTGGATTTTCACCGGGACGGCATTGGCGACCTATGCCATGAGCCGTGGCTTTGTGGAGTTTTGGTTGGTTTGGGTGGCCGTCGACATCGTCGGCGTGCCATTCGCCTTCGCACATGGAAATTATCCGACCGGAGTGCTGTATGGCATCTACATGCCTTTTGTTATCTGGGGATTTGTCTATTGGCTCCGGATCGAGCGCAAAGAGGAGAAAGTGCTCTCTTCGCTCGCGTGATGTCTAGTAACCTAGCCTGATGAAATCCTTTGACTCTCTTTGGTCGCAGCTGCACCAAACAGCGCTCGAGCGGCCAGAGGGGTCAGGAACGATTAAGGCGCTTGATGCGGGCGTTCACGCCATAGGCAAGAAGATCGTCGAGGAGGCGGCCGAAGTCTGGATGGCGGCCGAATATCAAGATGATCAGGCATTGGCCCTGGAAATCAGTCAACTCCTCTATCACTTGCAAGTTTTGATGATTGCACGAGGAATCAACATAGAGGATGTATATGGCCAGTTGTAACGGGGGAATCGGATGTCGTTAAGAGTTGCAGTTCCTAATAAGGGTTCACTCTCAGAATCTTCTGCGCTGATGTTAAAAGAAGCCGGCTATCGGCAACGCAGTGACCTGCGCGATTTAACTTTCTATGATCCGGAAAACGACGTTGAATTTTATTACTTGCGCCCACGCGATATCGCCATCTACGTTGGTTCGGGCGAGCTCGAAGCAGGAATAACAGGGCGCGATCTCTTGCTCGACAGTGGCGCGCAGGCGACTGAGGCTTTGCCCTTAGATTTTGGTCGAAGCACCTTTCGATTTGCGGCGCCCGAGACCAGCGATCTTTCCGAGTCCGATCTTCAAGGTAAAAGAATTGCGACCGCCTACCCAGGATTGGTCGAACGTTATCTGTCCGAACATTCAATGACCGCGACAGTCGTACGCCTCGATGGCGCGGTAGAAAGCTCGGTTCGACTTGGTGTTGCAGATGTCATCGCTGATGTCGTCTCTACTGGCGGCACTTTGCGCCAGGCTGGGTTGAAGATTTTTGGCGAGCCATTGCTGGCCAGCGAAGCTATTTTGATCGAAAGAGTTGGGGCGAACCGTTCGTTGGCGGTTGAAACACTGCTGCGCCGACTAAATGGGGTTGTGATTGCACGCCAGTATGTCTTGGTTGATTATGACGTGGAGACTGAGCTATTGGCGCGTGCCTGTGCCCTTACCCCGGGAATTGAATCACCGACAATTTCACCCTTGCAAAAAGCTGGTTGGAGTGCAGTTCGAGCGATGGTCCCACATCGAGAAATTAATCGAATCATGGATGAACTATGGAGTATTGGCGCTCGAGGTATTCTCGTCACAGATATTCACGCCTGTCGCCTTTAACTCGCAACGGAGCCTTTAAAGATCCGCTGCTTCGATTTCTTCTCGAGTTATGCCCATGAGATAGAGAACTGAATCCAAATACGGACTAGTGAGAGAACTATCTGCTGCTTTTCGTACCGCCGGCTTTGCGTTAAAAGCGATGCCGAGCCCAGCAAGTTCAATCATGTCCAAATCATTTGCGCCATCGCCGATGGCAATTGTTTGTGAAATGGGAACACCTTCGGAGAATGCGAAGTCTCGCAGCGCCTGAGCCTTGGCGGCCCGATCGATAACGCCACCAATTACCTTCCCAGTCAATATGCCATCTGAAATCTCCAATTGATTTGCCCGATAGAAGTCGATATTCAACTCTTCAAGCAATGGTTCGATGACATTGATAAATCCACCAGAAACCACTCCTACCTTATGTCCAAGCCGATGCAGGGTCCTGATCAAAGTGCGTGCTCCAGGTGTCAGCATCAATTCGGCTAATACTTCACTCAATGCGTCTTGCGTCAATCCTTCGAGCAAAGCGACTCGAGCAATGAGCGACTGGCTGAAATCAAGTTCACCTCTCATCGCTGATTCGGTGATCGCAGATACTTGACCACCAACTCCTGCCTTCTCAGCGAGGAGATCGATAACCTCCTGCTGAATGAGAGTGGAGTCCATGTCAAGAAGCACGATTCGCTTGGCCCGACGGGTGAGACCACCGTTCTCTACGGCTAGGTCAACTCCAGTTTGGATGGCGATTTCTGCAAGTTCTTTTCGCAGTTGGGTAATGAAGGTGGGATCGGAGCGATTGGCGGCCAATGAAATATCAAACTCTATTGCTGTGAGGGGATAGGAAGCGGTACGTCTGATGCGATCTATGTTTCCACCGGAAAGTGCGATTTTCCCCGCCACAGCCGCAAGTGCAACAGGCTTGATTCCCTGCGACAACAACACCACATGCAAATGCTGGTGTGCAGCAGGCTGAGGCTCTTCAGTGAGGTCCACAAAATCAATGGCGATATCAAGTTCAAGATTCTCCGCCAAAGCCACCAGATCTGCTTCGATATAACTGGCATGTGCCGGGTCGAGACTAATCAGCGTGGTCAGAATAAGCCGTCCTCGAATCACGACTTGTTCGATATCCACCACGGTAATGGCGAAGGGAGAGAGGGCCTGGAAAAGCGCCTCGGTCACGCCCGGCTTGTCGGCCCCGGAAATCAAAATTAATCCCGTGAAGCCGGCGCCGTTAGTTTTCACAGATTCTTTCTCGCTCACGAGGGCAGATTAGCGCGGAACCGGCGCGACACAGGTATCTTTCACTCCTATGACAACTGTGATCTCACTCCAGAATGTCTCGGTTGTGCGAGAAGGTAAAACAATATTGGGACCTCTTTCCTGGGAAATGCAGGAAGGGCAGCGATGGGTCATTCTCGGCGCAAATGGGGCCGGCAAATCAACGCTCTTTCATATCGTTTCGACCCAAATTCACCCCTCATCCGGCAAGGCCACCGTTTTAGGGTGCGAACTGGGGAAAAGTGATGTCTTTGAGCTTCGCCCTCGAATTGGGTTGACCACAAATAATCTCGTGGATTCAATTCCTTATACCGAGCGGGTGCTGGACGTGGTGCTAACTGCCGCGTATGCGATTCTGGGCCGATGGAACGAGGAATACGACCTTTGGGATGAATCCAGGGCGATATCCCTTCTCACGACGTTGGGGGTTCGATCCCTTGGTGATCGACTCTTTGGCAGTCTGAGCGAAGGGGAGAAGAAGCGAGTACTCATCGCCCGGGCAATGATGAGCAACCCGGAGCTATTGCTCCTGGATGAACCGGCAGCTGGCCTCGATTTAGGCGGTCGCGAAGACTTGCTTAAGCGTTTGGATTTGTTGGCGGCAGATCCGCTCTCCCCTGCCACCGTCATCGTCACGCACCATATTGAAGAGATTCCATTGGGCACATCCCACGCCCTCCTTTTGGAAAACGGTCTGGCGATTGCAAGTGGGCCCATCGAGACCGTCGTTACAGATGAGCTGTTGAGCCAGGCCTACGGTATTTCGGTCGCAGTTCACCGCGATGGTGGACGTTTTTTCGCGAAAGCAACATGAATTTCAGCCGATGCTTTTTGAGTTACTAACTCCGGAATGGCAATTTCGACTACAAGATTTGCAAAGTTCATTCCTCCAGCTGGAGCAAACGCTGTTGATGTCGGGGGAGTACTTGCCGCGTTCTGAAGATATTTTTCGGGCTCTGTCACTACCCATATCAACCGCCAAAGTAGTAATTCTCGGACAAGACCCTTACCCAAATCCTGATTTTGCTTGTGGTTTAGCCTTCTCTGTTCCTGAGGGATGCCAAAAAATTCCGGCTAGCCTTCGAAATATTGTTCGGGAAGTTGAATCTGACCTGGGGCGCTCGATGCCGAAAGGCGGGGATCTCAGTTCCTGGGAAGGACAAGGGGTGGTCCTGCTTAATCGCACTCTGACAACTTCTGTCTGGCGCAGTGATGCCCATCGTTCGATTGGTTGGGAGCCGATTACCCGACGAGTAATGCAGGTTTTCGCGGAGAATGGTGCGCTCGGAATATTGTGGGGGAAACAAGCTGCGAGTCTGTCTCAACTCTTCATTGAAGGCGACTACTTAACCAGCGCCCATCCAAGTCCGCTCTCGGCTCATCGTGGTTTCTTTGGCAGCAAACCTTTTTCTTGGGCGAACAATCGATTGATCGAACAAGGGAAAAGTCCTATTGCATGGACCGCCCAAGACTAAAGTCCGTCTTCTTTGTGCTTGGGCGCCAAATGTTTTACGAGGGTCAATGAGAGCGCTATTGAATTGCCAATAAGCAATGCGAATAACGCCGTACCGATTCCCAGCCGTCCACCTAAAGCTCTGCCAATGAGTAACGCTGAAATCTCAATAGCGAGTCGAACTCGACCAATCCGGATTCCAGTTCGTTTATGAAGCGCAGTCATTAATCCGTCTCTTGGTCCTGGTCCTAGGCCGCAAGTGATGTAGAGAGCCGAGCCAATCCCGACCAGGGCAATCCCAACGAGAACATAAAGCACTTGATCAGCAAAGAACTTCGGGGCGACCGGAAATATCCACGTACCAATTTGGATGGCTAAAGCAATAATGATCAAATTAGAGATAGTCCCGAATCCGGGACGTTCGCGAAGTGGAATCCAGAGAAGTAAAACCAGTCCGCTGATAAGGAAGGTGGCTGCGCCAATAGATAAAGGCGAATGGAAGGAAATTCCTTGGGCAAGAACAGACCACGGCGCATTCCCAATATGCGATTGAATAAGTAAAGCGTCACCAAGTCCAAATATTGTGAGTCCGAAAAAAAGGATCGCAACGCGTTGCCCATTAAGTGACCATTTGGAATGCGCAGTCCAGGACATCCTTGGAATAGTTCGTGAGGGTCGGATGAGGGAAATGATGGTCCGAACTGATTTTTGTTCACTCACTGTTAGAGTCTAACCATGCATTTCTCATATCTGCAGGCAATAGTCACCGGGCTCATCCAAGGCATAACCGAGCTTTTCCCGGTCTCAAGTTTAGGTCACGCAGTTCTTGTCCCAGCGTGGGTCGGAGGCTCGTGGAAAGCATTCTCCACTTCTTCTCTCTATTTGCTGGTTGCGGTTGCGTTGCATTTGGCCAGCGCGATTGCCCTCTTTCTGGTCTTTAGGAAGAGGTGGCTGGAGATTCTCGCGGGAGCACTAAAGGGAATTAAGCGACGAAATTTTCGCAAAGTTGAGTTGCGAGTGCTCTGGCTCATTGTTGTGGCCACCATTCCAGTAGCCCTAGCCGGATATTTATTTGGCGATTTCTTTCAGAGAATTTTCGCGAAGCCAATTGGCTCGGCAATATTTCTCACGTTCAATGGCTTAATTCTCCTTGGTGCCGAGCGATTGACCAGACGACGGAACCACGCCGTGATGGAAGAGAACCTAGCCATTGCTACCAGAGTTTCTACAGGCCAGGCGTTGGTCATCGGAGTCGGTCAGAGTGCGGCTCTCTTCGCGGGCATTAGCCGATTCGGTATCTCTATGAGCTTTGGCATGTTGCGAGGTTTAAGCCGAACCGTCGCGGCAGACTTCGCTTTTCTCCTAGCCTTTCCAGTGATTCTAGGTGCCGCGGTTTCCAAACTGCCAAAACTGGCACATGGTGATCTCTCTGGTCTATGGGGACCAGTTTTTGCCGGATGCGTGGTCTCTTTTATTGCGACTTATTTCAGCGTCAAATTCTTAGTACGCTGGTTTAAGACAAATACTCTGGTGCCATTCGCCATCTATTGCATGTTCTTCGGCTTACTCTCCGTTCTGCGATTTGGCCTCTTTAACTAATGCTGATTGGACTGGGAACGGCTGTAAATATTGTTGCTATAGCCGCCGGTACAACCGCAGGTGTATTTGCTGGTTCTCGTTTCGCAGTTAAGAGTCGGGAGTTAATAACGGATGTTCTCGGATTTATAGTCGTCCTTGCGGCTGCTGATGCCGTCAAAGCGATGTGGGATACTGCTTTTGTTTCCAGCTTGCCTCGTGGGTGGCCACTGTTATCGACGCTCTTCACACTGTTGGTGGGTGGCCTTATTGGAAGTTGGTTTCGTCTTGAAGACCGGCTCAATTCTTTCGGGATCTTTTTACGTGCCAAGTTTGGTCAGTCTTCCCACCCTCATTTTGTCGAGGGCTTTGTTGCCTCATCCCTCTTGTTCGCTATCGGACCGCTGGCGATTCTAGGCAGCATTCAAGATGGAATGGGCCTCGGACAAGAGCAGTTGTTTCTGAAAAGTACTTTAGATTTTTTCGCTGCCATGGCTTTCGCTGCAAGTTTGGGGTGGGGCGTCATTGCCTCAATAATCCCAGTGGCCTTGTACCAGTGGAGCTGGACAGGAATTGGGTATGGTCTAGGAAATATTCTTGCTGGCTATCAGATTCAATCGATGACTGTAGTTGGTGGTGTCTTGCTCATGGGCATCAGTCTTCGGCTGTTGAAAGTGAAGGAAGTGGCGGTTGGCAACTTACTGCCAGCGCTATTTCTAGCACCGGCAGTCGTCCTGCTTGCCCATAACTTTGTTTAGAAAGTCGTAGCATCAATCACGAAGCGATACTTAACGTCCGAAGCAACAGTTCGTATGTACGCTTCATTTATGTAGTCAGAGTTAATAACTTCTACATCGCTTGTTATGTTGTGCTCTCCGCAAAAATCCAACATCTCCTGAAGTTGAGGTATGCCGCCAATCATTGATCCGGCGAGAGATCGTCGCTTGGATAGAAGAGAACCCGCGTTGATTGCATAAGGCTTTCCGGGAAGGCCAATGACAACAAGAGTGGAATCCACCTTGAGCAGGCGAAGGTAATCTTCGAGATCGATATCTGCAGAAACGGTGTTTAAAATAAGATCGAAATCGGAGGTTAAAGAACGCAGATTCTCCAGGTCGTTTGTGGCGACAAAATCGTCGGCACCCATCGAGCGAGCATCTGATTCCTTGGCCGGCGTGTGTGAAAAAACGGTCGTGTGAGCGCCGAGAGCTTTGGAAAATTTAACGCCCATGTGGCCGAGTCCACCAAGACCAATTATCCCTACTTTCTTACCAGGACCTGCGTTCCAGTTCTTCAAGGGCGAGTACAACGTGATTCCAGCACACATAAGAGGTGCGACCCCTTCAAGCGCCAAATTACCAGGAACCTTGACGGCATAATCGGATTTAATAACGAAGTTGTTGCTGTATCCACCGAAAGCAATCGTGGTGCCATCTCGCTCGTAACCGTTATAGGTACCAGTCATGCCTTGGGCACAATACTGCTGCAGTCCCGCTTGGCATTGTTCGCAGTCGCCGCAAGAGTCGATAAAGACCCCTACGCCAATCAAGTCACCGATGGCGAACTTCGTCACTGCGGAACCAATTGCGGTCACCCGTCCGACAATTTCATGTCCTGGCACCATGGGGAAAAGTGCTGGGCCCCACTCCTCGCGAACTTGATGAATATCGCTGTGGCAGATTCCAGCATAGGAGACATCTAAAGCCACATCAGTAGGGCTAAGTTCGCGACGATCACATTCATAAGGCTCGAGATCGCTACCCGAAGCTAGAACACCAAATCCACGTGAGCGCATATAAATTCCTTTTTTCTCAATGATTGTTTGAACTGTGAAATCAATTCTCGCGAAATGGCAGCGGTTCGTATCCTGCGCTTTGCGAGGCTCGTGATGTTACACGCCTCATATGATGTCGGCGACACAGAACTTCATACGCCACCTCATGAACAGATGAGACATCTCCCACGACAACTTGTTCCCCCTGTGTGACCATGACGCCACCTACGGTCCGCGCGTTATGGGTTGCTCGCGCACCACACCAGCAGAGCGCCTCGACTTGCAACGTTTGGACGCGGTCGGCCAACTCAACTAATCGGGCAGAACCGGGAAAGAGAGCGGTTCGAAAATCAGTGAGAATTCCAAAGGCAAAAACATCGATGCTCAATCCATCGACAATCTTCGCCAACTCTTCAATTTGTGAGGCGGTGTAGAACTGTGCCTCATCGCAAATCACAAAATCGATCCGCTGACCGTGAGAGAGTTTTTCCACTACAAACTTGTGTAAATCTAAATCACTATCAACCTCGATTGCCTCACTTTGAAGTCCCAAGCGCGAGGAGATGAGCCCCCGCCCAGCGCGATCACGATTGGTGAAAATGAGGCCTTGGCGACCACGACTTTGGTGGTTATGAGCGGTTTGAAGGGCGAGGGTCGATTTACCGCTGTCCATAGTTCCGCAGTAATAGATCAACTCAGCCATAAAGTCATCCTGCCATATGCCAATGGAACGAGAATCAATCTTGTGATGGTGTCCGAGAAGGGAGTTGAACCCTCAATCCCTTTCGGGAACTAGCACCTCAAGCTAGCGCGTCTGCCAATTCCGCCACCCGGACGAGTGAGAAAGGTGAACGGCAGAGGATACCAATTTCGCACTCACAAAGGAAAACCGAGCGAAAAGTCGGCTTCACTACGGCACAATTGGGCCATGACCTCACTTGATTACACCATGGCCGAAGATGACTGCATTTCGCTCTGCCAGGAGATGATTCGGATTCCCAGCGTCAATTACGGCGAGGGCAAAGGCGACGAGCGGGCGATGGCTGAATACGTCGCAGCAAAATTGCTGGACGTCGGCATTTCCAGCGAACTGATTGAGAGTGCGCCTAATCGAGTAAATGTTGTCGCGCGGATTGCTGGTTCAGATCCGACTAGACCTGGGCTAGTAATTCATGGCCACCTAGATGTAGTTCCAGCGAACGCCGCAGATTGGAGCGTCGATCCATTTGCCGGCGAAATCAAAGATGGATTCATTTGGGGCCGGGGCGCCGTTGATATGAAGAATATGGATGCGATGATTTTGGCGACCGTACGATCGTGGGCGCGAACCGGGTATTTGCCTCCTCGCAATATTCTCTTGGTTTTTTTCGCCGACGAAGAAGCAGGCAGCGTCTTTGGATCACGGTGGTTGGTGAAACACCGGCCCGAATTGTTTGACGGATATTCTGAGGCGATTTCCGAGGTGGGCGGCTTTTCAGTCACCATCACTGGCGGTCATCGGCTCTATTTAATCGAGGGCGCCCAAAAGGGGATTCGCTGGATGAAACTCACGGCGAAAGGAGATGCTGGCCACGGGTCATTTATTAATAACTCCAACGCTGTCACCAAATTAGGCGAAGCTATTGCTCGCATTGGTTCGTACGAATGGCCACAACGGGAAACTAAAATTGGTGGCATATTTTTCCGCAAGATTGCTGAATTGACGGGCGAAGTTTACGACCCTGCCAATGTTCGGCCACTACTTCGACACATTGGAACTGCGGCCAGGATGCTCGGCGCAACTATTCAAAATACCGCCAACCCGACCATGTTGGAGGCTGGCTACAAGGCGAATGTCATCCCTCAGACTGCGAGCGCCGTCGTCGATGGCCGTTTTTTACCTGGCTTTGAGGATGAACTCGTCGCCACCATCAAAGAATTGGCGGGTCCCGACGTTGATATCGAGCTGCTCGTTCACGACATTTCGCTCGAAGTAGATTTCGTTGGCCCATTAGTTGATGCCATGCGCAATGCGATCTTGGCTGAGGATCCGCACGGAATCCCAGTGCCGTATGTCATGAGTGGCGGTACGGATAACAAGGCGCTTTCCGAATTGGGAATCGTCGGCTATGGATTCAGCCCGGTGAAGCTTCCTGAGGATGTCGATTTCTTTCCCATGTTCCACGGAGTTGATGAACGAGTGCCTATCGACGGTCTTAAATTCGGCATCCGGGTCTTAGATCGAGCGCTGCGAAACTCTTAAGGATTTAGCTAAGCCGAGATTTCATTGAGAGCTTCCCGTACTTGCTCTGGTAGAACTATCTCTTCAACCGTGAGAATCCCGCGCAACTGTGCGCCGGTTCTCGCGCCCACTATTGCGCTACTGACTCCCGGACTGTCTCTTACCCACGAGAGTGCAACTTCAATGGGTGAATAACCGAGCCCATCGGCCGCGACGCAGACCGCATCCACAATGGATCTCGATTTTGAAGTCATATATGGTGAAACGAAGGCGGAGAAATGGGGACTCGCCCCGCGTGAATCAGACGGAACGCCGTTGCGATATTTGCCGGTGAGTACTCCGCGACCAATAGGCGACCAAGCTAAGAATCCCGCACCCACAGAAGATGTGGCGGGAAGGAGCTCATCCTCGACCGATCTGTTAAGTAACGAATACTCAGACTGTGCACTCACGATTGTGGCTTTTCCGAAGAGCGGGTTTTGCAGGGTAGCCGCGCGGGCGAGTTGCCAAGCCGCGAAGTTGGAAACTCCAACATATCTGACTTTGCCCGAACTCACCGCAAAGTCCAAAGCCGAAAGCGTCTCGTCCAACGCAACGGTGTTATCCCAGGCATGTATTTGCCACAAATCAAGGTAATCAACACCCAGTCGGCTGAGCGAATTATCTAGATCCGCGATCAAACTTCCGCGGGAATTATTCACCTGGCGAACACCAGCGTTGATGGAGATTCCAGCCTTGCTAGCGATGATTACTTCATCTCGTTGCACCAAACTACCAATAAACCCACCAAGTACTCGCTCGCTATCCCCGTCGCCGTATATCGCGGCCGTGTCAATGAAGTTGCCACCAAGATCGACAAACGAGCGGAGTTGTTCCGCAGCTTCATGTTCGTCAGTGTCCCGACCCCACGTCATGGTGCCGAGTCCCAACCTCGAAACCGAAAGCCCTGAGTTGCCGAGTTGTCGGAGTTCCATAGTGGCGACACTAGCAATACCTCGCACATTTAGTCGGTAACCTTGCCCCATGCCTGCACCACAAGCCGTCGTCTATCTGGTTCGTCACGCACACTCCACTGCGAATGGTCGTGGCATTCTGGCTGGCCGAGTTCCCGGTGTCGCCCTTTCTGAACGCGGGCAGGCGGAGGCCGAATTGTTGGCCAAGAGGTTAGAGGCTCTCAGTCTGGACCTTGTCATCTCGAGCCCATTGCAGAGATGCATTGAGACGATCGCGCCATTTCGGCGATCCAGCAAGCGAACTATTTTTCGAAAAGATGCCCGGATTCAAGAGATGGATTACGGAACCTGGTCCGGAAAGAAGTTGAAATATCTCGCGACTTTGCGCCTATGGAACCAGATTCAAGCCCATCCTGCCTCGGTGAGGTTTCCCGAAGGTGAAAGTTTTCTTGAGATGTCCCTTCGCGCGAACTCTGCAGTGATGGATGCCAAGGCACAAGGAAAATCGATCGCGATCATCAGCCACGGCGACGTTATTAAATCAATAATCGCTCACCACGTGGGACTTACGGTCGATGATCTCCAGAAATTCATTGTCGATCCCGCATCAATTTCAACCATAATTCTGACAGATCACGGTTCGCTGATTATGAGTCTCAATGACACCTCGCATTTGGCTTCAATGCGCTCGTCCACCGCGAAGAGAAGACCGAATCGGAATACGCTGGGCGGGGGAGCGGGAGCCAAATGAGTCGTATTGAGTATCGTCATGATCGGGTAGAGCGCTTTGTAGTTGGAACGGTTGGCTTGCCAGGCGAGCGTTCCTTTTTCTTGCAGATTCAATCCTCCGATATCTCAAATTGCGTGGCGATCGAAAAAAGTCAGGTTGCTGCATTGTCGGAACGATTTCAGGAGTTGATACGAGAATTGAAACGATCCCAACTTGCCAGTCTGGATGAACTAGGACTTCCGGGTTCGGTGGATGACCGAGAGTTGGAATTTCCGATTACTGAGGATTTCCAAGTAGGGCTCATTGGGATTTCATGGGATGGTCAAACTCAACGAGTGGGAATAGAAATTCAGGCCTTTGTTGAGACGGAAACTGAAGGTCTCGACGAGTTAGAAGATTTAGTGGACACCGAAGAGCCGGATGCAATTCTGGCTTCCCTTCGGATTCATCAAGTCCGCGCATTCTGTAAGCAGGCAGACCGAGTAGTTGCTTCTGGCAGAGCGCCGTGTCCATTCTGCGGTTTGCCAGTAGATGCCATGGGCCATTTGTGTCCGCGATCGAATGGCTATCGGCGTTAAATGGAAGCCCAAGATATTCTCGCGATTGTCTCTGAAAATGATCTAGAGATCGAAGGTCGACTCGTAGATGCTTCAAATGCCACCTTGTTGGCGTCGGTCTCCGAGGGGGAAGATTCGCTCCGCGTTATCTATAAACCTATCGCTGGCGAACGACCACTCTGGGATTTTCCGGATGGCAATCTTGCTTCTCGAGAAGTGGCGGCTTATCGACTTTCCGCTCTATCGGGAATGGATGTGGTTCCATTGACCATACTTCGCGATGGACCCTTTGGCCCAGGTGCTGTGCAATTATGGATCGAGGTCGACCCGGAGGTGGATGTCATTGCGGCCGTCCAATTAGGGGACGAGAGACTGCGAATGATGGCGCTTTTCGATGCGGTTGTGAATAATACCGATCGAAAATTTGGGCATATCTTGTTCATGCCGACCGGAGAAGTTTTTGGCTGCGATCATGGCGTCACTTTCCACGAGGAAGACAAATTGCGAACGGTGCTGTGGAATTGGGCAGGGGATGCGTTTTCGGAAAGTGAATTTGCCATCCTTCGCCAGATCGAAAACCAGATTGTCTCTTGGAACTTGGAAGAATTGATTTCTTTCGCCGAGCTCGAAGCGACTAAAGGTCGGGTTCGCGAACTTTTACTGAAAGGCACTTTTCCAGTTCCTAACGATAATTGGCCGGCCGTACCATGGCCGCCGTACTAAGCGAGAAAAGGTGAACCGGTGAAATCTTGGCCTACGCAATTCTTACCGCCCATCGCGGGCAACTTTTCTCTGCCCGATTTGCGCTTGACTACCCATCAAGGTGAGAAGGTGTTTTCGCAAGAAAACCTTCGGATGTATGTCTGCGGCATCACGCCATATGACGCGACACATCTTGGTCACGCCGCCACCTACCTGACCTTTGACCTCATCAATCGTTACCTCCGAGCGCAAGGCAGAGATGTTGCCTTTGTCGAAAATATCACAGACATTGATGAACCTTTGCTGGAGCGAGCCATTCGAGATCAAATTGACTGGAAGGCTTTGGCGGCTAATCAAATCGCCTTGTTCGAATCAGATATGAGCGCGCTACGAGTCTTACCACCAGAGCATTTTGTACCAGCGACCCAAGTCATGGACCTAGTGTCTGAAGCAATTTCCACTATGGAACGGAATGGTTTTGTCTACCGTGTGGATGAGGATCTTTACTTTGATGTTTCAACTTTTTTAGATTCGTTGCCAATCGCCGTTGACGATGCGATCCAAATTTTTTTCGAGCGTGGGGGAGACCCAACTCGTCTCGGCAAACGCCATCCACTAGATGCAGTGCTCTGGATCGCCAACAAAGAGGGTGAACCCGGCTGGGCTTCGCCGCATGGATTCGGTCGACCTGGGTGGCATATTGAATGTTGCGTTATCTCACTTCGATATCTTTTAGGTCCTGGCTTCCTTGACCAAGGGGGCGACGGATTCCTGATCGATATTCAAGGCGGCGGGTCAGATTTGATTTTCCCTCATCACTTCATGAGCGCCGCTCAGGCGCAGGCGCTGACTGGGCGCCCATTCTCTTTCGCATTTGTTCATGCTGGGATGATAGGACTTGACGGAGAAAAGATGAGTAAGAGCAAAGGCAACCTGGTATTTGTCTCACGTTTACTCGCTGAAGGCGTTGATCCAATGGTCATTCGGTATGCCTTGATCAATTCTCACTACGCTGGTGATCGCATGTGGAGCAGCGAGATTTTGACCTCCGCACAACATTCTATTGATCGACTTCGATCGGCACTCTCCCGTGAAGAAGTCGCTCCGACAACCCCGATAATTGAGGAGATTGTCACCAGTCAGGCTGCCAACTTAGACACCGCACATTCACTTCAAGCGCTGGAAAAATGGTGTCTGGAGACCGAATCTGGTTTGACGGGTGGCAGCGCCGGTGAACTCGCACGCGCTATTGATCTCCTACTTGGTTTAGCCCTTTAGGGGTCGGACTTGCATCTAGGGTAAAGTTTCGGTTAATGAAAACGATGGGCTTACCGGATAGTTTGCTTCGCAAAGCCCTCGCGCAGCGGGTAGTTATTGCTGACGGCGCAATGGGAACTATGTTGCAGGCAGCCAATCCCAGTTTGGCCGACTTCCAAGGCCATGAAGGCTGTAACGAAATCCTCAATGTCAGTCGACCAGATATCGTCAAATCGGTGCATCGCCAGTACCTAACTGTTGGGGTAGATGCCATAGAAACTAATACCTTCGGGGCTAACTGGGCCAACTTGGCAGAATATGGAATCGAAGATCGAATATACGAACTGGCCTTCGCCGGTGCCCAACTCGCTCGACAGGTAGCCAACGAATTCTCTACCGACCAGAAACCACGTTTTGTTCTCGGCTCTCTTGGGCCAGGCACGAAACTGCCCACCCTAGGACATACTTCCTATGAGAAATTGCGGCGAGCATACTTGACTGCAAGTACTGGGCTTCTTGATGGTGGCAGTGACGCCTTGCTTGTAGAGACCACACAAGATTTATTGCAGGCAAAAGCAGCGGTAAATGGCGCTCGTGAGGCAATTCGACTTTCGGATCGCGATGTCCTCCTGATTGCCCAGGTGACGGTCGAGACAACAGGGACCATGCTCCTTGGATCGGAAATCGGCGCGGCTCTCAATGCGCTGGAGCCTCTCGGGATTGATCTCATTGGGCTTAATTGCGCTACGGGACCTGCTGAAATGAGCGAACACCTTCGCTCTCTCCACAAAAACGCCCGAGTTCAGATATCAGTAATGCCAAATGCTGGCCTGCCTGTGCTGACGAAAGATGGCGCCTCCTACCCACTTTCGCCGAATGAACTCGCAAACCACCTCAAAGAGTTTGTTAATAGTTATGGGGTGAATCTCGTCGGTGGTTGCTGCGGGACCACCCCTGCGCATCTCAAAGCAGTCGTTGAGTTACTCGACCAAGCGCCGCTATTGCCTCGTGAGCCTGCGCACGAATCAGGTGCGTCCTCGCTCTATCAATTCGTGCCATTTGACCAAGATCTTACTTACTTGTCGATTGGCGAGCGGACTAATGCCAACGGATCGCGCGCCTTCAGAGATGCGCTGATCTCGGAAGATTGGCAAAAGTGTGTGGACATTGCGCGCGACCAAATTCGTGATGGTGCGCACATGCTGGACCTATCGGTAGATTACGTGGGACGAGACGGTGCAAAAGATATGTCCGAACTGGCAAGTCGATTTGCGACTGCTTCGACCTTGCCGATCATGTTGGACTCAACCGAGCCGTCGGTTATAAAAGCCGGTTTGGAACATCTAGGCGGTCGATCCATTATTAACTCGGTCAATTACGAAGATGGAGATGGTCCCACCTCTCGGTTTGCTCGAATCATGCCTATGGTTCAAGAGCATGGTGCCGCCGTGGTTGCTCTAACAATTGATGAAGATGGTCAGGCTCGGACCAGTGAGTGGAAGCTACGGATTGCGGAGCGGTTAATCGCTGATCTGACTGGAAATTGGGGCATGGATATTGAAGATATCCTCATAGACACTCTGACATTTCCTATTGCCACAGGTCAGGAAGAAACAAGGCGCGATGGTTTGGAAACTATTTCAGCAATTGCAAAATTAAAGGCGAAATATCCTAAAGTCCACACCACTTTAGGAGTTAGCAATGTCTCCTTTGGCTTAAATCCTGCGGCTCGGATAGTGCTCAATTCTGTCTTCTTATCTGAAGCAGTGAACGTCGGACTTGATTCGGCCATTGTGCATCCTTCCAAGATCACTCCGATGGCTCGCATTGATGAACAGCAACGAAAGGTCGCGCTAGACCTGATTTATGATCGACGAGAATTTGATGCTCAAGGTGAATGTACCTATGACCCACTCTCTCGATTTCTCGAACTTTTTGATGGCGTTGAAGCAACAAGCTCAAAAATTACTCGCGCCGCAGAATTAGCGGCCTTGCCATTAAATCAAAGGCTCGAGCGTCGAATTATTGACGGCGAAAAAGCAGGATTAGCCGACGATCTCGCGCTTGCGATGTCCGAAGGGGTCGCCCCACTTGCGATAATAAATGACTATTTACTCTCCGGCATGAAGACGGTGGGCGAACTATTCGGCAAAGGCGAGATGCAACTTCCTTTCGTACTTCAATCCGCGGAAGTCATGAAGGCAGCCGTTGCGATTCTCGAACCATTTATGGAGAAAACAGAGAACGAAGGTCGTGGCAGCATTCTTTTGGCAACTGTTAAGGGAGACGTGCACGACATCGGAAAGAATCTGGTGGACATTATTCTTTCCAATAACGGATACACGACCGTCAACATCGGTATCAAGCAAACAGTCAATCAGATTATTGAGGCGGCCGAAGAATCCAGCGTCGATGTGATTGGCATGAGTGGCCTATTAGTGAAATCCACGGTCGTGATGCGTGAAAATCTGGAGGAGTTCACGTTACGAGGATTAGATCAAAAATGGCCAGTTATCCTCGGAGGCGCCGCTCTGACGAGATCTTTCGTTGAACAAGATTTGGCAGGGAGTTTTCCCGGCACCGTGAGGTATGCAAAGGACGCGTTCGAAGGCCTCAGGTTGATGGATGCGATGATGGGCGTCAAACGTGGCGTAGTTGGTGCTCAATTGCCACCATTACGAGAACGTCGGACTCCTAATACCAGATCCACTACTGCACGGGAGATCGATCTAGTGCGCTCTGACGTAGTGGAAAATAATCGAGTTCCTACTCCACCCTTTTTTGGATCGAAAGTGGTTAAAGGCATTGCCCTGAATGACTATTTGGGCATGCTCGACGAGCGCGCACTTTATGTTGGGCAGTGGGGTCTCAAAGGTCAACGTGGCGAGTATGACGTTATGGCCGAGAATGAAGGTCGGCCACGATTGCGAGCCATTCTCAACGAGGCACAGTCTCGTGGCTGGCTTAACGCAGCTCTCGTATACGGATATTTCCCGTGCTATTCCGAAGGCAATGATCTCGTCATCTTGCACCATGAAGGTCCGGACGCTGGTAAGGAGAGAGTGCGATTCTCTTTTCCACGACAGTCCCGAGATCGACGATTATGTCTGGCAGATTTCTTTAGATCCAAAGCAAGTGGTGAGATCGACACAGTCGCATTCCACGTTGTCACAATGGGCAGTGCCGTAAGTCTCGCAAGTGCAGAACTCTTTGAAGCAAATGAATACCGACAATATCTCGAACTTCACGGACTCTCGGTTCAGTTAACAGAAGCACTTGCGGAGCATTGGCATTCGAGAATCAGAAGTGAACTTGGATTTTCCGAAGAGGATGCCCAGCCATTAGATGCCCTGCTAGATCAGGGATATCGAGGCTCTCGCTATTCATTCGGCTACCCAGCCTGTCCGGACATTGAACAGCAAGTTCAATTGTGCGAGTTGTTGGAGCCAAATCGTATAGGGGTAGAGCTCTCCGAAGAGTTTCAATTGCACCCAGAACAATCGACCTCGGCAATCATTGTGCACCATCCCGAAGCCAAGTACTTCAACGCAACATGATTCCGGCTGCAGTTCTCTTCGACATGGACGGAACATTGATTGATTCCGAGCCTTATTGGTTGATAGCCGAAACCGAATTGATGGCTGAGTTTGGCCACGTTTGGACTAAGTCTGACCAGGCGCACTGCCTCGGAGGACCACTAGATCGAGTTGGGCGTTATATGTCCGAACTCGCTAATGAGGTTCGAGAATGGCAATTCTTTACCAACTCCCTGGTAGAACGCGTGACACATAAATTTCTGGATGGTCTGACTTTCGTGGCGGGCGCAAAAGAAATGCTGATCGAGATAAGTGAACTTGGTATACCGCTGGCACTTGTTTCAGCCAGTCCGCGGCCACTCGTTGATGCCGCATTGGCCGTTTCACCGCAAGGAATCTTTGACGCCTCCGTTTCCAACGGCGAAGTCACGCGAAGCAAGCCAGATCCGGAAGGCTATTTACTTGCAGCGACTCTTCTTGGGGTTAATATTGAGGATTGTCTTGTTCTGGAGGATTCGATTACTGGTGTTACCGCCGGGTTGGCCAGCGGCGCACACGTACTTGCCATTCCGCATCTAGTTACCATCGCCCCAAATCCACATTTACGAATTGTCCCTACTTTGCAAGGTCGTACTTTCGCCGGCGTCCTTGAACTTTTCAGCGATTCGGCAACATTCGGAAAGGTCTCGGCATGAGTAATCAATCGCCTTTTTTCCAAGCAGGAGATCGGGTGCAACTTACCGATGCAAAAGGCAAAATGCATACCATCACCCTGCAGATCAACAATGAATGGCACACTCATAATGGTTGGTTAGTACACAACGATGTCATAGGACTACCTCAGGGCTCCGTCGTTGAAACAACAGGCGGCTTAAAATTTCTCGCTTTCAAACCTTTGCTTGCAGATTACGTCCTTGCGATGCCTCGTGGTGCCACTATCGTCTATCCAAAAGATGCAGCCTTGATTGTTGGAATTGCAGATGTGGCGCCTGGTCTGAAGGTTCTAGAGGCCGGAGTCGGATCAGGTGCACTGACCATTAGTTTGCTGCGCGCTGTCGGAAGCAATGGAATCGTGCATTCCTTTGAAAAACGCGAAGAGTTTGCTGACATCGCTCGGAAGAATGTCTCTCACTACTTCAATGGTCTCCCGGAGAATTGGCTACTACAAGTAGGCGCGGTTCAAGAGCACGAGCACCTGATCAAATACGACCGGGTGATTCTCGACATGTTGGCGCCTTGGGAATGTACTGAGATGGCAGGAGCGGTATTAGAACCTGGGGGAGTATTTATGGCATACGTGGCAACCACTACTCAACTCTCGTTAACTGCGGAAACCATCAAAAGCAGCGCGTTATTTACCGAACCTGAGAGCTCAGAATCACTTATCAGAGGCTGGCATCACGAAGGTCTCGCAGTGCGTCCGCAACATCGCATGATTGGACACACTGGCTTTCTCATTATGGCCCGTCGCTTGGCGCCTGGTGTTATAGCCCCAGCTCGTCGCCGCAGACCATCTAAAGGGTCTTACGGCACGAGCGAGGCAGAGGCCTAAACAGAACTACTTAATCGCGAGAACGTCGACCACAAAAATCAGTGTTTCATTGGCTGCGATTGGTCCGCTGCCCGAAGCGCCGTATCCCAGGGCAGGAGGAATAACGAGAAGTCTGCGGCCACCAACCTTCATGCCAGGTATCCCTTGCTGCCAGCCAGCGATAACGCCCGAAAGCGGAAAGGTGGCCGGGGCGCTGGTCCACGATGTCTCTACGACTTTGCCGGTTGACCAAGCCATCAGCGTGTATTGCACTGTCAGCGTTGAGCTCGCCGTAGCGGCTGCGCCAGTTCCAACGTAGATATCTTTGGTAACCAGAGTCGCAGGCGCAGTTCCAGTGGGTGCGGAAATGGTGGGAGCGGATCCCGCTGCACCAGTAACGGTAGGTAGATCGGCTGTAGCGGAGGCTGGGGTTTCACTCATCGTTGGGCTCGCTTGCGTAGTAGGGGCGGTGGCACTGGGAGAACCAGTAGTAGAGCAAGAGGCAAGAGTTAGCACGGCAATTCCCGCGCTAACAATGAGCGCGCCACGACGCCAAGAGCTAAAAATTGGATGAGACATAAAATCCTCTTTCTCTGACATTGTGCTTTTGGCTATTCACATGAATTTTCGGAAATTAACAGGTCGTAACCCTATCAAAGCCCTATCGTTCTACCGTGGCTCTTGGAAAAACTGAACGTTTGCTGAATTTAACAATGGCGTTATTGGCGACCCGTAAGTATCTAACCAAGAGCGAAATCTTCCGTAACGTAGCCGGTTACATCGGCACTGATGACACCATGGAGCGAATGTTTGAACGAGACAAGGATGATCTCCGCTCGATTGGAATTGAGATTGAAGTAGGTAGTCTGAGCGCCTACTTTGAAGATGAAAAGGGATATCGGATCCGGCCGGATGCATACGGCTTAGATATTGGCGAAATCTCGCCTCGTGAATTGGCTTTACTGTCTATTGCCGCAGCATCCTGGCGGACTGCCTCGTTGTCGGAGAACGCATTGAGCGGTTTAAGGAAGTTGCGTTCGCTTGGGATACCAGTCGCGACCGAAGAGTTGGCCATCGGTCTCTCCTCGGTGGACAACCCCCAGCAATATTTTGACCTCATTTGGGATGCCATTGATAGTCGACGAATTCTGGAATTTCACTATCCAAATTCGCTTGGATCTGAAGTTGGCCTCAGACGATTGCAGCCATACTCATTGATTTTGTGGCGAGGAAATTGGTATCTCATAGGCCACGATCTTGGACGCTCTGACGTTCGGACCTTCAAATTGATCCGTATTGTCGGAGAGGTCACAGCTATTGGTGCCACCAAGAGTTTTGACATTCCGAAGAATTTCTCGGCCGATAGTTACCTCCGGAATATGCCGTCCGAAAATTTGCACCTGGCCCAAGTTCTCATCAAGAAGGAGAAGTGTTTGGCGCTTCGTTCGCGCGGCGAAGTTTCATCACATGATGACGATTGGGATCTGCTCACTATTAAATTTCACCACATTTCTCCCTTTGCCCGGGAAATATTGTGGTTCGGCTCCGATGCCCGAGTCATATCTCCGACTGAGTTGGTCTCGGCTATTTCCCTTCAACTGGAAGAAATGTTGTTATGAGCGAGTCGGCACTCGACCGAACAGCCAGAGCCCTTGATCTGATCCCGTTCATTGCGGAAAACCCTGGTCTGAGCATTGAAGATCTGGCGCGCGAATTCGACACGACACCGAAATCTTTAACCAAAGATCTCGACTTACTCTTTGTCTGCGGATTGCCGGGATACACCCCACTTGAGCTCATTGACTTGTCATATGAGAGCGGTTACGTCAGTGTCATCGATGCACAAAGCCTTGATCGACCGAGACAATTGTCGCGCAAGGAAATTCAGGCTTTAGTGCTGGGCCTAGAAGTTCTCATGGGATTGCGTGAAGAGTATGTGGTTGAAATTGCGGCGCTGCGAGACAAACTAGTTTCGGTACTTTCTACTTCGGAACTGCCGATTCGAATCGAGCCAACTCTTGATGCCGGGACGGGTTTTCTCGGGGAAGTGGAACGAGCCATAGCGGGGCGCAGACTGTTAGAAATCGACTATCAGGGAGTTGCGAAGGATGCTCTCACTCATCGAGTCGTTCGACCTGATTCCATTAGCCACTTGAATGGGTTGATCTATCTCTCCGGGTGGTGCTTTTTGTCGAGCGGGTATCGCACCTTCCGAATCGACAGAATCTCTGCTCTTAAAGTGTTCGACGCTGACGAAACCCGATATCGCGCTTCAGATGTTGCTACGGCGGTCGACTCCATCACAGAGGTGACATTGGAAGTTTCGCCATCGGCTCGAGTCTTCTTCGAGGAGAACGCTTCAATAATCGACATGGTGGAGGCACATGGAGAAGGAGTCCGAGTTCGCGTTCATGTCAGCGACCCGGAATGGATACTCAGAACCTGCTTGGGTTTTGGGCCAAAGGTAAGGATTTTAGAGCCCGCGAGTCTGGCGCAGGCTCTGCTCGACCGAGTTCGTCTGACTCTGGAGCAATATTCTTTACCGAAAAGTAATGAAGAATGAGCCTATTAACCACGAAGTAAGTGGGGCTAAGGCTCTCCCGCGAGGTACTATCTAACCTCTTAACTCACGATAGGAAGTATTCATGTTTCTCAGAGAACCAAGCCACATTCTCCTTTTGTTACTCGTTCTCGTCGTCCTGTTTGGGGCGAAGCGACTTCCAGATTCCGCGCGTGCTCTCGGGCGATCCCTTCGCATTTTCAAAAGTGAAGTAAAAGAACTCAGTCCTGAGGAGAAGAAGGCAAAGCCTGATTCCGAATCTGGCGACACCTCCGCCAGCAACTAACCAGACGTTATGAGCGCCCTTGAGGGCGGTCGAATGCCGCTGATAGAACACTTTCGTGATCTACGTAAGCGAGTTGTACGAGCCGCAATTGCAATCGTTATCGCCTCTGGTGTCGGATGGTTTTTCTATAATTCCATCATTAGCACACTGTCCGCGCCGGTTTGCGATCTTAAACAAGCCCAAAAAGCAGGAGCTGACCATTGCGGCACGCTCTACATTAATGGCGTTTTGGGTCCACTCAATTTACAGATAAAAGTTGCACTGCTTGTCGGAGTGATTATTGCGGCTCCAATTTGGATTTACCAACTGTGGGCTTTCATTGCACCTGGTCTGCATCGCAAAGAAAAACGTAACTCCGTCCTCTTTATAATTATTGCCACCCCATTCTTCGCCCTAGGCTCCGGACTCGGTTATTGGATTCTCCCAGTCGCGGTTCGAGTACTTCTTGGGTTCACACCAAACTCACTATCCAACCTGATTCCCTTTGCTGATTACCTTGATTTTGTTCTCCGAGTGATTCTGCTTTTCGGAGCCGCATTTGAACTGCCGGTATTTCTGGTCGCCCTGAATTTGGCGGGCGTACTCACCGGAAAAGGGATTTTGAAACCTTGGCGTTTTGCCGTTTTTGGCATCGCGGTATTTACAGCGGCCTTCACTCCAACAGGCGATCCTGTTTCCATGTCGGTTTTGGCCGTTCCGCTTGTGGCGTTCTACTTCGGTGCAGGCGGCATCGCACTATTGATTGATCGCCGCCGGGCAAAACGAAAAGTTGAGCTTAGCGACGATGAAGCCTCGCCTGAGTACGTCGTCGAGAGCATCGATGAAATAGAAGATCCGGACGCCAAGTAGCCATGCGCTGGGTAATTGTGGTTAATCCTTATTCGGGTAAAAAGCGCGGCCTGACGTTGGCACATGAGGTTAAGCGTATTGCCAGCGAGCGCGACATAGAAAGCGAGTGGATTTGCGGATCAAGCGCCGAAGAGAGCCGACTTTTGCTTGGACGCGCAATTTCAACTGGGTCAATTTCGGCAGTGATAGTTGTCGGCGGTGATGGACTAGTTAACCTCGCGATACAAGAATTGGCCACGACATCGATTCCGATGGCAGTTCTTGCGGCCGGGACTGGAAACGATTTCGCGCGCGCAAATGGGACGGTCGATTTTGGTCCGACCGAGCTCGTAGATTTCATGACCACAAATGCGCCCATAGAAATTGATTTGGGTGGCGCGACATTAGGTGCGAAAACCTCGTGGTTTGGCCAAGTGCTCAGTACTGGATTTGATTCAATGGTCAATGAACGGGCGAATAGATTTACCAAGATCAAAGGACAGGTCAAATATGACCTCTCGATACTCCTTGAACTTCCAAAATTCCAACCTAAGAGTTATCGCATTGTTGCGGATGGTAGGGAAATACATGCCAAGGCGATGCTGGTTGCTGTGGCCAATGGACCAACCTACGGCGGCGGAATGCGGGTCTGTCCTAGTGCGAATCGTCAGGATGGAATGTTTGATGTGCTTCTTTTGCATCCGATTCCTAAATGGGAGTTCTTAAAAGTCTTTCCAAAGGTTTTCAAGGGGACTCACGTTACGCATCCTAAGGTCGAGATTTTTCGCTGTCGTGAAATACAGATCGAAGCAGATGCAGTGGCGTATGCCGATGGCGAGCGCTACGGCGAACTTCCACTTAAGGCCAGCGTGCATCCGCAATCTCTTCTTACTTGGGTTTCTTAGTGGAGTTGTCGCCAGCTGAAAAATATGCGGCAAGCCGTGCCAGAAATGCCTACGCCAAAACCAGCAGTTTTCAATCTCAATATTCCTTCCCTTTTGACGATTTTCAGATCGCTGGTTGCCAAGCATTGGAAGATGGGCAGGGAGTTTTAGTAGCGGCCCCGACTGGTGCCGGCAAAACAATTGTGGGGGAGTTTGCTGCCTATTTAGCAATCACATCGGGAAATAAATGTTTTTATACCACGCCTATAAAGGCGCTCTCTAATCAAAAATACCAGGATCTTTGCGCTATGTTCGGCGATTCCAAAGTGGGTCTTCTTACTGGTGATACTAGTTTCAATTCCGAGGCTCCGATTGTTGTTATGACTACAGAAGTGTTGCGCAACATGCTGTATGCGGGTTCGAGCACCCTACAAAACTTAAAGTTTGTGGTGATGGACGAGGTGCATTACCTAGCTGATAAATTTCGCGGCGCAGTCTGGGAAGAGATTTTGATTCATTTGCCAGAGAGCGTCCAGGTGGCGTCACTGTCAGCCACAGTATCCAACGCAGAAGAATTCGGTGATTGGCTTCAGACAGTTCGTGGCGGCACCTCGGTGATAGTTACTGAAATCCGTCCAGTTCCGCTCTATCAACACGTCCTCTTCGGCAATCGACTTCTCGATCTTTTTGTAGAGGGCGGCAAGGTCAGCCCTGAAATTCTACGACTGGAGCGCGAGACCAGCCGGCGTGTGAAAACCAATGTGAATAAGTCTCGACACAGCCGTGGCAATTGGAACGAGAGATCAGATACGGCGATCAATATTGCGTATCTGAGTCGTGCCGAAGTGATCGAAAAATTGGATCGCGAAGGATTATTGCCTGCAATCACCTTTATTTTCTCCCGTAAAGCTTGTGATGCTGCTGTCCATCAATGCCTAAGCGCTGGTTTGAAGTTGACCACCGCGGATGAACGCTCCGAAATTCGTGCGGTGATTGCGAAGAATTCGCAGAGCATTCCTGAAGACGACCTCTTTGTTTTGGGATTTCATGAGTGGGCGGATGGACTAGAGCGTGGCGTCGCGGCACACCATGCTGGGTTGCTCCCGAAGTTCAAGGAAACCGTGGAAGAACTTTTTCAGCGCGGATTGATTAAAGCAGTTTTCGCTACCGAAACGCTCGCTCTGGGCATCAACATGCCTGCTCGCACCGTGGTCTTAGAAAAATTAATGAAATGGAATGGCGAAACACATGTGCCGGTGACACCTGGTGAATATACCCAGCTAACCGGTCGGGCCGGCCGGCGCGGTATCGATATTGAGGGTAACGCCGTCATCATCTGGAATAGGGAGGTTGATTCAAGTTCGGTTGCCGGACTTGCCTCCACCCGAACCTATCCGCTCAAAAGTTCGTTCAAGCCAACATACAACATGGCCATTAACCTCATTTCGCAATTTGGCGCACAGCGCGCCAGAACTTCCTTGGAATCCTCGTTCGCCCAATTTCAAGCAGACAAAGCGGTCGTGGGACTCGCGCGCCAGATTGCACGAAACGAAACCGCAGTTGTTAAATTGCAGACCGAAGTGTTGTGCCATTTGGGCGACTTTATGGAGTACTCACATATTCGTGCCGAGATTTCTGACTTAGAAAAGTTTTTAAGCAAACGCTCACGGGCTAAACGGCAAGAGATTGAAGAAGAGATCAGCGACCTAAGAAAGGTATTGCGATCACATCCGTGCCATGGTTGTGCCGAGCGAGAGGTGCATGCCCGTCTCGCCGAACGAATTGAAAGATTGCTGCGAGAAAATCGCGGCTTGACCGAGCGCGTCAATAATCGCACAAACGTCATTGCCCGACGTTTCGATCTAGTACGAGTTATGCTCGAGAAACTCGGCTATATCGAAGGCGATTTAATAACACACTCCGGACGGTTGCTTTCAAAAATCTACGGCGAAACAGATCTACTCATCGCGGAGATGATTCGCCTGGGGAGTTTTGACGAACTTAACGGCTCAGAGCTCGTTTCCGTTCTTTCAAGTTTTCTTTTCGAAGCACGGCGAGAATCTTCGCCAAAAATTCCACATGGTGCGGTTCAAGAGGTGTTGCAAGAGGTGGTTCATCAGTGGCACCGCATACACGAAATGGAATTGGAGATCGGGTTAGAGCCACTTCGAGAACCTGACCTTGGCTTCTGTTGGGCCTCCTACAGGTGGGCAAATGGCCATTCCTTGACGGCAATTCTCAAGGGAACTGAGTTGACCGTTGGCGATTTCGTCAGATCCATGAAACAGATTATTGATCTTCTGCGCCAACTCGCCATTGCTTCGCCTCATATGTCGGGCATGGTCTCTGATGCGCTCAAAAGAATTGATCGCGGAATTGTTAGCTACGCAGGTGCCGTCATATGACTTTAATGCTTATCGACAGTGCCTCGCTGTGGTACCGCGCGTATTTTGGAATGCCCGATACTTTGTTGGCGCCGGATGGCACGCCAGTCAATGCCATTAGGGGTTATCTAGATATGACAGCCCGGCTTCTCGCCGTTTATCGCCCAAACCGTTTAGTCGCATGTATCGAAGGGGATTGGCGACCAACTTGGCGAACCGATCTCTTTCCCGGTTACAAGGCGAACCGATTAAGCGCTGATGGCGAAGAGGAAGAGCCAGACCTTTTAACGCCACAAATACCAATCCTGCTGGATCTCTTAGAGGCATTTGGCATACCTGTTGTGGGGGCTGACGATTATGAGGCCGATGACGTCATTGCTACCTACAGTGTGACCCATCCAGGACCGACTCGGATTGTCACCGGAGATCGTGATCTTTTTCAACTGGTGGATGATGATCGAAAAGTTGCTGTCGCCTATTTAGCCAAAGGCATTTCGGCTCATGATCTGGTTAACAAACAGTGGATTGCCGAGAAATACGATATTCCGGGTGATCGATATGCGCTTTTCGCCATGATTCGCGGGGATGCTTCGGATGGCCTTCCCGGTATCCGAGGAATCGGCGAGAAAGGCGCAGCAACTATTGCGCAACGTTTCACCACCTTGTCCGAGGTACAAAGTGCAGCTATGAACGGCGATGAACGGCTGACTCCAAATTTGCGCAAGAAGATATTGGAGGCGGAAGAATATATTCAGATAGCACCAAAACTCGTCCATTGTGCGCTTGATGTGCCACTGCCGAACATCGACCTTGCACTCCCTAAGGAGCCAGAATCGCTCGATGAGATTTACAAATATCAGCGCGATTACGGATTAGGGGCAAGCGTCGATCGAATGATCTCTGCACTTCGGTGGTGAAAAATCGGATTCTTGTTTCGACGGGAATATCTGTTTTAGCAGGTTTGCTGTTATCACAAAGTTTTATGAGCCACGGCACTTGGCTCTATGGAGTGTTTGCCATTGCGATCTTTGCAGATCGAATGCGGGAACCGTCCTTTCGAATACGCCTCTTCCTAACCTCGGTATTCAGCCTGACTTTTCTTCTATTTTTGCTTCATTGGAGTAGTGCATATGTAGGGGTACTTCCATGGTTCTTCCTTGCCATAGGCGAATCAGTGTTCTACCTTCCCTTGGCCTTTATTCGATTTCGAGGAGAAATTGAATATGCCCTCGCTTTCTCTTCGGGATGGGTATTCGTCGAATTTGTGCGACGCAATTTTCCCTTTGGTGGCTTCGGTTGGGGGCGTCTGGGGTTCATTACAGTCCAATCGCCCTTTAGTTCGGCGCTGCCAATGGGGGGAGTAGCCCTGGGATCTTTTGTGATGGTTCTCTTTTCCGCAACTTTGGCAAGTTTCGCTCACAATTTCGATCGGCGCGCTTTAGTTCTGCTTGTATTGCCTACGCTTTCCATCTCGCTCCTTGCCAAAGATCTTGTCATTGTGTCGCAACAGCCCTCTTTAAGAATTGCCCTGGTCCAAGGGGGAGTGCCCGAACTGGGACTGCGATTTAACGATAATCCCAAGGCAGTTTTCGACCGACAGTACAGTCAGACACTCACCTCGATTGCCCCTGGATCCGTAGATCTCATTGTTTGGCCTGAAAACACGGTGTTAATTTCGACAGCGGATCGAACTTCCGAAGTTCAGTTAATTCAACGACTTTCGCGTCAGTTGTTGGTTCCTATACAAGTTGGGGCTGTTGAGTCCCGCAATGGAAAGTTGTTTAACGAGTCAATTCTGATCCGTCCGAATTCAAGGGAAATTTATATAAAGCGAAAACTTGTTCCTTTCGGCGAATTTATACCAATCCGTTTTCTTGCGGAAAAAGTCTCACCGCTTACACAATCCATTCGTGATTTCAGCTCTGGAAATACCAGAGTCGACTTTAAAGTAATGTCTCAATCCATCTCACCAATGCTCTGTTATGAGATTCTCGATGATGAAATCGTCCGCTCTGCTGCCAAATACGACAGCATCTTGGTAGTTCAAACAAATAACGCCACATTTGGTCGCACTCAAGAGCTTTTCCAAGAACGGCAGATAGCCATAGCTCGAGCTCTTGAAGTTCGACGCCCGATCGCCTATGACTCTACAACCGGAATCACCTCCTTTATTCGACACAATGGAAAGATTGACTCTGCACTCTCGCCCTTTACGCCGGGAACTTTGACGGCGAAAGTCTCAGGTACAACTAAAATAACTCCAAGTGTGAAATATGGAAAAGTTATCGAACTTCTCATAATTCTTTGTTTTATTGGGCTAGTGACCAGGAGGTGGCAAAGAGATGAAGTATTTGATCGTAATCCCGACTTATAACGAATCCGAGAGCATCACCTCATTGCTGCACCGCCTGGACGCGGTTCGAAATGTCGATAAATCCGAAGACATCCATATCCTTTTGGTCGATGACAACTCACCTGACGGAACCGCGGCGATTGCCGACGCACTTGGGTTGGCGAATTTCACGGTTTTACACCGTTCGAAGAAAGAAGGCCTCGGTCCTGCTTATTTGGCCGGATTTGCTTGGGGTTTAGAACGCAACTTTGATTACCTCTTAGAGATGGACGCTGACAGCAGTCACCAACCAGAAGAATTACCTCGATTGCTTGCCGCCTCGCATTCCGCGGATCTCGTTATTGGGTCTCGGTGGGTCGCCGGAGGGTCGGTCCAAAACTGGCCTTGGCACCGGATTTTTATCTCCCGATTTGGCACTTCCTATGCCTCAGTTCTCCTGCGATTGCCCTACCGTGACCTCACAAGTGGCTTCCGAGTCCTTTCCGCCGGACTTCTTCGAAGAATTCCATTCGAACAGATCGAAACCCACGGTTATGGGTTTCAAATTGAAATGGCGATGAGAGCCCATGATTTAGGCGCAACCATTCAAGAAGTCCCCATCACCTTTATCGAACGCGCTCAGGGTCGGTCCAAGATGACCGGCTCGATTGTCTGGGAAGCGTTCGCCAGCGTGACACAGTGGTCGCTCCATCGGATATTTAATCGCCGATAATCTACATTATGTCAACTAATAATTTCTCACTCGAGTAACCCCTTTCCCCTCACGGAATCAGGTATGTGGCTCGAGGACTAGACCTTTCGGTGGTTCTGATTAATTGATAGCTAGCTCTTCGATGGGCAGGCAAGCGCAAACAAGATTGCGATCGCCGAAGACGCCATCGACCCGTCCCACGGTCGGCCAATACTTTCCTTGGTGACCAATGGTGACGTCATCCCCCATGGGAAATGCGCCCTCGAATCGGCTGTAGCCTCTTACCCACTCTGAACGCACCAAATCGGCGCTCGTGTGTGGCGCGAAGTGCAAAGCAGAAGCATCCAGTGCAACATCACCTCGTTCGATGGCGGCTATCTCGCCTCGGATGGCGACCATCGCATCGATAAAGCGATCGAGTTCACGAATATCTTCCGATTCAGTCGGCTCGATCATCATCGTCCCAGAGACTGGGAAGCTCATGGTCGGGGCGTGAAAACCGTAATCCATCAGGCGTTTGGCGACATCGTCGACCGAAACGCCGGATGTTTTGGTCAATTCGCGTAGATCAATAATGCATTCATGAGCGATATAGCCATTTTCGCCCTTGTACAAGACAGGGAAATGCGCATCCAATCGCTTGGCAATGTAGTTGGCAGACAAAATGGCCACTTCGGTAGCCCGCTTGAGCCCAGCACCACCCATCATGCGGATGTACGTCCAGGAAATCGGCAGAATGCTCGCCGAGCCAAAGGGCGCCGAACTTACTGGACCAGGACCGGTGGCAGGTCCAGCGGTCATATCAAGCGGATGGTTAGGCAAATAGGGGGCGAGGTGGGCACGCGAAATAACTGGACCGACACCAGGTCCGCCACCACCGTGCGGAATACAAAATGTCTTGTGAAGATTGAGATGCGAGACATCGGCACCAAATTTGCCCGGTTGAGCCAGTCCGACCAGAGCGTTGAGGTTTGCACCATCAACGTAAACCTGTCCCCCAGCATCATGAACCAAGCCACAGATTTCGGAAATTGCAGCTTCGAAAACCCCATGCGTTGATGGATAGGTAACCATTAACGCGGCAATGGTGCCGGAATATTGCGCTATCTTCTCTTTGAGATCTGAAACGCTGACATTGCCCTCTTGATCGCAGGCGACCACAACCACTTTCATGCCCGCCATCACCGCACTTGCGGCATTTGTGCCATGCGCACTGGAAGGAATCAGACAAATATTTCGCGAACTCTCGCCTTGGTTATCTAGATAATTCCGAATTGCCAGTAAACCCGCGAACTCACCCTGCGAACCCGCATTAGGTTGTAAGGAGACGGCGTCGTAACCAGTTATTGCAATCAACCACGTGGAAAGTTCATCAATAACTTCTCTCATCCCAATGCTTTGATCAATGGGAGCGAAAGGATGAAGTGAGGAAAACTCTGGCCAGGTGACAGGAATCATCTCAGTAGTTGCATTAAGTTTCATGGTGCATGAACCCAATGGAATCATCGAGCGATCCAGGGCTAAATCTCTGTCCGCCAGCGCACGCAAATATCGCATCATCGAAGTTTCAGAATGGAAGGAGTTGAAAAGCGGATGGGCAAGAAAGGAAGTTGTGCGCTTCTGTAGTGCAGAATAATGCGAGGAGCGGTCAACTTTCGCGACGACATCAAAAACTGCCAGTAGACGAGTGAAAGTTTCATCAGTCACGGTTTCATCAAATGAGATCCCTACCTGATTCGAATTCACCACTCGCAAGTTGAAACCGAGGCGCAAAGCGCGTCTTACGACATCGTTCGCGTCTGCCACGTTGACAAGAACCGTGTCAAAGATTTCTCCAGCAAGAAGTGTCTGTCCATTCTGCATTAGTGTTTCGCGAAAAGAGAGGGCGTATCCATGTACGCGCGTCGCGATTGCTTGCAAACCTTGAGGACCGTGCCACATAGCATAAAACGCCGAAATTACGGCTAACAAAACTTGGGCAGTACAGATATTCGATGTCGCTTTATCTCGACGAATATGCTGTTCCCGAGTTTGCAATGCCAATCGAAACGCAGGATTTCCATGGCTATCGACGCTCTGGCCAATCAATCGACCCGGGATAGATCGTTCTAAGCCGCTTCGAACTGACATAAACCCGGCATGAGGTCCACCGAATCCCATCGGGACGCCAAAACGCTGTGCGGAACCAACGGCAACATCAGCGCCCCACTCCCCTGGTGACTTCACCAATGTAAGGGCGAGCAAATCTGTCGCCATCACAGCTTGCGCGTTTACTGAATGCAACCACTCGATGGCGGAGGATGGATCGGCAACTAAACCGTTACTGCCAAACTGCGCAATAACTCCTCCGAAAACTTCGCGGCCCAAGGCAGAAAGAGCCTCAGCGGTCATTTCGGTGGCGACAACTTTGATCCCGAGTGGCTTTGCCCGAGTTTCAATAACGGCACTGATATGTGGATGGAGTTGAATATCGATGGCAAAGACCGCATCATCGGAACCGCTCCATACTCGCCTGGCCAAAGTCATGGCTTCGGCTGCAGCTGTTGCTTCATCAAGCATGGAAGCATTCGCGATGGCCAAGCCAGTTAGATCAGAGACTGCGGTTTGAAACGCAAAAATTGCCTCTAATCGGCCTTGGCTAATCTCCGGTTGATATGGGGTGTAAGCCGTATACCAAGCCGGATTCTCCAAAACATTTCGCAAGATCACCGGTGGCGTAATCGTGCCGTAGTACCCAACGCCGATAAGTGAATGCAGAACTTGGTTCTTCGCTGCCTTGGCACGAAGTTCAGCAATTGCAGCCACTTCCGAAGCTGCAGGAGGCAGCATAGATTCCAAGGAGTGCATGATTGCAATATTTTCCGGCACAACTCTGGCGATAAAAGAATCAAGATCGCTTTCGCCCAACTCGCGAAGCATCGTCTGAATTTGGTCCGCATCCGGACCAATATGACGGTCTTCAAAACGCGCGCGAATAGAACTCATTTTTCTCCCTTAGCCACTTATCAACTCAGTGCCTAAGGATAAGGAAATTTAGGCTCCCTTGCGCTTTCTGCGCTCGGCTAACTCGTCGTTACTTACGACACTTCTTGGCTGAGTGCCATCGGAAGTGGTTTCGGCTTGGAGATGGGCTAGTGAACCTTCCACCTCGCTCCAGACTCGACCAATCGCAATTCCAAAAACTCCCTGGCCGCCTTGCAACAAATCAATAATGTCATCGGCACTGGTGCATTCGTAAATGGAGGCACCATCACTCATGAGAGTCATCCGTTCCAGATCCGAAATACCACGATCTCGCAAGTGTTCGACTGCCGCACGAATATTTTGCAGCGACACGCCTGTATCTAAAAGACGCTTAACTATCTTTAAAACCAAAATGTCGCGGAAGCCATACAGGCGTTGCGATCCCGAGCCAGCGGCCGGTTGAATACTTGGCTCAACGAGTCCAGTCCGGGCCCAATAATCCAACTGCCGATAGGTAATTCCAGCAGCAACGCATGCGGTAGCGCCGCGGTAACCAAAATCTTCGGTCATTTAATACTCACTTCTGTGGGGGAAGAATTGCCAACTTGGAATTTTTGCCAGGCGCATCTTCGCCCGCCTATTCTCCATCGTTTTCAATTACCTGAACAGTAGATTTGGCCACGAGGAAAGACAATGACCGACACGCGAAACTCTCAAGGTAAACTTCAGGGTTAGGAATTAACCCGCAAAATCGTCGGGGTTAATCTGATCTAGAAATTCGCGAAATTTCTCTACTTCATCATCGGACTGGTCGGGAATTTCAATTCCCACCTCACCTAAAAGTTCCTCGCTGGCGAGAATCGGAGCGCCAGCCCGTAACGCAAGCGCCAGGGCATCACTGGGTCGAGCCGAGAGCGACTGACCCCCCACAAATTGCAATTCGGCATAAAAAATGCCATCCCTGACCTCAGTGATCAGGACCTGCTTTAACTCAGAGCCCAAAGTTTCAATAGTTTGCGCGAGCAAATCATGGGTCAAAGGGCGTGGTGGCGTCAGGCTCTGCTGGGCAAAAGCAATCGCGGTCGCTTCGACTGCCCCAATCCAGATTGGCAGATAACGAACGCCGTCTGCCTCCTTCAGCAGCACGATAGGTTGATTCGAGGGCATTTCAACGCGAACGCCAATCACTTCTACGCTCTTATATTCTCCATTTAGGAATCGACCTGCATCGTTCTTATCTGGCATGAGGTAATTATCTAAGTCTTTCGAGACCGGCGCGAACCAGAGCGGAGTGCAGGCGAACTGACAGCGAGGCTAACTCGCGTTGAACTTCTTGAGCTCGTGCTTGAGCATCCGAACTCTTTTGTCGGAGCAGCGGTGTGATCACTTGCTCGACTAGGCCGACTTCTCGATCAGCAGCGCTCTTGAACGAGCGCATATGGCGAGCTTCGATTCCAAAGGCCGCAATTTCGGCGACCGCACGGGAAACTGCCAAGGCATTGGCGTCGTAATGTCGACCATGAAGTTCGATGAGTCCGTACGACTCCAACTCCCCCAATTGGCTCTCGGCTAAGCCCGAGGCTTGAAGCAATTCATCCCGAGAAAGACGAAGATCATTCTCCTCACCAAAATTTGCGGGTGCGAATTCCCCGTCAACGGTCGCCAATCGAGGCGTGGCCATCGAACCAGGAGTTGCCGCAGGTTGCAGCCCGCGATCAAGAGCATCCAAATTGTCTTTAATCACTCGCAATGGCAAGTATTGGTCTCGCTGAGCTTGCAGTACATATCGCAACCGCTCTAAATCAACATGGGTAAATTTCCGATAGCCCGAGGGTGTCCGTTGCGGCTCTATCAACCCTTCGGATTCTAAGAATCGGATCTTCGAGATCGTTATATCGGGGAAATCGCCCCGAAGTTTGCTGAGAACTTCACCGATACTGAGATAGGCACGAGCTGGGACGCTCATTGCAATCCCCCTTTCACAAAGAAGGTCAATTTAAATTTTCCGATTTGAATAAGATCTCCTTGAGAGAGAGTGGAACCTTGCGAGGCTTCGCCATTGACATAGGTACCATTCAAACTTCCCAAATCCTTCAGAACGTACATCGAGCCAATCGCATGTTCGATCTGGGCATGTTTGCGCGAGACCGTAATATCGTCCAACAAAATGTCGCTGCTGCTGTCCCGCCCAATTAAAGTGCTCTGCACATTCAATAAAAAACGGGCGCCCCTATCTGGTCCAGAAAGTGCAATCAACATTGCGCTACCCTCCGGCAACGCGGAAAGAACTTCTCGCTCTTGTGTGGATAGGTGTTCGGACCCACCAACTACATCATCCGTGTGCGAATCTTGTGATTGGGTACCTAGATGAATGGTCGAGGTGAGTTCGCCAGATGTGTGGTCATTCGAGGCGGCTGGCACTTTTCCCTCGCTCTCTTCTTTAGGACACCTTAGGTTCAACTAGAGGATGACACTAGGCGAGAGCAGAGCTCAAGGTCAAGCAGAATTTCTGAGGCAACGTTTTTTGCAATTACGAGATGAGCGACTCATAATCTGCAGCGCTTAAGAGGTCAGTCGCATCTGAATCCAACTCGATTTCAGCAATCCAACCGGCGCCATATGGGTCAGTGTTCATCACTTCAGGTGCGCTGTCCAAATCAGAATTGATCGCTACAACTGTTCCCGTCACCGGTGCAAAAATTTCGGAAACGCTCTTTGTTGACTCTACTTCACCACATACGCCCCCTGCGGTGACTTTTTGACCGACCTTCGGCAATTGAATGTACACAATGTCGCCTAGAGCACTTTGAGCAAAATCGGTGATGCCAATTCGTACCACTTGAGAGCCCTCAGCGGAGCGAATCCACTCGTGCTCTTTGGTAAATTTCAGTTCGACTGGAACGGCTGACATTGGCTATCTCCCTATTAAGTAGTGCTGGAACGCCGCAATATTAGCGACTTTGCCGATAATGCGAAGAGCTGGGCGTCAATCCTAAATATGAGTAGTGAATCCCAGTTAACAGATAGAGCGCCATGCCCCAAATAGCAAAACTCCAGCCGAGAACTAATGCGACTCGACCAAGACCATGAGGAGAATTGACTAACAACAGCGGAAAGGCGTAAAGCAAATTAAAGGTGGCAGCCTTGCCGAGGAAAGTAACGGAAAATACTTTGCCACCCCTACGTCGCACCACAATTAAAACTAGAGCCAGCCACACATCTCGCGCAATGAGAACTATTACTAACCACCAAGGAATCACGTGACGGAGCGCGAGCGAAACAATCGTCGCTGCAATATAGGCCCGATCAATTGCCGGATCCATAATCGCACCCAATTTTGACTCTTGGTTTAAAGCTCTGGCGACCTTCCCATCAAGGTAATCAGTCAAGGCACCAATCGCCAAAATGACAAAACTCAGAACAGGACGATGATCAACTAAGTAGACCCAGAGAAATAGTGGAATCCCAAAGGCTCGGAGCAGCGTCAAGCCGTTTGGGACAGTGAGAATGCGGTCTTGCGAACTCATCCATTCCTCCAGTCGGGACGACAGGATTTGAACCTGCGACACCCAGACCCCCAGCCTGGTGCGCTACCAAGCTGCGCTACGTCCCGGCGATTAAAGCGAGGCAGATACTACTCCCGCTCTTTTACTTTTATTGCTACTTCAACCGGGGAACCGCCAAAACCAAACTCTTCTCGAATTCGACGCTCGATGAATCTGCGATAGGAAGGCTCGACCCACTCACTCGAAAAAACAACGAACTTAGGTGGGCAGATTGCAGCCTGTGTTGCGAAGCGAATCTTAGGTTGCTTCCCACTTCTTACCGGCGGTGGCGTAGCCGCTATGAGGGCGCCAAGGAAGGAGTTCAACTTTGCAGTTGGAATTCGTTTCTCCCAGCTCGCAAGAGCTGTGCGCAGAGCCGGGGCAAGACGATCTCGATGCCAGCCAGTCTTCGCGGAAACATTGACACGCTGTACCCACGGATAACGCTCCAACTGACGATCCAATTCGCGTTCTAATTGGATCTGTCTGTCCTCGTCCATAAGATCCCATTTATTCATAACCAGAACAATGGCGCGACCAGCCTCTTCAGCCATAGTGACGATACGAATATCTTGCTCAGTCAATGGAATAGACGCATCAAAAACCACGACCGCAACCTCTGCCCGATCCAAAGCAGTGGCGGTACGTAGTGATGCGTAGTAATCAGTTCCACTATCTTGGTGAGCTCGCCTTCGGATTCCTGCAGTGTCGATGAATCGCCAAGTGGTATCGCCAATTTCAATGAGTTCATCAACTGGATCCCGAGTCGTTCCTGCTTGTTCGTCCACGATGACTCTGGATGCTCCAGCCAGCGCATTGAGTAAAGAGGACTTACCAACATTTGGTCGGCCGACCAAGGCGATCTTGCGATAGCCATCGTCTAACGGCGACTTTCCAACCTCCGGCAGCGATTTAATAATAAGGTCCATTAAATCGCCAGCACCTCGACCGTGAAGCGCCGAGACGAAGCGCGGTTCTCCCAACCCAAGATTCCATAAACCGTGCGCATCGGCCTCTTCACGTTGGCCATCAACTTTATTGGCAGCCAAAATGATCTTTTTCTTGGATTTTCGCAACAAGTCAACTAATGATTGATCTTCATCCAGCGCACCAACCTGGGCATCGACTACGAAAAGAACGATGTCGGACTCAAGGATTGCCAATTCCGAGCCCGCGGTTATCTTTTCCGAAATTCCTTCGGGATTAACTTCCCATCCCCCTGTGTCGACGAGTACAAAACGTCGTCCATTCCACTCCGCCTCGTACTTCACCCGATCACGAGTAACTCCGGGAGTGTCTTCCACGATTGCTTCGCGACGCCCGATTATTCGATTAACGAGCGTTGATTTGCCTACATTGGGGCGCCCGATAACCGCAACGATAGGCAAGCCAATCAAATTCTTCTGCTTGAGCCAGCCCCAAATGAGATCCACAACTTCGTCAAGGTCCAACTGTGTGGAATCGAGTTCCAGTGCATCCTCAGCGGGTCGCAGCGGTGAAATGCGACGGGTGGAGTCAATCGTGTCGCGGGACTGCAGGGATTCGGCAACCTTCTCCGTCGCCCCAATATCGGACAACTCCCGCTCCCGACGAAGTGCTCGCTCCTGGAGATCTGCATATAGAAATATCTTCAGTTGAGCGTCAGGAGCTACGACCGTGCCGATGTCTCGACCTTCAACCACGATTCCAGCGGTTGATTCATCAATAATATTTCGTTGAATCTCCACGAGAAATTCTCGTACTTCGGCCATTTGGCTGATCGCGCTGACGTTATCGGTCACGCGAGCCGAACGGATTTCCGACGAAATATCTCGATCACCACTAAAGGTCTTGGGGTTTTCCGGGTTTGTCGTAAAAGAGATGCCATGAAATTTGGCGGCTGCCACGATCTCACTCGCTTCGGTCCGACCCTCTTCAAGCGCGAGCCAGGTAATAGCCCGATAGAGGGCACCCGTATCTAGGTACTTCCAATGAGCCCGAAGGGCGATTGATCGCGCTGTGGAAGATTTGCCGGAACCGCTTGGCCCATCTATTGCTATAACGACGTTGGCCATGGGGCAACCTTAACCGAGTTCACCCAGCGACGTTTCTCGACCCTACTTCCGGATTGTTTGCACCAGCCATTTTTGCAGCGTGAGATGGCGAAAGAGCCGTTCCGCATCGTCGGGCGAAAGTGCCAGAGTTATGAGACCAGTCTCCTGCCCTGGACTGTGCTCAATCTGAAGGTCTTCCACGTTAACCTCGGCTGCGGCACACTCGGTGAAAAGCGAGGCTAGGCGACCTGGTTGATCGTCGATAACCACAGGCAGATACGAGTAGTTTCGACTCTTGGCTCCATGCTTACCCGGCAAGCGAGACTTCCCAGCGCCGCCACGCTCAAAAAGTTCCTTTATCGATATATCGTTTAAACCTTTTAGCGATTCAATTAAATTGGCCAAATCGCGCTGCACATTGAGCAGGTATGGAATCAGCGGATCTCGATTCGCCATCAACAGGGCGCTCCAAAGCGCGGGCGAGGAGTGCGCTAGCCGCGTGGTATCCCTAATCCCCTGTCCAGCGATATCCAGCTCGTTGGGACCTGCATCTACCAACTGCGCGGCCAAGAGCGAACTCATCACTTGGGGCAGGTGAGAGACCAGAGCAATCGCCCGATCATGTTCGATTGCTGAAAGTTCATAGGCGCTCGCGCCAAGAAGTTCGACCACTTCCCTGGCGGCGGCAACAACTCCTGGGCTAGAGAACAAATTGGGGGTAATTACCCAGGCTCGACCTTCGAAAAGGTCTGATTGAGCGCTCTCCGGACCAGAAAACTCCCGCCCAGCCATAGGGTGGGTGGCGCAGAACCGACGTGCTATCTCTGGAAATTCCTCAACCTGTTCTACAACTTCAGTCTTCACACCACCTATATCTATAAACCAAGATTCAGGGTTAAGCAAAAATTCCTCTCGTAGGGTGGAAGAAACTGCGGCAATCGGGGTTGCAATGATGACCAATTCCGGAGAAAAGGCTTGACCGATACTGCCTACGAGGGATTGCGCGAGCTCTGCATTTGCCGATGAGGTATCAATCATCTGAACTTCGCACCCATGTGCTCGCAGAGCAAGGGCAATTGACGTCCCAATGAGCCCGGATCCGACTACTTTTACCCGTGAAAATGGCACTTATTGGGCCAAATCTTTACGTAAAACTTGAGCGCCACGACGATAAACGTGGACGATTTCGCTGTGGCTTCTCGGCGAATAGGCGTGAACCATGACTCGAATAACGCGAGGTAGTGACCCTGGCACCGGGATTTCCGTCGAGCACATCAGCGGAATCATCGACAGATCCAAGGCTCTTGCTGCGGCAGCCGGGAAATCTGAGACTAGATCGGTCGTGGAAGTAAAGTGAATCGAAATCAAATCGTTTCGACCAACCTGATTGCGCTCGAAAATTTCCGAAAGCAGTTCAGTGACGCACTCCTTCATCTCCGGAGCCGAATCCTCCATCAGTTGAGTAGCTCCGCGAATGGCTCTTACTTTCATAAGGCAACGATACCTTGAACTCATTCCCGGCGGCATAAGGCATAAAGTGTTTTGGCGACAAATCACCTCATCGCCTAACCTGAATTTACAAAAATCGACAAATCACTATTGGTGCAATTTGCTACCGGATTATTATCGACAAAGCATTTTTAACAGTTTGAAACAAGCGCATGTAAGTCGATTTATCACCATTGTCGGTGCCGCAGAAATATCGACATATCTATTTGCCTTAGATGCTATTATCAATATATTAATTTAACTTTAAAACTTTAAACAGATTAGTCACTTCGACCTCGTTCAGCACACGCCAGCGACCTTCTTTAGTATCCCCCAGGGAGATCGGACCAAAGTCACTTCGAATGAGGCGCAGGACTTCGATGTCGAGCTCCTCAAACATCCGGCGAACGATGTGGTAACGACCTTCATGGATTGCCACTTCCACCCAGAAATGCTTTTGGCTAACTTCTCGCATTATGTTGACCTCAAGGGCTCGAGCCAAACCATCTTCTAACTCCACACCCTGCAGTAGGCGTTTAATTTCGTCGCGGCCAAAGACGCCAGAAATTTCGACAACATACTTCTTTATCAATCCGTACGATGGATGAGTGGCTCGATGCGCCAAATCCCCGTCATTTGTTAGGAGAATTAGTCCTTCACTTTCCATATCCAATCGCCCAACATGGAAGAGTCTTTCGTTGCGTGTTTTAAAGTAATCTCCGAGGTTTGGTCGATCCTCCGGGTCGGACATGGTGGAAATTACTCCCGCAGGTTTATGAAAAGCAAGGTAAGTTTTAGACTTATTTAACCGAATTGTCTCACCATCTACTTCAATGTTAGCGGTTTCTGGGTCAACTTTGACCCCTAACTCGGTGATCTGCATGCCATTAACACTCACTCGACCTTCAGCGATCAACTCTTCGCTGCCGCGGCGGCTGGCAACCCCTGCATCAGCCAATACTTTCTGTAGTCTAATTTCCGCCATGAGGGCCCCTTTGTCGCTCTGCTAGCTCATGGGTAGAGCAATGCAGGGCAAGAGTACGCTCTTTTTCGAAAGCTTTAATCGGTCAGGGTTGCCAAAACCTCATCTAGAGCATCTACATCTGGCAAGAAGGGGGCCAGAGCGGGCAGATCACTCACTTGATTTAGTCCTAATTTCTCCAAGAAAAATGAGGTTGTTGAGTAGAGAATCGCGCCACTCTCAGGCTCGACGCCGGTCTCTTCAACCAGACCTCTACTGACCAAGGTCTTCATCACCGCTTCTACATTTACCCCTCGGATAGCCGATACTCGGGCTCGAGAGATCGGTTGCCGATAGGCAATGACAGCCAAAGTCTCTAACGCCGCTTGGGTAAGGCGGGATTGCTGTCCATCAAGGACGAATTTTTCGACCACGGCGGAATAATCGGGATGGCTGTAATACCGCCAGCCGCCTGCCACCGAGCGAAGTTCAAATCCGCGGCCTTCGTTCTGATACGAAAGAGCCAACTCCAGCAACGCTTCCGTGACGAGTTCAGTGGGAATTTCGAGAATCTGCGCCAAAATGAGTTCAGAAATGGGCTCATCAACTACCATCAATATGGCTTCGATTTGATGCTTGATTTCGGAATTAGACATTTTCTTCCTCTTTTGTCTCAGGTTCTTGGCTAGGTACAGGTAGATCAAACTCATCGCTGACACGAACCTCGCCCTCGAGCGTGCCAACCCAAGAAACGTGAAGCTCCCCCATGGCAATTACCTGCTCGAAGCGCAGCACTCCTTCACGATACAACTCTAAGAGCGCGAGAAATCGGGCAACTACGATTAATGTGGAATCGGAATCACGAATTAAACTTCGAAAAGTGGCGCGACCAACCTTGCGTAGCGCCTGTACGAGCTTGACGGACTCTTCCGCCACGCTCACAAGTGGCCGATGGATGTGCTCCATGGCTACAGCTGGGGTCACTTTGGGCGAAAGAACCCGTTGGGCAATGGCCGCGAACCGGTCAGCGCCGACCCCAATCAGTACCTCCGGGAGCAATTGAGCGAAATGCGGCTCCAAAGCCACCACTCGAGCAAAAGATTTCTCTTCCCGACCGATTCGTTCGGAAAAAATGCTCGCCAGCAGCTTGAATGCGCGATATTGGAGCAATCGGGCAAAGAGCAGGTCTCTAGCCTCCAGCAACGCAAGATCTTCTTCATCCTCAACTTCACCGGAAGGTAGGAGCCGCGCGGCCTTTAAATCCAGGAGCGTGGCCGCAACTACGAGAAATTCGGTGGTTTGATCTAGATCCCAGCCCTGATCTTCCCCCGTTGTCCGTTCCAGTTCCCGAATATATGAAATAAAATCATCGGTCACTACACCTAAAGCAATCTCGGTGACATCTAATTTATGGCGAGAAATCAATTGCAAGAGCAAGTCAAACGGACCATCAAAATTCGTTAAATGAACCGAAAATTTGCCTGCATTCTCAAGATCAGCGCCACCAGGTAGGGCGATTGTCGCATTGATCTCCTCGGAAGCGGCCATATGACTAAGGTACTTGACCAAGGCTTGCCAGCGTAATCGAAGCGCCGTTAGAGTCCGCCTATGGCAAAAATCTATTCGGAGGTTTCTCGATTCGACGCTAAGTCGACAAATCGAGATGATGAAGTCGCAACAACGTCGGGAGTACTTAATCGTCCTACCAAAATCATTCCAGAGGCTTCCCAACTGACCGAACACGGCAATGCTGTAGTGATTTCAGTGGTCAATCAAAAAGGCGGCGTCGGAAAGACGACAACCACGATTAACTTGGGTGCTTGTTTGGCGGAGTTAGGCCGACGAGTTCTTCTCGTCGATTTCGATCCGCAACACTCGCTCTCCGTCGGTCTGGGGATTTCGACTCGGAAATTAGATGGCTCGATTTATAACCTCATGATGGATGAATCGACAAATATTGAAGATTTGCTGCTGAAAACTAGCGTTCCTGGCATGGACATGATCCCGAGCCATGAGGATCTCGCTGGCGCCGAGGGTGGATTGCTCAATGTCATCGCTCGCGAGAAAGTTCTGAAGCGCGTCTTAGCGCCAGTTCTGGACTTCTATGATGTCATCCTTATCGATTGCCAACCTTCCCTTGGCCTGCTGACCGTCAATGCTTTGACCGCCTCGCAAGGGGTTTTAGTTCCGCTGGAATGTGAATACTTCGCGCTTCGCGGTGTTGCGCTTTTGGACGACATCATCGGCAAGGTACAGAAGAACACCAACCCGGATCTCAAACTCACGGGAATCTTGCCCACGATGTTCGATCGCAAGACGGTGCATAGTCGTGAAGTTCTCGAGCGAATTTCTGAAGCTTTCCCGGATCAAGTATTTGACACGATCATCTCGCGCACGGTGCGCTTTCCCGAGACCACCGTCGCTGGTGAGCCGATAACCACGTATGCCAGCAACTCTTCAGGAGCATCGGCATATCGAAGGTTGGCACGAGAACTAATTGCTATGGGAGGAGTTCGATGAGTCGCAGAGTTAGCTTGCCTGGTGCCGACGAGTTATTCCGCACCACGACAACATTGAGCGCCGTGCCCAACCCGGAAATTATCGCGCAGCAGAGCGCGCCAGTCGCCCCGGCGGTCGATGCTTCCAACTCTCCTAACACGCCTTTGATGCCAGCCACTTCCAAGACGGTTCGCCAAACTCCACGCCGGAGAGTAAACAGTTTTGATCGCTCACCATCTGGAAGAGAACGCCACGATGAAAAAATCACGGTGTACATCTCCCCCGAAGAACTTTACGACTTAGAGCAAGCCCGCTTAGCGTTGCGGGGCGATTTGGGGCTCGCGGTGGATCGTGGGCGAATTGTCCGTGAGTCATTAGCGATCATCATTGCTGATCTCGAAGCTAAGGGTGATCAGAGTATTTTGGCTAGACGATTAAGAGGTCGTTAATTCATCGAGCCCGCGGATGTGCCAGCGAATAGCTCTCCCGTAACTTATCGATAGTAACTAAAGTGTAAATCTGAGTGGTTGTCACAGAGGCATGCCCAAGCAACTCTTGAACCACGCGAATATCTGCACCACCGTCAAGCAAGTGGGTGGCGAAAGAGTGACGAAGTGAGTGCGGAGAAACCTCACGTTCAATCATGGCTCGTTCGGAAGCCTCAACCACAATCTGCCAAGCGCTTTGCCGACTCAGTCTGGCGCCACGAAGATTGAGGAACAGAGCATCATTTCGCTTTGCGGTCATTAGCGAAGGACGAAGCCGGATCAAATACTGGCTGACGGCATGTTGTGCATATTTGCCAAGTGGGACCACCCGTTCTTTGCCACCTTTTCCGCGAAGCTTGATTGCCACCGTTTGCTCTTCGTCATTGCCTTCGATTCCGGAAACATCCTGGAGTGTTATCCCAACGATTTCACTTATGCGCCCGCCCGTGGCGTACAGAACTTCAATCAGAGCAATGTCGCGAAAACTGATAAGTACTCCCGGACGATCACATGCGCGAATCAGCCGCTCTACTTCATCGACAGTAAGAGACTTCGGCAACCGCTTAGGAATCTTTGGTGGATGGAAATCTTGTATGGGATTGGTCGTTCCATGTTCCTTGGCGTCAAACTGAAAAAAATTTCTGATTGTGACAACAATGCGTGAGATTGATGATTCAGCTTTGGCGGGATGATTCGAATTCTGGCCACGTAACCACGCGACAAAATCGCTCATAACCTCCATGGAGAGCGCACTTAAAGAATTGCCAGAGAAATCCAAATACTCTTGCAGCAGTTGTAAATCCCGTTGATAGGCCAATATCGTATTTCGAGCCAGCGCTTTTTCAACAGTAAGGTAATTGATATATTCAGTAAGGCGCTCGCTATCGCTCTTCATGATGAGTGATAGCTGCTGCTATTAAGCCCGAGAAGAGCGGGTGTGGTTTAGTGGGGCGAGAGAGAAACTCTGGGTGTGCTTGGGTGCCGACATAGTATGGATGCATGATTTCCGGTAGTTCTACGAACTCCACCAGGTGACCATCAGGCGAAAGTCCGGAGAACTCTAAGCCTGTCTTTGCGATCACGTCACGATAGGAATTGTTCACTTCATAGCGATGGCGGTGGCGCTCGGAAATGATTTCAGAACCATAGACCCGAGAAACGATACTGCCCGAGGTTAAGTGCGCAGGATAAAGACCCAATCTCATGGTTCCGCCCATATCTCCTTCGCCAGAAACTATATGTTCTTGATCGGCCATGGTGGAAATAACGGGGTTCACTGTGTCAGGGTCAAATTCCGCAGAGTTAGCATCTTCGATGCCAGCCAAGGATCGAGCGGCTTCGATGACCATACATTGCAAACCAAGACAGAGTCCCAAAGTCGGAATTTTGTTGACGCGAGAATACGTTAACGCGCCAAGTTTGCCTTCGATTCCTCGGACTCCGAAACCGCCCGGAATGCAGACTGCATCGACGCCAGCTAGAGCTGCCTCAGCGCCCTCAGGTGTAGCGCAATCATCACTAGGAACCCATTTGATATTGACTCGTGCATCATTGCCAAAGCCGCCAGCTCGCAGCGCCTCAGTAACGGACAGGTAGGCATCGGGAAGATCCACATACTTGCCCACCAATGCAACATTTACCTCGTACTTCGGATGATGCACTCGTTCCAGCAGTTGATTCCATTCACTCCACTGCACATCGGCGAAACGTAAACCTAAACGGCGAACGATGTATGCATCCAATCCTTCGGAATGCAGAACTTTAGGGATGTCATAAATGGATGGCGCATCTACTGCCGCCACCACGGCTTCCAAATCTACGTCACACATCGAAGAGATCTTTCGCTTCACTCCCTCTGGAATTTCGCGATCAGAGCGAATCACGATCGCATCAGGTGCAATACCTATTGAACGCAACGCTGCGACGCTGTGCTGCGTGGGTTTGGTTTTCAATTCTCCAGAGGGACCAATATAGGGAACCAACGAGACATGGAGATAGAAAACATTCTCTCTTCCAACATCTTGACGAATCTGTCGAGCCGCTTCCAGGAAAGGCAACGATTCGATATCTCCAACGGTTCCGCCAACCTCCGTGATGACAATATCAATTTCTGGTGAAGCCATGGCTCTAATGCGTTCTTTAATCTCATTTGTAATATGCGGAATTACTTGGACCGTATCCCCCAGGTATTCACCCCGACGCTCTTTGGCAATGACGCTTGAGTAAATTTGACCGGTAGTTACGTTTGCAGAGCCATGCAACCGAGTATCCAAAAAGCGCTCGTAATGACCGATATCTAGGTCGGTTTCTGAGCCATCATCAGTGACAAATACTTCGCCGTGCTGGAATGGATTCATAGTCCCTGGATCCACATTTATGTAGGGATCGAGTTTCTGCATGGTGACTCTTATGCCGCGGGCTCTGAGAAGTCGCCCGATACTCGAGGCCGTTAGACCTTTACCTAAACTGGAGGCGACGCCTCCAGTGACGAACAAATGCTTGGTCACATGAGGTGCGGTCATGGAAGGCTAACTTATCATTCTTTCCCGCACTAAATTGAGTAGCTCGTCTGCGTGTTCGCGGGCGCGATGTGATTCTTCCTGTCCCGAGAGCATTCGGGCTATCTCAATAACCCGGTCGACGCCGACTAAAGCTGCGACATCGCTCTGGGTGACGCTGCCAGATTCGCTCTTGCGCACCACGTAATGGCGATCAGCCCAAACTGCGACCTGAGCTAGGTGGGTGACCACAATCACCTGTGCGGTTTTGGCCAGCCTCGCGAGTCGCTCGCCGACCTCTAAGGCCGCTTTGCCACCGACTCCCGAATCAACCTCATCAAAAATATAAGTTCCGACTTCGGAGTTTTTTGCCAGCACGACTTCTATAGCCAGCATCACGCGTGACATTTCTCCACCGCTTGCTACCTTAGTAAGTGGCAGCAGCGAGGCCTGAGCGTGACTGGAGAAGAGAAAGAGAACATCATCCAGCCCGGAAGTTTGATACTCGGAAAATTTCTCACCAGAACGCGTCTGCAATTGAATCTCAAACGTGGCATGCGGCATCAATAACGAGGCGAGCTCGGCGGTGACTGACTTCGAGAGTGATTCACAGGAAGATTTTCGGGCGAGTGTGAGACCGAAGGCCGCCTTGCGCAATTGGGCAAAGAGCGCCTCCAATTCGGCTTCCATTTCCGAAATCCGATCATCTCCACCAGAAAGATCCAATAACTGTTGTCGAGCCTGTGCGCCCTGCTCGATCAAATCCACATATGCCTCGGCGCGATCACTTCCTCGACCAAACTTCTTTATGAGTGCGGTGATCGATTGCTTTCGCACTTGTAAGAAATCAAAGCGAACCGGGTCTGCCTCTAAGTTCGTTACATAGCTGGCCAAATCGCCTGCCGTCTCTTGCAACGAATAGATACTGTCGAGAAATTTCTCGAGGATCAGATCGAGCCGTTGATCCTTGCCTCTCGTCAGATCTAAAGATCTGCGGGTCTGATTGAGCAGGTGAAAAACAGAGTCGTCATCATCTTCCAAAAGAGCCAACGCCCGCGAAAGTTCGGTATTCAGGAGTTCGATTGAACCTAGTCGAGAAATTTCATTCTCAATCTCTTCTAATTCGCCGCCGAGTGGTGAAACTGCGTCGAAACTCGCTAAAAAGTCCTGCAGCGCCGAAATCTCGCTCTCGCGAGCACTCAATCGAACTCGTAGGGCAGAGATACGAGACTCCAAGTCCTGATATTGATGAAGAAGGTCGCGATAGATATCGAGCTGAATTTCCAATTGGGCAAAACGATCGAGAAGATCGCGCTGATAGCCTGGCTTGAGCAATTTAGCGTTACTGGATTGGGCGTGAATTTCAATCAAAGGATCGGTAAGTTCAATGACTCGAGCAGATGTGGAAAGCGCTCCACCAATAAGAATGCGAGATTTGCCTTGGTTTGAGACGGTTCGGGTAATGACAACGGCGCCGTCATCGACCTCACTGCCTTCTTCGCGTAACGCGACTGACATTTCAGCTGAAACGTCAAAAAGACCGGAAACTACGATTCGCTCTTCGCCACTACGTACCAAATCTGCATCTGATTTTGCACCCAAGATAAGGGCTAAAGCCGAAAGGACCATGGTCTTGCCAGCACCAGTCTCACCTGTTAGCACTGTCAATCCGTGGGAAAGTTCAATGCTGGCGCTATCGATTACACCTAGTCCTCGAATATTTATCTCGTGCAGCATGCGCTACTTACCGCCACGCCAGCCTTCAATCGGCAATTTAAACTTTGCAACCAACCGATCAGTGAAGACTGAATTATCGATGTGAGAAAGCAAAACCAACTCTGAATCGCGATTAAGAAGAATCTGATCATTTGCTAGTAGTTCAACTTTACGCATGCCATCTGCAGCGAGCAGTGCTTCGCGCGACTCTACATCAACTGCAATTTGTGAATCCGGTGAAACGACCATAGGCCTAGAGAACAAGGCATGCGCCGCCAAAGGCAGCAAGACCAGGGCATTCACTTCCGGCCAAACAACTGGGCCACCAGCAGAGAAGGCATAGGCTGTCGATCCAGTGGGGGTCGAACAAATCACGCCGTCGCAACCCCAACGCGATAACGGACGGTTATCAATCTGAAGAAAGAGTTCGACCATTTGGGCATGATTTCGCTCGATGGTCACCTCGTTAAGCGCCCACCCCGTAGCAATTACTTTGCCCCCTCGGAGAACCTGATACTTCAGCGTCAGGCGCGGTTCGGGGTGAAGAGTCGATTCGCAGATAGCCCGAACAATCTCGGAGATCTGAGGCTGTGAGACTTCGGCTAAAAAACCCACTTTTCCTAAATTCACTCCCAGGATAGGAATAGGGAAACCGCGAACCAATTCCGCGGCCCGAAGAATAGTTCCATCCCCGCCAAGCACGACCGCAATCTCTAGGCTCGCGACGGAATCGATCTCTTCTAATGGCAAAACCGAGTTAATTCCCCTAGGGTGATTTGCGAAAACTAAAAAACCTTCTGCGATCAGGGAGTGCGCAAGTTGACGGGCGAAATCGAGCGCTTCTGGTTTGGTTGGATGTATGACCAACAAAACTTTACGGACGGCAGTCATTGTGGGCCTTTGGCGATCGCTTCGTCCAAAGCCAAATCAGAAATTTCAGCAGCCCCGCGCTTGAGCCAAAGGAAATATTCAACATTTCCAGCCGGACCCGGAAGTGAACTAGCCACGACTCCGAGGCAGCCAAGACCCATGTCGTATGCGGAGTCTGCAACATCCTTGACCGCATGCTTGCGCAGCAGTGGATCACGAACCACCCCGCCTGCTCCCAACTTCTCCCGACCAACTTCGAACTGTGGCTTTACCATGACCAAGAAATCCGCATGGGTACGAGAAACTGAAACCAGTGCTGGGAGGACCAGGGTAAGGGAGATAAAAGATAGATCAGCCACGATTAAATCCACCGGCTCGCCTATTTGTTCAATCGTGAGATGGCGGACATTGGTTCGATCCAAAATGACAACTCGAGGGTCTTGCCGCAATTCCCAGGCTAGCTGACCATAGCCCACATCGACGGCGATGACTGTGCCCACATCTGCCTTGAGGAGAACATCAGTGAAACCACCGGTCGAGGCTCCGGCATCGAGCGCGCGCTTACCGGCCACGATGATCTCGCTAAAAGCCGATAGCGCGCCCGCCAGTTTATTGCCACCACGCGAAACAAAATCGTTGCGATCGCCCTGAAGCACTATGGAGGTCTCGGCATCTACTTGCGTGGCCGGCTTGGAAGCCGGAATACCCGAAACCAGAACCGAGCGAGATTCGATTAAATCCGCGGCGTGATCCCGAGATCGGGCCAGACCTCGTCGCACCAACTCAGCATCTAACCGTGTCTTCATCGCAGATCACATACCGTCAATTTCTGAAAGCGCGCGCAACAGTTGCCCATGCACTCTTTCGAATTCCTCAACGTGCTCGGATAAAGGTTTCGAGCCGATATCTGCGATCAGATCTCTGACAGCCAAAATTTCGCCCTGATCTAGCTCCATTTACTTGGCAACTTTCTTCGCGCTCGATTTCTTAGCAGCTGGCTTCTTGGCGGTGCCTTCCTTCTTTTTTGCAGCACCGGTGGCAGTTTTCTTGGAAGACTTCTTCGGAGCTTTGGTGGCATCGAACGCAGCTTCGAGTTTAGTAATCCGATTCAATAGATCGGATTCGACTTTCTCTAATTCTTCCTTGCGGATGAAGCCAAGACGCTCGCCAGCTTTCTCTATCTCCTCTTCAATACGATCTTTAATCATCTCACCGCTGTCTTCCAACCATACTTTAAGCGCGGCTGCCATTTCAGCCGGATTTTTCTCACCATTGGAGAGTTTTGCAGCGTAATTTTTAAATGCGGAAAAAATATCTTGAGCCATGTGCTAACCGTATCTAAAGTAGGCGCACCTCGCTTGCTTCGACTTGCCATCTGCTCGTAACTCCGTGGGCGCCGCTCCAGAACCTTCGTCGCAAACACCCATGAACTTCTATCCAATCGCCTTCGTCAAATCCCTTCACTCGCTTCTGCAACCGGGCTCGCCAAAGTGCGACATCGATAGTATCAACCGATTTTCCTGGGGCACCCAGTCGATCTACAACGATTCTAAATTCCACTATGTGATCGCCGCTGGGGAGATCTCGCTCTTGATAGATCGGACTCATTCGCCCGACCAGAAGGACTTCATTTCGAGCGGTGAGCGGAGGTTCTGCGCTTTTCATAAGCGCACTATCCACTAACGGATACCGGATACGGCACGGAACCAATCCCCGCTGGGGTTAACATTTTTCAGTGGATAAAGCCCAATAAAAAAGGCCCCGACCGAAGTCAGAGCCTTTTATAAATGATGTCCGGCGGCGATCTACTCTCCCACAAGGTCCCCCTTGCAGTACCAT
>JBAXOT010000009.1:0-63685 GCA_037133095.1 Actinomycetes bacterium
GGTGCCGGCGGGTCGAATGGTTCGTATTGAAAGACTTCAAAGTTAGGCCCCGTCTTACAGCGGAAGAAGCGCAATTCCCGCATGACCGTCCGCGGATGAACATTGAGGTGTTCGAACATCCAGTCATCATCCCGAATGAATGGTCCGAGGGAGTACACAAGTTCGCATCCGATGACATCGACGAAGAACTCGGTGGCTTGATCGAGATCGGGGACGGTGAAGCCAATATGTTCGGTTCCGCGCAATCCAGGTAAGGACATCCTCATCGCTCCTAACGAGTTATTGGATACAATCTTAGGCAAAATTGGGTAAAAAAGGGAAGATTTGGCGAAAAAACCTTGAGATTGGACTCAATCTATGGTTCAGTTCTCTCGTCACATCCTCAATGACGCGGTAGGAGTTTGCCTATGTCCGAGCATCGCTCGTTACTTCCCAGCGAGCCCTGGGTTGAATTAACTACTACTCCTGAGGATTGGCGCGCTGCCGACCCGGCGCTACTCGCGACAATGTTGGGTCAGCTGCACCTGATTCGGGCCTTTGAGGAGGCTGTTCTAGAACTCGCCGGCGAAGGTTTAGTCCATGGACCAGCCCACAGCAGCATTGGGCAGGAAGGTGGCGCAGTTGGTTCGGTGATCGGGTTAACTTCAGCCGATGGCGTAAATGGAACGCATCGCGGCCATCATCAATTTTTAGCAAAAGTAATTGGACATGTTTCGGGCGGCAAACTCGATCTCAAGAATTTAGTTACACCGGAACTCGCCGTTGTTTTACAGCGGACCCATGCTGAGATTCTTGGTTTAGAACAAGGCTACTGCGCAGGTCGCGGCGGATCGATGCACTTGCAAAACTTTGAAGCCGGTGCCCTCGGTACAAATGCGATTGTCGGCGGTGGAGTTCCATTGGCTGCCGGTAATGCTTGGGCACAGAAGCGAGCCCGCACCAACAATGTAACTATTACCTACTTTGGCGATGGTGCAACCAATATTGGTTCGGTCCTTGAAACCATGAATCTTGCCGCTGCGTGGAAACTTCCGCTCTGCTTTTTCATAGAGAACAACCTCTATGCAGTCTCTACTCATATTGGTGAAGTGACGGGCGAACCTCGACTTTCAGCCCGTGCACTTGGGTTTGGAATACCTTCCTGGCGCGTTGATGGCATGGATCCATTGGCTGTCTACCTTGCAACTCAAGAGGCAGAGAAACGTATGCGCGCGGGTAATGGGCCAGCGGTTATTGAGGCCGAGGTCTATCGATATTTCCATCAGAACGGTCCTTTCCCTGGAAGTGCCTTCGGTTATCGAACTAAAGAAGAAGAAGCACAGTGGAAATCTCGTGATCCGTTGCTTCGAGTTGCAACTGAAATGATTGCATTGGGCTTGATTGATCAAGCGGGCATCGATTCAGTTCGAGCGCAAGCAGTTGAGGCAAACAAAATTGCAGTTTCGCAATTAGTCGAACCAAACCCTGACCTTGCTGGCAAACGGCGGATTCGTCCCGAGTTGTGGCCTGATAAGAGCTTTGTTGATTTTGGCGTTCGGGGGGATGCCAGTGAACTCAACAACGTTCGAACTCTCGAGCCTTCACAATATTCGGGTGCGACCAAGACGGTTAAATACGTCGACGCCGTTGCCAGCGTCCTCGATCGACGGATGGAGGAAGCCGACGACATCATCATTCTTGGTGAAGATATTCACCGTTTGAATGGTGGCACCAATGGCGCCACGAAAGGCTTGTCGAAGAAATATCCAGACCGAATTCTTGGCACCCCGATCAGCGAGAATGCTTTCGCCGGGCTTGGCGGTGGCATGGCCTTGGACGGACGTTATCGCCCGGTTGTGGAATTTATGTATCCAGATTTCATGTGGGTCGCGGCAGATCAGGTCTTTAATCAAATCGGAAAAGCACGACATATGTTTGGTGGAAAGAATCCAGTTCCGCTGGTTCTCCGAACCAAAGTTGCAATGGGCAGCGGCTACGGATCTCAGCACCTTATGGATCCGGCTGGTATTTTTGCTACGGCGCCAGGTTGGCGAATTGTCGCTGCTTCAACACCAGCGGAATATATAGGTTTGATGAATGCCGCTTTGAAACTTAATGATCCAGTTTTGGTATTGGAGCACGTAGACCTCTATCAGGAGACTGGTGAGATTCCAGAAACAGATTTGGATTATTTCATTCCATTTGGCAAAGCAAATATTCGTCGCCCAGGTTCTCAGGTGACAATTTTGACTTACCTTTCCATGGTGAAGCATTCGCTGGCTGCGGTAGAGCAGACGGGGATAGATGGCGAAGTTATTGATTTGCGATGGCTTGATCGCGCAAGTCTGGATTGGGAAACGATAGAGGCAAGCATCCGCAAGACCAACAATGTCATGATTGTTGAACAAGGGGCTCGAGGGACCTCCTATGGCGGATGGCTTGCCGATGAAATCCAACGTCGATATTTTGATTGGCTTGATCAACCAATCGCTCGCGTAACGGGTGGCGAAGCCTCGCCCAGTATTTCAAAGGTGTTGGAGCGAGCCGCGATTGCAGGCGTCGAAGAAGTAGTCGCTGGATTAGAAATCGTCCGCGCTGGATTTGGCGGTGCTAACTAATGGCAGTCATTATGAGAATGCCAGAGGTGCTGGCGAATGCCACCGAAGCAATCATTTCCAAGTGGCTAGTTGCCGAAGGAGCGAACTTCACGACTGGGCAGCCGATCGCCGAAGTGGAAACCGAAAAAGCATTAGTAGAAGTGGTAGCCGAATCGGATGGAATCCTTGGCCGCTACTTAGCCAAGAATGGCGCCACCACCGCAGTAGGCGATCCCATCGCGGTTCTCCTGGTAGCTGGCGAGGGTGATGTCGAAATAGAAAAGCTTTTGGTAAGTGAAAATATTCGCGCTGACAAAAGCTCATCTGAGCCAGCGCAGATTATTGAGCCCGAAAAAACGGCAAAAACTTCGGTCGCCGCTAGTGGCGAAGTTCGAATCTTTGCGAGTCCATTGGCTCGTCGGATGGCGAAAGAGAATTCGATTAATCCTCGCCTTCTTGATGGAACAGGTCCTGGTGGACGTATAGTCAAAGCCGATGTTCTGGCTTACCTCGCCACTCCACGAAGTGAAAATCCTGCCGCCAAATCTGACTCAGTCTTTGTTCCAAGTGGAAGTGGTGGCTATTCCGCGATTCCTCACTCGCCAATGCGCAAAGCGATTGCACGACGCTTGACGGAGAGTAAGTCGACCGTGCCGCATTTTTATTTGACCGCCCCGGTAATCGCAGACGATCTTCTGAATCTGCGTAAAAAATTGAATGAATGGTCAGAAAAGAAAGTTTCCGTTACCGATTTAATTGTGAAAACGGTAGCCGCGGCTTTCTCAGATGTGCCAAATGCCAACGTAATTTGGACTCCTGAAGAAATTCGTCGATACAGCGACGTTGATATTTCTATCGCGGTGGCGACTGATAATGGTTTGATTACGCCAGTCGTTCGTGCGGTAAATCAGATGAATCTGACCCAACTGGCCAACGTTACCTCTGAACTTATCGAGAGGGCGCGGATCGGTCGAATCAAGCAGAATGAAATCGAAGGTGGAACTTTCTCAGTAACTAACTTGGGAATGTTTGGCACCGATGAATTTTCCGCGATTCTCAACCCACCACAATCGGCGATTTTGGCGGTCGGCGCCGCAAAGGAAAAACCTGTGGTTATCAATGGAAAAATCGAAATTCGCTCCATAATTAATTTCACGCTTTCTGTAGACCACCGAGCCATCGATGGGGCACTCGCCGCCGAATGGTTGGCAGCCTTTGTAAAGCGGTTCGAGAACCCAATGTGGATGGTTATTTAATCCGCGTTAACCCAACGATTGGGTAGGCTCGCTGCATGTCCAATCGGTTGCCGAACAAAGTCAGAACCATGCTCCTTGGCATAACTCTGTCTGCAATCGGTAACGGTTTAGTTCTTCCCTATCTTTTTATCTATCTCCACAATGTTCGCGGGATAAGTTCAGCCTTGGCTGGTGTCATTGTCGGATATGGCGCACTTTCATCCCTAGCGATCTCGCCACTGGTCGGAAATATGGTGGATCACTGGGGACCAAAGCCCGTTCTGTTGATTGCCTTGGTTGTTTCTGGTTTGGGGTATGGCTCTTGGGGTTGGGTTCACAGCGCTGGTGGCGCTTTTTTGGTCATAACCATTTGCTCGTTTGGTCAATCTGCAATGTGGCCAGCGCAAGGTGCAATCAATACTGAACTCACTCCAGAACACTTACGTGAACGGGTCTATGGTGCTCAGTTTGCCGTTTTGAATTTGGGAATTGGCATCGGCGGTTTGATCTCCTCGAGTGTGGTTCACCTAGATAATGCCCGCAGTTTTCAGCACCTCTTCTGGGGCGATGGCATCTCCTTTTGGGTGTACTTCTTCGTTGTTCTTACTTTGGGAAAAACTGGTCACCGTACGAAACAGCAGCGCACCGATAACAAGAAACTTGAAGGCGGATGGATCGATGTCATTCGCGATCGAACTTTCGTAAAAGTTTGGCTGGTGGCACTTTTTGGCATCTTCTTCAGTTACAGCCAACTTGAAGTGGGCTTCGCGGCATTTTCCACCAGCGTTGGTAAATTGCCACCTTCCCATATCGCGTGGGCATATGCAGCCAACACTTTGGTTATTGCTAGTTTTCAACTGTGGGTTGTTAAGAAAATCGAAACTATGCCACGTGGTCGGGCGATGGGTATCGCAGCGGTCTTTTGGGCTTTTGCTTGGCTGGCGCTGAGCTTCGCTGGCCTCTTCACCAATATTGCATTGATCATGGTTATTGTCTGCCAGGTCATATTTAGTTTTGGCGAGATGTTCTGGTCTCCCACATTGCCATCGATCACTAACCAACTCGCTCCCGATCATTTGCGAGGTCGATACAACGCAGCCGGTGGAAACGCCTGGCAACTCGCATTAATTATGGGACCGGCAACTGCAGGAACTATGTTGGGCGCGAAACTTCACTGGCTCTGGCTTGGGGGGCTAATTGTCGGGCTCTTTGTGGTCGCATTTGCGGCCTTTAGATTGAAACTCCCAGCACGAAGTTTTGATTAATTTCTAGTACCAGTTCACCATTTTTGCGTGGACAAAATCATCTTCGCTGTTCCAGTAGACGGCGCAGATGCGGTGATATCCATCGGCAATAGTGAGCGGCAAATTTCGATCGCCAATGCCACGGACTAAAAGCACTGGTGAGAGAACTTTTTCCTTGTGGATTTTTCTTAAGTCGCGTGCCACGTGAAAATTCTTGGGTGGCAATAAGGTAAGACCGCTCGCGCGAATAATATCTTTGGCTTTGATCTGAACAATTTCGGCGCTTTTGAGGTCAGCCAGGATTCGCTCCACCTGATCGGCTGCGGCAAGCAAGGAGAGGTAAGAAAGAGCCGCCGGATAGTCATGCTCTTCCGGCTCTGCTTTCCACTGTACCTGTGCCATAGCGTGCTCCAATTTTTCTAGACCAACATCAGCCTACGGCAGTAGCCCTAAAGTTCCAACGAGGAATAGGGTGCTATCTATGTGGGCCTTATTTAAGGATGTCGCAGGACCGGGATTGATTTTCACGGAACAACCCGAACCCGAGGTTGGCGAAACCGAAGTAAAAATCCGGGTGCTTCGAACTGGCATTTGCGGTACCGACTTGCATATCAATTCTTGGGATCCCTGGGCAGCTTCGACGATAAAGGCGCCAATGATTCCTGGCCATGAATTCTTTGGTGAAGTTGTTGCCATCGGTTCCAGAGTCCACGAAGTAAATATCGGGGCAAAAGTATCAGGCGAAGGTCATGTTGTTTGCGGCATGTGCCGAAACTGTCGAGCAGGGCGGCGTCACATGTGCATTCGCACCTCTAGCGTCGGGGTAAATCGCAATGGGGCATTCGCCGAATTTGTGGTGATACCAGAATCGAATGTGTGGGTTCACAGTGGCGATATAGATCCAGACCTTGGCGCAATTTTTGATCCATTCGGCAATGCAGTTCATACCGCCCTTACTTATTCTTTGGTAGGCGAAGATGTATTGATTTCCGGCGCTGGTCCAATCGGACTCATGGCGATTGCTGTTGCTCGACATGTCGGTTCCCGATTTATTGTCGCGACTGATATCTCGGAGCCGCGGTTGGCAATCGCTCGAACCATGGGTGCCGACTTGGCCATTAATGTCTCACAAAAGCGGATTGCGGAGACTCAACGGGAATTGGGGATGCGAGAAGGTTTTGATGTTGGGTTAGAAATTTCAGGTCACGCAAGTGCTTTGCCTGAAATGATTGCAAATTTAAATCATGGTGGTCGAGTCGCCATGCTGGGTCTTCCAACGACTCCGATAGATGTCGATTGGGCGAAAATTGTTACGCACATGATCACGATTAAGGGAATTTATGGTCGGGAAATGTTCGAGACCTGGTCGGCCATGAGTGCAATGTTGATGTCCAGTCCTTGGCTTCGCGAGAAAATTACATCCGTGATTACCACCAAACTTCCAGCACGAGACTGGCAGAGTGGCTTTGAAGAAGCAAGCAAAGCAACTGGTGGCAAGGTTGTTTTGGACTGGAGTTCGCTCTAATGGAAGTGGGAAACAGATGTACGGAGATTTAGATAAGGCGTTAAAGGAATCTTTAGCCAAGATTCAAGATTCAGGCCTCTACAAGCGAGAACGAGCGTTGTCGACGGCCCAGAGTTCTCACATTGCAACATCTGGTCGAGAAGTCCTGAATTTTTGTGCGAACAATTATCTTGGCTTAGCAAACAATCCAAAGATAATTGCGGCGGCATCTGCCGGAATGCTGCAATGGGGCTTTGGCATGGCCAGTGTTCGGTTTATTTGTGGCACCCAAGATATTCACCTAGAACTTGAGGCGGCAGTGTCGAATCTTTTGCAGACCGAAGCCACCATTCTCTTCTCATCCTGCTTTGATGCAAATGGCGGCATCTTTGAAGCCTTGTTTACGGAGGAAGATGCGATCATTTCCGATGAGCTCAATCACGCCTCCCTCATCGATGGAATTCGACTCTCTAAAGCCGGTCGTCATCGCTATCGAAATCGAGACCTGGTTGATCTAGAACAGATTCTGCAGGCTACTCAATCTTCCAGACAACGAATCATCGTCACCGACGGCGTTTTTTCGATGGATGGGTATTTGGCCCCACTGCCTGAGATTTGCGATCTGGCCGAAAAATATAACGCTTTGGTCATGGTCGATGACTCCCACGCTGTTGGTTTCATCGGCGCCAGCGGAGGTGGAACACCAGAATACTTCGGGGTAGTTGATCGAGTCGATATCGTCACTGGAACTTTCGGAAAGGCACTCGGCGGTGCTGCTGGAGGGTATGTGAGCGGTCGTAAGGCGATTGTTGAAATGCTTCGTCAAAAGGCTCGACCATATCTATTTTCAAATTCATTGCCGCCAGCCATCGTGATTGGGACGCTCACTGCAATCGAACTTGTGAAATCGGGAGGCGCACTTCGCGACCAACTTCAGGCAAACGCCGCGTACTTCCGAGAGTTGATGAGCCAAGCGGGGTTTGAACTCCGGTCAGGGAGCCACCCGATCATTCCAGTGATGTTTGGCGATGCTCATGTAGCGACGGCGATTGCGAGTGAGATGTTGAATGAAGGTATTTTCGTTACCGCATTTAGTTACCCGGTCGTTCCACTCAATGCGGCGAGAATTCGGGTCCAACTCTCTGCGGCGCATTCGCGAGCCGATATCGAAAGGTGTGTTCGCGCGTTTATACAAGCACGTTCAATAGTTGACGCCTCTACTATTGCGACATGAGTAAAATCCAGGATTTCAACACAAAGTTGGCCGCCAAAATCACTTCGGGTGTCGCGACCATGTGGTGTGCCTATGCATTTGCCCTCATCGCGCTGATCTCATTGCCTTCGGCTCTTAAATCAGGAAGTGCAATAACAATTGTCGGTTGGGTCGCGCAAACTTTCCTTCAATTAGTTCTGCTCTCGATAATTATGGTCGGGCAAAATGTGGCTTCGGCTTCGGTAGAACAGAAAATCACTGAAACTCATACGGCGAGCTTGGGCGAGTTTGAACTAGCCAAGGAGGCTCGGGAGATCGCAAAGCAGGAGTTGCTCGAGTTAAAGGAGATTACGCGAGAGATACAACAAGTCCTGCGCGATCTTGAAGGCAAACAAAAGTAAGTGGATCGCTTCACCTCAGCACTTGATTCTCAAAAGGCCATGCGGTCTGGAGATATATCAGCCACCGAACTAGTCGAATTCGCTCTCACCAATATCGCTGAGATTGATCATAGCGGATATGAACTTAGATCAGTTTTGGCGCTCTCTCCCTCTGCTCGATCAGAAGCGGAAGAAGTTGATCGCCACAAAGGAAATCGTCCGCTTGAGGGTTTGCCCATTCTTATTAAAGACAATATCGAAGCGGTGGGATTGCCTGCCACGGCTGGCTCATTGGCTCTGGCGGGCGATCCGATCAAGCAAGATTCTGAACTCGTGGCACGGCTAAAGGCCGCCGGTGCCGTTGTCGTTGGGGCGACGAACCTCTCCGAGTGGGCGAATATCCGATCTTGGAAATCAACGAGTGGTTGGTCAGGGGTAGGCGGGTTAACTGCGAATCCTTGGATTCATAAACATAGCGCCGGTGGTTCTTCTTCGGGATCGGGCGCCGCGGTCGCGGCTGGATTAACTACGTTGGCAATTGGTAGTGAAACCGATGGATCTATTGTTTGCCCGGCATCAGTAAATGGTTGCGTGGGAATCAAGCCTACGGTCGGGTCCGTTCCGCGCACTGGGATGATTCCGATCAGTGCCAGCCAAGATTCACCAGGACCTATGGGACGCTCGGTGGCCGACGTGGCACTTTTGCTAGAAGTTATGACTGGCAACAGCGGCTATTTACGCGCCGCTTTGCAACCAGAGGAGATAAGAATCGGCGTGGTTCGAGAATGGCTCACAGCAAGTGATGCGACAAATCAAATTTTCGAAGAATCCATCTCTCTCCTACGTCAGAGTGGAGTGCAGGTCCATGAGGTTGTCATTGCTGCTCCGGAAGAGAGTGTTTCGGCAGACGAGTTCGCGGTACTTATGTATGAACTGCACGATGATCTAGCAACATATCTTTCGGATCGATCAGGGAGCAAGATAAAAACCCTTTCTGATGTCGTTGATTTCAATACGTCTCACTCGGATCTTGAAATGCAATATTTCCAGCAGGAGATTTTTGACAAAGCTCTGGAACTTGGTGGCCGAAGCGGGGATTATCACAAAATTCGTGCCAGAAATTTTGCGTGGGCAGATCAGACCCTTGCTGTGGCGCTCGCGAATGTCGATGTTTTAGTTGGCGCTGCTTACGGTCCATCCTGGGTGAGTGCTCTTGGCGCCGGTGATGATTATGCCTCGGCTAGTTGGATTTCCATGGCGCCTGCTATTGCTGGCACTCCTATCGGTGCCCTTCCCATGGGGTTGGTTTCGGGTTTACCAGTTGCCATAGGCGTGGTCACTGGGCGCAACCAAGAAAAAGAATTAGTCACCGCGATGGCGTTGATAGAGCGCATACTTGGCCTTGGAGTACTGCGACCTACCTTTAGGAAGTAATGAGATAGTGAAAGAAATTTTTCAGCACAAGTATGTCAAACGCCATTTCGCGGCTCGAATTATTTCGAATTTCGGAAATGGGATTTCGCCGATCGCGCTTGCATTCGGAATCCTTCATCTGCCTAACGGCAGCGCCACGCTTCTTGGTTGGGTGCTTGGTTCCACCACGATTTCGATGATTATCGTGAGTCCATTTGGTGGGGTTTTGGCGGATAAATATGGTCGGGTTCGAATGGTGGCACTTTGCGATATTTGGGGCGCCGTTGGTCTATTTGTTCAGGTTGCTTTCTTCGCAACCGGCCATGTGCCATTGTGGGTCTTGCTCTTCGCCAACATTAATTTTGGAATTATGTGGGGAATTTGGTGGCCCGCTTTTACTGGTGTCTTGCCTGCCCTGATGCCTGAAGAAGATCTTCAAAAGGGCAATGCGCTCAATGCTTTAGCTTCGAATGGTGCATCAATTGTTGGCGCTGCGGCAGCAGGTTTTCTTGTAAGCGCTTATGGCAGTACGGTCGCTCTGGGAATCGATGCTGTTACTTTTCTCATCGCTGGTCTCATCGTCTTTAGTTTTCGTCATGTTGTGCCTGCACGAGGCGAATCCGACAACACGGTGATTGATGATTTGGTTCACGGTTGGAAAGTCTTTCTCTCATTTCGGTGGATTGTCATTGTGGTCGCGGGCTTTTCATTTCTCTTTCTCTGCTGGGCTGGGGCTGAGAATGTTTTAGGTCCTTTAATTGCGCTCAAGCATTTCAATGGACCGAAGTCATGGGCGATCGTGTTGTCAGCCGAGTCCGTCGGCTTCTTAATAGGCTCCCTGATCGCAATTCGTGTGACCTTTAAATATCCACTCCGCGCAACAATCATTATGAATGCAGCGCTCTCGCTCTATATCTGGTCGTTGGCAAAACCACAGTCTTTGGCGTTTATTGCCGTCTGCGCATTCCTTTGGGGTATCACCGCTGATTTGCTGGGAACGATTTGGGGAACTGCGCTTCAGCGACTGGTTCCTCGTGAATCACTCTCGCGAGTATCAGCATTTGATGCGATGGGTACTTTACTTTTTCGACCTGTCGGGCTGGCGATTGCTGCGCCGCTGGCAGGATTAATCGGCATTGATCACACATTAGAAGCCGGTGCAGTTCTTACTTTGGTTGCGATCATTGCCATGATTGCAGTACCCGAAGTTCGCAATGTGCAATTCGATCTTAAGGAAATTAAGCCCGATCCTTCATCGAATTAACAAGTGGAATGAATAGATACGTGGATGCGATAAAGATTGCAGCCAAAATAATCCATCCAAGTTTGTGGAGATCTACCAATAAAGTGGTGATCAAAACTGGTCCAAATATCCCGCCTAAACCCCAGCTCAATTGCCAAACCCCTTGATATTGCGCCTCATAACCAGGTTTGGCCAGGCCAAAGCCAAATGCCCAACCTGCGGCAGAGCCAAGTAGTTCGCCCGTTACGTGCAGGCCCATGCCAAGCAAAAGAAGAGCGCTGGCGACGATGGGAGATGTCCCTTGTGCAAAGGCATATAACCCACAACCGCCAGCGACATAAAGTCCAGCTCGGAAAAAAATCCTTGCGGCAGCTCTGTTCTCGCCGGTGCCTTTACTAGCCCGAACCGAGAAGAGAACGCAAGCAAAGGTATTCACCAGTAATACCGCCGACACGATCCAACGAGGAGCTTTGGTGTAGTTGATGATCCAAAGTGGTAGCCCAACGGTTTGAATCACAAAGTGAGTGGAGTAAATAGCGTTCAAAACCATTGCGCTCAGATATTTGGTGTCACGTAGTGCGACCAACCTCGATGCCTTTTGTTCCAGACTATTTGGTTCGCTTTTGGCGATGACTACGTTCGGCAACTTGAGATAGATCAACCCTGCGATGACAAAAGTAACCCCGTCGATGACGACAAGAGTTGCGTACGCAGTTCGAGAATCGATGACCAGAGCAATTCCCGCACAAGCAGTACCGAGGCCTATTCCTAAATTTGTTACTGCTCGTTGATAGGCGCGAAATCTAACCCGAGCTTCGCCTTCGCCACCAATCTCATTTACGTAGATCATGCGAAAGGTCTGCGTTACGGTAACCATCACATTGACAAATATGGTCAGAGCTAAAAATACGATAAAACTATGGATGAAGATAAACGAACCTGCGACGATTCCTTCAATGATGGAGGAAATTGTTACCCAATACCTAATGTTTACTCGATGGGCGAAATATCCTGCAGGAATACTCATGGGCAGTCCTATGAGTGCTCCGATAGTAAATCCGAGACCAACTTGATGCGGCGATAAGCCGACCGAACGAGTAAGAAAGATAATTTCAATCGTGTAGAAAAGTCCGTTGCCAAAGGTATTGATTAAACTGCTGGCCGACATAATACGAAGTTCGCGCTGTCGGGGCAGAATGCCCTGAGCTCGTTCGCGCAACGTCTTCGTCATTTTGCGAATTTTACTCGGTACTCCTGCGCGCTCATTTCGAATATATCCTCGGGGCCATCCTCTTCATCAATTTGCTGGCCCATGAATTCGAAACCCAATTTCTTGATGATCGCCTGCGAAGGCTCATTACTCGGGCTGACGGTGTACCGGAGAACTTTGACTAAAGGATCGCGGGTCACCCACTCCCACATGCCATGAAGCAACTCTTGAGCCAAACCACGCCCGCGATACTCCGGGACCAGCCCCAATCCAATCTCAATCATGCCAAATTCATCAGGCTCGGAGTGAAAACCAGAACTGCCAACGATCTCTTTGGTCGGCTGATATACCGCCAGGCGCAGGAGGTATTTAGCCAAGTCGGGGTTAGATCTAATTCGAGGGATGCGATAGGGCAGCGGACCTGGATCGTCCACCAAGTGGCGATAAGGGTTGGTAAAACCCCGGTCCTGCCACAACAAGGGATCCTCACGGTTGACTGCCAATAGTTCATAGTCGTCTGGAGTGACTGTATAGAGAGCCAAATTCTTGGTGAAGATAATCAGGTTTTCGTCGGTCACGAGAATGAATTTACTAGGTGTACCCGTATTGTCGCTGGGAGTTCTCAGGTAACTTTTAGCCAAGACACTTACTATCTGCAGGTCGTTATTCTTTAATTAAGTTCGGCTCATCAACAAAAGAGCAAGATATCCCGAATGGAGTCAAGATGCGCACCACATTGTCGAAGGTAGTCATTGGATTCGTTATGGGGGCCACCGCCGCAGGCGGAGTTGCCACCGCCGCTGGAACATTCTCCAGCCCGGTAATAAAGGCTTGCGCAGATAATCGAACGGGAGCGCTGTACGCGTCACTAGATGGCACCTGCGCTAAGACCAGAACTTCAGTCGATATCGGCGCCCCTACCAGTGGAAGTACCTCTATTAAGTCGACGGTTGGGAAAGTTTCACCTTCGGTAGTCTCGATAAATGTAACTACCGCATCTGGCGGCGACACCGGATCTGGGTCCATTATCAAGAGTGATTCAAGTACCAGTCTGGTATTGACCAATAATCACGTCATTGATGCCGCCGCCACTGGTTCGGGAACAATTGCTGTAGAACTAGACAATGGCGACAGCGTTCCCGCGACCATCGTTGGTCGCGACGCAATCTATGACCTTGCAGTGCTAAAAATTTCTCGGGGAAATCAGCCCGTCATCGCCATTGGCGATTCATCGGCGATTTCCATCGGAGATCCAGTCATCGCTTTCGGTTCACCTTTGGGGTTGTCCCACACCGTGACTTCAGGGATTGTCTCCTCGCTCAACCGTCCAGTTATTACCGGCAACACTGGTTCGGAATCATTTATTGACGCAATTCAAACGGATGCCGCTATAAATCCAGGCAACTCCGGCGGTCCACTGACTGACTCATATGGTCGAATGGTTGGAATCAACTCTGCAATCGCATCTTTAGGAACTGGTTCAACCAGCGGCAGTATCGGTCTTGGCTTTGCCATTCCTTACAACGAAGCCCAGCGCGTCATTAATGAAATTATTGCGACCGGAACTTCCACTCGTCCTGTTCTCGGCGTCTCTTTTGACCAGACATACACGGGCAAGGGAGCACGTGTGGCCGCTATTAGTTCTGGATTTGGCGCCGAAAAAGCAGGGTTGCCAGTTGGTGCGATTATTACTCAAATAGATAGTGGGAAAATAGCTGACTATGTTGAGGCAATTGTTCGCATTCGCTCTTATGCCCCTGGAACTACGGTTTCGGTCACTGCGACGTTGCCATCAGGTGGTACAAAACTCTTCTCTATAATTCTCGGGTCCGCACCAAGCAACGGCTAGGCGACAAACTTTTCCGTGCTTTAGACTCGCCACCATGAATTCACTTTCTTGGTGGCGGGATGCTGCGATTTATCAGATCTACCCTCGATCATTCCGGGACTCCAATGGCGATGGTGAAGGCGATATCGCCGGAGTAATTTCTGAACTTGATTACCTGGCAGCACTCGGTGTGGACGCGATCTGGCTCAGTCCTTTTTACACATCGCCAAATCGTGATGGTGGCTATGACGTTGCCGATCCTCGAGATGTAGATCCGCGATTTGGAAATTTGGCTGACGCAAAAGAATTAATAGCAAAGACACATAGCCGTGGGTTGAAAATAATTTTTGATATCGTGCCCAATCATTTCTCCAGCGACCACACCTGGTTTCAGGCAGCTTTAGCCTCACCACCTGGCTCGCCCGAGCGAGCACGTTTTCACTTCTATGATGGCAAAGGTGATGTGAGTGAGTTAGCGCCAAATAACTGGAATTCGGTATTCGGCGGACCTGCTTGGACCAGAGTTGTGGAGAATGATGGTTCTTTAGGTCAGTGGTATTTACACCTGTTCGACACTTCACAACCGGATCTCAATTGGGATAACCCAGAAGTTGCGGCGGATTTTGAACAAACTTTGCGATTTTGGTTTGATCTTGGTGTTGATGGCTTCCGGATCGATGTGGCGCATGGTTTGGCCAAGGATCAGATTCAGGTCGATCATCGAGATCCCGAAGGACTCACTAGGGCACTTCGCTTTGATGCTGCGGCGACTGATCAAGAGGAACGGAAAGCCCTGCTTCAAGATATTCCCTTCTTTGATCGCGAAGGTGTACATGAGGTGTACCGCGCATGGCGCAAGATTTTTGATTCCTACTCGCCACCAAAAATGGGCGTGGCGGAAGCATTCATCAACCCAACTTCCAGAATCGCTCGTTATGTGCGCCCCGATGAGTTGCACCAGGCTTTTAATTTCGACTTTATGATGTCAGATTGGGATAGCGAAGTTATGAGGAGTTCGATCACCAGGACACTCTCCGAACTTGGCGATGTCGGCGCGCCAGCCACCTGGGTGCTCAACAATCATGATTCATCGCGAGTTCGGTCAAAACTTGGTGACGAAACAAAGGCAAAGAGTATTGCCTTGCTGATTCATGCTTTACCTGGGGGGATCTATATCTATCAGGGTGAAGAATTGGGATTGGCCGATGCACCATTGCCGGATGAAGCCAGACAAGATCCAGTTTTTTTCCGAACACATGGTGCTGATAAAGGCCGAGATGGCTGTCGGGTGCCGTTGCCTTGGAAGGCTGAAGAAAGTTCATTCGGATTTAGCACCGGCACACCATGGTTGCCACAACCAGAGTCATGGGTTGATTTTTCAGTCGATGGCGAAGCAGCCAATCCAGCGAGCATGTTGAATTTCTATCGAAAGAGTTTGCAGATTCGTAAATCGAACCCAGCCCTTGGTGGCGAAAGCGCCATCACTTGGATGGATGCGCCGTCAGATGTACTTTCTTTCACCCGTCCGCTGGGTTTGCACGTCCTTGTCAATGTGAGCCCAAATGAGCAGATAGTTAATGTCGCCGAAAACGGAACCATTCTGCTCGCTTCACATTCTGAAGTCAGCCTTACTGCCGGGGTACTGGTTTTGCCAGCCAATAGTGGTATCTGGATTCAGAACTAACGCTCTCGCCCGGCCAAAATTTCTCGAATGAAGTGTGCGCTCGCTTTTGGGGTGCGCACTTGCGTTGGCACATCGAGATGAAAGATGCCAAAGCGTTTGGTCCAACCCTCGGCCCATTCAATATTGTCTAATAACGACCAAGCGAAATAACCACGTAGGTCTACGCCTTGGTCTTTAGCATCTAAAGCCGCATTGATGTGTTGGTCAAAGTAATCGATTCGATCAAGATCATTTACCTTACCTTCGACGATGTGATCTGGGAAAGCGCCGCCATTTTCCGTCACATAGATCGGAACGCTCGGCAGGCGTTGCGCGGTGGTCAATAAAGTTTGAGTAAAACTTGGAGCATCGACTTCCCAACCAATCGAAGTTAACTTTCCTCTTGGGGTGAATGCAACGGGTGGACATCCCGGATAAGCGGCGGGCGATTGCACTCCGCTGTGACTGCTTTGCGAATTCTTTGGTGCCGCAACTCTCATGGGTGTGTAGTAATTCAGTCCTAGCCAATCGATCGGTGTCGCAATCTCTTCGAGCTCAGATTCTTTGACGAATGCCCAATCTGTTATTTGAGATGTGCGGGCGATGACATCCTTAGGAATACCTCGACCAGCCAATGGATCTAGCCAAATTCGATTTTGGATCCCATCCAAATGTTCAACCGCCTCGGCCACTTCAGGTTCACCATGAACTGTGGTCAAATTAAGGACAATTCCCACATTTTGCGCCTTGTTGCTTCGAAGCACATCAACAGCTCGACCATGAGAGAGCAGCAAGCGGTAAGCCGCCTCCAAACCTCGTGCTGGATTCCCCGCACCTGGCGCATGAATCTTGGCTGCGTACCCAAGGAAGGCGGAGCACCAGGGCTCATTGAATGTAGCCCAACGATCGACTCGATCTGAAAATCGTTCCGCCAAAATTTCGGTGTATTTTGCAAAGGCATCGGAAATGCCATCCCACGTCCAACCGCCTTTAGCTTCGAGGGTGGAAGGTAGGTCCCAGTGGTAAATAGTCAGCGCTGGCTTTATTTTGCGAGCGAGAAGTTCGTCGATCAGTTTGTCATAAAAATCCAAACCCTTTTCGGAAATTCCTCCCATGCCATCTGGTTGAACTCTTGGCCAAGAAACTGAGAAACGATAAGAATCGACCCCAAGCCAGGAGAGTAAATCGAGATCTTCCCGCCACCTATGTATATGGTCGCAAGCCGGATCGGCAGTAGTTCCATCAATAATGTTGCCTGGAGTTCGGGCAAAGTCATCCCAAATAGATGAGCCGCGTCCTGCGCTGTCGCCTTCGATCTGCCACGAAGCAGTAGCCGCCCCAAAAATAAAATCTTTCGGCAAACGGGCAGCAATATCAAGAGCAGAGCGCTCCATCGAATCTCCTTTTAAGTTTGTTATTTAACTGAGCCAGCAAGAAGTCCGCGTACAAAATATCGTTGCAAGGAGAAGAAGACGATCAGTGGAATGATGATCGAGAAGAGCGCCGCGGGCGCAACATTCTCCCAGTGTGAACCGAGGTTTCCGCCTAGGTTAGATAGATGCAACGTCAACGGTGCGACCTTGTCCGTTCCACCAGCAAAGACCAAGGCAACCAACAAGTCGTTCCAAATCCAGAGGAATTGGAAGATCGCAATGGAAGCAATAGCCGGAGTAGACAGCGGCAACACTATTCGTCGGAAGGTTTCAAAGTGATTGGCACCATCAACGCGCGCTGCTTCCATAATTTCCCGTGGCAACGTAGAAACGAAGTTATGAAGTAAATAAGTGACCAAAGGTAGGCCAAACATGATGTGCGGCAACCAGACTGATGCCAATGTGCCCACAATATGTAGCTGTGGAAAAATCGTATGTCCGAACAGCTTTACTCCGGTCGCAAAGAAAGTGAGAAGCGGAAGGAGTGAAAGTTGAAGTGGGACGCCTTGAAGTGCGAAAAGTCCGTAAAAAATATGATCGCTAAATCGGAACGGAATCCACGAGAGCGCGTAAGCCGCCATCAGTCCTATTCCAACTGAAAGTACAACGGCTGGAATAGTGATTGCCAGTGAGTTCATAGCAAATGGGATTAAACCTTGCGCACCAATTGAACCGCTGGCGCTAAAGAGCACAGCGTGGAAGTTATCGAAGGTGAAATGTGGATGGATAAGTGCGTTCCACCAACCATTGCTGAGGATATCTTCCTTGGTTCGGAATGAAGTGACTACGAGTCCGAAAGTAGGAATTGTCCAGAGCACTGCAATCACAGTTACGACAATCGAAGAAATTGGAGAGGTAAATGCTCGCTCTGCCCCATGAGAGGTAACAGCTTTTGGGCTCTTCTTCCGTGAAGGTGAAAGGATGCTCATGAGTGGGTCCGTTCTTTACGGATTGCGCGGATGTTGTAAAAAGTAATAGGGATGACGCCGAGGAATATCAGCACCGCAAGTGCAGATCCACGGCCATAATTTAAGTAGACGAAGTTTTCATCGAACATGCGATTCGACAAGACGTCGGTCTTGAAATTTCCGCCAGTCATAGTGTGAATGACATCGAAGAGTTTCAGTGTGCCGACCATAGCGGTGGTTAAGACCACAATAATCGTGGTGCGCACCATCGGCACGGTAATCAACCGGAACATTTTAAATCCTATGGCGCCATCAAGTTGGGCGGCTTCTTCTATCTCAGTGGGGATTGCCTTAATAGCCGCCGAGAGAATCACCATCGCGAATCCGGTGAAGCCCCAAATGTAAACAGCCATAATGAGAAAGTTATTCAGGGGGTAGGTCAAGAGCAGATGAGGTGGTGTGATGTGCATCCAAGTCAATACTTGCGCAACCAATCCGGTTTGCGGTTGACCCGGATCTTGAAAGGTGTACATCAAATTCCAAATGAGAGATCCACCTACGAATGAAATGGCCATCGGCATAAAAATCAAAGCTTTGGCGAAGGCTTCACGTTTCATCTTGTTAAGCATTACCGAAAGACTTAGACCTAAGGAGGTCACCACGATGGGACAAATGACGATCCACTGCACTGTGTTAAATAGCGCGAGTCGAACTTCTGGGTCAGAGAAAGCGACCCGATAGTTGCGAAGACCTACCCAATGGGAGGAGTCGGCATTCTTAAACGATTCTATGATGGTCTGGATGGCTGGAACGCCAAGACCGGTCATCACTAAAATTAGTGCTGGGACTAGAAAGACGATCAGCGCAACTCGTGATTGTTTCTTACCTTTAAGTTTTGCCCCGAATGCAAATGCCGCGTAATAAACTCCGAAAAAAACCACGAGTACTTGGGTGATTTGCCAAATTTTGGGCCATGAACTGTGGAACAAACTAGACCAAGTAACGGACAAGGTTTTTCTCACTTCCTATGGATTTGAACATGGGGCTCACCGAACGGCGAACCCCATGCATGTCAAACTGTGAAGCTAACTATTTGTTACCAGTTGCCATCGATTGCCGCAGCAACAGCCTTCATTGACTTACCTTCTGCGTAGAACTTGGTGATTTCCTTCCAGAACGCACCATTTACAGCAGTTGGCATCAAGTCAGAAGCATCGAAAACGATAGCGCCAGACTTGGCTTGAAGGGATTTTGCAACAACCTTAAGAACTGGGTCGGTGTATGAATCCAATGGAATTCCACTGTTAGCAGAGGTCCATCCACCTTCCTTTGCTCGCTCAATTCCATAAGTTGGAGATGAGAAGTAGGCCTGTACTGCGCCAACTTCTGGAGCAGTGCTGAATGCAACTGGGAATTCGCCAGCACCTTCGATTGGCTTACCAAACTTTGTGTTGGTAGGTGGAAGGTAGAAAGCGTTTGCATCGCCCTTAGGACCAAAGGTGGTTCCTGCTGGGAACATAGAGGAGTAGAAGGAAGCTTGCTGCAACATTCCGCAGGTCTGCTTCTTCAATCCTGGAACACCAGCATCTTGGAACTTGCGGGTTGCGACTGACTTAAGATCGCCAACCTGTGCTTTGGTTCCTAGCCATGATGCAACAGCATTCAATTCACCAAGGATCTGAGGTGAAGAGAACTTGAGCTTGCCTTGCCACCATTGGTTGTAGAGATCTGGGCCAAGATCGCGGAGTACGCGCTCTTCGATCCAGTCAGTTGCTGGCCAACCGGTTGCAGCGCCGGATTCAATACCTGCACACCATGGGGTGATCTTTGCGGCTGCGATCTTCTTTGCAACAGCATCCATTTGCGCCCAAGTTGTTGGAATTGCCAACTTCAATTTTGTGAATAGAGCTGGTGAGTACCAGACCAAGGACTTAGATGAAGCACCAAATGGTGCGCCGTAGACCTGACCGTTAACGGTGGTGAAGGTCTTCCAAGCTGGGTTGTAGTACGTATCAATATTGGACAGCACTGCGGCTGTGACAGGAACTGCCTTGCCGGTAGCAACCATGGTTGCAACGAGTCCTGGTTGAGGGATGATTGCGATATCTGGAGCGTTTCCACCCTTTACGCGAACAGGGAGGAGAGTCTCGAACTGGTCGGTACCTTCATAATTGATGGTGATTCCTGTGCAAGCTGTGAAGTGAGCAAAAATCTTTTGCATCACGGTAGCTTCAGGATCACGGATACCAGCGAAGACGTTTACAGAAGTGCCTGAATGACCCTTGTACGCGTCAAAACCCGCGCAGTCCCAGGCCTTCGCAGTTGTGGCCGTGAACATCGTTGTAGTTACAGCAACGAGGCTTGCGACAACTGTAAGAATCATGGTTTTTTTCATGTGACCTTACCTTGTTGATTTGGTCCGAGCACGGGGGGTGGCTCGCGTCCCGCGCAAAATGTATCTAAATCACCTAGTCATAGGAATAGTAGGAGAGTCCAATTATGTAACGTTTTCATAACACGACCTCGAAAAAATCCCTAAAAGAAAGCGCTTACATAAGGTTTTTGAAAGCGCGTTCAATTTGTGCGGCATGGTCGAATGGGTGAGCAATGTATGAATCGAACCAATTATTAAGCGTATAAATGCCACTTTCGGAATGGATGCCCGATCGGTGCAAATCGGCCTCTGAGAGCCGTTTGATGGTCTCCAAAGATGCCTGCCGCACCGAAATGAAGAGGAGGAGCGAACTATCGATGGGCAGTGATTCATAGCCAAGAATCGGATTGCGGGCCCAGGCTCCTTCATCATAACCGGAGAGCAACGTGCCAGGTTCTTCGCCGATCAATCGGTGCAATCGAATGAAAGAGTTGGTCTCGCTGTCGGCTAAATGGTGCACGGTCTGTCTCGGACTCCATCCATCCGGGTGTTTGGAATCGAGATCTCGCTTTCGATAATCACCCAAGGCATCCAGTACTGCCTGGGTGCCGTTTGAATATTTTTCTACGAGTTCATCAAGATTCATAGGAGTACCTTTCTAGAAACGATCTCGAATCGCCCAGAGATCGGCAAAGACCGGATGGAAGAGGGTTGAACTTAAATATCCCACACCGGAAGAACCACCGGTGCCAGATTTATGACCGATCGTCCGCTCGACCATCTTGACGTGCCGGTATCGCCACTCCTGAAGCCCTTCATCGATATCGAGAAGTCGCTCGCAGAGCATGGCACTTTCTGGATCGCTGCGATGCACGGCCAATAAAACATCCTGCACCTCAAGATTTGGGCTATAACTTTGGGAGAAGTCGCGGTCGAGGTAGACGTTTGGAATTGGATGCCCCCTCTTGCCCAGATACCGCAAGGTCGAATCCCAGATCGAAGGTTGGTCTGTGATTTTCTTAATCTCTGCCTGGGCATCCTCTGTCAGGTGGCCGGCCATTTTTGCGTCGCGTCGGCCAAAAAGTGCTTCCACCTGGCGAAACTGGGCAGATTGAAAACCGCTGGACGAGGAGAGCCGACCTCTGAAGGAATTGAATTGCAACGGGGTCATCGTTTCCAGGATGTCCACTTGCGAAACACATACCTTGAGAATGGTGCGAATTCTTCCCAACAAAGCCATCGAGTAAAAAGAGTCGCCGGATTCCAAAGTGCTTTGCACGGCTTGGATTTCATGAATTAACTCTTTGAACCAAAGTTCATAGGTTTGGTGAATGATGATGAAGAGTAATTCGTCATGCTCTGGCCCATCGGAGAGTGGGTTCTGGAGGTTCAGTAGTTCATCTACCGCTAAATACGAGGTGTAGGTAACCGCAGAATCATATTCGCTCATGTGACTCTCGATCCGTCTAAGGCAACCTTCTCATATTGACGAGTCGATACCAGGTCGCGGAGTCTTTCGAAGCCATCCCAAATTTCTACATAACTATTCGTCAGTGGTGAAATCGCCACTCGAATGGAATTTGGCGCCCGATAGTCCGGGATGACATTGGCAAACTGTCGGAGCGCAACCGCGATTCGTTTGGCATCAGGGTGAACGAGAGAGATATGACCGCCGCGTTCGCGTGCCACGCGAGATGTGTTCAAGGTAAATCCAAGATCCGCCAACCAGGCGTCAAAAAGTCCAATCATCATCTCGGTTCCTAGTGCAGCCTTCTTCCCAATTTCGGTGATCCCTGCCGACTCAATCATGGAAAAAGCTGATTCGATACAACGCAAACCAACGATAGATGGGCTCGCAATTTGGAAACCACGGATGCTCTGCGACTTTTCAAAAGTAGGTCCCATTTCAAATTGGTCCTCTTGCGCGAACCAACCTTGGATCGGAACTTGCAATTCTCTTTGAATGCGGTGGCTGACATAGAGCCAGGCAGGAGCACCGGGACCGGAATTTCCATACTTGTATGTGCACCCAACCGCGAGGTCAACGCCACTTTCATCGAAGTTCATTTCAATGGCACCCGTCGCGTGGCTGGCATCCCAAATAGTCAATGCACCATACGACCGAACTAATTCTGTGATCGCTTTGATATCGGTTCGAGCGCCAGAACGATATTGAATGACTTCGAAGGATACAAAAGCAACATCTTCTGATAAGTAGGGTTGCAGCAGATCGGGAGTCACCCGTTCGAATTCAGCGCTGCTTCCGAATTCATTGTCAATAATTATTAAGTTGAGACCAAAGCGATCCGCCAGCCCTTGCAGGATGTATCTATCGGTTGGAAAATTTGCTGCATCGGTGATGATGGTTTTGCGCCCAGGTCTTGCCGCCAAAGCGGCCCCAACTAATTGGAAGAAGTTCACTGAAGTGGTGTCGCAGGCTAAGACCTGTCCTTCGGCAGCACCGAGGGTCGCTCGACCTATTAAGTTGCCAACCGATTGTGCCTCGTCAATCCAGTGGCTCCATCCTTCGACAACTTGGGCGCCCCATTCGTTAATCAGGTAGTCGTTAACTATCTCAACTGTTCGTTTTGGCAATCTGCCTAATGAATTACCATCCAAATAGCACATATTGGGATCTGCATTAACAAAGAGCTCTCGATAACTGGCCAAAGGATCCATGGCATCGAGGTCAAGAGCATACGCGCGGTCTGTTATCGCCATTAACCCACTGTACCAATAGTGAAATACGCTAGGACCATGGCCGGTCGCAATCTTCTTAATGTAGAAACGGTCTCAAAGTCCTTTGATATCAAACCTCTCCTGCTATCAGTTTCTCTTGGAGTGAACGAAGGCGAACGAATTGGGGTGGTTGGTCGCAATGGCGGCGGTAAAAGCACTCTCCTCAAAATCATGGCTGGAGTCGAGGTCCCAGATTCGGGCCGAGTGGCCAAAGCAGGGGCAGTTCAGGTCGGCATTTTGAACCAATCGGACTTCGCCAAACCTGGAGAGAAGATCAGAGATGTTGTTCTCGGAGCGACAGAGAAACACACATGGGCGAGCGACGCATCTATCAGAGAGATTTTTACTGGTCTATTCGGTGGCTTCACGGATGATCTTTTAGATCGACCTTTCGCATCATTGTCGGGAGGTGAGAGGCGGCGAGTAAATTTAGCGAAGTTGCTCATCGAGGATTTAGATCTATTGCTGCTGGATGAGCCGACTAACCACTTGGATGTCGAAGCGGTGACCTGGCTCGCTGATCACTTGAAATCCCGACCCAAATTAGCATTCATTGTTATCACCCATGATCGTTGGTTTCTTGACGAAGTATCGGAACAAATCTGGGAAGTGGTTGACGGCTCGGTCCTGGCATATGAAGGTGGATATTCTGCATATGTTCTATCAAAGGCAGAGCGAAGTCGGCAGTTAAGCGTTGAAGATGCAAAACGAAACATGTTGATCAAAAAAGAATTAGCGTGGCTTCGCCGAGGCGCCCCAGCACGGACCGCAAAACCAAAATTCAGAATCGAAGCAGCAAATCAATTGATTGCAGATGAGCCGCCACCCCGAAACGAAACGGAACTTCTTAACTTCGCCGCGAATCGTTTGGGCAAGACGGTATTTGAGTTACATCATGCGGCTATCCGAGCCGGTGAGAAAGATATTCTTCACGATATTTATTACAACTTTGGCCCGGGTGACCGTATCGGAATCGTGGGCATTAATGGTTCTGGCAAAACGACATTGATGCGCGCACTGCTCGGCCACATCAAACCTTACGCCGGAAAGATTGTGACTGGAGTGACCGTTAAGTCCGCCTTTCTCTCGCAACACCTAGAAGAGTTGGACCCTGAATGGCGTGTCCTTGAAGCCGTGGAACGAATTGCGCATCACGTTCAATTAGGGAATGGGAAAGATCTCTCAGCCAGTCAACTCTGTGAGAAATTAGGTTTTTCTACAGAGTCTCAATGGACTCCTGTCGGAGATTTATCGGGTGGCGAACGTCGGCGGTTGCAATTGACTCGATTACTCATGGATAGCCCCAACGTTCTTTTACTTGATGAACCGACTAATGATTTCGATGTTGAGACGCTCACGGCGCTCGAAGATCTGCTCGATTCCTTCGGTGGGACTTTGATTGTGATTTCGCACGATAGATATTTTCTAGAACGAGTTTGCGATAAATTTATTGGTTTGCTGGGGGATGGAAATTTACTCGACTTGCCCGGTGGAATTGATCAATATTTAAGGCTGCGCAGAGAGAGTTTGAAAACTAAGAAGGGTGAGATATATCAATCTGGGGTTTCAACTGCGGCGCAATCTCGACTTCTTAAGAAGGAACTTGCCAAGATTGAAAAGCAGATGGCAAAGATGGAGGGCGAAGAAGCCTTGCTCCGGACTCATCAGCAAGATTCCGGTTCCGATCATCAAAAACTCACCCAAGTGATCGAAGATCTGTCTCAGCTGCACGCCAAAATTGCAGCGGTGGAAGAGGATTGGCTGCGAGTTACGTCTGAACTTGAAAAACTAGAGGAGACCACAAATTAGTTCAAAAGTTAACCACACCCGTTTGGAGATCTTGGCAGCCGCTACAGGAGTTCTCATTGCAATCCAAGCGCGCTCGAATGGTCAACTTGCTAAAGAAATTCATAATCCCATCGAGGCCGCTCTAGTCTCATTCAGTTCTGGGCTTATCGCCGTCGTCGTTATCGCTCTTTTCAATTCGAATATTCGACGAGGTCTTTCGACTCTTCGTCGCGCTGTGAAATTGCATGAGTTACCCCTTTGGCCACTTTTTGCGGGTGCAATCGGTGGCGTGGTTATCGCCATTCAAACCAGTGTGGTGTCAGCAATTGGGGTTGCAATTTATTCAGTCGCATCCATCTCGGGGCAGACTGCGGTTTCACTATTTATTGATCGTATTGGTCTCGTTAATGGGGTCAAACAACACATTTCACCGAGGCGGGTCTTAGCCGCGATCACGACAATTCTTGCGGTCTTCCTCTCGGTCGGGGACAAAGTGTCGGTTACACATTTTGCACTCCTGGCGGTCGTGATGACCGTCATTGCGGGATCTTTGATTGGAATTCAACGTGCGCTAAACGGCAAAATTAATCATCACTCAAAGCAGAGTTTTGCGACATCGTTACTCAATTTCATCACTGGGACAAGTGCTCTAGTCGTCACCTTGGTCGCGATGATTATCATCCGTGGTGATCATCTTTATGCCTTACCGAAGGGTCCTTGGTGGCTCTACCTTGGGGGAATAACAGGTGTCATTTATATTGCATTTGCCTCAACCGTTGTCCAACACCTCGGCGTACTCACCTTCACTTTATTTAGTGTAGGTGGGCAACTTCTGGGTTCGTTGCTGATCGATATTTTCTTACCATCTCAAGGTTCGCACGTGACTTGGTTTTTGGTCTCCGGAATAGTTCTCACTTATGTAGGAGTTCTGATTGGTGGTCAGTCTCGGCTGTTCCGACGATAGTTGAGATAAGCGGAGATTAAAGATCCACAAATAAAGAACGTGGCCAATCCGTAAGAAATATTCTTCACCCAAGGAATCGAAGCCGAATAAAAACCCGCCAGCGTAATTCCAGCAGCCCACAGCAGGGCACCTAAGGAATTTGCAGAAAGAAATTTGTAGTAATTCATTTGGGAAGCACCGGCTATTGGAGGGACGAAGGTTCTAATCCAAGGGAAGAAGCGTGCAATAACGACCGACCACCAACCATATTGGGAGTAGAACTTTTCAGATTTCGTCACAAATTTCTTGAGCTTCGCTTGTTTTTCTAGGTAAGGCCGCCCAATGTGTCGGCCAATGACATACCCAACTTGATCGCCAACAAAAGCGCCGAGAAATACAGCGACCAGCAAGATTGCCACATTTGTGTCGTGACGAACTGCCGCCACCAAACCGGCGCTAAACAGCAGCGAATCTCCGGGGAGGAAGAAACCGATTAACAGCCCGGTTTCAACAAAGACTAAGCCAGAGACCACCACGTAGAAAAAGAAAGGTCCCAGTGGCGCCAGTTGATGGCTAAAGGAGCTGGCTAGCACCGAGTAAGTACCCACTGCTTGCTAAGCAGATCTCTTCACCGCGGCTGCAACACTTGTGACAACCCGTTGGTCAAAAACGCTGGGAACAATGAAGTTTGAATTGAGTTGATCATCCGAGACGCAATCAGCAATGGCGTCCGCGGCCGCAACCAGCATCTCAGTGGTGATTTTCGTAATCCGCCCATCTAATAAGCCACGAAATATTCCAGGAAAGGCAAGGACATTATTTATCTGATTGGGATGATCGCTGCGTCCCGTGGCAACTACCGTCGCATATTTACGAGCAATCACTGGATCAATTTCTGGATCTGGATTAGCGAGGGCGAAGACGATGGATCCGGATGCCATATTTGCGACATCGGATTCCTTGAGGACATTTGGCGCGCTGACCCCGATAAAAACATCAGCACCAACCATGGCTTCGCCAATGTTTCCGCGGAAAGTGCCAGGAGAACAATTGTCGACGAACCAGGTGCGCATTACATCATCGCCTTCCTTGTGATCAGCGACCAACCCATCCTTATCAAAACCAACGATATTTTCAGCACCGCTCGCCACCAGTAATCGAGCAATGGCAGTACCGGCCGCGCCGGCTCCGCTCATCACAATTCTCGCATCTCGAAGATTCTTCTTAACCAGTTTGAGGGCATTCTTGAGAGCTGCAAGAACGACTATTGCAGTGCCATGCTGGTCATCATGAAATACGGGAATGTCGAGCAGATCTCGTAGTCGGCGTTCGATTTCAAAACATCGCGGTGCCGAAATGTCTTCGAGATTTATCCCGCCGTAAACGGGGGCAATGATCTGCACGGTACGCACAATCTCATCTACATCTTGTGTATCCAGACAAACTGGCCAGGCATCGACGTCAGCAAAACGCTTGAATAGCGCTGCTTTTCCTTCCATGACCGGAAGCGCGGCTTCGGGACCGATATTTCCAAGACCCAATACTGCAGATCCATCCGTAACCACCGCGACCGTATTCCGCTTGATGGTGAGTCTTCTCGCATCGCTGGGATCCATTGCGATCGCTTGGCTGATTCGAGCAACACCAGGTGTATAAGCACGCGATAAGTCATCTCGAGTTTTCAAAGGTACTTTCGAGACCACTTCAATCTTTCCGCCGAGGTGGAGGAGAAAAGTTCGGTCGCTGACCTTACGAACATTTAAATGGGGGTGTTGTGCGATTGAAGCCGTAATTCGATCGGCATGATCCGCGTCAATCGCGTCGCAGGTAACGTCAATGACAACATGGTCGATAAACGATTCCACAACGTCCAGGGCCGTGATGCTGGCTCCTGCTGCGGTGATGGCATTTGTAACTTCTGCTACTGGTTGAGATGAAGGTGGACCGTCGACTCGAATAGTTATTGCATAGCCGGGGCTAGTTGATGCCATTTAAACAACTCCGTATAAACGATCTCCTGCGTCACCCAAACCGGGGACGATATATCCATGCTCGTTGAGTTTTTCATCGAGCGCGCCGGTAACTATGGTTATTGGTGCTCCTGAGTTTTCAAAAGCAGCTCGTACATTGGCGATACCCTCTGGGGCAGCCAAAATGGTGATTGCGGTTATATCGCGGGCGCCGCGTTCAAAGAGATAGTTTATTGCCGCGATGAGAGTTCCACCTGTTGCAAGCATGGGGTCCAAGATGTAGCACTGCCGACCGGTGAGATCTTCGGGCAGTCGATTGGCATATGTCGAGGCCTGCAAAGTTACTTCATCTCTAACCATTCCAAGGAAACCGACCTCGGCCGTGGGGATAAGACGAGTCATGCCTTCCAACATTCCCAGACCTGCGCGAAGAATCGGCACGACGACTGGACGTGGTTTTGCCAAGACCAAACCTTGGGTGGTGGCCACTGGAGTTTTTATCGTCACGGGCACGACATGGACATCGCGAGTGGCCTCGTATGCAAGCAAAGTCACAATTTCTTCAGTTAGCCGGCGAAAGGTAGGCGAATCAGTTCGTTCGTCGCGTAAAACCGTCAATTTATGGCTGATGAGCGGGTGGTCAGCTACGTGGATTTTCACCTTCCCACCTTACCTCCACCCCGCCCCGAACTTGTCAAGGCTTGTCGCATGAGCCCTTTCGGTGTCACTATGAAGTCCTCAGATTTGGTCAGCCAACTGCTCAAATCTGCGACCGCTGACCTATCGATGAGAGAGGTGTGCCATGAGTGAAGATTTTGGGGTAATTGCTTGGCATGAAGATGGTCGTTGGAGCTTGTCCCGAATGGAACAGACTCGCGATGTCGGACACATCATCGATCAATTGAAGGCCCAACAAGGAAATGGCGGCGCGCTCGCACTTATCGCCATCGAAGAAAATTTCTTTATTGTTGCTCGGGCCCTTGGCGCCCATATGCAAATGATGATCAGCGATGTTACTTATGCGACTGACTACGAGGTGGCTGCTGAAATTATTGAAGTTTTAGACCTACCTTTCCCAGAAGATGAAGATGATTCTCAGCCTGGTGGTGACATCGATCTACTCGCAGACTTAGGGATGAATGCCATGGAGTTGGAAGCCCTCTGCGATGATCCAGATCTTTATCCCGATGAGCAAATTGATGCGATTGCTGCTCGTCTAGGATTTGGCGATGAATTTGTCGAGCTCTATGACCTCTCCTGAGGAGGGAATGCGTGCGGCCCTAGAGATTGCCAAGTCTGCTCTGGAAACCAATGATGTTCCTGTTGGCGCAATAGTTGTCGACCCCAATGGCGAAATAATCGGTCGTGGATGCAATCGTCGAGAAATAGATTCCGATGCCACCGCACATGCTGAAATTGTCGCCATTCGTCAGGCGAGCCAATCACTCGGGAATTGGCGACTTGATCAATGTTCAATTGTGGTCACTTTGGAACCATGTGCGATGTGTGCGGGGGCTATTGCCCAGGCAAGAATCAGCACCGTGATCTTTGGCGCCTGGGATGATAAAGCGGGCGCAGTTGGCTCGGTCTGGGATGTTCTTCGGGATCCCCGTTCGCCCTATCAAGTCGAGGTGATCGCGGGAATCTTAGAGTCCGAGTGCGCTGAACTCTTAACCGCGTTCTTTCACCAGTTTCGCAACTAATTTCAGCCTGAGGTAATGTCACCCATGGTGGCGTGTCCGAGCGGCCTAAGGAGCACGCCTCGAAAGCGTGTGTGGAAGAAATTCCACCGTGGGTTCAAATCCCACCGCCACCGCCAGTTCTAGATAACGATTTCGTAAGACGGGTTGAGGATAGTCAGGGCGCCGTTATTTTCGCCCACCATGCCCTCAGCACAAATCGTGGAGCCAACGTCCAGACCTGCGATATCTCGCCGACCTAGGAACTGCAAAGTAATCCCACCGGTTTGGTCCCAAATCTCTACTTCGACTTTGGGATTTCCAGATGTGGCTGCGGTTCGAATCGAAGTCACCCGACCCCGAACGTGCGCGCGCTTGCGCCAAGTGGCCTGTCCAATGGGGAAGATATTTTCGGCATAGTGACTGATTGGACCCGCGTCGGCGGTGGCGGCCGGTTCGTCACTAACGTGCCGTACTCGCGGCGGCACGATATCTTCGATGTGCTCTTCGTGGACCAGGACGGTATCGCCACTAATGATTTTCTCTACATCGAACGGAATAATTGTCGCAACAACTCGAGGCAATTGAGAGATCGGACGGGCAATTTCTTCCGCAGTTTGGTCGTGCAGCAGGCGTCCCAATAGCGCAGAGTACGAGCGTCGTGGCAAGAGCAAGGTAAGTTCAACATCTTTTGCTGAGGTCAAACGAATTGCGTAGTCAACGGCGGCGTTAGGTAAGCGCCGATCAGGGCAGTCAATAAATTCAATCGGCACATCGGAAAGAGCTTTATTCGCAGCCCATTCTTCCTTAATGTTTTCGGCCCGGATGTCATCAATGACAAAGTGGACTGCGGCAAGATTTCGTGGATTGAGGCTTCGTGCATATCGAACTGCGCCAACTGTTGCAATATCGACGCTGTCGACCAAGACGGTGACGTCATGGCGACTGATGGTCGTAGCGCGCGATTGTTCTTGATTAACTCGGAGTGCAGTTTGCTCTTGACGATACTGTCGATTAAGTCGAAGCAAGGCAACGACCAAGATTGGGGTGATGACGATAATTACCCATGCACCCTCGGTGAACTTAACAACGGCGAAAATAATGATGATGGTGAACGAAACAACACCCGAGAGCATGTTCACGCCATAACGCCAGCGCCAGCCGGCATCCTTGTTTTTCAACGCCCTTCGCGCCATTCCAAATCCGACCAGAGTAAAACCAGTAAAGACGCCGAGAGCATAGAAAGCAACCAAATGGTCGACCGATGCTTTTGTCGCAATCACTAAAACCGTGGCGCAACTTGCAAGCAGAATAATTCCATTAGAGAACGCGAGACGATGGCCGCGCTTGGTGAGTTGTCGAGGCAAGAAGCCATCGTTGGCAACGAAGTTCACCAAATATGGAAAGCCACTGTAGGCAGTGTTGGCGCCAGTGATGAGGATCAGCATGGTGGCGCCTTGGACAACATAAAAGAAGAAGGAACCAAAGCCACCGGAACCAAGTGCGGCCCGCGCAACCTGAGAAATAACGGTTGGCGATCCTTTTAGGTAGGGGATTGCCCAGGTCGAGTGCGCGAACCATGAAACGCCAAAAACCAATGTTCCGAGAATTCCGCTCATGATCATCAAGGTCTTGCGGGCATTTACGCCTTCAGGAACCTTAAAGAGCGATACGCCATCGGAGATCGCCTCCAGCCCTGTCAGTGATGAACCGCCATTGGCAAAGGCGCGCAACAAGATAAAGATGGAGGCAAAAGTAAGTAGTCCTTGAGAGGTGCCGACGTGAACTGCACCTAAAACGTGTGGGTCGTACTTATGCAAAGTGCCATTAAAAGTTCGGTAGATGCCCATTGCAAAAACCACGCCCAGAGCACCGACGAAGAAGTAAGTCGGCAGCGCGAACGCGGCGCCTGCCTCTTTTACGCCTCGAAGATTTCCATAGGTCAAAATAAGTATGACGGCGACCGTCATTTGCAATTTGTATGGATGAAGACTGGCGAAGGTTGAGAGAATTGCATCGATACCCGCGGAGGATTGAATCGCCACCGTCACGATGTAGTCCAGCATGAGCGCGACCGCCGCGAGTTGGGCAATAACTGGACCCAAGTTGTCTCGAGAAACGACATAAGCGCCACCAGATTTCGTATAAATCTGAACGACTTCGCGATACGAGAAGGTAATGATGATCAAGACAGCCAGAACAACCAAGGTCATCGGCATCAAAATGTGGAATGCAGAAAGCCCAAAGGCTGGCAAGAGCGCCAACAGAATCTGTTCGCTGCCATAAGCAGATGAGGAGATGCAGTCCGAGGAGAGAATTCCCAAAGCAAAACGCTTGCTCAGTCGTTGATGCGAGAGTGAGTGGCGATTGAGTGGATTACCCAGAAGCGCCTTCTTTAATTTGTATGAAGTTGGGTCTTTCAGGTGGGCGTGCTCTTGAAGTGCCATGGGTTCCGGTGCATCATCAGTCCAGGCTTTAGGCACGCTGGCTTCTCTCTTCTCTTATGTCTCGTCGTCGCGACCGGGAAGCTAGTTTTTCACGGTTTCGTGACTTTGGTTACTACGGTCCTAGAACGTTTCTTGACGGGATTTTACTCGTGTCGCCAAGCGTATGCTTCGGCGCATGCAACTTAAAACCGACCTTTATATTGACGGCGCCTGGGTAAAAGGCGACGGATCCGTTCCGGTAATTGACCCTAGCACTGGCGAAGTCATTGCTGAGGTCGGAACTGCCAGCGAAGCTCAGTGCGATGCCGCAGTTGATGCCGCCCATCGAGCCTTCCCGGCCTGGGCCAAGACTGCGCCGCGCGTTCGTGCTGAAATTTTGCGCAAGGCCTTCGAAATTATGGTTGCTGAGTCGGATCACATCGCCAAAATCATTTCCATGGAGAACGGCAAGGTCTTCTCGGACGCCAAAGGTGAAGTTGCATACGCCGCCGAATTTTTCCGTTGGTTCTCCGAAGAGGCAGTTCGAACCCCTGGTGATTTCCGAATGGCGCCAAGTGGGGACAAGCGAATCTTGGTCACTCATCAACCAATCGGTGTCTCCCTCCTTATTACGCCATGGAATTTCCCTGCCGGTATGGCAACCCGAAAGATCGGACCCGCGCTGGCCGCAGGTTGCACCGTCATTTTGAAGCCAGCTACTGAAACTCCGCTAACTGCATTGTGGATTATTGACATTCTCGAGCGCGCTGGTGTTCCAAAAGGTGTTGTTAACTTTGTATTGCCACAGAAGACCGGCGCGATGATCTCGAAGATGCTTCACGATCCACGAGTTCGAAATCTCTCATTCACTGGTTCAACCGAAGTTGGTCGCATTTTGTTGCGCGAGGCTTCCGACAACGTAGTTCGCACATCGATGGAACTCGGTGGCAACGCGCCATTCCTCGTTCTTGATGATGCGGATATTGATGAGGCCGTGAAAGGCGCAATGCTGGCCAAGATGCGTAACGGTGGTGCTGCATGCACAGCTGCCAACCGGATGTATGTAGCGCGAAGTGTTGCGGCAGAATTCACCGCAAAGTTCAGTGCTGCGATGTCCGCATTGAAATTGGCACCAGGACTTGATGAAGGTGCCCAGCTTGGCGCCAGCGTCTCATTGAAAGAGCGAAACAAAATTGCTGAGATTGTTGATGCAGCAGTAAGTGAAGGTGGAAAGATCGAAACTGGTGGTGCCATTCCTGCGGGTGAAGGTGCTTTCTATCCAGCCACTGTTCTTACTGTCGAACCGGGCAACTCCATCTTGTCCCAAGAAATTTTTGGACCTGTCGCTCCGGTCGTTATCTTTGATACCGACGAAGAAGCAATCGCAATGGCGAACAACACTGAATATGGCTTGATCGCCTACGTTTACTCTGGCGAACTTGGTCGTGCGATCCGCACTGCCGAAGCCCTAGAAGCAGGCATGATCGCTATCAACCGTGGCTTGCTCTCTGACCCTGCGGCCCCATTTGGTGGCGTCAAGCAGAGTGGCATTGGCCGTGAAGGCGGCTTTGCTGGAATTCACGAATTCCTGGAGACCAAGTACATCGGCGTTGCTATTTAACTTGTAAAAATAGTAGGAAAGTCATGATGTCGTGATATCATGACATCATGACTAAGCAAAAGACTGTTAGGCTCTCAGATGAGCTCGATGCCGCGATTTCGCTTTTGGCTCGAGTTCAAGACAAAAGCGAGAATCAGATCATCATTGACGCTCTTAACGTTGAAATCAGTCGAGTTCGAGCAGATCAAGAGTTCATGGTGAAGCTGACTAAGCATGTCGAGCGAGACAAGGAAATCCTTGATCGCTTAGCTCAATGAGGTATTTGACCTTCGTTGAAGCTTTGGTGATTTGTGAGTTTGTTACCGGGTTCAAAGCCGAACAATTAGTTCAAGATGCTCGAATTGGATTACTCGAGTCGGCACTTCAAGCCCCTAAGGCTGGCTTTGGTGATGTGGACATTTATCTCGAAATTCATGAAAAAGCTTCGGCACTTTGTTGGCACATAGCGAAAAATCATCCGCTCATCGATGGAAACAAGCGAGTTGCTTGGATGTCAACGGTGATGTTTTGCTCATTGAATGGTTATGAACTTAAAGCCAGTTCGGATGCAGCCGTGCAAACTATTATTTCCGTAGCCGATGGTTCGTTATCTCAAAAAGAACTTGAACAATGGATTCAGAAGCATTTAAGTTTGATGAACTAGATTTTTTAACAGTATTCACTGCGTAGACTCAAAGCCTGACCTTCTTTTATTGCCTGATGCATCCAACCTTCGGCATACGCAAACATGCCCATTAAACTTTCAATTCTTGCTTCAACATCATCCTCAAGTTCTATTTCAAAATTGAAACTGAATTCGATTCCGTCATTTTGAGAATAGTAAAAATATCCGACGTTATTGATAATCGAGTACTCCGCGGTCATCGAGCCGAATCGCATTTGAATCCAATGGTGACTTATTAGATATTCGGCTCGGGCTCGATAAAGATATTGAGAGCTATCAGGGGAATAGTTACCAATACCAATATCGTAATATTTTGTAGGGTTTTCTTCGCTTAACTCAGAAAACATGTGATTGTAGATTTTCCTAAGAATTTTCCCTTTCAACCACCTTCTGAGGTTGAAATGGAATTCATATCTGTAGCCCAGCTTCTTCAGATCTTCCTCTGTCCAATCTTCAGGAATGGGTCTGTAGGCTGTCCATCCTGGACCTTCGAGAGGAACATCTTTTTCTGTTTCGTCGTTAGAATTCATGAAACAAAAGTAATCAAATTCTTGATTACTCGGAGTAGTTAACTCCCCTGGTCACTTTGAGATTGAATCCTCCATAATTCGGATCGAACTCTCAAGAGGGGCTAAGAGTGATTCAGTCACACCGCCAAATTGCAGAACCTTGAAAATTGACTTGTAGTAATTAATAACTTGGTCCCTCGGTGCGTTAAATCGTTCCCAAACTTGGTTGCCAGATATTTGAATGTCGGTAACTATTGCGCGGGCATTATGTGTTTTATCACCCGCAGTCACTAACAGAACATCAAAGTCTGATTCTTTTAGATGCTCTATGTGTTTAGCTTTTCGAACCGACCATTCTTCTTTTTCGGCTTCAATGTCAACAAGTGAGTCACTGCAATCTCGAACGATATTGGCGACTCGTTCACCAAAGCGTTGATTGATTTCTACAAGTCGAGGTTCACCACCACAATCCTCGGCAACATCATGAAGTAATCCTGCGATCGCTTGATCCTCGTCACCGCCGGCTTCAAGAATAAGAGCAGCGACTCCGATGGGGTGACTGATGTAGGCAATGTTCGTCGATTTTCGAACTTGCATCTTGTGAGCTTCGGTAGCGTATTCAAGAGCCTTAAAGAATCGGTCGGTGAGATATACATGTGGCTTTTTAGTTTCTATCATTTTGTTCCTCTCTACTCGCCCTGAATTGGGCAATAATGTTTTTCGCAAACTCTTCGATTTGCTCGTCCGTGAAATCGGTTATGTCTTCGGGAATGGCGAAGAACAACTTCTTCGACTTCCGATCTGGAGATTTGGTCATGGCTGACTCCTCGCTAATTTCTCAGGTGAATTACCCGAGCAGCTCTTGCCTTGAGACCACCGTTTCGCGGGCGAACGGTTGGTAGACGTCCTGCTAAGAGTTAATTAGCGACTAGGCGTGGAAACATCTTCTTGAGCACTTAAAAGATAGCGCGGAGGTGTGACAAAGTGTTTTCGGGTAAATCTGCGCGGAGGATGAGGGATTTGAACCCTCGATAGGTTTCCCTATACACGCTTTCCAAGCGTGCGCACTCGGCCGCTATGCGAATCCTCCAGCAGGGGATGAATCCCCCAGTGGAGAACCTTATCGGTTCTAAACATTAGTATTACCCACAGATCCTCCGTGCGGCATTACCGTACTGAACTCCCCCAGGGTAGGAATACAGCAAGGGTAGGTGCGCTCTGATGGGTGTGCGGAGGGTCCTTTTAATCGGCGAGGGGGTGTGCAGTGTCGTTAGCTCTCTATCGTAAATATCGACCATCCTCCTTCAGCGAGGTCATCGGCCAAGAACACGTCACCGAACCGCTCTCGAATGCCCTCACGGCCGGCAAGGTTCATCACGCCTATCTTTTCTCTGGTCCCCGTGGTTGCGGAAAGACCTCCAGCGCCCGCATCATGGCGCGAAGCCTCAACTGCGAAAAGGGCCCGACTCCAAACCCATGTGGGGAATGCCAATCCTGTAAAGACCTGGTTGCCAACGGTCCTGGTTCGTTAGATGTCATCGAACTCGATGCCGCAACTCATGGCCTAGTCGATGATGCCCGCGATCTGCGCGACAAAGCTTTCTATGCCCCAGTAAATTCTCGCTACAAGATTTATATTATTGACGAGGCGCATCAACTCGGACCGGGCGCGGCAAATGCGCTGCTCAAAGTTGTAGAAGAACCACCTCCTCATGTTCTCTTTATCTTTGCAACGACTGAACCAGATAAATTAATTTCCACTATTCGTTCTCGTACCCATCATTACCCTTTCCGGTTAGTTCCACCAGGAATTCTTGCCGCGCATCTAGAAAAAATCTGCAATCTTGAAGGAATCAAAGTTGCTAAAGGTGTCATTCCACTCGTCGTTCGATCCAGCGGTGGATCGGTTCGCGACGCGCTTTCCGTTCTGGGTCAATTGTTGGCCGGCGCTGGAAAAGATGGCGTCTCCTATGACATCGCCATTCAACTCCTCGGTTACACCGATGGTGCATTGCTTGACGAAGCGGTTGATGCATTGGCTGCCAGAGATGCAGCGACGCTATATAAAACTATCGATCGAGTTATTGAATCTGGTCACGATCCACGACGTTTCACCCAGGATTTCCTGGAACGACTCCGCGACCTCATCATTGTTGGCGCGGTTGAAGAAGATGCCAGCCATGTATTGCGCGAATTTCCTGCTGATCAATTACAACGAATGAGATCGCAAGCCACACTCATCGGGACTGCGTCGTTGATCCGCGCAGCCGATATTGTTGCCGAGGGATTGACCCAAATGCGTGGGGCGACAGCGCCTCGGTTGATGCTGGAAATCATTTGCGGACGCGTACTTTTGCCCGCTTCGGGCGATATTGATTTGCTGGCTCGTCTTGAACGTCTAGAGCGAGCCTCCTCAATCACAGCCCCGATTCACCATGCGTCTGTTGCGGCCGCACCACCTCCGCCACCACCACCAGTGGTAAAGGAAGAGGTGCGACTTGAGGCACCTGCAACAAAACCGCCTTTGGTTCGAGCGGCACCCCCTACGCCTTCGGCAAATAAACCGACCGGACCCATTGATATTGCGGCGTTACGAAGGTTGTGGCCCGATGTTGTTGAGAATGTGAAGAAGCGCCGCCGCCTGACTTGGTCCTTGCTCAGTGCAAGTGCTCAAGTTCTCGGTGTTGATGAGAAGGCAATCACTATTGGAATTGTGAATGCGGGAGCACGTGATTCATTCTTACGTTCTGGCTCAGATGAAATTTTGCGCGAGGCATTTATTGATGTCACCGGTTTAGATCGCAAGATTGAATGTCTAGTCGATTCAACCGTCAACACACCAGTCTCAGCTCGAACAGTCGAAGATCCTTCTGATGCAGATCAACTCAGCGGCACTGAATTATTAATGCGCGAATTAGGCGCCAAGGTGATTAAGGAATACACCAAGGAATAGCGCCTCGTGCGCTACGGTGACCACTATGTACGAGGGAATTATTCAAGACTTAATCGATGAACTCGGACGTCTACCGGGAATCGGCCCGAAGAGCGCCCAGCGAATTGCCTTTCACATTATTCAATCCGAACGAGTCGATGTCACTCGGCTAGCCGACGTACTTCGCACCGTGAAAGAAAGAGTGAAGTTCTGTGTTGTGTGTGGCAACATTACAGAGGAGGAGCTCTGCAGAATTTGCCGTGATCCACGCCGCGATGAAACTTTGATTTGTGTTGTTGAAGAGAGCAAAGATGTGATTGCAATTGAAAAGACACGAGAATTTCGCGGGAAGTACCACGTGCTTGGGGGAGCCATCTCACCGATTGATGGCATTGGTCCGGAGAACCTTCGTATTCGAGAACTTATGACTCGCCTTGCCGACACTGGGATTGTCGAAATTATTATTGCGACCGACCCCAACCTCGAGGGCGAGGCCACCGCAACCTATCTTTCGCGCCTAATCAAACCGCTAGGCATCAAGATCTCCCGCCTGGCCAGCGGACTTCCAGTTGGCGGGGATTTGGAATATGCCGATGAAGTGACGCTCGGCCGGGCCTTTGAAGGTCGCAGAACAGTCGAAAATTAGAAAATTCAGGATTTGTCTCATTATTTGAGCAACTTCCGTGTCTCACTATCTAAGATAACTCGCCGCTGCGGCATTTCATCTGTCACATTTAAGCCATGGGATTGATTGTTCAAAAATATGGCGGCTCCTCGGTCTCTGATGCCGAAGGGCTCAAGCGCGTCGCGAATCGGATTGTTGCGACTAAACGGGCCGGTCATCAAGTCGTCGTTGTAGTCAGTGCCATGGGCGACACCACTGATGAATTAATGGATCTTGCCAATCAAGTCACCCCACTTCCTAACGGCCGCGAACTCGACATGCTGCTCACAGCTGGCGAGCGAATTTCTATGGCTTTACTGGCTATGGCTATTGGAAACCTCGGCACGGAGGCTAGATCGTTTACTGGATCTCAAGCAGGTGTTATTACCGATTCCGTTCATGGCAAGGCGCGCATCATTGACGTCGCCCCAGGGCGAATTAGGGGTGCGCTTGACGATGGTGCGATTGCCATTGTGGCTGGCTTCCAGGGAATCAGCCAAGACACCAAAGATGTGACAACTCTCGGCCGGGGTGGATCTGATACAACGGCGGTGGCACTTGCTGCGGCGCTAGACGCTGATGTTTGCGAAATTTATACCGATGTTGATGGCGTCTACACCGCAGACCCACGTGTTGTTCCCACTGCTCGTAAATTAAAGACAGTGACATATGAAGAGATGTTGGAACTTGCGGCCTCTGGTGCCAAAGTACTTCACCTTCGTTGCGTCGAATACGCTCGACGTTTTGATTTACCCATTCACGTACGTTCATCATTTTCTAATAACGAAGGAACTTGGGTGGTCAAAGATCATCCAGATGGAGGAGAAATGGAACAAGCAATCATCTCTGGAATCGCACACGACCAGAGCGAAGCCAAGATCACGATCGTTGGCGTTCCGGATCGAACTGGTGTCGCGGCTCGAATCTTCCAATCTATCGCTGACGCCCACATCAACATCGACATGATCGTTCAGAATGTTTCTGCTGCCGCAACCGGCCTGACCGATATTTCATTCACTTTGCCAAAAACAGAAGGTGCCCACGCATCCAGTGTGCTTCATGGAATTCAAGGCGAAATTGGTTTTGCCTCAATTCAGTATGACGATCAAATTGGAAAATTGTCTTTGGTCGGCGCTGGCATGCGCTCGCACCCAGGCGTTACCGCGACTTTCTTTGCTTGCTTGGCAGATGCTGGGGTGAACATCGAAATGATTTCTACTTCTGAGATTCGAATTTCCATTATTTGTCGGGCCACTGATTTACAAGTTGGCGTCAAAGCCGCCCATACCGCTTTTGAACTCGATTCCGATGAAGATGCAGTCGTATATGGAGGAACCGGGCGATGAGTAACAAACTTCCCACCCTTGCTGTCGTTGGCGCAACAGGCGCAGTTGGTACCGTAATGCTCGACATCTTGAGCAAGCGTGAAAATGTTTACAGTGAAATACGTTTGATCGCTTCCGCTCGTAGCGCTGGCAAAAAATTGTGGTGCCGAGGCGAAGAATTAACCGTCGTCGCTCTTTCTCCTGAGGCTTTTGATGGCATCGACATCGCTATGTTCGATGTACCTGATGAGATCTCAGCCGAGTGGGCGCCAATAGCGGTTTCTCGTGGCGCAGTCGTAGTCGATAATTCAGGAGCCTTTCGAATGGATCCAAAAGTTCCCCTGGTGGTTCCGGAGGTAAATCCAAAAGATGCTCGCAAGCGACCAAAAGGAATTATCTCGAATCCAAATTGCACCACACTCTCCATGATTGTTGCTATGGGTGCTCTCAACCGAAAGTTTGGTTTAAAGGAGCTCGTGGTTGCTTCGTATCAAGCCGCTTCTGGTGCTGGTCAAGCAGGCATTGACACTTTGCGCGCTCAGATCACTTCGGTTTCGGGAACCAACGTTGGTGACAACGCTCGTGATTCGCGAGAGGTCATTAAAGACTTCGGCCCGTTCCCAGCCCCATTGGCACTCAATGTTGTTCCGTGGGCAGGTTCACTGAAAGAGGAAGGCTTCTCCTCAGAAGAACTCAAAGTTCGCAATGAATCCCGCAAAATTTTGGGAATGAAGAAGCTCAAAGTTTCGGCCACCTGTGTTCGAGTCCCTGTTCTGACGACCCACTCCTTGGCGGTTCATGCAATCTTCGAAAAAAAGGTCTCGCGTAAGAAAGCCCAAGAAGTACTGCGGGATGCCGCGGGGGTCGAACTTATGGATGACCCAGAGAATTACATCTTTCCCACCCCGGCAGATGTTGTTGGGACCGATCCAACCTATGTGGGTCGAGTACGTCGCAGCCTGGATGACCCGAAAGCGCTCGATCTTTTCTTATGTGGCGACAACTTGCGAAAAGGTGCAGCACTTAACACCGCGCAGATTGCGGAACTAGTAGCACAGGAATTTGCTAACTAAGATTTGATGTATCGGGGTGTGGCGCAGATTGGTAGCGCGCGCCGTTCGGGACGGCGAGGTCGTGGGTTCAAATCCCGTCACCCCGACCATTATTTTAAAGCGCTGGTTCCAAAGTGATCAGCGAAACTTCGGGCGGGCAGGCCACGCGAATACGCGAGAACGGGCTGGTGCCCATGCCAGCGGAAACATTGAGCCATGGTTCATTCGGTTCTTTTGTTAAGCCTCGCGCACGCCAAGTTGGTAGATCGCAATTTGTCGTCAGCGCTTTACTGCCACCCGGCCAAGGAAGTCGAACCTGACCGCCATGGGTGTGACCGGCAAAAATGAGATCGAGATTGTCTTCGGACATGGATTTTAATAATCGTAAATAAGGGGCGTGAGTTACTCCGATTGCCAGATCCGCTTTGGGATTTGGTTCCCCGGCCACTTCGCCGTATTTATCGCGCGACAAGTGCGCATCGTCAGTGCCACGAGCTTCGATGACCGTGCCATTGATGGTGAGAAGAGTTCGTTGATGATTTATATCAATCCAACCGCGCGAAGTCAGACCATCGGCAAGATCTTGCCATGGCAACTCCTTGCCTAATTTTCTAGTGCCATCATCTTTGGATAAGTAGCTAAAGGGATTTTTAAATGAAGGCTCGTAATAATCGTTCGAACCAAAGACAAAGAGGCCAGGCAGATTCAATAACTCGTCCAGCGCGCTGAGAACAGTAGGAACGCCCTTTTTATGGGCCAGAAAATCGCCAGTACTAATAACCAAATCCGGATTGAAATTTATCCAGGACTTTATATCCGCAATTTCAACTTTACGCCCTGGCGTGAGATGAAGGTCAGAGAAATGAAGAATACGAATATCAGCGGCCCCGACAGGAAGGACGGGAACGCTCGCTTGACGAAGTTGATAACCCATAGGCGTGAGAAGATACCCCTATGGGACTAAAAGAACGACTCCAAGGAGATTTAACCGAGTCCATACGCTCTCGAAACGAACTCCGTTCCGGCACCATTCGGATGGTTCTGACCGCCATTACCAACGAAGAGGTCTCCGGCAAGGTTGCCCGCACGCTCACTGACGCAGAAATCATCACCGTTCTCTCACGTGAAGCGAAGAAACGGCGAGAAGCCTCCGAAGCGTACGAAGCCGCTGGCCGAGCCGATCGAGCCGACCAAGAAAAATCCGAAGGCGCTGTCATTGCGGAGTATTTACCCCAACCGCTGACAGAAGAAGAAATTCGGGCGATCATCACTAAAGTGATTATGGAAACCGGCGCATCTGGTCAAGCGGGAATGGGTCTAGTTATGAAAGGCGTTTCACCACAAACTGCAGGCAAGGCAGATGGTGGCACTGTCTCTCGCTTAGTTAAAGAAATTTTGCTCGGATAACCATTACTGCGACTGGAGAGAAAATGAAGTTTGAATATGTAACCGTGCCTCTGCTCACCCATGCAACCAAGCAAATTTTGGACAACTGGGGCTCTGAAGGATGGGAACTTGTCCAGGTAATACCCGGTCCTGGCAATGGCGACCAACTTGTTGCGTATATGAAGCGCGAGGTCAAATAGATGACCATTCGTGAATCGCTCGCCGAACTTGGTTTAGAAATCCCAATCGCTTCTCTCCCTGTGGCGGCATATGTTCCGGCCGTGAAGACTGGCAATTTGGTTTTTACTGCGGGTCAGTTGCCGTTGGTTGATGGAAAGATTCCCTTTATCGGAAAAGTCGATGGCGGCGTCACTCCCGAGCAAGCAAAAGAGATGGCACAGATCTGCATACTGAACGCGCTTGCAGCTGTTAATACAGTCGCAGATGTCGATGACATTTATCGAATTGTTCGAGTCGTTGGATACGTCAATGGCGTATCGGGATTTATCGGCGCACCTGGAGTCGTCAACGGCGCCAGTGAACTTTTGATCAAACTTTGGGGTGACCAATTGGGCAAGCATGCGCGTTCGGCAATTGGCGTTGCAGAATTGCCTCTGGATGCTCCAGTTGAGATCGAATTGACCGTAGAACTAAAGAGCTAAAAGCCTTTAAAACCGCTACTTTCCGCGCTTTGCTAGTCGTTCGTAATCTAGGACGACTACGGCGCGGGGTTCAAGCCGCAACCAACCGCGACCGGCGAAATCTGCCAGCGCTTTATTGACGGTCTCACGCGAGGCTCCGACTAATTGGGCGAGTTCTTCTTGAGTTAAATCATGATTGACGTGAAGTCCATCATCTTTCTGGACGCCAAAGCGAGAGCCGAGATCAATCAGAGCCTTAGCAACGCGACCTGGGACATCGGAGAAAACTAAATCCGCCAGCACCTCATTGGTCCGACGCAAGCGTTGCGCCAAGCGGCCAAGTAGTTGAAGTGAAACCTGAGGGTGGCGAGTGACCCAACCAATAACTTGATCATTTGCCAGGGCTAGGAGTCGAGCATCAGTCACTGCTGTTGCGGTCGCGGTACGTGGCCCTGGATCGAAGAGTGAAAGTTCGCCGAACATTTCGCCTGGTCCGAGAATGGAAAGCAAATTCTCTCGACCGTCCCCGCTGGATGTACCTAACTTCAATTTGCCGTCCACTACTACATAGAGCCGATCGCCATCATCGCCTTCTTTAAAAAGCGTGTCGCCTTTTGCGACCTTAACTACAGTCATGGATGCGCGCAGCGAAGCGGCTGATTCGTCATCGAGTGCACTAAAGAGCGGAGCGGTGCGGACTACTGATTCGTCAGGTATGTTATTGGGCACAGGCGAACGATACCCGCACTTTGGACCACACTTCCAATATTGACGCGTAAGGTGGTAGTTATGAGCCAATCGCTTGCCCAAAAGGATGCTATGGCGATTTATCGAATCCTGACGAAGCGGTACCCAGACGTTAAGTGCGAGCTAGATTTTCAGACACCGTTTCAACTTCTAGTTGCCGTAGTGCTCTCCGCTCAATGCACGGATAAGCGGGTCAATCAGGTTACCCCATTGCTGTTTCGGAAATTTGGTACCCCAAAAAAAATGGCGGCGGCAAAGGTTTCAGAGATTGAAGATCTCATTCGATCTACCGGCTTCTTTCGGGTCAAGTCAGCAAATATCAAAAGGTTGAGTGAGTTGATTCTGACCAATTTTGGTGGTGAAGTTCCTGCTTCTCTCTCAGAACTGATCACTTTGCCAGGGGTTGGTCGAAAAACTGCCAACGTTGTTTTAGGTCACGCATTTGGTATTCCTGGAATCACAGTCGACACTCACTTCGGCAGGTTAAGTCGCCGCTTTGGCTGGAGCACCTCTCTCGATCCAGTAAGAGTGGAACACGAAGTTGGCGAACTCATTCCGGAAAAAGAATGGACAAACCTGAGCCAGAGACTAATTTGGCATGGCAGACGAATTTGTCATTCTAGAAAACCAGCATGTGGCGCCTGTCCGCTCGATAAGTTATGTCCCTCATACGGAATCGGTGAGATGGATAAAGGGAAAGCGCTCGCGATGGTGAAGAGAGATGAGGATTTTTCGTGAAGCGAATCTTTCTTCTGGTCGCCATTCTTTTGTTGAACGGCTGTTCCAGTAAAGCACCGATTGCCACCGAAGTTTTGGCTGGCAAGGTGGTCAGCTGTACTTCAATTCTTCACGTCAACCCAGCATCAATGAAGGGGCTCATCCAACTTCCTTGTTTAGATGGTGGGAAAGGGCTTACTTTTGAATCTATCCGTGGTCCAGTGGTCGTCAATGTCTGGGGATCTTGGTGTGCGCCTTGCATTGAGGAGATTCCGCATTTTCGAGCCCTTGCGGCGAAGAATAAAGTTCGGATCGTCGGCATCGATGTCGAGGAGCGGAATATGACTTCGGGGCGTAAATTCGTCTTAACTCACGGCATGACCTGGCCCATGCTTTATGACCCGGATGCTCGGACAAAAGGGATTTTTGGCTTGGGTGTTCCAGTAACTTGGTTTATTGATGCCAACGGGAAAGCGACTTTCAAACAAATTGGCACGATTCATTCTGACCAACAGCTCTTTGACCTAGTGACAAAAAATCTTAAGATGTCATTATGAAGTTCACCTGGCTGGACGCGTTAGTTGGTCTCGCACTCCTGGCATCGATTCTTCGTGGCTATCGAGTCGGCCTAATCTCCACGGTTTTCTCCGCAATAGGTTTCATGGCTGGTGGCGTCGCGGGATTAATGCTCGCTCTGCATTACGTGCAAACCTGGACCGGCGTCGCGGGAAAAGTTGGAGTGATTATCGCTGGAATTTTTCTAGCAGCATCAATTGGTGAAAACATATTTCGAGCAATCGGAAGGCTCTTCCGTCGCAAGGTTTTAATTGGACCACTCAAAACAATCGATTCGATTGCAGGAGCAGCCGTTTCGGTTATTCGAACCGGATTCTTCCTTTATCTTATGGCACTCATCGCTCTGGCAACACAATGGAATGGCGCACATGTGGCTGTTCCAAAGAGTTTCTTCTATCAACAAGTGCACTCACATGCACCAGGCGTAGTTAGTAATTTGTCGCATCGAATTCAGGCAGCTTTTCCCAAAAACTAGTCTTCACTCTTTCCGGACTTCAGGCCTTCTTGAATCAATTTCATCACGTTTGGATCCGCGAGTGTTGTGGAATCTCCGACTGCACGATGTTCGGCAACATCTCGCAACAAACGGCGCATAATTTTTCCGCTGCGCGTCTTGGGAAGTTCGTTAACGACAATGACTTGGCGAGGTTTTGCGATTGGTCCAATTTCCTTAGCAACGTGATCTCGCAACTCTTTAATCAGGACATCTCCAGTTGAGTGTTCGATTCCTGATCGAAGAATGACAAAGGCAACAATTGCCTGGCCAGTCATCTCATCTTTCGCTCCAACAACTGCGGCTTCTGCAACTGCGTCATGCGATACCAATGCAGATTCAACTTCGGTAGTCGAGATTCGGTGACCGGAAACATTCATAACGTCGTCAACCCGACCGAGCAGCCAAATCGCCCCGTCATCATCTAACTTCGCGCCATCGCCAGCAAAATAAGTATCCGCAAAGCGCGACCAGTAATTCTCTTTATATCTTTCCGGCTCGCCCCAAATTCCACGCAGCATTGAGGGCCACGGTTCGGTCAAAACTAAATAACCGCCATGACCGTGGGAAACGACATGGCCTTCATCATCGACGACCTTGGCGGCTATTCCAGGGAGCGCAGCCATTGCCGATCCCGGTTTTGTGGCGGTTACACCCGGCAAGGGTGAAATCAAGATTGCGCCAGTTTCAGTTTGCCACCAGGTATCCACAATCGGGCAACGATTTCCGCCGATAATTTCGCGGTACCACATCCATGCTTCGGGGTTAATCGGTTCGCCCACAGATCCAAGAACACGCAGCGAAGAGAGATCGCATGAGAGTGGAAACTCATCGCCCCATTTCATCCACGTGCGAATTAACGTGGGGGCGGTATAAAGGATGGAAACTTTATATTTTTCAATGATTTCAAAGATTCGTGACTTTGTTGGAGTATCAGGAGTGCCCTCATACATAACTTGGGTCGCACCATTGATCATCGGACCATAAACGACATAAGAGTGGCCGGTGATCCAACCAATATCTGCAGTGCACCAGTAAACGTCAGTCTCGGCTTTTATATCGAAGACCGCCTTATGGGTAAAAGCAGTTTGAGTGAGATAGCCACCAGTGGTGTGAAATATTCCCTTGGGTTTTGCTGTGGTGCCGGAGGTATACAAAATAAAGAGGACGTGTTCGCTGTCGAAGAATTCAACCTCGTGTTCTTGAGACTGACGTTCCACAATCTCGTGCCACCACACATCGCGACCGACATTCCATTCCGTCTCTTGACCGGTACGTCGAACCACCAAAACATTTCGCACGTTCGTCTTGCCCTTCAGGGCTTCGTCCACCGCGGGCTTCAACGCAAATGGCGCTCCCCGTCGATAACCACCGTCAGAGGTGATGACCAAAGTGGCGTCGGCATCCTGAATTCGAGAGAGCAGGGAGTCGGCTGAAAAACCACCAAAGACCACTGAGTGAGCCGCACCAATCCGGGCGCAAGCCAACATCGCAATTGCGGCTTCTGGAATCATCGGCAAATAAATTGCGACCCGGTCGCCTGATTTGATTCCGAGTTCGATGAGCGCGTTCGCGGTTTTCTTTACTTCAATCAACATTTGGGCGTAGGTGAGCGTTCGGGTGTCTCCGGGTTCGCCTTCGAAATGAAAAGCAACGCGCTCGCCTCGACCCTCGAGCACGTGGCGGTCTAGGCAGTTGTAGGCAGCGTTGAGTTTGCCACCCAGGAACCATTCGGCGAAGGGGGCCTGCCATTTAAGGGCGGTATGCCATGTTTGCTGCCAGTGCAGTTTTTTGGCTTCGTGCTCCCAAAATCGAACTGGGTCCGCGTTGGCGCTCTCGTAAAGCTCGATTCCGGCATTGGCTTGGGCCGCGAATGCGGCACTGGGCGGGAAAGTTCGATTTTCGTGGGAGAGGTTCTCAAGAGCCTCGCTGTGTTCGGTCGCACTCATCATTCGAGATTACCAGCGCAAAGTTATCCCCACCATAGACCACCGCCCTAAACATGCCGAGAACTCTCTGCGTACCTTCGCCTGCATTCATTGCGAGCAAAGGAAAGGAGGTTGTTATGAGAGCGATTATCAGTTTGGTCTCCCATTTTCACTTATTTACCACCGTCGGCAAGACCATTCTCAAGTTGGGGAAGGGACTGCTTCACTCCAATTTCGGGTTAATTGGGCTGGACCGGATTCTTTCCCATTTCGGGATCGGGTGAAATTGACGGCTAATAAGAAGCCAGCAGCCGAAAAGAGAGCCTGATTTTTCCAATCCGCTCCAAAATGTGGTGGGATATGCCGTAAGCCTCACCGTCGACCCAATGACGCGCTTCGACTCGAGATTTACGCGACAGATGTCCACTCTTTATTTGGGAGATGAAAATGCCTATAGCAACCCCCGAGATCTATGCCGAAATGTTGGATAAAGCCAAGGCTGGCGCCTTCGCCTACCCTGCAATCAACGTTTCGTCTTCTCAAACCCTGATCGGAGCCATTCGAGGTTTTGCCGAGGCAGGATCTGATGGCATTGTTCAAATTTCATGGGGCGGAGCGGAATATCTCTCTGGCTCGACAGTGAAGAACATGGTGGATGGTGCAGTTGCACTCGCCGAGTTCGCACATATCGTGGCTAAGAACTACAACGTAAATATTGGAATTCACACTGATCATTGCCCCGCAGAGAAATTAGATGGCTTTATGCGTCCACTTCTGGCCATCGGCGCAGATCGCATCAAGACCGGAAAAGGCCCACTCTTTAACTCCCATATGTGGGATGGCTCGGCAGTCTCAATGACTGAAAATATGTCCATTGCTGATGAACTTATAAATGCATCCTTGGCTGCTCGGACGATTCTAGAAATTGAAATCGGAGTTGTTGGGGGCGAAGAAGATGGTATCGAAGCAAAGCACGACGCCAAGCTCTATTCGACGCCGGAAGATGCACTCCTCACCGTACAAACTCTTGGCTGGGGCGAGCGCGGTCGTTACATGGTTGCGGCCACATTTGGAAACGTCCACGGCGTTTACAAGCCAGGCAATGTAGTTCTCCAACCAAAGATTTTGCAGACACTGCAAGAAGCAGTTTCCGCTTCAAAGGGTTTGCCTGCTGGATCAAAGCCTATGGATCTCGTTTTCCATGGTGGTTCCGGTTCCCTCCTTTCCGAAATTCGCGAAGCCCTCGACTATGGCGTCGTCAAAATGAATATCGACACCGATACTCAATATGCCTTTACCCGACCAATCGCTGACCACATGTTCAAAAATTATGACGGCGTCCTCAAGATTGACGGCGAAGTGGGAAATAAGAAGGCTTATGACCCACGTGCCTGGGGCAAGGCCGGCGAGGCTGGAATTGCAAAGCGTGTCGTCGAAGCCTGTGCGGACCTACGTTCCACTGGTACTTCACTAAACTCTTAATCTGCAATTACCTAGCTGAAAGCGAAGACACATGCCTGCCATTGTTTTGTTGGGAGCCCAATGGGGCGATGAAGGCAAAGGAAAAGCAACCGATCTCCTAGGTGATCGAGTTGATTATGTCGTTCGGTACCAGGGTGGCAATAACGCGGGGCATACCGTCGTCATTGGCGATCAAAAATATGCTTTGCATTTATTGCCATCGGGAATTTTGAGCCCTAATTGCGTTCCGGTCATTGGAAATGGCGTTGTGATTGATCCTTCAGTTTTACTGCAGGAGATCAAAGGTTTGAACGAGCGCGGCATCGATACCTCGAAATTGAAGATCAGCCTCAACGCTCACCTCATCACGCCTTATCACCGCACTATCGACAAGGTCTCTGAGCGATTTTTGGGTAACTCCAAAATTGGAACGACTGGTCGGGGAATTGGTCCCGCATACGCGGACAAGATCAATCGAATTGGCATCCGAGTTCAAGATTTATTTGATCCTTCTATTTTGCGCCAGAAAATTGAAGGTGCACTGCGTGACAAAAACCAAGTGCTCATTAAGGTGTTTAACCGCAAAGGAATTGAAGTAGAAGATGTGCTTACTGAGTATCTGGAGTACGCCGATATTTTGCGCCCTTACGTGGCAGATACTGGTTTGCTTTTAGATCAAGCTTTGAAAGCAGGCAAGTACGTTCTCCTCGAGGGATCACAGGGAACGTTGCTTGATGTGGACCATGGCACGTATCCATTCGTCACTTCATCAAATCCAACTGCAGGTGGCGCATCAACAGGTTCAGGAATTGGGCCAACTAAAATCACCCGAGTTATTGGAATTGTTAAGGCATACACAACCCGAGTCGGGTCCGGTCCATTTCCGACTGAGCTCTTTGATGAAGATGGTGAGGCACTTCGCCGTATTGGTGGTGAAGTTGGTGTGACCACTGGACGTAACCGACGTTGCGGTTGGTACGACGCACCGATTGCTCGTTACGCCGTTCGCGTCAACGGGCTGACTGATTTCTTCTTAACGAAATTAGATGTGTTGACTGGCTGGGAGAAGATTCCGGTTTGCGTGGCTTATGACATTGAAGGAAAGCGCGTGGAGGAACTGCCGGCCTCACAAAGCGATTTTCATCACGCACAACCAATTTATGAATATTTGCCGGGATGGACCGAGGACATCACTGGCGCCAAGACCCTGGCCGACCTTCCAGCAAATGCGCAAGCCTACGTAAAGTTTCTAGAAGATATTTCAGGTGCACCTATGAGCGCTATCGGAGTTGGTCCTGGTCGCAACCAAACCATCTCGGTTAAGGATTTCATTTGAGAGTTCTGTTGATTGGATCTGGCGGGCGCGAACACGCACTTGCTGATGCTCTCAATCGGGACCCCCAACTCACCGAGCTACACGTTGCACCAGGCAATCCGGGCATTGCCGAAATTGCAACATGTCACGCCATTGATACCTCGCACAACGAGTCGGTTCTCTTTCTCGCCCAAGAACTCAAAATTGATTTAGTTGTTGTCGGACCCGAGAAACCTTTGGTTGATGGTTTGACCGATTTGCTCCGCGCCGAGGGAATTCCAGTTTTCGGACCTTCGCAAGCTGCGGCGCAACTCGAAGGATCCAAAGATTTTGCTAAACAAGTTATGCGGGATGCTGGGGTACCAACAGCCCGCAGCTTCACCTGCACGACTCGGACTCAAATCGAGGCGGCGTTGGATGCATTTGGCGCCCCTTATGTAGTAAAACACGATGGCTTAGCCGCCGGCAAAGGCGTCGTTGTGACTGACGATCGAGATTTCGCTATTGAACACGCGTTGCAGAGTTCGCAAGTGGTCATCGAAGAATTCCTCGACGGACCAGAGGTCTCACTTTTTGGCATTTCGGACGGCCACACCGTAATTCCCATGCAACCCGCGCAAGATTTCAAACGTGCTTTCGATGGTGACCTAGGTCCAAATACTGGTGGCATGGGCGCCTATTCCCCCTTGCCGTGGGCTCCTGATGACATTGAAGCGCAGACCCTGATTGAAGTACTCAATCCCACGATTCAGGAGATGGCGGCGCGTGGCACGCCCTTTGTCGGGTTGCTCTATGCCGGCTTGGCCCTTACCTCTCACGGCACTAAAGTGATTGAGTTCAATGCCCGCTTCGGAGATCCTGAGACCGAAGTTCTGCTGCCTCGCCTAAAGACACCCTTGGCTCAATTACTGCTCCGCGCGGCCAACGGTGAGCTGGATCCAGCAGAATCCTTGGAGTGGAGCCAAGACGCAGCGGTAACAGTTGTTTTGGCCAGCGAGGGCTACCCAAGTTCGCCGAAAATCGGCGAACCAATTTCTGGCATCACATCAATCGAAGATGCAATCATTTTTCACGCTGGAACTCGCATAAGCGAGGGAATATTGCACTCATCCGGTGGCCGAGTTCTTGCGGTCACTGGCATGGGCAGCGATCTCACGGAGGCGCGCGACCGGGCGTATAGATCAATTTCATCGATCCGACTGGTCGGCAGCCACTACCGCACCGATATCGCCTTAAATGCCGCCATTGCTGAGAAGGGGAATTAAATGGGGAAGAATAGCCCCGTGAACCTCTTGGCGACTCGATACGCCTCAGCCCAAATGCGCGCCATATTTGCGCCAGAATCGAAGATTATTGCTGAACGTCGGTTATGGATCGCTGTGATGCGAGCGCAGTCCACTCTTGGTCACTCTATTTCTCCTGAAATCATCAGCGATTATGAACGAGTACTAGAAGTTATTGACCTGGATTCCATTGATGCCCGGGAAAAATTGACGCGTCACGACGTGAAGGCTCGGATCGAAGAGTTCAACGCCTTGGCCGGCCACCAATCGATTCACGCCGGGATGACTTCTCGAGATCTCACCGAGAATGTTGAAGCCATGCAGATTCGTGATGGCTTGCTCTTGGTTCGCGATCGAGTGATTGCGATATTGGATCTGCTGGCTTCGCGAGCCGCACAGTACATCGACCAACCGATTGCAGGTCGTTCCCATAACGTTCCGGCGCAGGTGACAACTTTAGGAAAGAGATTTGCCAGCGCCGCAGAAGAAATTCTCTTTGCGTACGAACGGCTCGAAAGTTTGATTGAGCGTTATCCGATACGTGGGATAAAAGGGCCGGTAGGAACTGCACAAGATTCACTTGATCTTTTAGGTTCCTCAGTCGCACATGCCGAGCTCGAACGCTCGGTTGCTGACTATCTCAATTTCACAAATGTCTTAGATTCCACTGGTCAGATTTATCCACGGTCATTTGATTTCGATGTCGTTACAACCCTGGTGCAATTGGCCGCAGGTCCTTCTTCCTTCGCTACCTCGATTCGCTTAATGGCTGGATCTGAACTGGTCACCGAAGGTTTTAAAGCTGGCCAAGTTGGCTCATCAGCAATGCCACACAAGATGAATACTCGTTCCTGCGAACGCGTCAACGGGTTGGCTGTTGTCCTGCGTGGCTTTGCCTCTATGGTGGGCGAACTTTCTGGTGATCAATGGAATGAAGGCGACGTTTCATGCAGTGTGGTTCGAAGAATTGCCATTCCAGACGCCTTCTACGCATTTGATGGTTTGGCTGAAACTTTCTTAACCGTACTTTCCGAATTTGGTGCTTTCCCAGAGGTGATCACTGCCGAACTCAATCGATATTTACCCTTCCTGGCGACCACGAAGATTTTGATTGCATCTGTTAAAGCGGGCGTTGGTCGTGAACTTGCTCATGAGGCGATAAAGGAACATGCAGTGGCGGCAGCACTTGGAATTCGCGCTGGCCTGCCGAATACCATGCTCGACGCACTTGCCGAAGATTCGCGGATTCCTCTGACAAAAACGGATTTGGAAAATTTGCTCTCCACGCCATTGGAATTCACGGGCGATGCTCAAGCTCAAACCCAGCGAGTCGTTAATCGCATCGAGGCGATTACTTCCGCTCATGCTGCGGCCGCGCAGTACCGACCAGGTTCTATTCGGTGACTGCGATGCTAAGTGGATGGACACATCTACGCAGCGGAAAAGTACGAGATCTCTATACCAATGATCATGGCGAGTTGTTGTTGCTCGCCTCAGATCGAATTTCAGCTTTTGATTTCATTCTTCCTACACCAATCCCAAATAAGGGGCGAGTACTTACTCAACTTTCACTCTTTTGGTTTGATCTCTTAGCTGAGATTGTTCCTAATCACATTATTTCCACCATCGTTCCAGATGAAGTTGCTGGACGAGCAGTTATTGCTAAACCACTCTTAATGTTTCCGATCGAGTGCGTTGCTCGTGGGTACCTCACTGGTTCCGGCTGGATTGAATACCAGAAGAGTCAAACAGTATGTGGAATTGAATTGCCATCTGGTCTTCTTGATGGTTCGAAATTGCCAGAGCCGATATTTACGCCAGCTCGTAAGGCCGAAATGGGCGAGCATGATGAGAACATCAACTTTGATCAAGCCTGTCAGATGGTCGGAGTGGAAGATGCTAATGCTTTGCGCGATCTGACTTTAAAGATTTATGCAGTTGCCCATGACTACGCAGCATCACGTGGAATTATTTTGGCTGATACTAAATTTGAGTTCGGGGTCGACAGCGACGGCAACATCTGCCTCGGTGATGAAGTGCTCACACCAGACTCCTCGCGATTTTGGGCGAGTGCGACTTGGAATCCAGGTGGCGCACAACCTTCATTTGATAAACAATTTGTACGAGACTGGTTACTAAATTCTGGTTGGGACCGAATAACTCCGCCCCCAGCATTGCCCGAAGAAATAGTGGCAAAAACTCAAGAGCGTTATGAATCGGCCTATGAAGTACTGACCGGAAGGAAAATCTGACGATGGCGAAGATCGTTGTAGAGGTAATGTTGAAACCAGAAATCTTGGACCCTCAAGGACAGGCAGTCGGATCAGCACTTCCCAGGCTTGGCTTTACTTTCGCCACATCCGTGCGTCAAGGAAAACGATTTGAGATTGAAATGATTGGCGAACCATCCGAAGTGCAGTTGGCAGATATACATAAAGCCGCCGAAACTTTGCTCTCGAATCCAGTCATCGAAACCTATGTCGTAAAGGTTGAGAAGTAATGCGTATTGGTGTCGTCACTTTTCCAGGATCTCTTGATGATCGCGACGCGGCTCGGGCAATTGAGCATGCGGGCGGAGTAGCAGTAGCTCTTTGGCATGGCAGTGATAACCTCAAAGAAGTTGATGCAGTAGTTCTTCCAGGTGGGTTTTCTTATGGCGACTATCTTCGCTGTGGGGCTATCGCACGATTTGCTCCCATCATGTCCTCCATCATTATTGCTGCCGAACACGGCTTTCCAGTTTTAGGAATTTGTAATGGCTTCCAAGTCCTGTGTGAGGCGCACCTGCTTCCAGGAGCGCTTACTCGAAATCATGGTTTGCATTTTCTCTGTCGAGATCAAAGGCTTCGCATTGAAAACAACACCACAATGTGGACAAGTGGCTTTGAAATGAATCAAGAAATTATTATCCCGCTGAAGAACGGCGAAGGATCATTTCAATGTGACGATGAAACGTTGAACACACTGGAAGATGAAGGTCGAGTAATTGCGAGATATCTTGGCGACGATCCGAATGGTTCCCGAAATTTAATTGCTGGAATAACAAATGCCCGAGGAAATGTAGTCGGACTCATGCCACATCCTGAACACGCGATCGAATCCCTCACCGGACCTTCAGCCGATGGTTTAACTTTTTTCACTTCGATTTTGCATCAATTAGTGGGTCGCTCATGAATCTCGACACCGTCGCTTCGGCCCAAACCGATCCTGATCGCATTCAGCCTTTCGCCGAACTTGGTCTCAAGGATGATGAGTATGCGCGCATCAAAGATATTCTCGGTCGTAGACCAACCTCGAGTGAACTCGCAATGTATTCAGTTATGTGGTCCGAACATTGTTCGTATAAATCTTCCAAAGTTCATTTGCGCCAATTCGGCGACAAGGCGCCTCACTCTGATGCCCTATTAGTGGGCATTGGCGAAAATGCCGGTGTGGTGGATATCGGCCAAGGGTATGCCGTCACTTTCAAGATCGAGTCACACAACCACCCTTCTTTTGTCGAGCCTTATCAAGGCGCCGCAACTGGGGTTGGTGGGATCGTGCGAGATATTTTGACTATGGGCGCTCGGCCAATTGCCGTTATGGATCCCTTGCGTTTTGGTCTGGCTGATGCGGCAGATACAAAGCGCGTACTGCCCGGAATCGTGGCAGGAATCGGTGGCTACGGAAATTGCCTTGGCCTACCAAATATCGGTGGCGAAATTGTTTTTGACGAAACTTATGCGGGGAACCCATTGGTGAATGCGCTCTGTGTAGGCGTAATGCGCCATGAAGATATCAAACTGGCCAAGGCCCATGGCACTGGAAATCTAGTGGTCCTCTTTGGCGCCAAAACCGGCGGCGATGGAATCGGCGGCGTCTCCGTTCTGGCATCGGAAACATTTAACGCTGCAAAACCGACGAAGCGTCCGAGTGTGCAGGTAGGAGACCCGTTTGCGGAGAAAGTCTTAATTGAATGTTGCCTAGAGATCTTCCGAGAAGATCTCGTGGTCGGAATTCAAGATCTTGGTGGCGCCGGTTTGTCCTGTGCAACTTCTGAACTTGCCTCTGCAGGTTCGGGTGGCATGAATATTCAGCTCGAGAAAGTGCCATTGCGAGATCCTTCATTGTCGCCTGAAGAGATTCTGATGAGCGAGTCACAGGAGCGCATGTGTGCCATTGTTGAACCCACACATATCAACCGTTTTCTGGCAATCTGCAAGAAGTGGGACGTCACTGCAACCGTTATTGGCGAAGTAACCGACGGTGAGAGACTAAATATCACCTTCAATGGCAAACTCATTGTTGATGTGCCACCTCGAACAGTTGCACACGACGGTCCAGTTTATAACCGGCCTTTTGCCCAGCCCGCTTACATTGACGAACATGCCGCCTCTCAAGTAGTTGTGCCGCTGCCGGTTACTGGTGCGGAAATTAAGACAGCGATATTAACTTTGATGGCATCGCCGAACTTGGCGGATAAATCGTGGGTGACTTCACAATACGATCGCTATGTTCAAGGAAACACCGTTCTTGCTCAACCTGAAGATTCTGGTGTGATTCGAATTGATGATCAGACTAATCTCGGCGTCGCCATTTCCACTGATGCCAATGCGCGATGGTCTTATCTCAATCCATATGAAGGTGTGAAATTAGCCCTTGCTGAAAGTTGCCGGAATATCGCAACCTCTGGCGCAAAGCCGTTGGCCGTCACCAATTGTCTCAACTTTGGTTCACCTGAGGATTCCGGCGTTATGTGGCAGTTTGCCGAAACAGTACGCGGCTTAGCTGATGCTTGTTTGGAACTCGGCCTTCCGGTCACGGGCGGAAATGTCTCGTTCTATAACCAAACCGGATCGGTGGCGATTCTGCCGACCCCGGTCATTGGCGTGTTGGGTGTGATTCAGGATGTTCGAACGCGAACTCCTATGGGAATTTCGCGGGATGGGTTGGATCTCTATCTCATTGGCCAAGGTGGGGAAAATTTCTCTGGCAGTGAGTGGGCATATCTCCATGGCGTCATGGGAAACCAGGTGCCAGTTCTAGATCTAAAGGTTGAGCAGCGATTAATCGCTTTACTTCTGGAGGGTCAGTCGATTTTTGAAAGTGCTCATGACGTCAGCAACGGCGGAGTAGCAGCCACGCTTTCAGAGATGGTTTTGCGAAATAAGATTGGGGCCAGAGTCAATGTTGAAGATGCTGCGGCTACTCTCTTTGCTGAGACACCAGGTCAAGTTGTGGTGGCGATTGAACCATCTGCCACCAACGATTTAATTGTCCTAGCCCGAATGCATCACATCCCCATGGTCAAAATTGGGACTACTGGCGGGGATTCGCTGACGATTAACGACGCAATTATTGAGATTTCAGAACTCAATCAGGCATTCACCGAAACTTTCCCGAAGCTCTTTGGATAATGCGCGACCAGAGGATTCTTGAAGAAGTGAAGGCGATTCTCGCCGAGCTGGTAAAAATTGCACCAGGTCATGCGGTTGAGGTTCGAGTACCTCCATACGCTGCGGTTCAGTGTGTTGAAGGACCCAAACACACTAGAGGCACTCCGCCCAACGTGGTCGAATTAAGTTATGAGACGTTGATTAATTTGTTGAATGGAAAGACACACTGGTCGAGTGGGATAGAGACTGGGGCTATTCATGCCAGCGGTGAGCGATCAGATCTGTCGAGCCTTTTCGAAGTTCTCGCGAAAACAATTAGAATCACTTCATGAGCCGCCGCCCAGATGGACGTTTAACCCACGAACTCTTCTCTGGTGAAAAAGCGCCTCAGGATGAATGTGGAGTTTTTGGCGTTTGGGCGCCTGGCGAGGAAGTTGCGAAATTAACTTTCTACGGGCTCTACGCTCTCCAACATCGTGGTCAGGAATCCGCAGGCATTGCGACCAGCGATGGCGAACGAATTTTCGTCTACAAAGATATGGGTTTGGTTTCGCAGGTTTTCACAGAGAACGATCTGGCAACTTTGACGGGCAGTCTCGCAATTGGACATTGTCGTTACAGCACAACTGGATCGAGTACCTGGGCCAATGCACAGCCAACACTTCGAGCCACAACTCATGGCACCCTCGCCTTGGCTCATAATGGGAATCTGACAAATACTGGCGACCTTGCCGAATATCTTTCCAAGAATGCGACCGAGAAGCACGATGGTGGTTTTCACGCTACGACGGATACAGAAATTATTACCGCCTTAATCGCGGCTCAAGAAGGCAAGAATTTTGAGAGTTCAGCCCTATCGGTGTTGCCTATGCTCAAAGGGGCATTTTCCTTAGTATTTATGGACGAGCACACACTTTATGCGGCTCGAGATAGCCACGGAGTACGCCCGCTTGTTATCGGAAAATTGGATCATGGTTGGGTCGTTGCCTCAGAGTCTGCGGCACTGGATATCGTCGGCGCATCCTTCGTTCGCGAAATGGAACCGGGCGAATTTATCGCCATAGATCAAAATGGATTGCGTTCCCATCGATGGGCACCGGCCGAACCTAAGGGTTGCATTTTTGAATATGTGTATCTGGCTCGTCCGGACACGGTGATCGCCGGTCGAAACGTACATGCAACTCGTGTCGCACTTGGCGAACGGCTTGCTAAAGAACATCCCGTCGAAGCAGACCTGGTTATCCCGGTTCCGGAATCAGGGACGCCAGCTGCGGTTGGTTATGCCCGCGCTTCCGGTATTCCTTATGGTGCAGGGTTGGTTAAAAATTCCTATGTTGGTCGAACATTTATTCAACCGAGCCAGACCATTCGCCAGTTGGGCATTCGACTAAAACTCAATCCGCTTCGCGAAATTATTGAAGGTCAACGAATTGTTGTTGTCGATGACTCTATCGTTCGAGGAAATACCCAACGCGCCTTGGTGCGGATGTTGCGCGAGGCGGGGGCTCTAGAAATTCACGTTCGTATCTCCTCGCCACCGGTGAAGTGGCCTTGCTATTACGGAATTGATTTTGCATCTCGTGCCGAACTTATTGCTGCGGGTTTGGAAGTAGAAGAAATTCGGCGTTCTATCGGAGCCGATTCGCTTGGTTATGTTTCACTCGAAGGATTGATCGAAGCAACCACCATCGCCGAGAATAATCTCTGTGCGGCATGTTTTACTGGGGAGTACCCGATTGAGGTTCCAAGCGATCTTAGCGCCGGTAAGAACTTGCTGGAGATTGTGAACCGTTACGAGTGAGTACCTATTCCGAAGCGGGCGTTGATATTGACGCGGGAGATCGCGCAGTTGAATTAATGAAAGGCCATCTTGCTAGGGCAAAGCGACCCGAAGTCATTGGTGACATCGGCGGCTTTGCTGGTCTCTTTGATATTTCAGCTCTGAAAAAGTTCGACCGCCCATTATTAGCAACTTCCACAGATGGCGTTGGAACGAAGACCGAGATCGCACGAGCACTTGGAAAATACGACACTATTGGTGAAGACCTGGTTGCTATGGTTGTTGATGATTTGGTGGTCTGCGGTGCCGAACCGCTGTTCATGACTGACTACATCGCGGTAGGAAAAGTCTTCCCCGAGCGAATCGCCCAGATCGTCGGCGGAATTGCTCGAGGTTGCGAAAAAGCCGGCACGGCCCTCATTGGTGGCGAGACCGCCGAACACCCAGGACTTCTAGACGAAGATGAGTTCGACATCGCGGGTGCCGCGACCGGTGCCGTCGACGCGCCCAATCTCCTGAGCTCCGACCGAGTTCGAAATGGCGACGTTCTTATTGCAATGCCTTCAAGTGGTTTTCACGCAAATGGTTATTCGTTAATACGCCACATCATCAAGAACAAGAATCTTTCCTTGGATTTTCTCCTGGCTGAATCTGGGAAAACGGCCGGAGAAATCTTTCTCACGCCAACCGAGATTTACTCCTTGGACGCTCTTGCTTTACAGAAGGCGATGGGCGAGGCCTTACATGGCTTCTCACACATAACGGGTGGCGGAATTGCCGCCAATACGGCTCGAGTCGTGCCAGGGCACCTAAGCGCCCGGTATGACCGAACCACCTGGGCATTGCCTGTGGAGATGGAATTCATGGCCCATCTAGGCGGCGTACCACAGTCCGACATGGAACGAACCTGGAACTGTGGGATCGGAATGGTGGCCATTATGGCCCCAGCCGAGGCTGATCGAGCGCTGCGGACCCTGTCAGCACGGGGAATGAAAGCCTGGGTTGCTGGTGTTATCCACGAAAGAGGCGAATCCGAGGGTTCCGCGTTGGAAGGCAACTACCAACCGCGATAACCTTCGCACCTGAAGAAATTATCGAAACCGCTGAGATATCCGTAAGGGGGTCACGCGCATGGGGCGAGGCCGGCAAAAAGCTAAGGCAACCAAGGTTGCTCGAGATTTGAAATATTCATCTCAGGACATGGACTTGGAACGTTTATCCAAAGAACTTCATGGTGAGATTAAAAGTGATGAAGAAGAGAACGACGATGACCCGTTCGCAGAGGGCAACTACATCCGTAGGGCTTAAATGCGACCGACTCCGTACGTTGCTTCACTTCGGATCTACGAACCTATAACCGCCTTCACACCCGCAGAACAATTGCGCTGGAGCGGCGTCGCGGCAAATGAACCGACGGGATTACAAGAACAAGAGCGAGCGCTTCGGCGCGTTATTGTGATTGAACCACCCGCGTTGAAACCAGACGGCGCGCATATATTAGAAATTGATGGCACCCGATTAATTTCGCCTTGGTCAACTGCCACGAGATGTTGGTCTGCACTGCAAACTTTTAAAGGCTCAATGCCATTACCAGTCACTCGTTTTTTCATTCCGGAAAATGTGGAAGATGCCATCGCCATTAATTCTGAACTGATGGAAGATAAGGTCGCACATATCTTGACCGAAACCTGGATGGTGCCCCCTCGATGGTTTTCACTCTTTGATCCATCCGATCGTTCCCGCGGTCACTCCTCTGATGGTGCGTACACAGTTCTTCGAACGGGCATAAATAAAGCCAAACAAAGGTGCATGTTCACGCATCAGGCAGTCGTGCAATCTTTCGGAAACGGACCAATCGAACAAGAAATTGCCGATCTCTTGGAATGGCTCAATTTGTTTCATCCCGAATCAATTGTGGAGTTGGATTACGGCGGGTTAGCCAACTACCTGGAGATGACGCTGATCGAAAACGGTGAGGATGGAATTGAGGCGGATACCTCAGTTGAAGATATCCATCTCTCGCTTTCCGGCCTAGCTTCCGGGGATGGCGCGATGGCTGGCCAGGGCTACGAACGGTTAATTTCCCGCTGGCGCCGGGTCGCTGCCATGGAACAAGCCTCCTAGACCCCCTTGAATCAAGGGCGTAATACCTAGATACTTCACCTCTATTGGTGCGAAAGGGACATATCCCCCCTTTCTAGACGCTTCGGGCCTTCTGAAGCCACCACCGTGACCAAACAGCAAGGAGGGGCAACTATGGGCGAGTTGGAAGTTCTCTTAACTCCATCAGAAGTAGCCAAACTTTTTCGCGTGGATCCTAAAACGGTCACTCGATGGGCAAAGGCTGGAAAGCTCACCTCGATCAGAACCTTGGGCGGCCATCGTCGCTACAAAGAATCCGAAGTAAAAGCACTGCTTGCAGCGGTAGAAATCAAGGGAAATTAGATGTCTGATTCAACTAAAGGTTTCGATCACGATCCGAAGGCGAAAATGCTGGAGGCGTTGGCAAAAAAGCAGAAGGGCAACAACGCTGGCAAGGCTGGCGGACCTGCAGCAGGTTCAAAGATTGGTGGGGCGGCTGGTGCAAATGCGCCCAAAATGTTCCGGCGTAAGTCTGGCTCCGCCTGATAATTGGTATCTTTGAGTTATGAGAGTTTCTCGCGAGATTTTGCGAACTCTCGAAAATGAGTCGATTGAAATCTTGCGCGAAAGCGCCGCTACTTTTCGAAAGCCAGTAATTCTCTATTCCATCGGCAAAGACTCCTCTGTTCTCTTGCATTTGGCGAAAAAAGCATTCTTTCCAGCCCGATCCCATTTCCGCTTTTACACATAGACACCACCTGGAAATTTCTCGAGATGATCGAATTTCGCGATCAAGTGGTTGCTGATAATGATCTCGATCTCATTGTCCATATCAACAAAAGTGGTGTCGCGGCTGGAGTCAATCCATTTACTTCAGGGATCTCCGAATATACGAGAATCATGAAAACTGTGGCCCTGCGTGAAGCTCTCGACCTTCATGGTTTTGATGCTGCGATTGGTGGTTCAAGGCGTGATGAAGAGCGCAGTCGCGCCAAAGAGCGAATTTTCAGTGTGCGCGAAGCTGGCCATGTGTGGGATCCAAGAAACCAGCGACCTGAACTCTGGCGCACGTACAACACCAAGTTGCTCCCTGAACAAACGATGCGAGTTTTTCCACTGTCAGACTGGACGGAATCAGATATTTGGTTCTATATAGAGCAAGAGGGAATACCTGTAAACCCACTTTACTTCGCAAAAAAACGCCCCGTTGTTGCTCGAGGCAATCAATGGATCATGGTAGATGACGATCGCTTTCCACTTCAAGCAGATGACGAAGTGAAATCGCTCGAGATTCGATTTAGAACTCTGGGTTGCTATCCACTGACGGCCGCCGTGGAATCGCCCGCGAAATCAATTTCTGAAATTCTACAAGAAGTTCTTGAAGTCAGATTGAGTGAACGCGCAACCAGACTTATAGATGGCGATCGAGAAGATTCCATGGAGAAAAAGAAATCAGAGGGATATTTCTGATGACGATTCTTCGATTAATGACGTGCGGCAGCGTGGATGACGGGAAGAGCACTTTGATAGGCCGGTTGCTCGTAGAGACTGACAGCGTGCCTTTTGATACCGTGGCCAGCGCTCGGTCGACCAGGCGCAGTGGTTCCACGATCGAGTCGGGTGAAATAGATTTCAGTCTGCTCACCGATGGACTGGAGGCAGAACGAGAACAGGGCATCACAATCGATGTCGCCTATCGGTCCATGTCATTGCTCGATGGTCGCAGACTTATCATTGCTGATACTCCGGGTCACGAGCAGTACACCCGAAATATGGTGGTTGCTGCCTCACGTTCTGAAATTGCCCTGGTTCTCGTTGATGCTTCCAAAGGTATTCGCACTCAGACACACCGTCATTTAACAATCTGTGCCCTAATGGGGATAAAGAAAATTATTGTTGCGATCAACAAAATGGATTTGGTGGATCTTGACGAATCGGTCTTTTCGCGAGTCTTAGATGACGTTGCAAAGATTGGTGAAAGGCTTGGTTTCTCCGCGACTGTTATTCCAATCAGCGCCCTGCATGGCGATAACGTTGTGGCCGCCAGTACCCGGATGTCGTGGTATTCCGGTGAAACGGTAATCCAGGCGATTCAAAATTGGCAGCCCCCAAAGCTCGACTCCACGTCCGCTTACATGCCAATCCAAGTGGTTTCACGTACGGAGAATTTTCGTGGAGTGAGCGGAACAGTTATCGGTGCCGGATTTGCACAAGGCGAGAAGGTCACGATTCTTCCTTCTGAAAGCAGCGCTGTGATCACAAAGATTTATAGCAGCGAAGGAGAAGTAGAAGTTGCCGCTGATCAGCAAGCAGTGACTTTGGTTTTATCGCCCGAGATTGATGCCTCTCGTGGTCACGTCGTGGTTGGGGCCGACTCTGATAAGCGGGTTTCAAAGAATATAGTCGCCAATCTCGTGTGGCTTGGGGACCGTGAACTAGTTCTCGGTCACTCCTACCTTTTCAATTCTGGATTTATGCAATCGCCGGTCGAGATCTGCGACGTGCGACATGTGATCGATGTTAATTCTGGCGAAAGCACACACGAGAAGGTGGTTGATAAAAATTCGATCTCCGAGGTGGAGCTTAAATTGAACATCCCTCTTCTGCTGACAAATTACGGCGAATCCAAGGAATTAGGTAATTTTATCCTTGTCGACCGTGAAAATCTTCACACTGTCGCGGCGGGGATGATCGTCGAGACCGAAACAAAATCAGAGAATGTTTCCGCGCAAAAATATGAAACCACTCGCGATGAACGAGTTCGAATTAATGGTCATGATCCCCATGTAATTTGGCTGACCGGGTTATCTGGATCTGGAAAGTCCACTTTGGCAAATGTCCTTGAACAGAGATTGCTGGCTGAGGGCATACACACCTTTGTTCTCGATGGCGACAATTTGCGACTGGGATTGAATAAAGACCTAGGTTTTTCCCGGCAAGATCGTGCGGAGAATGTACGACGAGTCTCTGAAGTCGCAAGAATCATGGCAGATGCTGGCTTTGTCGTGATTGTGGCACTTGTTAGTCCATTCGAACTAGACCGTCAGGCTGCGAGTTCTCTCTTTGAGAACAATGAGTTTTCTGAGGTATGGGTAAATACTCCAGTGGATATCTGCCAAGAACGTGACCCTAAGGGGCTTTATAAGCGTGCAAGGTCTGGTGAGATTTCCAACTTCACCGGCGTTGGTCAAGAGTACGAACCGCCAGTGGCGCCTCGCCTAGTTCTTGATGGTACCGCGGAGATTAATTTTAATGTCGAATTGCTTCGATCGTTGATTGGGAAGTTATCGTCCCAAAGTTACATTTAATTTTGGCATTGAGCGATTGTGAATAATGAAATTTTCAGCAAGGAATGCCGCCAACTC
>JBAXOT010000010.1:0-54260 GCA_037133095.1 Actinomycetes bacterium
AGGCTTCCAAGGCAAACGTCGTCATCTACACCGGTTACTACCCAGACGGTGGCGCGCTCGCAAAGTCTCTCAATGACTCCGGTTGGGCTGGCGTATTCGCCGGCGGCGACGGTGTATTGAACGATGCATTCATCGGCGTGGCTGGTAAGGCTGCTGCTGAAGGCGCAAAGTTCACTGCTCCTGCAGTTCCATTCGAAACTGCCGCAACCGATGCTCAACAAGCTGCTTTCACCAAGGCCACTGGTCTTAAGACCGCAGCCGGTCACGTCTACGTAACCGAAACCTTCAATGCAACCAACGTATTTCTTTCCTGCATCAAGCTTGGAAAGATCACACGCGCTGGTATCCAGCAGTGTGTTGCTACCGGAACCTTCTTTGCCCTTGATGGCAAGACCGTTCTCAAGTTCACCCGTCAGGGTGAAGTTGTTGGTGGCGCACCAGTTGGTGGCTTCCAGGTTGTTAAGGGAATCATCAAGTACTTCGGCGCCGTTTAAGCCCTAAGTAGTTTGGTTGTTCTAGCAGGAAATTAAATGTGTCCCAGCGCTATTTAGTGCTGGGACACATTTCAAATGTCACCGTCTTCTAAGAATTGGGTCAAATGAATTTCTCTGTCGTGGTTTCGCAGTTCTGGCCGTTGCTTATAAATGGCTTGGCTCTAGGTTTTATCTATGTCCTTATCTCGTTGGGATACACGATGGTGTATGGCGTTCTTCGCCTCATCAACTTCGCCAACTCGGAGATTTTTATGGTGGGTACCTTTGCCACCGTTATCGTTTCGCGCAACTTTTTTGGTTTCAATCAAAATACTGATCCGCTCCATGGTTTCAAACTTATTTATACCCTCGGTGCTTGCCTGCTCGCCTCGATGCTTATGTCAGGAGTCACCGCAGTACTTGTTGAAATTGTTGCCTATCGACGCCTTCGCGCGAAAGGTACCAATCGTCTCGCGAGTTTGATCTCGGCAATTGGCGTCTCTATTATTTTGCAAGAAGGCGTTCGCATTCTCACGAACTCGATTCCTTATTCAAACCCACGACTTTTGAAGAAGGTTTATGTCGTACACGCCGGACCAATCGAACTTCGCAACGACACGATTCTGGTGATTGTTTTTGCTGCCATTCTCTTCTTCTTGGTAGACCGCTTTGTCAGCAAAACTTTGCTAGGCAAAGCAATTCGAGCCGTCTCTATGAGCGAAGAGACATCAAAGTTGATGGGTATAAACCTCAACCGGGTTATCTCTGCCACCTTCCTTATCGGGGGCATGATGACCGGTGCCGCGGCTTTCTTGTATGAAACTGTTTATGAGAACACGAAATACAATGTTGGATTTTCCATCGGCTTGGCAGCATTTACCGCAGCTGTTCTCGGCGGCATTGGAAATCTGCGTGGCGCCTTTTACGGTGGCTTGGCGCTCGGATTACTCGAAGAGTTTGCCGCCGCGATTTTAGGTACACAATGGAAAGCAGTCACAGTCTTTTTAGTGTTGGTCTTAGTCCTACTATTCAAACCGAACGGGCTCTTTGGTGAAGCCGTTCAGCAAACGAGGGTCTAGCGATGATTAATTTACGTGACTTCGGAGCTGAAAAGTGGGAGAAGTGGAACCGGCCAAAGCGCACTACCTTTGTTGTGATCTTGCTGGCGCTCGTGACGCTGTTGCCATTCGCAGGCGACTACTCCTTCTCCAACTTTCTTAACACACCTATTAGCTCTTATCAGGCGGTTCTGGTTTATCCCGTTGGCATGTTTGTCCTTATGGCTCTGGGCTTGAACATTGTGGTGGGTAAGAGCGGCTTGCTCGATTTGGGTTATGTGGCTTTCTTTGCGATTGGCGCCTATACCGCTGCCATCCTTGGAACCAAGACGCACTTAAATATTTGGGAAATTTTGCCAATTGGTATGGGCTTAGCCATGCTCTCGGGCGTTCTGCTTGGTCTACCGACTTTGCGTTTGCGCGGTGATTATTTAGCAATTGTCACCTTGGGATTCGGGGAGATAGTTCGAATCGTTGCCGTGAATAATCGCTCCACCGGCGGTCCGAACGGTATTGCGAACGTTCCTAATCCACCCTCAGTTCTCGGAGTGCGATTTGCCCTCGACAATATGCAAGGTTTCTTCTGGATCATCTTGGTGATGATTCTTTTGGTGATCTGGATGGTGCGTCGACTCTCGGTTCGTCGACCTGGTCGCGCTTGGGAGGCCATTCGACAAGATGAAGATGTCGCGATGCTCATGGGTGTTCCAACTTTGCGCTATAAAATTTGGGCGTTCAGCATCGGTGCTGCTATCGGCGGCGCAGCCGGTGTGATCTTTGCTTCCAAGTCCATGTATGTCGCGCCCGACATGTTTACGTTCAACGTATCGGTTCTCATTCTTTCCTGTGTTGTTTTTGGCGGTATGGGAAATATTTGGGGCGTTATCTTGGGTGGAACGATTCTGGCCTATTTGCCAGAGCGAATTCGTTTTATCTCCAATGCTCGGCAATTAGTTTTTGGATTGGCTCTCGTCATCATCATGAATGTTCGTCCAGATGGATTGTTGCCTCGTAAAAAGCGGGAGAAAATTCATAAAGCAGGGGAGGAAGCGACAAATGTCTGAGCGAATTCTTGATCTTCAGAATGTGACGATGCGCTTTGGCGGAGTCTCAGCCCTGGATGGTGTGAACTTTCATGTGAATAAGGGCGAGATTTGCGCGCTCATTGGTCCAAACGGAGCCGGAAAGACCACAGTCTTCAACGTAGTGACCGGTGTTTATACCCCGACCTCAGGCGACATCCTCTTCAATGGCGCCTCGATTGTAGGAAAGAAGCGCAACCAGATTACGAAATCTGGAATCGCGCGAACTTTCCAGAACGTTCGACTTTTCGGCGAAATGACAGCCCTCGAAAATGTTATGACCGCATCTGATGTGCACAAAAAAACTGGTCTTGTCGGCGCCCTCTTCGGCTCGCCAAGTGCCCGACGCGAAGAGCGTGCAGGCAAGGAGCGTGCCCACGAACTTCTCAAATTTATGGGAATTGACCATCGTTCTGATCAACTCGGCAAAAACTTGCCCTATGGTGATCAGCGTCGATTGGAGATTGCTCGTGCACTCGGAACTGAACCGCAACTTTTACTCCTGGACGAGCCAGCTGCTGGCTTCAACCCAGCCGAGAAGGAAGCTCTTGCGGCCACGATTCGAAAGATTCGCGATGCTGGCTATACCGTTTTGCTCATCGAGCACGATATGTCCTTGATTATGGGTATCTCCGATCGAGTTTCAGTACTGGACTTCGGCATAAAGATTGCTGATGACATTCCATCTGTTGTCCAAAATGATCCAAAGGTTATCGAAGCCTATTTAGGAGCACCTGCTGATGCGTCTTGAAATTAAAGATCTTCGCGTTTTCTACGGAAAAATTGAAGCAATTAAGGGAATCAGCGTCACAGTAAACCAAGGCGAGATTGTTACCCTGATTGGCGCCAATGGCGCTGGCAAAACGACGATGCTCAAAACCATCTCCGGTCTTCGTCCAGTCACGAGCGGGCAAATACTTTTTGACGGTAAAGATATTTCCAAAGTGCCACCTCACGAGCGCGTTGCCATGGGAATTTCTCAAGCTCCTGAAGGCCGTGGAATTTTTCCGGGCATGACGGTGCTGGAAAACTTAGAAATTGGCAAATACTTTCGCAAAGAGCGTAAGAGCGAAATGGTTGAGGATTTAGAGAAGATTTACCATCTCTTTCCTCGACTAAAAGAGCGAGCAACTCAGGCCGGCGGAACTCTCTCAGGAGGCGAGCAGCAGATGCTAGCCATTGGTCGCGCTTTAATGGCCAGACCAAAAGTTCTGCTACTGGACGAGCCTTCAATGGGATTGGCGCCATTGATGATTGCCAATATTTTCCGCATCATCACAGAGATTAATGAGACTGGAACCACGATCCTGTTGGTAGAACAGAATGCCCAGCAGGCGTTGCAACGCGCGCACCGAGCCTATGTTCTGGAAACTGGCAAAGTGGTCAAAGAGGCTAAGGCTTCTGACTTACTCAACGATCCCGATGTTCGCGCCGCCTACCTTGGTACTGGCGCCGGAGCCGCACACTAAATTTAGTCACGTTTAGCAAGAATCAAACTAGTGATTCTTGCGGTACATGTCCGTTCCCCGGCCTCATTCGTTATCACTACTTCATAGCAACACATAGTTTTTCCCAACGAGACTGCAGTTGCAACTCCGGTGACAAATCCCGACGTCGCGGATTTGTGATGGGTTGCGTTGATATCTACTCCGACAATTCTGCGATCAGGCCCAGCGTGCAATTGAGTTCCGATCGAACCCAGGCTCTCGGCCAAAACAACATTGGCGCCGCCATGGAGCAGTCCGAGCGGTTGCGTATTTCCGGCAACTGGCATAGTCGCAACCAGACGCGTAGGGCTGGCCTCGGTGATGACGATTCCCATCTTGGTATCTAGCGCACCGCTGCCGCGAACTCTAATTTGTTCCAGAAATTCATCCATAGCCCAATTCTAAGCGGGTCTTAGACGGCGCACCCCCTTACAATCCGTAAATGACCAAAAGATTGCTGTTGATTGATGGACATTCTTTGGCCTATCGCGCCTTTTACGCCCTGCCGGTCGAGAATTTCGCTACCGTTTCTGGTCAACCTACGAATGCCATCTATGGCTTCACATCAATGTTGATCAACCTCATTCGTGATGAAAAACCTACCCATATCGCCACCGCTTTTGATGTCTCACGCAAAACCTTCCGTAGTGAGAAATTTCCCGAATACAAGGCGAACCGAAGTGCAACCCCAGATAGCTTCCGATCTCAGATGGGATATCTGATGGAGATGGTTACCGCCTTGGGAATTGCGCATTTCGCGATGCCTGGTTTTGAAGCCGATGACATCATTGCAACGCTCACCACGCGCGCCGAAGCCGAAGGATTTGAAGTTCTCATCTGTACTGGCGATCGCGATTCTTTTCAATTAATTTCCGAGTCCACTACTGTGCTCTACCCGAAACGTGGCGTAGCCGACCTTGCGCGAATGACCCCTGCTGAGGTGGAAGCCAAATACGGGCTGACGCCGAAGCAGTACCCAGATTTCGCCGCTCTTCGTGGCGATCCCAGCGATAACTTGCCCTCCGTTCCAGGCGTCGGCGAAAAGACCGCAACGAAATGGATTCAGGACTTTGGTTCGCTTACAAATCTGGTAATGCGTATTGATGAGATACCTGGCAAAGCGGGGGAGTCAATGCGATCGCATATTGCCGAAGTTCTTCTTAATCGAGAACTTACGCAACTGGAGCGGCAATTGAATGTCGAAACCGAGATATCTGATTTGCTTTGGCTCGGGGCTAACCCGGCTCAGGTCAATACATTGCTGGACCAACTAGAAATTAAGGCGTTGAAAGATCGAGTAAAACCGCTCCTTAATCAAGACACAGCGGAGCAGTTTGTTGAGAGCCCGGCGCGGGAAGAAGTGATGGGGATAGAAAAAACAGCCGCTGATCTCGATGCTCTATTAATCGGCCGAAGAACACCCATTGCACTAGATGTAATTCTTTCTGATGGGAAAATTGTTGAGTACGCCGTAGCTACCGACGCCGCAACTATTTATTTAGTCCGCGAAGGCAAGGTCGGAAACTGGTTCTTCGATGATTCCCTGCCCAAGTGGGTTCATGCCGGTAAGGAAATTCTTCGCGCTTTGAAGTGCCGAGGCATTGTTTTTGATACTGAACTTGCTGCGTATTTATTAAATCCAGGAAGTCGCAATTTAAGTCTGAATGACTTAACTGAAAAGTACCTCGGTATCATCAACGCCGAACAGGCTGAAGATTTATTTAGCTCCTTTACTGGGGTGGATGCTGCTTCAATTTTTGCGTTGGCGCCAATCCTCCTAGTCGAATTAGAAGAGCACGCCATGAAGTCATTGCTCACTGATTTAGAGATTCCGGTCATGGTCGATCTAGCCGAGATGGAAGCATTGGGTGTTTGTGTAGATCAGTCGAAGTTGACAGCTTTGGCTCTTTATTTCCGCAGCGAAGTTGAGAGCGAAACAGAGGCAGCTCACCAGAGCGCGGGCCGGAACTTTAATGTAGGTTCGCCCAAACAATTGCAGGTAATTCTCTTTGACGAACTGAAACTTCCAAAAACAAAGAAAATTAAAACTGGATACACAACAGATGCCGACGCCTTGACCTGGCTTTTTGAGAAGACCGAACATCCTTTACTGCGCCACTTACTCAGGATTCGCGAGACAAGTAAATTATTGACGACTATTGACGGACTGACTAACGCCGTCGCCCGCGATGGGCGAATTCATACTAATTTTCAACAAACCGTTGCTGCGACTGGTCGCCTCTCCTCGACTGACCCGAATCTGCAGAATATTCCAGTTCGCACCGAAGAAGGTCGGCGAATTCGCGACTGTTTTGTTGCCGGCGCCGGTTTCTCCTCATTGCTTACTGCGGACTATAGCCAAATTGAAATGCGAATCATGGCCCACTTATCGCATGACGAGCGTTTAATCGAAGCCTTTGCTTCTGGAGAAGACCTTCATTCATCAGTTGCATCTGAAGTTTTTAGCGTCGAAGCAAAGGAAGTAACTCCAGAGATGCGCAGACAAATCAAGGCGATGTCTTATGGCTTGGCATATGGACTTTCTGCCTTTGGCCTTGCGGCGCAGCTTTCCTTGACGCCTGCCGAGGCGAGCGCTTTGATGGAGAAGTATTTTGAGAGATTTGGCGGAATTCGAGATTACTTGCAGACCGTGGTTGTGGCAGCGCGCAAGGTTGGCTATACCGAAACAATTCTTGGGCGGCGGCGATATTTGCCGGATCTCAATGCGGATAATCGACAACGTCGAGAAATTGCGGAACGGATGGCGCTTAATGCACCGATTCAAGGTTCAGCCGCGGACGTCATCAAAGTTGCGATGATTAGATGTCGCTCTGCTATGCGCGAGTCCGGGTTGCGATCTCAACTCCTCTTACAAGTTCATGATGAATTAATTTTCGAAATCTTTCCGGGTGAGGAAGAGGTACTCGCTGCATTAGTTAAACGTGAAATGGGGGCGGCTTTTTCCCTCTCCGTACCTCTTGCTGTAAATATTGGTATAGGTACCAGTTGGGATTTAGCTGCTCATTGATTGTCAGTAAATAGTTTGTCACCGGAAGAGAGCACATCGCCAAGAGCCTCGGCGTCTTCCTCGTCGGTGGGGATTCGATCGGCTGCGCTGAGAACATTTTTCCCAAGAGTGATGATAAGTAATCCGGCACCGACGGCAACGGTGGTACTCGCCAGACACCATCGGGGAGAAAAATGGTCGGAGATAATTCCACCCAAAGCGGTTCCTATCGAAGCGCACGTACCTTCAACCGTCCATAGCCAGCCAAGTGCAGCAGCGGCCGATCCACGCGGCCTGACGGCGTCGGTAATCTCCCAGTAAAAGGTTTGCATGCCACCATTAAATAAGCCGAGCAAGGCGCACAAAATCATTAATCGCCAATCGGGAAATGAGAACGCCAAAGGCAGGCTTGCAATAAACCAACCAAGGTACAGACGGCGAAATGCTTGCAGCGAGGAAGTCTTTCGTGAAATAAGTCCAGCCAGCAAACTCCCGAACACGGTAAAGGCCGCCATTATTGCCAAGATGGTTCCGGTCCGATGTGGCACTCCAGCGATGGTGGTAAATGCGGGGACACCGATTGAGAAGGCGCCCCACCCTAAACCAATGAATGCGCCCTCAAGCATGAGCAGACGCAAGGCGGGAACGCGCCAGATGGGTAGTTCATCTTTATCCTTAGCCTCAGGCTGCCACTTTTTAGTGGCGGGCAAGATTGCCAGCGCGCCGCCGCCTAGAAACATAAATCCGGCACAGAATTGCAGTGTGCGCTCAGGGTGGTTGGAGAGGGCTAGATAGGTAGCGAGCACCGGTCCCACAACGCCAACTGAATTCATCACTGCGGTATCAATAGCGTAAGCCGTGCGAATCTGTTCTGGGGCTACGGTGATAGTCCACATTGGGCGTACCGAGAGGTTGATAGGTGGCGCGGTAAAGCCCAGGATAAAGGCGGTCAAAATGAGGGAGTTGCGGCTATGGCCACTGTTGAAAAGCAGGATGAGCGAGCCGTAAGCCGGCACAAATATCCGAAGCGGCCACTTCAAACCCCAGGTATCCATGATTGTGCCGCGCGCGCCAGCGGTTGCCGCACCTGCCAGACCATTGAGACCGACGGCAATTCCTGCTGCGGAAATGGAGTGAGTGGCATGCTGGACCTTGAAATAGATACCCAAGCCGATCATCGAGTACGCCAAACGGGCAGGAAACGCGCTCAACATCAGCGCTTGCGCAGATCGCAATCGCAAAACCTCGAAATATGAGCGCATTTGTAAATCATATAGGGTCGAAGATTTTGCTGGTTTGACCATTATTTCCGCACAAAGGTACCCTTATCTGTCCTATCCCTACTACTTCTATCCCAACTGGAGCATCTTGAGTAATTCACAAATTGCAGTAAACGATATTGGATCAGCAGAAGATTTTCTTGCAGCTATCGAAGGCACTATTAAGAATTTTAATGACGGAGATTTAGTTTCCGGAATCGTTGTACAAGTAGACCGCGAGGAAGTACTTCTCGACATCGGCTACAAGACTGAAGGTGTTATTCCTTCCCGTGAACTTTCCATTCGCCACGATATTGATCCATCTGAGATCGTCAAAGTTGGCGATCGCGTTGAGGCACTCGTACTTCAGAAAGAAGATAAAGAAGGACGTCTCATTCTCTCCAAGAAGCGTGCTCAATACGAGCGTGCCTGGGGCGAAATCGAAGGCAAGAAGGAACGCGACGAAGTTGTTACTGGCGTGGTCATTGAAGTTGTCAAGGGTGGTCTGATCGTCGACATTGGTCTGCGCGGATTCCTACCTGCATCTTTGGTGGAAATGCGTCGAGTGCGTGACCTCACCCCATATATTGGCAAGACTGTCGAAGCTCGAATTATCGAACTCGACAAGAACCGCAACAACGTTGTGCTCTCACGTCGCGCCTACCTCGAGCAGACTCAATCCGAATCACGGACCACCTTCTTGAATCAACTTCAAAAGGGTCAAGTGCGTACCGGTGTTGTCTCCTCCATCGTTAACTTCGGTGCTTTCGTAGACCTCGGCGGCGTCGATGGTTTGGTCCACGTATCTGAACTTTCTTGGAAGCATATTGATCACCCAAGTGAAGTTGTCGAAGTTGGCGACGAAGTTACTGTTGAAGTTCTTGAAGTAGATTTCGAGCGCGAGCGCGTTTCCCTTTCTCTCAAGGCAACCCAAGAAGATCCTTGGCAGGCATTTGCTCGAACTCACACCATCAACCAAGTTGTTCCCGGTGAAGTCACCAAGTTGGTACCGTTCGGCGCCTTTGTTCGAGTCTTCGAAGGAATTGAAGGCCTCGTTCACATCTCCGAGTTGGCCGAACGCCACGTCGAGATTCCAGAGCAGGTTGTCCAGGTTGGCGACGAACTCTTTGTCAAGATTATTGATATTGATCTCGAGCGCCGCCGAATTTCCCTCTCGCTCAAGCAGGCCAATGAGGGACACGAAGTCGAGATTGAAGCTTTCGATCCAACTCAATATGGCATGCCTGCTCGTTACGATGCTGAAGGCAACTTCATCTACCCAGAGGGATTCGACGCTGATTCCCAAGAGTGGAAGCCAGGATTTGAAACCCAACGCGAAACTTGGGAGCGTCAATATGCCGAGGCTCAGTCTCGCTTCTTGGCTCACAAGAAGCAGAAGGAAGAGGCTAAAGCCGCTGATGCTGCTGCTGAAGTTACTCACACCTCCTCCACCCCAGAGGTTGAGGTTGAAGTCGAGGCCTAGCCCTACCGTACTTCTCAGAAGGCTCCGACTTCGGTCGGAGCCTTCTCTGCTTTCCGCTTGGGTCTCTCACTTGTCAGTGAGTTTCGATAGAGTGGCGAGGTGCTTTTAGTCGCTCTTACCGGAGGTATCGGCTCGGGGAAATCCCTGGCTGGCCAGTATTTTGCCGACCTCGGCGCGGTTGTCGTTGACTCCGATCAATTGGCTCGAGATGTGGTCGAACGGGGGACGCCGGGCTTCGACGAAATTGTGCTTCGCTTCGGCGATGCCATTTTGCGCGAGGGCGCCATCGATCGGAAAGCCCTTGGGGCGGTCATTTTTCGCGATCCTGCTGCTCGGGCTGATCTCGAAGCCATTACTCATCCACTCATTCGTGAAGCGTTTGAGGAGAAGGTGAATTCGGCGCCATCTGGATCGATAATAATTAACCTGATTCCGCTGCTCCTGGAAACTTCCGGGAAAGAGCGCTTTGATCAAGTAATCGTCATCACAGCCCCACTTGAGGCCCGCCAAGAAAGATTATTAGCACGCGGGCTTAAGCGATATGAAATAGAAGATCGAATTGGTGCCCAGGCAAGTGATGAGGATCGTCTGGCCCTGGCCGACTTTGTCATCACCAATGATGGCGATCCCGATCACCTCTTGCGTCAAGTGGAAAATCTCTGGGAAGAGTTATTGCTCCTGCAGGTGGCGCAGTGAGGCCAGTTACCGATCTCGAACGCAAGGTCAATCCGTTCCAAGTTATCAGCGATTACATTCCTTCGGGCGATCAGCCAACGGCTATCGAAGAGTTGGTTCTTCGGATTAATGCCGGCGAACCAGATGTAGTTTTACTGGGTGCAACTGGAACCGGTAAATCCGCGACTACGGCTTGGCTTATCGAGCGATTGCAACGCCCGACCCTGGTACTGGCTCCCAACAAGACCCTAGCCGCCCAACTCGCCAATGAATTTAAAGAATTATTGCCAAACAACGCTGTGGAATATTTCGTCTCGTATTACGACTATTACCAGCCCGAGGCCTATGTTCCTCAGACAGATACCTTCATTGAAAAAGATAGCTCGGTCAACAGCGAGGTGGAACGGTTGCGTCACTCCGCGACTAACTCTCTGCTCACTAGGAGAGATGTTGTTGTCGTTGCGACCGTCTCTTGCATTTATGGATTAGGCACCCCACAGGAATATGTCGATCGCATGATCCGGCTCAAAGTTGGCGATTCGATTGAACGCAATCAACTTCTTCGAAAGTTCGTTGATATTCAGTACAAGCGAAACGATATTGCGTTCGAGCGCGGAACATTTCGCGTTCGAGGGGACACGATTGAAATTATTCCGATGTATGAAGAACTCGCACTTCGCATTGAGATGTTTGGCGATGACATTGAACGAATCATGACTTTGCACCCTCTCACTGGGGAAATCGTGCGCGATGAAAGTGAGATGTATATCTTTCCTGCCAGCCACTACTCAGCTGGTCCAGAGACGATGGAACGTGCGATCTCCGCGATCGAAATTGAGATGGAAACGAAAGTGGGTGAATTCGAACGCCAGAACAAATTGTTGGAAGCACAACGATTACGGATGCGAACGACATTCGACATTGAGATGATGCGTCAACTTGGCTTCTGTTCCGGAATCGAGAATTACTCCCGTCATATCGATGGTCGTGCGGCTGGATCAGCGCCCAACTGCTTGCTGGATTATTTCCCAGAAGATTTTCTCGTGGTCATTGATGAATCTCACGTTACGGTTCCGCAAATTGGGGCTATGCATGAGGGGGATGCCTCGCGGAAACGAACTCTAGTCGAGCATGGCTTTCGACTCCCCAGCGCAATGGATAATCGACCGCTGCGATTCGATGAATTCCTCGATCGTAAGGGCCAGACCGTTTACCTTTCCGCGACCCCAGGCAAATATGAGATGGCAAAGGTCGATGGCGATGTCGTGGAGCAGGTAATCCGACCTACCGGATTGATCGATCCGCAGATTGTTCTCAAACCCATTAAGGGCCAAATTGACGATCTCGTTAAGGAGATTCGAATCCGAGCCGAGAAGAACGAGCGAGTTCTCGTCACTACCTTGACCAAGAAGATGTCGGAAGATTTGACCGACTATCTCTTGGGATTGGGAATTCGGGTTCGTTATCTGCATTCCGAAGTCGATACCTTGCGAAGGGTCGAGCTCTTGCGCGAGCTGCGTTCGGGGGAATATGACGTGTTGATTGGAATCAACTTATTGCGCGAAGGGCTCGATCTGCCGGAAGTTTCTTTAGTTGCAATTCTTGATGCCGACAAAGAGGGTTTTCTCCGCTCGGCCACATCGCTCATCCAAACAATTGGCCGAGCCGCGCGAAATGTCTCAGGCGAGGTCCATATGTACGCGGATAACCTCACTAAGTCGATGGCTCAGGCCATAGACGAAACCAATCGTCGTCGAGACAAGCAAATTGCCTACAACACCGCCCATGGAATAGATCCCCAACCGCTGCGAAAGAAGATTGCAGATATCACTGATTTGATTACTCGCGAAGTTGCCGACACTGAAAACCTTTCGTCCAGCAATCAACGCAACTCCCGATCTGCTAAATCAGTTGCAATCGGCGTACATGCTAAGGAGTTGGCATCATTGCCGCGCCAAGAATTGCTGGCGCTAATAGAATCGCTCACGGATCAAATGAAATCTGCTGCTGCCGAACTTCATTTTGAACTTGCTGCCCGACTACGTGATGAAATTCGGGAGTTAAAGCGCGAGTTACGAGGAATGGAAGAGGCTGGTACGTGATTTCAGATCGTTTAATTATTCGAGGGGCCAGAGAGCACAATCTTAAGAATGTGAACCTGGATCTACCTCGAAACTCGTTGATTGTTTTTACCGGGCTCTCTGGTTCGGGAAAGTCATCGCTGGCATTTGACACCATTTTTGCTGAGGGTCAACGGCGGTATGTTGAATCACTCTCCGCTTACGCTAGACAATTCTTGGGGCAGATGGATAAGCCCGATGTCGATTTCATCGAGGGTCTCTCCCCGGCCGTCTCGATCGATCAAAAATCGACAAATAGAAACCCCCGCTCGACCGTAGGAACCATTACCGAGGTGTATGACTACCTCCGATTGCTCTTTGCTCGGGCTGGTCGACCGCATTGCCCGAATTGCGGGAAGGCGATTGCCAAACAAACACCGCAAAACATTGTGGACCAGATTCTTGAGATGCCCGCCGCAACTCGTTTTCAAGTGTTAGCTCCAGTAGTTCGTGCTCGTAAAGGGGAATTTGTTGACCTCTTCAAAGAGTTCACCATTCAGGGCTTTTCTCGAGTCAAGGTCGATGGCACGGTCTATGCCCTTACAGAAGTGCCGAAATTGAAAAAGCAAGAGAAACACACCATTGAAGTTGTTGTAGATCGGCTCACCGCCAAAGCTGACTCAAAAACTCGATTGACCGACTCAATCGAAACGGCGCTCAAACTTGCTAGTGGCTTAGTAATTCTTGATTTTGTTGATCTACCTGACGGCGCCGATGATAAGGAACGAACCTACAGTGAACATATGGCCTGCCATGACTGTGGCCTCTCCTTTGAAGAGATGGAGCCGCGCTCCTTCTCCTTTAATTCACCGTTTGGTGCTTGCACCGAATGCTCTGGCATCGGAACTCAGCTTGAGGTAGATCAAGAGTTGATCATTCCCGACGATTCACTTTCGATTCATGAAGGTGCAATTGCACCCTGGTCATCTGGCCACTTCTCCGAGTACTTCACTCGACTTCTCGCTGGATTGGGCGAAGAGCTGAAATTCTCGCTGGATAATCCATGGAAGAAGTTATCGGCGAAATCAAAAGAGGCGATCCTTCAGGGTTGGGATTATGAAGTCCACGTAAAGTACAAAAACCGTTACGGCCGGCAACGCAACTACTCAACTGGGTTTGAAGGCGTGATTCCTTTTATCCATCGAAAGCACGCCGAGACCGACAGCGATTACAGTCGCGAAAAATATGAGTCTTATATGCGAGAAGTTCCATGTCCTGCCTGTAAAGGTGCGCGGTTAAAGCCCGAGGTATTAGCCGTAACTCTTGGCGGCAAGAACATCGCCCAAATTTGCGAACTCTCGATCTCCGATTGCGCCGAGTTCTTAAAGAAGATTTCACTCAATGCCCGAGAGCGAAAAATTGCCGAACGAGTGCTGAAGGAAGTGCACGCCCGAATGGGTTTTCTGCTCGACGTGGGCTTGGACTATCTATCGCTGGAACGACCAGCCGCCACGCTCTCGGGCGGGGAGGCACAACGAATTCGATTGGCAACCCAGATCGGTTCCGGTCTCGTCGGCGTGCTTTATGTTTTGGACGAGCCAAGTATTGGTCTTCATCAACGAGACAATCGCCGTCTCATCGAAACCCTTACTCGGCTGCGCGATTTGGGAAACACTCTGATTGTGGTCGAACACGACGAAGATACGATTCGAACTGCCGATTGGATTGTAGACATTGGTCCCGGGGCGGGTGAGCATGGCGGTCACGTCGTCTCCTCTGGAAGTTATGAAGATTTAATTGCAGCACCGGATTCAATAACTGGGGCGTATCTTTCTGGGCGAACATCAATTCCAGTGCCAGAAGTTCGCCGGCCTTTAGATAAATCCCGAGCACTTTTGGTTAAAGGTGCTAAAGAAAACAATTTGCATAACATTGATGTGAGTTTTCCGCTCGGCGCCTTTGTCGCAGTCACAGGCGTCAGTGGTTCTGGCAAGTCCACTTTAGTAAATGACATTCTCTACACGACCCTCGCGAACAAACTCAACGGTGCACGCCTGGTTCCGGGCAGACACCGGACGGTGACTGGGATAGATCTGCTCGACAAAGTAGTCCATGTCGATCAATCACCCATCGGTCGAACGCCTCGATCCAATCCCGCAACCTATACCGGCGTCTTTGACAAGATTCGGGCACTTTTTGCCGAGACCACGGAGGCTAAGATTCGCGGCTATCTCCAAGGTCGCTTCTCCTTCAATGTTAAAGGCGGACGATGTGAAAATTGTTCGGGGGATGGCACGATAACCATCGAAATGAACTTTCTGCCGGATGTCTATGTTCCGTGCGAGGTCTGTCACGGAGCTCGATATAACCGTGAGACGCTAGAAGTACATTACAAAGGAAAGACCATTGCCGAGGTCCTCAATATGCCGATCGAAGAGGCAAGTCACTTCTTCGAATCGGTTCCTGCCATCGCACGTTATCTCAAAACCCTCAACGATGTGGGGCTGGGGTATGTCCGATTGGGGCAGTCCGCGCCGACCTTGTCGGGTGGTGAAGCCCAGCGCGTTAAGTTGGCGACCGAGTTACAACGCAGATCTACGGGGCGCACTATCTATGTTCTTGATGAGCCGACGACAGGTCTGCATTTCGAAGATGTACGCAAGCTCCTCTTGGTGCTCAATCGCCTGGTGGATACGGGAAATACCGTGATTGTTATTGAGCACAATCTCGACGTCATTAAATCTGCTGATTGGGTTATTGACTTAGGACCAGAAGGCGGAGCGCGTGGCGGCTTGGTCGTTGCCGAGGGAACACCTGAGGAAGTCGCTCGGAACTCCGCTAGTTATACGGGTGCTTTTCTCGCCGAGGTTCTACGCTCTTAGCCATGGCTGATCCCGCTAGTTATCGACCGCAGTCGATTCCTACTGATCCGGGCGTTTATCGTTTTTACGATGAGCATGGAACTGTCATCTACGTAGGTAAGGCTCGCAATCTTCGTTCCCGGCTCAGCAGCTATTTTCAAAGTAATTTAGCCGAAAAAACCTATCGTATGGTTCACACTGCAGTGCGAGTTGACTGGACCATCGTCAACACCGAGGTCGAAGCGCTCCAGTTGGAATTTACTTGGATTAAAAGTGAAAATCCGAGATTCAACATCCAGTTTCGGGATGATAAGTCCTACCCCTTTCTCGCAATTTCAATGAAGGATGATTTCCCTCGAATCTTTATCTCGCGGGCAAAGAAGCGGCCCGGCGTTAAGTACTTTGGACCTTTTGCGCATACTTGGGCGCTGCGCAGTACCTTCGAACTCTTGCTCTCGTTGTATCCGATTCGAAGTTGCGGGGAGAGCAATTTCCTCCGAGCTCAACGAACCGGTCGACAATGCTTACTGGGGGATATTGGAAAATGCGCGGCGCCGTGTGTAGGTTGGGTGAGTCCTGAAGGCCATCAAGAGCTAGCAAAGAATTTGGTGAAGTTTCTTGATTCCAACCCCATCGACATCGTTGCTCAAATTGAAGATCAGATGCACCAAGCCGCCGCGGCGCAGGAGTACGAACGCGCAGCTAAACTGCGCGATCAAATGGCGGCCCTGCTCAAAGCAAGCGAATCAACTGAAACCGCCCTGAGTGAAAACTTAAATGCCGATGTCTTGGCCACTCATGAAGAGATTACTCATGCCGCTGTTTCTATCTTCTCGGTGCGACACGGTCGGGTGGTGGGCTCGCGGTCGTGGATTATCGATCGTTCGCAGGTTCTCGAAGATGAGAGCATCATTGAATCGGCTTTGCCAAAGATCTATTCCGATTCTTCTCCGCCTGGCGAAGTTATCTTGGAATCTATGCCCGAATTCTCAAGCTCGTTGGAAGAGTGGCTCTCCCTTGCCTCTGGACATGGCGTAACTCTGACCGTTCCGCTTCGAGGCGAGAAAGTTGAATTGATTCGGATTGTGAAACGAAACGCTTACCAATCTCTTGTTCAATATCTCAGCAAACGTTCTAATGACACGGCTGTTACGGGCAAAGCGTTAGAAGAGGTGGCGCAAGCCCTCGATTTAGCCGAAATTCCGCTTCGCATCGAATGCTTTGATATTTCCAATATCCAGGGGACCAATATGGTGGCATCCATGGTGGTCTTTGAAGATGGCCAACCGAAGAAGAGCGAGTACCGAAGATTTGCGATTTCCGAAGAGGCAGGATTTGATGACACTCGAGCCATGCATCACGTTCTTACCCGGCGATTGAAGCGGTATCTATCGGAGAAAGATATTGATTTAGATGAAGTGGCACTTTCGGGTGGTGCCAGACCGAAATTTTCTTATCGTCCTCACCTCATCGTGGTGGATGGCGGGGCACCACAAGTTGCAGCAGCAGCCCGAGTCCTCGAAGAGTTAGGGATTGCGAACATCGCCCTTTGTGGCTTGGCTAAAAGGTTGGAAGAGGTGTGGCTCCCCGGAAGTGCAGATCCCGTAATTTTTCCACGCCACAGTGAAGGTCTCTATTTGCTTCAGCGGGTGCGAGACGAAGCCCATAGATTTGCGATTACTTTTCATCGAAGCAAGCGGTCAAGGGTGATGTTGGAATCCCTGCTGGATGAAATTCCGCAGTTAGGACAAAGTCGGCGCCAGGCGTTGTTGGAACATTTTGGTTCTGTATCGGCACTTCGAAAAGCTTCACTATCCGATATCTCGGCCATTCCTGGCATAGGCGAGAAGATCGCTGGATTGATACTGGAGCACTTGCCTCAGGCAGTTCATGGTGTCAATCTCACCACTGGAGAAGTTCTTGATTCTTGACATATACGAGAGAATGACGCCATGTCGAGCGAAGTAGTTGTTGTTACCGGAATGAGTGGCGCCGGAAGATCTACGGTGGCGCATGCTATGGAAGACCTTGGCTGGTATGTAGTGGACAATTTACCGCCGGCACTACTGGCAAACTTATGCGATATGGCGGCAGCAACATTTTCATCGATTGCAGTAGTCATCGATGTTCGTGGGCGCCAGTTCTTTGATGACTTTAATCGAGCGCTGGCTGAACTCTCTGACAAAGGCATTAGTCGCCAAGTTCTCTTTGTCGATGCGGCAGATGATGTTTTGGTCCGTAGGTTTGAATCCACACGAAGGCCTCATCCGCTTCAGGGCAGCGATCGCATTCTCGATGGAATTACAAAAGAGCGCGAACGCTTGCAAGCAGTTCGTTCGGTGGCTGATCTAGTTATTGACTCTTCGGCTCTCAATATCCACCAGCTCGAACAAAAGATTGCCGATATCTTTGATAAGGAAGATGATGCTGACCTTCGAGTCAACATTTTAAGTTTTGGTTACAAGTATGGAATTCCAGTCGACGCCGATTTGGTGATGGATTGTCGTTTTATCGCAAATCCCCATTGGATTCCTGATCTTCGCCCACTGACAGGATTAGATTCCGCAGTCAAAGCAAATGTTTTGGGTACGCAAAATGTCCAAGAATTTCTTAGTCGGTATCAGTCGCTCTTTGAGACTATGTCCAAAGGCTTCATTGCAGAAGGACGAAAGTATCTGACGCTTGCGGTGGGATGTACTGGTGGAAAACATCGAAGTGTGGCAATTGCAGAAGAGTTGAGTCAGCGATTAAATGGCACGGCACACCCATCGGGAAAGAGTATTTCAGCGCAAGCGATTCACCGAGATCTAGGTCGGGAGTTGTGATCGCACCACGAGTAGTCTCGATGGGCGGCGGTCACGGACTTGCAGTGACTCTGACCGCCCTGCGTTCGCTGACGGAAGAGATAACTGCAATTGTTACCGTGGCTGACAACGGTGGTTCGAGTGGCCGACTTAGAACCGAATTTAATTCACTCCCGCCCGGAGATTTGAGAATGGCGCTGGCAGCCTTATGCAGCGACGATAGTTGGGGACGCGGCTGGGCTGAGATTATGCAATATCGCTTTTCAGGTGCTGGAAATACTGGTGGCCATGCCCTAGGAAATTTATTGCTCACAGCGCTATGGGACCGCGGCGAAGATCCAGTTCGGGGTCTCGATCGAGTCGGCGAGCTCCTCAAAGTGGTGGGGAGAGTTTTGCCAATGGCGCTCGTTCCCCTGGATATCGAAGGCACGTTCAGCACTCCAACTGGAATCTGCGTTGTTCGAGGTCAAGTAGAGGTCGCCACTTCAAAGGGAGCTTTGCAATCATTGAGGTTGATTCCCGAGCAACCAAGTGCCACTCCTGAAGCCCTTGAGGCAATTGCGGCGGCAGATTTTCTCACCTTCGGTCCAGGTTCGTGGTTCTCCAGTGTGATGCCGCATTTCTTATTGCGAGAACAAGCCCTCGCCATCCAGAATTCACGAGCGAAAAAGATTTTTATTCTGAATCTCGCTGAACCTAAGAGTGGTTACGAATTCGCGGGCTTTAGCGCCACCGAACATCTTGAATTGGTTTTATCGCAACTGCCCGACCTGCAGATTGATTGTGCTATTGCCGATCCGGCTGTTGTTGAGGCCGAAGAATCTCGAGCAAAACTCAAAGATCTTGAGGATCTTTTAGGCAAAAGTGGTGGAGAACTCATTGTGGAAACGTTGGCGCGCTCACCAGGGAGCCTGCATCATGATCCGCAGAAATTAACTTCGGTTTTCCAGCACATTTTTTCACGTGCTTAGATAGCCTTAGCAACATAGTGCTCTAATAACTGAAATTCTCAATCGAGAAGGGGGTTCCTCATGGCTATGACTGCGTCAGTGAAGGATGAGTTGAGCCGTCTTTCCGTAACGAAACCGTGCTGTCGAAAAGCGGAGGTCTCATCCCTGTTGCGATTCGCCGGTGGTTTACATATTTCCGCTGGAAAAATTGTGATCGAGGTCGAACTCGACACTGCCCAGACCGCCCGCAGATTGCGAAAAGATATCGCCGAAGTATTTGGCCACGAGAGCGAGCTAGCCGTACTTTCACCAAGCGGGTTGCGTAAAGGCAGTCGCTATGTGGTGCGAGTTATTTCCGATGGTGATGCTCTGGCTCGACAGACCGGATTGATCGATTCGAATAGTCGCCCGATTCGTGGCCTGCCACCTCAGGTCGTCTCTGCAGGCATTTGCGACGCCGAAGCCGCTTGGCGCGGCGCCTTCTTAGCGCACGGTTCTTTGACCGAACCTGGGCGTTCTTCCGCATTGGAGATAACTTGTCCCGGCCCGGAGGCCGCACTTGCCCTCGTTGGCGCCGCGCGGCGCTTGGGAATATCGGCCAAGGCTCGCGAGGTGAGGAATGTCGACCGCATTGTGATTCGAGATGGTGATGCGATAGGCGCACTTCTCACCCGACTTGGTGCACATGAGAGTGTGCTCGCTTGGGAAGAGCGAAGGATGCGTCGAGAAGTTCGGGCTACCGCCAACCGACTAGCTAATTTTGACGATGCCAATTTGCGACGATCGGCTCGGGCCGCGGTTGCAGCATCGGCCCGAGTTCAACGCGCGATGGAGATTTTGGGTCCAGAGATTCCAGATCACCTTAAGGAGGCGGGGGAGCTACGGATTAACCATGGTCAGGCCAGCCTCGAAGAGTTGGGCTCCTTGGCCACACCGCCCATGACGAAAGATGCGATTGCGGGGCGGATTAGGCGGCTTTTGGCGATGGCTGACAAGCGGGCTCATGATTTGGGAATCGCGGATACCGAGGCCGGATTAAGCCCCGATTTACTGAATTAGCACTGCTGATAGACTCATCTCGACACAATGAAGTGGTCGCACCCCCCGTACTTTTCCGCCCAAACTGGGCACTTTTGATGAAGCGAGGATTATCGTGGTTCGTGTTGGAATTAATGGTTTTGGACGTATTGGTCGTAACTTTTTCCGCGCCGTTCTAGTCTCCGGCGCCGATGTTGAGATCGTCGGTATTAACGATCTCACTGATAATGCAACACTGGCTCACCTCTTGAAGTACGACTCCATCTTGGGTCGACTTGGGCTTCCTGTCTCCCACACTGAAGATTCCATTACCGTCGGAGATAAGACCATCCGCGTTTTTGCCGAGCGCGATCCTGCTGCGCTGCCGTGGGGCGAAGTTGGCGCAGATATCGTTTTGGAATCGACCGGACATTTCACTAAGGCTGCCGATGCCAAGAAGCACATTGCGGCTGGCGCAAAGAAGGTCATCATTTCGGCCCCTGCCACTGATGAAGATGTCACCATAGTTATGGGCGTCAATCATGAGTCTTACGATCCAGCGAATCACCACATCATTTCCAATGCCTCTTGCACTACTAACTGCCTGGCTCCAATGGCGAAGGTTCTCAATGATGAATTTGGCATCGTTCGTGGCTTGATGACCACCATCCATGCTTACACAAACGATCAGGTCATTTTGGACTTCCCACACAAGGATCTTCGTCGCGCTCGCGCTGCTGCACTCTCCATGATTCCCACATCAACCGGTGCTGCAAAGGCAATTAGTTTGGTTCTGCCTGAGTTGAAGGGCAAGTTGGACGGTTATGCCATGCGCGTTCCAGTGCCTACTGGTTCAGCGACCGACCTTACGGTGGAACTTTCCCGTGAAGTGACTGCGGCTGAAATCAATGAAGCGATCAAGAAGGCCAGCGAAGGTTCCCTCAAGGGCTACCTCAGCTATACCTCGGATCCAATCGTCTCCGCAGATATCGTGACGGACCCAAGCTCGTGCATCTTTGACTCTGGTTTAACCAAAGTCATTGGGACAACCGCAAAAGTTGTTGGTTGGTATGACAATGAGTGGGGTTACTCAAACCGCTTGGTCGATTTGATCGGACTCGTGGGTTCATCGCTCTAATGAACATTCCCACTCTCGAATCCCTTGATGTTCGTGGGAAGCGAGTACTACTTCGCTGTGATCTCAATGTCCCTTTGAAAGATGGGGTCATTACAGATGACGGTCGAATTCGTGCCTCCCTTCCCACAATTTCTTACCTCATCGATCAAGGTGCCAGTGTGGTTATTACCGCCCACCTTGGTCGACCAAAAGGGGAGCGAAAGCCAGAATTGTCCCTTGCTCCCATTGCGCTCCGGCTTGCGGAATTGCTCGAAAAGTCAGTTGCTTTCTCACATGACATTGTGGGGGACTCAGTTAAGAGTGCCGCGCATGCCCTACTGCCAGGTGAAATTTTACTGCTCGAGAATATTCGCTATGAGAGCGCAGAGACCAGCAAAGAAGAATCCGAGCGCGTTGCACTGGCTACAGAATTGGCTAGTTATGCGGACTTTTTTGTCAGCGATGGTTTTGGCGCCGTTCACCGCAAACATGCTTCGGTTTACGACGTGGCAAAGTTATTACCCCACGCTGCAGGTTATTTAGTTGCGGCCGAAGTTGAGGTGCTCAAGAAACTCACTGATAATCCCGTTCGACCATACGGGGTTGTTCTCGGTGGTGCGAAAGTCTCCGACAAAATTGGCGTCATTTCCAATTTGCTGGACAAAGTCAATGTCCTGGCTATTGGTGGCGGAATGCTTTTCACTTTTCTCGCGGCCCAAGGCAAGGAGATTGGCACTTCCCTCGTTGAAGTTGAATCAATTCCTACGGTCATAGAACTTCTCGAACGTGCCAAGAAGTTAGGTGTCGAGATTCTGTTGCCGACCGATATCGTCGTGGCACCGAATTTTTCCGCAGATGCTCCCGCAACGTTGGTTTCTGCTGATGCGATTCCCCAAGATCAGATGGGGCTAGATATTGGACCTGTGACAGCGACCGCATTTGCGGCTGCCATTACCTCTTGTCAGACTGTGTTTTGGAATGGCCCGATGGGAGTCTTTGAATTCCCAGCCTTTGCGGCCGGTACGAAAACGATTGCGCAGGCGCTGACTGAAGTAAACGGGATTTCTGTGGTCGGCGGGGGAGACTCGGCCGCTGCGGTTCGAAAACTCGGCTTTGCAGACTCTGATTTCGGCTACATCTCCACCGGCGGCGGCGCCTCGCTGGAGTACTTAGAAGGAAAAGAACTGCCGGGTCTGGTCGCGCTAGCGAACTAGATTGCCCTCATCACTTTCACGTTTAAGGAATAATAAGGAGAGCATTATGCGTAAACCGTTAATTACTGGTAACTGGAAAATGAACCTCAATCACCTTGAGGCTATCGCCGTTACGCAGAAGCTCTCTTATTCCCTTGATGATGTGGATTATGACGCGGTAGATGTCGCAGTCATTCCGCCGTTCACCGATCTTCGATCCGTTCAAACTTTGATTGATGGCGACAGATTGCGCCTCACTTATGGCGCACAGGATCTCTCGCCTGCAGTTTCCGGTGCTTACACCGGTGACATATCCGGCTCGATGCTCGCCAAGCTTGGCTGCACCTTTGTGGTCATTGGACACTCTGAACGTCGCGCAATTCATCACGAGAGTGATGAACTTGTTAATCAAAAGATTAAGGCAGCCTTGGCACACGAACTCACGCCGATATTTTGCATTGGCGAAGAATTGGATATCCGCGAAACCGGCAACCACGTGACCTACGTGCTCGACCAGGTTCGGAATGGTCTCAAAGGCCTCTCCAATGCGGAGATTAAAAAAGTGGTTTTGGCCTACGAACCAGTCTGGGCAATCGGCACCGGAAAGACTGCTACCCCAGAAAACGCCCAAGAAGTGTGCGCCGCGATTCGGATGGAATTGGCCCAGTTGGCAACTCCAGAAATTGCCGAAGCGGCTCGGATTCTCTACGGCGGGTCAGTGAAATCGTCAAATATCGTGGAAATCATGCGGGAATCGGATGTGGATGGTGCTTTAGTCGGTGGCGCAAGCCTAGATCCGGAAGAATTTGCCAAAATTGTCAAGTTTCACAAAGCCTCCGCCTAAGGCTGCACATTCAATCTTCTCCGCTGTAGCCGTGTATCGTTAGCCTCTTGCGGAGATACAACCGCCAGATGTGACTGGGAGATAAAGTGATTGTTGGTCTTTCGATTTTGCTCGTTGTAACGAGCGTCTTGATGATTTTGTTAGTTTTGCTCCATAAAGGAAAAGGCAGCGGCCTCTCTGATCTCTTCGGTGGTGGCATTTCATCTAACTACGGTGGCTCTTCGGTCGTCGAGCGCAACCTCGATCGGATTACCATCGTCGTCGGTGGACTCTGGTTCGCGGGAGTAATTGCGTTGAGCTTGGTGTTAAAGAAGTAATACTTTTTCCATTCCGGCAATACAGGTAAGAACACAATAGTAAGAGGAGTTCACTTATGGGTAGCGCAATCCGCGGAAGTCGAGTTGGCGCTGGACCAATGGGCGAGGCCGAACGTGGCGAGGCAATCCCACGTTTTCGCGTCTCCTACTGGTGTGCCAATGGCCACGAAACCCGACCTTCTTTTGCTGAAGATGGAACCGTTGTCGTCCCCGAGGAATGGGACTGCCCGCGATGTGGCTTTCCCGCTGGATTAGATAAAGAAAATCCGCCGATGCCCATCAAGAATGAGCCATATAAAACTCACTTGGCTTACGTCAAGGAACGTCGAACTGAAGCCGAAGCCGAAAAAATTCTTTCGGACGCGCTCAATCGACTTCGCGGCGAGGAATAACCCGCACCACTAGTTTTACAATTCTTTGATGGCTGCGATTACTGCTGAGATTCCTGCTTTTCGATCTTTGAGGTGAATGCGAATCACTGGAAAGTGTCGACTGGCCAAGGCTTGGCCATCTCCCAGTGCTTGAGCCATCAATAAAGTATGGAATCCAAAACTCTTTCCCGGAATACCAAGATCGATGGCGCTCTCGCCTGTGATCTGAATAAAGGCGCCGTTGTGTTGTCCGCCTTTATGAAACTGTCCAGTGGAATGTAAGAAACGTGGGCCCCAACCAAATGTGGTGGCGCGTTGATAATGATCGGCAAGTAATGGGCGCAATTGCGCAATCTCATCGTCGATTCCCCGCGAGAGATAGGCCATCACAGCGATGTAATGTGATGGAGCGGTAAAGAACTGACTCAATAACTCCACCAACGAAGAACCGCTGCCGCTCGAGTAGACCGCCAAGATCTCATTCTCCCATTGCGCAGCAGGGGCATGAACCTCGCCATCACTCCACTGGGCGAGGAGTTCGCCAGTTCGCTCTTTGGCTTCGGTCACGTTGGGCTGGTTGAACGGATCGACCATTAAAGCTCGACTAAGAAGTGCCGTGACCCATTCCCATAAAATGAATTGCTCGCCCAATGAGCCTTCAACGATGAGATCCGCGCGCGAACTGGGGGCAAAACCGACGGTTAGAGTTTTTCCTGCGCTGGGTGCTTCTGCAGATTCAATGACGATGGGCAATCGACCAGTTTGATTCTTTCCAGTCGATTCGGCAACTAGTTGTTCTATCCAATCTGAAATACCAGGTAAGGCGGAATCAGAATCGAAAAATGAGATGGATTGTTCGGTTTGGGTGAAAAGAATTTCAGCCAGCGCAATGGCCGGTGAGCCTGCGAGGGTGAAGGTCTCACTCGCTGCAAAGGCATCATCGAGCAGGAGCGAGACGTCGACTCCCATGAGGGCCGCAGGTACCAGTCCGAACGCGCTGAGCGCGCTATACCGACCACCTACATGCGGATCAGCATTGATCGTCTTTAAGCCAGCACCTCGGGCATCTAGATCAAGCGGAGAGCCTGGATCGGTCACAATCACGATGTGGTCTTCCGGTCGCAATCCAGCATCGAGAAATAACGTAGTAAAAAGTGCACGCTGGGAGGCTGTCTCAATGGTCGAGCCCGACTTGGAACCTACAACTACGACAGTGCTTGCTAAATCCGCGGGGACCGCCGCCAAAATCTGAGCCGGATCGGTGGAGTCGAGAACCGCCAAATTCTTTCCAAATGTTTTGGCAATTACTTCTGGAGCAAGTGAAGATCCGCCCATTCCACACAAGACAAGATTGGTTAAGCCATTCGAACGAGCCCAGGCGCTCAGCGCATCGAGTTCGGGAAGTAGTTCGCGCGAGGTCCGAGGTAGGTCGATCCAATTGAGTCTCATTGCGGCTTCACCTTCCGCCTCTTCGCCCCATAAGGTGAAATCTTTAGCAGCCAACTTAGGTGCGACGGAGATTAAGTCCTGCCTGATCTGTGAAACCGGATCACCAGTGATTGCTGCCGCTCCAGAGATACGAATGGTCATTCGCTTACCTTTCCCTTGTGTGCCGCCGTTGCGAGATTAGAAAGCAGTTCTAACCAGGCCTTTTCAAATTTACTGACACCATCTTCTTCGAGAAAGCGGACCACGCTCGGGAAATCGATTCCAGCCTTTGCCAAATCGTCAAAAACTTGGTGGGCAGCCGCGAAATTTTGGGAGATCGTGTCCCCGCGCGGAACTCCATGATCTCGAACTTCGTTCATCGTTGCTTCCGGCATCGTGTTTACACAATGATCGGCCACGAGTTCAATCACATATCGAGTGCTGTCGTAATTCTTATCTTTCACACCGGTAGATGCCCACAGAGGGCGTTGCAAGTTCGCCCCGTTTTCTTCCAATCTGCGCCACCTTGGCGAAGCAACCAGCTTAAGAAAACTTTCGTAAGCCAAGTGAGCATTAGCGATTGCAGCTTTACCTTTTAAGGAAGAGCTGGGATCGGATTCATTCAATCGCCGGTCAATCTCGGTGTCAATTCGACTGACGAAGAACGAAGCCACCGAGTGCACATCAGCAATGCTGTGGCCGTTGGCAACGCGACGTTCAAGTCCTCGAAGGTAGGAATCTATGACTTTTTCATAGCGGTCTACCGAAAAAATCAATGTAACGTTAATGCTGATTCCTTGAGCGGTTAACTCCTCAATGGCGGGAAGACCTTCCATCGTCGCAGGCACCTTGATAAGGACATTCGGACGATCAACGATGGCATGCAATGTCTTCGCTTGCTCGACCGTTGCCGAGGTCTCGTGTGCCAATCGGGGGTCCACTTCAATACTCACTCGACCATCGACCCCGCCAGTTTTGCGGAAGGTTTCTACGAATAGATCACACGCATCTCGAACATCGTCTGTGGTCAGCTGAGTCACGATCTGATTGATTGTTGCACCGCTCTTAGCCATGGCAGAAATGTCAGTTTGATAGCGGGTTGAATGGGCGATTGCCGCTGAGAAAATACTCGGGTTAGTCGTTACACCTACCACTGAACTAGTGGCAATAAGTTCTGCCAGAGTGCCCATTTCTAGTCGATCGCGGGATAAGTCATCTAGCCAAATGGAGACACCTGCAGCCGAGACTGCCTCGAGGTTCCCTCTAGGTTCTTCCCTAGGTTCTTCTCTAGGTTCTTTTCTGGGCTCATCTGCAGATTCATGTGAAGACATCGCGTCAGTTCCCCTTGCTCGCGTTAGCGATAGATTCTTTGGCTGCCGCAACTACATTGGCGGCAGTGAAGCCAAACTCCATGAAGAGGGTCCCTGCGCTGGCTGAGGCTCCGAAATGTTCGAGTGAAATGATGACCCCGGCATCACCTACAAATTCACGCCAACCTTGGGCAACTCCTGCTTCGATGCTGACCCGCGCCTTTATCTGGTTAGGTAAAACACTCTCGCGATAACTCAAAGGTTGTTCGTTAAACCATTCCAGACAAGGCGCGCTGACTACTCGCGCTGAAATGGATTCAGCAGCAAGCGAGCCAGCGGCTGCAAGGGCAACGCCAACCTCAGAGCCTGTTGCGATCAAGATGACTTCAGGCTGGCTTTCGGGTTCGAGAAGTATGTAGGCACCATTCGCGGCACCCTCGGCGCTAGCAAAGATGGCGCGATCGAGAGTTGGCAAGTTCTGCCGGGAGAGTGCAAAACCTGAAGGTTTGCCCCGCTTGATTACTTCACGCCAAGCAATGGCAGTCTCATTCGCGTCGGATGGGCGAATAACGGCGAGATTTGGAATTGCTCGCAGCGCCGCAAGATGTTCAACTGGTTGATGAGTGGGGCCATCTTCGCCGAGCCCGATCGAGTCATGGGTCCAAACAAAGGTGACGGGCAAATTCATGAGTGCAGCCAAACGGACCGCACCTCGCATGTAGTCGCTGAAGACCAGAAATGTTCCACCAAATGGTTTAGTCAGCCCATGAAGAGCGATGCCATTGAGAATTCCACCCATGGCGTGCTCGCGAATACCAAAGTGGATAATGCGGCCATATGGATTTGCCCCAGCAATTTCGCTGGTCAGCGGCAAAAACGAGCCCCCGGATTCAATCGTGGTGTTGTTGCTTTCGGCCAAGTCCGCTGATCCGCCCCAAAACTCTGGCAAAGATTTCGCAATCTCGTTAATGATTTTTCCGGATGCCGCTCTCGTGGCAACTTCCTTGCCTGCCGGAAATTCTGGTATTGCCTCTTCCCAATGCTCAGGAAGTTCGTGGTTTCGCAACCGAGAAAGAAGCGCGGCTCGATCGGGGTGAGACTGCGACCAAAGCCCAAACTTCTCCTGCCATTCGGCATGGAGGTTTTGGCCGCGTTGAGAGATGAGACGCGCATGATCTAGAACTTCTGTTGGTACAACAAATGAGGTAGTGGGGTCTAGACCTAACAAAGATTTTGTCGATGCAATTTCTTCTGCCCCCAATGCAGAACCATGAGATTTAGATGTCCCGCGAGCATGAGGTGCCGGCCAAGCAATAACGGTTTTAAGTCGGATCAAAGTGGGCATCCGAGTTTCACTCTCAGCTTCAATCATGGCTCTTTCGAGATGTTCACGATCGACATTGCCATCAGGAAGTGTCGCCACTTCAATGACATGCCAGCCATACGCTCGGTAACGCGCTCCCACATCTTCAGTAAAGGAAACATGTGTGTCGCCTTCAATCGAGATGCGATTGTCATCATAGATAACCTTCAAATTTCCTAGCGCTTGCGTGCCAGCAATGGAGGAGGCTTCGGCGCTCACACCTTCTTGTAGATCACCATCAGAACAGATAACCCAGATATTGTGATCGAAGAGGTCAGTGGCTCCTTCGGGATCGAGCAACCCTTTCTCATATCGTGCTGCCATCGCCATTCCTACGGCATTCGATACACCTGCCCCAAGCGGTCCCGTTGTGGTCTCGACACCGAGAGTGTGCCCGTACTCAGGATGTCCCGGAGTTAAAGAACCGTGCGTTCTGAATTTCTCTAGGTCGGCAAGTTCGAGGCCATAACCAGAGAGAAAAAGTTGGATGTAGAGGGTCAGCGATGAGTGACCGCACGAAAGTACAAATCTATCTCGACCGAGCCACTGAGAATCAGTGGGGTCGTGACGCAGGAACCGTTGAAAAAGTGTGTAGGCGACTGGTGCCAAGGCCATGGCAGTTCCGGGGTGGCCATTACCCACTTTTTGCACCGCATCCATTGCCAACGTTCTGCTCACTACTACCGCTTGATCGTCCAGTGATGTCCATGCAGTGCGCATCTTCTATTCCATTCTTCCGGTTCCGTTACGTGAGAGAAAATTTAAGGTTGCGAGACTTTCTTTGCAATGTTGCCGCTCAGAGCCAGGTTCCACATGCTGACCCAAACTAGCGTCGCGCCAAGTAAATGCATGCCAACGATTAATTCTGGGAGATGGGTGAAGTACTGGATATAACCAATAGCTCCTTGGGAGAGAGCAATCAAGAGAAAGATGTTAAGACGCCTGCCAAATAAAGCTTTAGCTTCATCGGTGTCGGCGACTCGCACCACAAAATAGAGGCCGATGGCGAGCGATATCAGGGCAATCACCGAGTCGGCATGGATCCACGAAATCGTGCGCGGATCAATCCCATATCGTCTAGCGTGAATGTCGCCGGCATGCGGTCCACTGCCTGTGACAATGGTTCCCAAAGTAATGACGAAAACGGTGAGCGCGAGGATTACTCGACTCAGGGCCATCGTTGTAGGTGAGAGTTCGACAGTCGGCCGGTCGAGCATCAGCGCCCGCAGCGAAAGCGCTCCGGCAATCAAAGGGATAGATAAGAGGAAGTGCCCCGAGACAGGCAGTGGATTGAGGTGGGTGAGGACGGTGATTCCGCCAAGGATTCCTTGACCAAAAATTCCAAAAATTTGCCAGATGGCCAGCCAGATAATTCGTCGGCGGGCTGGGTGGTTCTTGCTGAATCTAACGGCCGCGACGAACGCCGCGATAGCCGCGGCAACGAGTAGAAAGGTGAGTAAACGGTTACCGAACTCGATCCAGGAGTGCAATTTGCCTTGCGCCTGATGGGCAACGGGTGTGAATGAACCTTTGGTGCATTGTGGCCAGGTGGGGCAGCCGAGCCCGGACCCGGTCAAACGAACTGCGCCACCAGTAACGATGATTCCAGCCTGAAGAACGACTAAAGCCGAGAAAATCACGCCTATAAGGCTCATAAACCCAAGCCTATTCGGTTCCGCGCCGTTCGCTCGCCACTAGTTCGCTCGCGCCGATTGGCAACTTTGCTGGAATTACGCAACACTTATGTTGTGAAAAACATTGAGCCCGATCGCACCCGCGATCTTGTGGCTCGGACCATTCTTGAGGCCGGTCCAGCTACCGCCGTCGAACTCGCGGAACAGCTGGGTATTACTCCCGCTGGCATCCGACGCCATTTGGACTCGTTACTTTCCGAAGGTGTGCTTACCGCTCGCGAACCGCACCAGACCAGCCTAAGCCTTCGTGGTCGAGGGCGCCCAGCCAAGGTTTTTGTCATGACTGATATCGGCAGGGAGAAGTTTGAACATTCGTATGACGATCTGGCAGTAGCCGCGCTCAAATTCATGGCCGCGCAATCAGGTGCCTCACTGGTGGCGCAATTTGCAGCGACGCGTTCAGCCGATATCACCCGTCGGAGTTCGCAATTTATTAGTGCTGATATGAGCCTGCAAGAGAAATCCGTGGCACTGGCAGGCTTTCTTACGACAGAAGGATTTGCTTCCAATGCTCATTCTCGCGGGATGGGTGAGGAGATCTGTCAAAATCACTGTCCGATTGCTCACGTTGCTGCAGAGTTTCCGGAATTATGCGACGCTGAAACTGCGGCCTTCGCCGAGGTGCTCGGAACGCACGTTCAAAGATTGGCGACCATTGCTCATGGTGACGGCGTTTGCACAACTTTTATCCCAGCTTTGTCGGAACGATCTAACTCTCCACTCCTCTCTCGAAAAACCAATATGGAAAGCGGAATAACTCAATGAGCGATACCACTCTCACACCAGATACTCATCCCGAGCTTGCTGGAATCGGCAACTACGAATACGGCTGGTCCGACAGCGATGTCGCTGGTACGGGTGTTCGACGTGGACTTAACGAAGAGGTGGTTCGAGATATTTCGGCCAAAAAGAGTGAGCCACAATGGATGTTGGACTTGCGATTGAAGGGTCTCAACCTCTTTGACAAAAAACCAATGCCAAGTTGGGGGTCAGACCTTTCTGGAATCTTCTTTGACACAATTAAGTACTTCGTTCGATCAACGGAGAAGCAGGCGACTTCATGGGAAGACCTACCTGCCGATATTCGCAATACCTACGATCGCCTTGGCATTCCTGATGCCGAGAAGAATCGCCTGGTTGCAGGTGTAGCCGCCCAGTACGAATCCGAAGTGGTTTATCACTCGATTCGCGAAGATCTAGAAAAACTTGGCGTTATTTTTGTCGACACTGATTCTGGCCTTCGACAACACGAAGAATTATTTAAAGAGTATTTCGGCACAGTAATCCCTGTGGGGGATAACAAGTTCGCCGCGCTAAATACCTCCGTCTGGTCTGGTGGTTCTTTTATCTATGTTCCTAAGGGTGTCCGCGTGGACATCCCGCTACAAGCGTATTTTCGAATTAATACCGAGAACATGGGTCAATTCGAGCGCACCTTGATCATTGCCGATGAAGATTCTTATGTTCACTATGTAGAAGGTTGCACTGCACCTATCTACAAATCTGATTCGCTGCACTCGGCAGTTGTAGAGATTATCGTGAAGAAGAATGCGCGAGTTCGTTATACAACGATTCAAAACTGGTCAAACAATGTGTACAACTTGGTAACCAAGCGAGCCACATGTGCTGAAGGCGCAACCATGGAATGGATCGATGGAAATATAGGGTCAAAAGTGACAATGAAATATCCGGCCGTCTTTCTTATGGGACCCCATGCAAAGGGCGAGACCCTTTCTATTGCTTTCGCAGGGGAGGGCCAACATCAGGATGCAGGCGCAAAGATGGTTCATGCTGCGCCTTACACCTCCTCGACGATCATTTCCAAATCTGTGGCCCGAGGTGGCGGACGAACTTCTTATCGTGGCTTAGTTCAAATACAAGAAGGCGCACATCACTCAAAGTCCACTGTGAAATGTGATGCTTTGCTGGTCGACACAATCTCTCGATCAGACACCTACCCATATGTAGACATCCGAGAAGACGATGTTTCTATGGGACACGAGGCGACCGTTTCAAAGATCAGTGACGATCAACTCTTTTACTTGATGTCGCGTGGACTTTCTGAAGACGAGGCCATGGCGATGATCGTTCGAGGCTTTATTGAACCAATCGCTCGTGAGCTTCCAATGGAATATGCCCTCGAACTGAATCGGCTCATTGAACTTCAAATGGAAGGCGCCGTTGGCTAATGTCGCTCCTAACCTCTAATTATTTAACTCCAACTGGTCGAGAAGAAGCATGGCGCTTCACTCCGCTCCATAGGCTTGGTGGATTACTCGATCACGATGTATCTGTTGTTGAAGGCGAAAACTTAGTTGCAACAGGCGAACCGGTTAGTGGTGTTTCCTATTCCATAATCGCCGCGGACGGATTTGAGTCTGGCTATATTCCTACAGACCAAGTGGTCCTTCGGGGACGTGAAGTCACCAGTCAAATTAGCCTGTTAACTATCGCCAAAGAGTGCGAAGTCCAGAATCCAATCTATTTGCAACGACAAGGGGGAGAGGGGCTGCCATCTTTCTCTCGCCTCGTTATATCGTTGGAAACTCATGCTCGTGCGACGGTAGTTATCGAAAATTCGGGAAGCGCGATCGTGGCAGAAGAGATCGAAATTCGATTGGCCGCTGGCGCCAATCTAACCTTCATCTCGCTGCAAGAATGGGAGCGCGACGCCGTTCATATGGCGGGGCATCACGCAATCATTGGCAAAGATGCTGCCTTCACTTCCTTTGAAATAAGCGTGGGTGGTTCCTTAGTTAGATTACTTCCGACAGTGGAATATTCGGGTCCCGGCTCGACGGCGCAACTTAATGGCCTTTATTTCGCGACAAATGGTCAGCATTTAGAAAATCGAATCCATGTCGACCACAACATTGCGCAAGCGAAATCGCGAGTCAATTACAAAGGCGCTTTGGCCGGGGCCAATGCTCGATCCGTGTGGATTGGCGATGTATTTATTCGCGCAGCAGCCGAGGGGACTGACACCTACGAGCTCAACCGCAACTTATTGCTCTCAGACGGAGCCCGAGCAGATTCCGTACCAAACTTGGAGATTGAAACTGGAGAGATTGTTGGCGCCGGACATGCCAGCACGACTGGTCGCTTTGACGATGAGCAACTTTTCTATTTACAGTCTCGCGGAATTCCAGCCGAAGTTGCTCGAAAACTTGTGATTCGGGGATATTTTTCCGAAATTATTAACTTAATTGGGATTTCCACGATTGCAGATCGATTGATGGCTCGAATTGATTCGGAATTGGAAAAGGTGGGCGAGTAGATGACCACTCTGGAATTTTCGTCAATGATCGAGGGCAAGCCGCGCAAGATTTCCATAGATGGTGCGCCCGTCTGCGTTGTTCGCGTGAAAGATGAAGTTTTCGCCATCGGCGATACCTGTTCGCATTCGGAGGCTTCCTTATCCGAAGGAGATGTCTCGGGATACAAAATCGAATGTTGGCTGCATGGTGCGGAGTTTGATCTTCGAACCGGAGAGGCATTGACGCCTCCTGCATCTATGAGTGTGCCGTTGTATGAAGTAGCCGTTGAAGGCGACCTTGTCGTGATTAAGAGCCAAACTGAGGAGAAAAAATGAGCGTTCTAGAGATCAAAAACTTGCAGGTATCGGTTGCCGTTGAAGGTGGCTTCACCGAAATTCTGAAAGGCGTGGACCTCACCATTCGCTCTGGCGAGACTCATGCAATTATGGGTCCAAACGGCTCCGGAAAATCTACCTTGGCCTATTCAATAGCCGGTCATCCAAAGTACACCGTCACTGGCGGAACCGTGATGTTGGATGGAGAAGATGTGTTGGCAATGACTGTCGACGAGCGAGCAAAAGCTGGACTCTTCCTAGCGATGCAGTACCCAGTCGAAGTCCCTGGGGTTTCAGTTACTAACTTTTTGCGAACTGCCGTTACGGCCATTCGCGGTGAGGCGCCGAAAATTCGAACCTGGGTCGGCGAAGTTCGCGAAGCGATGAAGGCGCTGAATATGGATTCCGCTTTTGCCGAACGTAATGTCAACGAAGGTTTCTCGGGTGGCGAGAAGAAGCGCCACGAAATCTTGCAACTGGAACTTCTCAAGCCAAAAATCGCAATTTTGGATGAAACCGATTCAGGACTCGATGTCGATGCACTTCGTATAGTTTCCGAAGGTGTCAATCGCGTTAAAGAGAATAACGAACTTGGAATTATGTTGATCACCCACTACACCCGAATTCTTCGCTACATCAAACCTGATTTTGTCCACGTTTTTTCTCAGGGTCGCATTGTCGAAGAAGGTGGTCCAGAATTGGCTGATAAGTTAGAAGAGAATGGATACGCCGAGTACACCACGGCTTAATATGTCATCTTCGCTCTTAGATCCGCACCTGATAAAAAGAGATTTTCCTATCTTTAATCGGGTGATGCGTGGTGGAAACCCACTGGTTTTCCTCGACAGCGGGGCGACGAGCCAAAAGCCAACAAGTGTTTTAGATGCAGAACGAAATTTCTACACGCAACACAATGCGGCGGTACATCGAGGATCATATCTTCTCGCTGAAGAAGCAAATGAGGCATATGACAGTGCTCGCCGTGTAGTTGCCAAGTTTCTTGGGGCTAAATTCGAAGAAACAATCTTTACCAAAAGCGCGACCGAATCACTCAATCTTTTGGCCTATTCTTTTGGTAACTCACCCCGCGGTCATAAATTTTTTCTGCAACCTGGAGATCGCATTGTTGTTTCGGAGATGGAGCATCACGCCAACCTGATTCCATGGCAACAGCTCGCCCGACGAACCGGTGCTGAACTCGCATGGTTTCCGGTTACCAGTGAAGGGCGGCTCGACCTTTCCGAGATGGACACCTTGATCAATGAAAAAACTAAGATCGTGGCCGTAACTCACCAGTCCAATGTATTGGGAACGATCAATCCACTTTCTGCACTCGTTGCACGTGCTCATCAGGTGGGTGCCGTTTTTGTCTTGGATGCTTGTCAATCCGTTCCACACTTCGCTGTGAACGTAAGGGAACTCGATATCGATTTTCTGGCGTTTTCCGGACACAAGGCCTTAGGACCCACTGGTATCGGCGTTCTTTGGGGCAAAGAAGAGTTGCTCGAAGAAATGGAGCCATTTTTAGTCGGCGGTTCCATGATCGAAACCGTCACCATGACTGGTTCGACCTGGGCGCCGCTGCCAAGGAAATTTGAGGCCGGAGTGCCCAACATGGCTCAAGCCGTGGGACTTGGCGCCGCGATTGAATATCTGGATCGAGTCGGACTTTCGCGCATCCACGATCATGAAATTTTCCTCACCCAACTTGCATTGGAAAGAATTGCAGATTTGTCTGGAGTGACGGTCGTCGGACCTACCGACCTTGTAGATCGCGGTGGGGTTATTTCTTTTACAGTTGATGGCGTTCACCCACATGATGTCGGGCAAGTTCTGGACCAGCACGGGATTGCCGTTCGAACGGGCCATCATTGTGCCTGGCCCTTAATGAGAAAACTCGGGGTGGTAGGAACGACCAGAGCTTCTTTCTATTTATACAATACTGAAGAAGATGTTGCGACCCTCATTAACGGTATCAAATCCGTTCAAAGTTACTTCAAGGTGTGATCATGGAACTCGATTCGTTATATCAAGAAGTCATTCTCGACCATTACAAACGCCCATTTCACAAAGGACTTCGCGGAAATCCCACGAAACAGGTGCATCACGTAAACCCAAGTTGTGGTGACGAAGTCACTTTAAATCTCGAGTTGGATGGAAATCAAGTTCAAGATCTCAGTTGGGATGGAGTTGGGTGCTCCATCTCCCAAGCGAGTATTTCGGTGATGACCGAACTTCTCATAGGCAAAACCCTGCCAGCAGCTTTAATCACGGTAGAAGAGTTCACCCAACTTATGCATTCCAAGGGAGCGCTGGCAGGTAATGAAGAGACTTTGGAAGACGCAGTAGCTTTTGCCGGTGTTTCCAAATTCCCAGCCCGCATCAAATGCGCCCTTCTCGGATGGATGGCATTTAAGGACGCAGCTGCACAAAGTTTAAGTCAGTATGAAAAAGGAGAGATAAATGAGCAGTAATCCAGCCACACTTGAAGATATCACCGAGGCGATGAAGGACGTTATAGATCCCGAACTCGGAATAAACGTGATTGACCTAGGCTTGGTGTATGACCTTCGAGTCGATGAATCAAACGTTGCAATTTTGGATATGACGCTCACCTCTGCGGCCTGCCCACTTCAAGACGTTATAGAAGACCAGACTCGCCAAGTACTACAAGATCTGACCAGCGATGTAAAGATCAACTGGGTTTGGATGCCACCATGGGGACCGAACAAAATCACCGATGACGGTCGCGAGCAATTAAGAGCCATCGGATTCACCGTCTAAATCCCTCTATCTGAAGATAGGTTTGCAGATGTCAGTTCATGGAAATCGAATGGTTATGCGCTCTTTTGCATCGGATCAATCTATTAAGCATCAAAAATTAAAGGTTGGAACTTTTGCGCGAATCGTAGAATTTGCCAAGCCCTACAAGATTTGGCTGGCCATTTTTCTCTTTACTGTCGTCATTGACGCCATGTTGGTGGTTGCAACCCCGCTCTTGCTGCGAACCCTCATCGATAAGGGAGTCATCCCGCACAACGGAGCGCTGGTGACCAGACTCGCAATTCTTGTCGGAGTATTGGCCATAGCGGATGCGCTTTTTCAACTGGCAGGTCGCTGGTTCTCCAGTCGTATCGGCGAGGGGCTGATTTACGATCTGCGATCAAAAGTATTTGAACATGTACAACAGCAGTCCATAGCATTCTTTACCCGCACTCAAACTGGCGCGCTCATTTCCCGTTTGAACTCCGATGTGATTGGCGCACAGCAGGCATTCACCGCGACGCTCTCAAGTGTGGTGAGCAATGTTCTAAGTCTCATTCTTGTGGCTGGCACGATGATCACTCTCTCCTGGCAGATCACCCTGATTTCACTTGCACTTCTGCCGCTCTTTCTCTTTCCCACGAAGTGGGTCGGTAAAAAGATCCAAAGTCTGACGAGGGAATCATTCAATCTCAATGCCGACATGTCCTCTACTATGACAGAGAGGTTTAACGTATCTGGCGCTTTGCTGGTCGCCCTGTATGGGGATTCACAAGCAGAACATACAAATTTTGCCAAGAAGGCCCGTCGAGTTGCGGACATGGGAATTTCCATGGCGATGCTTAATCGAATCTTCTTCTTATCGCTCACTTCAGTTGCAGCTGTGGCGACTGCGGTCGCGTATGGAGTCGGTGGGCATCTAGCCATTTCCGGTTCTATAACGGTTGGAACCCTGTTGGCCATCACCGCACTCCTAGCTCGGCTGTATGGCCCGTTGACGGCATTGTCGAATGTTCGGGTTGACGTCATGAGCGCCCTGGTTTCATTCGAGCGGGTTTTCGAGGTGCTTGATCTAGAGCCGATGGTTAAGGACCTGCCCGGCGCCCTTCCGCTCGTGGCAAAACGACCAAGTGTGAGTTTTCGAGACGTTTCTTTCGCTTATCCGAAGGCATCGGACATTTCCCTAGCATCCCTTGAAGGGGTGGCCAAGCCGGAAATTGTTGATACCGGAACCATTTTAAAAGGCGTCTCTTTCGAGGTGATGCCAGGAACGTTGACTGCAATTGTTGGGCCTTCTGGGGCAGGTAAAAGCACGATCTCCGGTTTGATTCCTCGTCTTTATGATGTGACGGAAGGTTCCATTGAAATCGACGGTGAGGATATTCGAAATTTCACCGTGAAATCACTTCGCCAACACATTGGCGTAGTAACTCAGGATTCGCATATGTTCCATGACTCTATCGCCGCGAATTTGCGCTATGCCAAGTCAGATGCGACGGATGCTGAACTTCAGCAAGCATGTGAGTCGGCTCAGATTTGGGAATTCGTTAAGAGCCTTCCCAATGGTTTTGACACGATTGTTGGCGAACGAGGCCATCGCCTTTCAGGCGGCGAAAAGCAACGAATGGCTATCGCACGTTTGCTGTTGAAAGCACCGGCAATCGTCATCTTGGACGAAGCCACTGCTCATCTTGACTCTGAGAATGAAGCCCTCGTTCAAGAAGCGCTCAAGAGCGCATTGGAAAATCGAACCAGCATCGTTATTGCTCATCGCCTATCTACCATCCAGGCAGCAGATCAAATTTTGGTTTTGGAGAACGGGTTAATAGCCGAACGAGGAAAACATGACCAACTTGTCTCCGCTAAAGGCCTCTATTTTGATTTATATCAAAGGCAATCGCTTGGTTTCACGGAATAGTAAAATCCGACCCACAACTATCAAGAACGCAAATGCCAACCATTGAATTGCATATGCAAAGTGTGGTCCGTTGTTTAATTCAGGCAAGCTGATCTGATTCAAAGGTTGTGAACCAGCGTCGCTGCCGGAAAGTAAGTCCAAATAAAAAGGCGCTGCCACCACGTCTTGCGCATGGGAGAGATCCGTAGTGATTTTGTGGGATCCAGGCAGGGCGAAGAAAGTTCCTTCAATCTGACGACTAATGTCATCCGAACGGACTCTTGCTCGGATGGAGACCGTTGTCACCGAGGGGCTCGGAACCTGCGGGGGAGTCTGGGCATTTGCCCCGGCTTTCACCCAACCTCTATCCAACCAGTAGTTCATACCGTGCGAAGTTGTCAAGAGCGTGAGAACCTCAAAGCCATATTGGCCTTGAAAATAGCGATTGCGAAGTAGAAGTTGGTGGTTATTCAGAAAGTGCCCTTGAAGCTGAACGTTGCGCCATTGGATCTGGGTGGGAGGCGATCGCCACAATTCACTCTCGGGCAATTCAGGCAATGTTTGATTAGTGGTAATAATCGCATTCTGCTGTGATCGGGCTTTGCCCTTGTTCCATTGCCACTGACCTGCCAGCAAACAAAGAAATATCAACAACAGCGCGATGACGGTTTGTCCAATTTCGCGAATCGAAAAAATTCTCTTCACAACCTAGTTACCTTCGATTGATTTAACTTCTTCCGTAAACACGGATGGATTCGCAGATCCGTTCTCTCGCCCAGCATTGGCAATAACCACAGCAACATAAGGCAAAATAACCGCGCCAAAGAGCGCTACCCAACGATATGGACTTGGGAGGACGATAGTTAAAATAAAGCAGGCAGTGCGAACCATCATCGAGAGAAAATATTTTCGTTGCCTAGATATTTGCTCTTCTGACAACGCGAGTTGAGCGGAGGTGATTCGATGATCTGATTTGTTCGACTTGCCTTTCATGACTGAACTCTATTGTTTATTAGGGATAATCGCCCTGTCAGAGTTTAAGTACGCGTGAGTAACGAGTAGGTTCTTTCCCCATGGAGGAGTCGCTAATGGAAAGAACAAGTGCACGTCGTATTCTCGTCACTGGTGGAAATCGAGGTATCGGTCTTGCGATTGCGCGGGCGTTTGCGGATTTAGGTGATGAGGTGATCGTCACGTTCAGATCAGGCGGTGCGCCGGACGGTCTGCACGGAGTTCGGATGGACGTATCTGACGCGGCGAGCGTGACCAGCGCCTTTGCCGAGATTGAAACCAATTTTGGGACGATAGATGTGCTGGTTGCGAATGCAGGAATTACTCGCGATGGCCTGGTTATGCGAATGAGCGATGACGACTTTGATAGCGTGGTCAACACCAACCTGAATGGTTCATTTCGGGTTGCCAGGGCCGTTACTCGCGGGATGATGAAGAAGCGTTCGGGTCGGATAATTTTTGTTGGTTCGGTCGTTGGGATGCTGGGATCTGCGGGGCAAGTTAACTATGCCGCTACGAAATCTGGTCTGATAGGAATGGCTCGGTCATTTGCTCGCGAACTTGGCTCTCGGGGAATTACAGCCAATGTGGTCGCGCCTGGTTTTGTTGAAACGGATATGACTGCGGTTCTTGCCGAGGGCAGGAAGGGTGAGATTATCGCGTCAGTTCCATTGCAACGTTTCTGCTCGGCGGAAGAGGTGGCTGGCGTGGTGACCTTCCTTGCCTCGCCTGCAGCAAGTTACATTACGGGGGCAGTAATTCCAGTTGATGGTGGATTAGGGATGGGGCATTAAAAATGGGTCTGCTCGAGGGTAAAAATATTCTGGTGACTGGTGTTTTAATCGAATCTTCCATCGCCTTCCATATTGCGCGATTGGCTCAGGAAGAGGGTGCAAATGTTCTCCTGACCTCATTTGGACGCGCGTTCAGCCTTACCTCGCGAATCTCTGCTCGGTTACCCCATCAAGTTCCGGTGATTGAACTTGATGTTACCTCCGATGGTGATCTGGCTGCCCTGGCCGGACGGATTCACGAGCATTTGCCGCATCTCGATGGTGTGGTTCACTCCATTGGCTTTGCCCCAGAGGCTGCCTTAGGTGGAAATTTTCTTAATACCGAATGGGCTGACGTTGCCACTGCGGTCCATGTCTCCGCGTACTCCTTGAAGGCGCTGACTATGGCGGCGAAGCCGCTTTTCACCCAATCAACGGGTGCCAGCGTTGTGGGACTGACCTTTGATGCTGAGGTCGCGTGGCCAAAGTACGACTGGATGGGAGTGGCGAAGGCGGCCTTGGAGTCAACCTCTCGATACCTAGCCCGGGATTTGGGCAAAGAGAACATTCGGATTAATTTGGTTGCAGCTGGACCAATCAAGACAATGGCTGCCAAATCCATACCGGGCTTTGAGGAATTTGAGCACATTTGGGACTCCAGGGCGCCTCTGGGCTGGGATGTGACCGACCCAGTTCCCACAGCGCAAGCAACTGTTGCACTCCTTTCGCCTTGGTTTCCAAAGACCACTGGGGAAATCATCCATGTTGATGGCGGAGTGCACGCGATAGGCGGCTAAGACCGCGTTTTCGCGTATTTCATCTTCTCAGGTAGGCTAGGTCAACCAAGAGGAGCTTGCCGCTCCCACCTTTTTCGCCTCGGCGAACTGGTCATCCGTTCGGTTCGCTTCATTGTGAACCTTGAACAGTCGCGGCTGCCTCCTTTTGCCCTGGATAAGAAGACTTATCACAGGTGTTAAACAAGGAAGGGGCAGTTATCAGCACCGAGCCACGCATCAACGATCGCATCCGTACTCCGGAAGTTCGTCTGATTGGTTTTACTGGAGAACAAATAGGCGTTGTCGACATTGACACCGCGCTACGCATTGCCGAAGAGGTCGGACTCGACCTCGTAGAAATTGCACCTGACGCGAAGCCGCCAGTATGCAAGGTAATGGATTTCGGAAAGTACAAATACGAAATCGCCCAGAAGGCCAGAGAAGCCAGACAGAATCAGACCCATATCGTGGTCAAGGAAATGCGTTTGGGACTCAAGATCGAGCCTCATGATTATGAGACTAAAAAATCTCACATTGAGCGCTTTCTCAAAGGCGGCGACAAGGTAAAGGTAACCGTTCAATTCCGCGGTCGTGAGCAAGCTCGTCCAGAAATGGGCTATCGCTTGTTACAGAAGTTGGCAGAAGAACTGGCCGAATTTGCATTCGTCGAGTTTGCGCCAAAGAAAGAGGGACGAAATATGACCATGGTCTTCGCACCATTGGTTAAAAAGAGTCACTCGATCGCAGGACAACGGGCGAAGAAGAGCGCGGAGAGCGCATCGGATTCAACCTCTGCACCAGAAGCGCAAGCGCTCGTTCAAGAATAGTTTTTACACGTACTCAAGGTTAGGGAGCATAAAAATGCCGAAGATGAAGACACACAGTGGGGCCAAGAAGACATTTCGTCTGACCGGAACCGGCAAAGTCATGCACGAGCGTGCTGGAAAGCGCCACCTTTTGGAGCATAAGTCTTCACGAGTAACTCGTCGCCTTAGTAAAGATGGCGTTGCCAAGGCACCTTCATCATTCACTGCAAAACGTATGCTCGGTTTGAAATAAGGATTGGGGAGGAATAGACCATGGCAAGAGTAAAACGTGGCGTACATGCCGCCAAGAAGCGTCGCACAACTTTAGAGCGAGCATCTGGCTATCGCGGACAACGTTCCCGCCTATTTTCGAAGGCAAAAGAGCAGGTAACTCACTCTCTCGTTTATGCCTTTAATGATCGTAAAGATCGTAAAGGTGATTTCCGTCAGTTGTGGATTCAGCGCATCAACGCTGGCGCTCGTGCGAATGGCTTGACCTACAACCGTTTCATTCAGGGACTTAAAGGTGCCGGAATTGAAGTAGATCGCCGTGTGCTTTCTGAGCTTGCGACCAACGACCCAGCTGCGTTTGCGGCCCTCGTTGAGATCGCTCGCCAGCATGTTGTTAATGCCTGATTTTCAGATGTCCAACTCTCAGATTACGAGCCTTCATTCGCCTCATGTCGAGGCAGTGAAGGCTCTTTTGGGTTCCAGAGGAAAAAGATATCGTCAGGCAAGTAAGACCTTTATTGCCGACGGACTTCAATCTGTGCGAGAAGCGCTGGATCCTAAGTACTCGCAGGCTCCGATTATTGAAAAACTTTATGTCACCGAATCCGGACTGGCAAAGTTAACCGCGGAGGTTTCGCCCGAGCTGTTGGCTCAAGTAGCCATATTTTCAGTGACGGATGCCGTGATGAACGCCATGGCCGAGACCGAAAATCCGCAAGGCATACTGGCACTGTGTACCTATACAGAGTTCACCCTCTATAAATTGGCGCAATTACAACCAAAGCGGCTTGCATATTTTTGGGAGATTCAGGACCCCGGTAACTCTGGGACTGTGATTCGAACAGCTGATGCATGCGGTTATGACGCGGTTATATTCTCGGAGCGCAGCGTGGATGTTTATAGCCCCAAAACCGTGCGCGCCACGGTTGGTTCGCTTTGGCATCTTCCCATTCTTGAATCCGTCTCACTGGAGCAACTATCGGAATTTGCGATAGAGCATGAATTCACTACCGTCGCATTAGCCGGCGATGGGAATCGCTCCATCTTGGATATGGGCAAGAGCGAGAAATCTTTGTTGATTTTCGGCAATGAAGCCCGGGGTCTGCCCGATCTTGCTGAGTCCATAGAACGAGTGCACATTCCGATGCTGGGCCACACAGAGAGTCTCAACGTGGCCAGTGCGGCCGCGATTGCAATGTTTCGCACTGCTTTCTAAGGGTTAATTAAATAGGGGCTAATGCGATTTTTTAGCCGCGGTGCAGTTGGTAAATGTTTACGCAAAGATCGAACCCAGTTAGTAGACTTGCGCGCATTATGTCGCTCACTTCTGAATTAATACTCGATGCCGCAGCCGAGGCCGTGGCGGCAATATTGGCAGCCTCTGATCTAGAAGACCTTAAGCAGGTTCGAATCGATTACATAGGGGATAGGTCGACGCTCGCAAAGGCTAATCAGAGCCTGGGAACGCTATCACCTGAACTTCGATCCGAATTTGGCAAAATCATTGGAGTCGCGCGATCCACAGTTAATTCCGCCTATGAGAACCGCAAGGTGGCGCTTGAAGCCGAGCGCGATGCTCGAGTTCTCGTCGAAGAGCGGGTGGACGTAACTTTGCCAAGTCGTCGAACCTTGAAGGGCGGGCTGCATCCACTCACCCTCCTGACAAATGAGATTTCTGATCTCTTCCTCGGTCTTGGTTACCGAGTTGCTGAGGGACCAGAACTGGAATCAGAGTGGTTGAGTTTCGATGCTTTAAACATTCCGGCAGACCATCCTGCTCGTAGCATGCAAGACACATTCTTTATTGAGCCACTCGATGCCAAATTGGTTCTTCGACCTCACACTTCGCCGGTGCAGATTAGAACAATGCTCAACGAAACCCCGCCGATTTACATCATCTGTCCTGGTCGAACGTATCGTGCTGACGAACTCGATGCGACGCACACTCCGGTCTTCGGTCAAGTCGAAGGTTTGGTCGTTGATCGCGGGATCACTATGGCAGATCTTAAAGGGACCCTCGATTTTTTTGCTCGGTCGATCTTTGGCGCAGATGTCAAAACTCGGCTTCGCCCATCCTTTTTTCCTTTCACAGAACCGAGCGCGGAAATCGATTTCTTCTTTCGGGGCAGGTGGATTGAATGGGGTGGTTGCGGCATGGTCAATCCCAAAGTTCTCCTCGCGTGTGGCATCGATCCCGATGAATTCTCTGGTTTCGCTTTTGGGATGGGATTAGAGAGAACGCTTATGGTCCGACACGGGATTGCGGATATGCACGACATCGTCGAGGGCGATATTCGATTCAGCCAAAGCTTCGGAAGTGGTGCGCGATGAAATTTCCACTCTCTTGGATTCAAGATTTTACACCGGTGCCCACTGATATCGATTTAGAGCTTCTAGAAGATGCGTTCGTTCGAGTTGGTTTTGAAGTTGAGTCAATCGAGCGCGTGGGTAACGATGTTGTTGGTCCGTTGATTGTCGCCAAAGTGGTTTCCATCGAAGAGGTCACTGGCCAGAAGAAGCCAATCAGATACGTGGGACTAGATTGTGGCGAAGTCGACATTCGTTACGTTATTTGTGGTGCAACCAATTTTACAATTGGCGATCTCGTTGTGGCCTCGCTGCCGGGCGCGGTGCTTCCTGGTGATTTTGCGATTTCTGCTCGTCAGACCTACGGCAAAGTCAGCAACGGCATGATTTGTTCGGCCCGAGAACTTCGTCTCAGCGACGATCATGCTGGAATAATCGTTCTTCCTTCTGATAGTGAGATTGGCAGCGACGCAATCGCACTTCTTCAAATTAATGATGTCCTTGTTGATGTCGCAGTCAACGCTGATCGTGGCTATGCACTTTCTATCCGCGGACTTGCGCGGGAACTTGCTGCGTCATTAGCCCTGCCTTTTGAAGATCCTATTGGCGCCATCGATGCCGATAAATATTTGTTCACCGACGAAGCTGTTCCAGTACATATCGAAGATACTTCTGCTGCGTCGGTGATTTACTTACGCACACTCAATTCTTTTCAGGCTAAGGCCGAATCGCCACTATGGATGCGACGTAGAATCGAAAAATGTGGCATGCGAGCGATTTCCCTTGCTGTAGATATTACGAATTACGTAATGCTCGAACTCGGCCAACCGCTTCATGCATTTGATCGGGACCGTGTGAATGGTGCCCTTCACATCCGTCGAGCAAAAAATGATAAATTTCTCACGACCCTAGATGGTCAAAAGCGAAATCTCCACGAGGACGACCTTGTCGTAGCAGATGACATTGAACCCCTTGCGCTGGCCGGAACGATGGGTGGGCTGAGCTCAGAAGTTACGCCGGCCACGGTTTCACTGGTCATTGAGGCGGCGAGGTTTGATCCCATTTCGATTGCAAAAAATTCCCGTCGGCACAAACTTTCCTCCGAGGCATCTCGTCGTCTCGAACGAGGTGTTGACCCTTCACTTGCTAAATTTGCCTCGGCCCGAGCGGTGGACCTTTTGACGCAATATGGCGGCGCCATGCACTTAGGTTCGGCGATGGCTGGCGAGCCGCGCTATTCGCCAATTGTGGATTTCGACCCGCATTTTGTCTCCCGACTTTTGGGAACCGAAGTTGGTTCCGACGTAGTTGCAGAAAAATTGCGAATTGTCGGTTGCGACATTGAAATGCTCACCGCCAATCACTGGCGAGTTGATCCGCCTTCTTGGCGCAGTGATTTACTTGCAGGACCAGATTTCGTCGAGGAAGTTGCTCGAATGATTGGTTACGATTCCATTCCATCTACCTTGCCTATGGCCAAATCAGGTTCTACCCTCTCGCCACTTCAGATTCGAAAACGCACCATGACAACTTTGATGTCCAACATTGGATTTGCCGAAGTGCTCACCTCTCCTTTTGTTTCAGAAGCAATGATGTCCACTTTAGGGTTGGATGATGAACGAGGTCGAGCTTTCCGCATCGCCAATCCGATGTCGGAGGATTTTCCCTATCTTCGAACTCACCTAGCACCAGGACTGACCAGCGCTTTGGTTCGTAACCTGGCACGTGGTGCGAAGGATGTTGCAATTTTCGAAGTCGGTTCGATTTTTCTTCATTTAACTGCATTGCCCATAGCTGAAAATGTCAGCACTTTGCACCGACCGAGTGATGCGATCTTGGCAAAGATTTATGCAGGAGTTCCTCATCAACCATTACACCTCGGGGCAATATTTGCTGGAAATCTCGAATCCCGCGGCTGGTGGGGCGCCGGACGCAAAGGTGATTGGAGCGATGCCATATCTTTGGCAGTTCGATTGGTTGAAGAAAGTGGCAACGACGTTCAAGTACACGCAGTAGATATTGCGCCGTGGCATCCTGGTCGCGGAGCCGAGTTGCGAGTTAACGATGTAGTTATTGGTCATGCTGGCGAGCTCCATCCTCGAGTCATCGCGAACCTTGAACTTCCCTACCGAACCTGCATGTTTGTGCTTAATCTGAGTGCCATCCCATTTGCACCAGTCAAGCGCGCGCTACCCGTATGGACGATGCCAGCTGCGTTTCAAGATATCTCGTTAATTGTGGACGCTCATGTCGCCGCTTCTGACGTTGAGAGGGCGCTGCGTTCTGGCGCTGGCGAATTGCTTGAATCGATCGTTCTCTTTGACCGTTATGACAAGGTGGACGAGGGCAAGGTTTCCCTTGCTTATTCCTTAACCTTTCGGGCCCCGGACCGAACTTTGACCGCCGAGGAGGTCTCCGGTTACCGAGAAGCAGCTGGGGCAGCAGCCCAAACTCGACTGGGTGCCATTATCCGCTCCTAATTGGATAATTATTCAATTACTGCTTGTTATTTGTATATAAATTCAAAGTTTGTTATTTTCTATGCATGAAAATCGGTGTTGTCGGAGCTAGTGGGTATTCCGGTGGGGAGTTGTTGCGTTTGCTCGCACACCATCCCCACTTTGAGGTCAGTTATCTCGCCGCAGGGAGCAATGCGGGGGTTTCAGTTACCGCCATTCATCCCCAGCTACTTTGGTTGCAGGATCGAGTCTTCGAGGAAACGTCGGTTTCTGCAATAAATCAATTAGATCTGGTCTTCTTTGCTCTACCTCATGGTGAGTCCGCCAAGCTGATTGCTCAGATCCAGCCGCAGGTAAAGATTGTCGATTTAGGGGCAGATTTTCGCCTCTCGGACCCAGAGCAATGGGGAAAATATTACGGTGGTGTCCATGCAGGCGCCTGGCAGTATGGCCTTCCTGAAATCCACGGAAATCGATCCAAGATTCAATTTAATTCAAAAATTGCCAACCCAGGTTGCTACGCAACTTCGATCATTCTGGCAGCCGCGCCAGCCCTTTCCAGCGGATTGATTTTCGGGACCGACATTGTTGCAGTGGCCGCCTCGGGGACGACTGGTGCAGGTCGCAGTGCAAAAGTAAACCTGCTGGCATCTGAAGTTATGGGTTCACTGACTTCGTATAAATTTGGCGGGGTTCACCAGCACACGCCAGAGATCGAAGAAACGCTGTCAGGAATTAAGGGTGAAGAGGTGAGAATTTCCTTCACTCCGATTTTGGCGCCAATGCCGCGCGGAATTCTCTCGACAGTAACTGCGCCTTTGAAGAGATCTATCTCAGAAGCCGAAATTCGCAATGTGTATCGTGAGTACTTCGCTGACGAGAAGTTCGTGACGCTACTTCCAGAAGGTCAACTTCCAAAAACGGCTGCTTTAGTTGGCAGCAATTCAATATCTATGCAGGTGGCCCTGGATGCCCACACTAATCGACTGATTGTTTCAGCTGCTCTCGACAATCTTGGAAAGGGTGCGGCAGGTCAAGCACTCCAAAATGCAAATTTGATGATGGGTATTGAAGAATCTCTTGGTCTCTCTGAAAATGGCACCCCATGACTGCTGTAACTTTTCCAAGAGGCTTTCGCGGCAGCGGCATTAGCGCGCAGATTAAGTCAAGTGGCAATCGAGATCTTGCGCTCATTGTTAATGATGGCCCCCAGCAATTTGGCACCGCCGTCTTCACAACAAATCGCATCGTTGCTGCACCAGTCACATGGAGCAAAGAGGTTGTGAAAGACCAGATTGTTGCTGCTGTCCTACTCAACAGCGGCGGCGCAAATGCTTGTACGGGACCTGAAGGCTTTCTTGATACTCATCGCAGTGCAGAAAAAGTGGCTTTAACTCTCGGAGTTTCCGCAAGTGATGTAGTGGTTTGTTCTACCGGCTTGATAGGGACCAGACTGCCAATGGAACTGCTTCTTAATGGCATAACTTTTGCTGCAGGAGAACTCGCAGGAGAGAATGGATATCTTGCGGCGGAAGCAATCATGACAACCGATTCTCATCCCAAGTTCTTCGAAGCAGACTTTTCCGGAGTTCGGATTTTCGGTATGGCCAAAGGCGCTGGAATGTTGGCTCCTGGTTTGGCAACCATGCTGAGTGTTATCACGATTGATGCCATGGTGGATGAAGCCAATGCGACAGAGATATTTGCCCGCGTCACCGAGCAAACCTTCAACCGAATTGACTCCGATGGTTGCATGTCCACTAATGACACTGTTCTGTTAATGGCATCAGGGGCAAGTGGCGTCGAACTTTCGAGCGAAAATCTGGAATATTTACTGCGTGAATGCTGCTCCAATCTTGCTCAACAACTCATTCATGATGCCGAGGGTCACAGCAAAATTGTGGAGATAAAGGTTGTGAACGCGTCATCCGAAAAAGACGCCGTATCTGTCGCGCGTGCTTGTGCTCGAAATAATTTACTCAAGTGCGCACTTCATGGGGAAGATCCCAATTGGGGTCGAGTTCTGGCGGCAGTGGGGACCGCAGATGCGGTCTTCGATCCATATCAGGTGGATGTGGCCTTGAATGGTGTCTGGGTATGTATATCTTCCGCTCCCGGAGCCGATCGCGCCCTCGTTGATATGACAGCCGAAAAGATTGAAATTGTCGTTGATCTTCATGCCGGCGAAGTACAAGCCAGCGTGTGGACCAACGATCTCACTGCAATGTACGTTCACGAGAATTCGTCGTACTCATCGTGATTGTCATCAAATATGGTGGTCATGCGCTGCCCATAGTGAGTGAGCGAGATGAGATGCTCGAAGTGATCGCGGACCATCACCTAGCCGGGAAGCAGGTGGTTGTGGTTCATGGCGGTGGACCTCAGATTGACTCCGAACTCGCTCTACACGGGATCGCCAAGAACATGGTCTCTGGCTATCGCTTCACCTCTCCGGAAGTTTTCGAAGTGGTTCAGCAAGTCTTATCTGGTCGTGTTCTTCGTACCCTTGTAAATCAACTAAATGGCCTTGGCGCTTCAAGCGTTGGCATAACCGCCGCGGACGGCAAAACCATTGTGGCTAAGAGGATGTTCCCCATTGTGGATGGCAAGGCTGTGGACATCGGATTGGTGGGCGATATTGAACATGTAGACCCTGCTCTGCTGCAGATTCTTCTTGACCAAAAATATTTACCAGTAGTTTCGCCAGTTGCGGCAGATCTAGGTGGGCATGGACTCAATCTCAATGCGGACCTGGCGGCTGGTGCAATTGGCGGCGCTCTGCAGGCAGATGAAGTGATTTTCATGACCGACGTGGCCGGGATCTATAGAAACTGGCCAGATCCTGAATCAGTTATTAAGAATATTTCTGCGCAAGACTTAACATCGTTACAGCCGACATTTTCAGATGGAATGATTCCAAAGGTGAAAGCCGCACTCTTCGCCTTGGCATCTGGAGCGACCCAAGTTCGCATTATTGACGGGAGAGATCCCAAGAAGTTACAGGCTGCGCTTGCCGGAGAAGGTGGAACGGTGATTACAAAATGACTTCTCATCTGGATTTCGTTGCGAGATGGAATGGCGCGCTACAAGGAAATTACGGCACACCGAGCATTGCTCTCTCCCACGGTGAAGGAGCACACGTTTGGGATTTCACAGGAAAGCGATATTTAGATTTCTTGGCTGGGATAGCCACGAATATATTAGGTCACGCTCATCCTGAAGTTGCCTTGGCTATCGAGAAGCAAAGTCGAACTCTCAATCACATTTCAAACTTCTATATGCATGAAGGGGTCATCAAGTTAGCGGAGCGACTTCAGTCATATACAGGGGATCCCTCAGCCAGAACCTTCTTTTGCAATTCCGGCGCGGAAGCAAATGAAGCGGCGTTAAAACTTTCAAGACTTACAGGTCGAACAAGAATCGTTGCCACCGATGGCGCCTTTCACGGACGCACATTGGGGGCACTTTCGCTCACCGGCCAGCCCGGAAAGAGAGATCCATTCAAGCCTCTGCTCAAAGGAATCGCGCATGTACCTTTCGGGGATGCCAAAGCCATGAAGCGTGCCGTTTCAAAGAAAACGGCGATGGTCATCATTGAACCTATCTTGGGGGAGCATGGAGTTGTGGTGCCACCAGATGGCTACTTAAAATCGCTGCGCAAAATTTGCGATGACACGGGAACCCTGCTTGCCATTGATGCGATTCAAACTGGATTGGGAAGAACCGGGAATTGGTTTGGTTACGAGCATGAATCGATAACTCCAGACATCATCACTCTGGCAAAGGGACTCGGTGGCGGATTGCCACTCGGTGCCATGATCGCATTGGGAAAGAATGCGCAACTTTTTAAACCCGGCCATCACGGAACCACTTTTGGGGGCAGCCCCATTGCGTGTGCGGCCGCGAATACGGTGTTAGATGTACTGGAACGAGACAATCTTGCACTGCGCGCGGTGGCATTTGGCGATCGCATAAAAGATCGTCTAGCTGCACTCGAAGGTGTGGCATCAATTCGTGGGCGTGGCCTGCTGATTGGGATTGAACTCAATGGTGATTTTGCTAAAGAACTGTCTGACGAACTATTGAATTCCGGGCTACTGGTGAATGCACCTAATCCCGGAGTTATTCGATTAGCACCTGCCCTCAATATTTCCGAGGAAAACCTCGAGGAATTTTTCTCAATTTTTATTCCCGCACTTGCACGGGTGGTGTCAAAGTGAATCGACAGATGGCGCTCGGCAGCGGAGCCCGTAGAGACTTGATTGCGGATCTGATTCGATCTGGGGAAATCCATTCCCAGTCTCAACTTGTTTCACTGCTTGCTTCACGGGGAGTTAAGGTAACTCAAGCAACTGCCAGCCGAGATCTGGAAGACATTGGGGCTTACAGGATGAAAAATGATGGCGGTAGCCTGATATATGTACTTCCAAGAAGTCCAATGTTAGGCGCGGCTTCTTTCGGCGAGTTAATTGTGAAACTTGAATCAAATGGGAATTTGGTGGTGGCACGAACTCCTCCGGGAGGAGCTCAACTTCTCGCCAGCGTTATTGATCAAGCGGAATCGGCAGGGTTATTACCTTCAGTCATGGGGACGATTGCCGGCGATGACACGGTTCTCATTATTTCCCGCATTATTAATGGTGGGGATGAAGTGTGCGCACAACTCAAGGCTGTTGTGCAACAGAGACCTTAGAATGTCAGCATTGCAATAGAACCGTTTAACAGGGAAGGGAAGAATCACTAATGGCACTTTGGGGTGGTCGATTTAGTCAAGGACCAGATGAGTCTGTGGCTGCGCTGTCAAGAAGTGTTCACTTTGATTGGCGTCTAGCCGCCTATGACGTCCGGGTAAATTTGGCCCATCTCAATGGTTTGCTCGAGATTGGTGTTCTCACGGAATCGGATGGAGCCACCATTAAGGCGGGATTGATCGATCTAGCGACGGACATTACAAGCGGGGCGTTCACGTATTCGGATGACGATGAGGATGTTCATAGCGCGATTGAACGAGGGCTCACGGAAAAAATTGGCTCACTTGGTGGCAGCATCCGAGCAGGACGTTCCCGAAATGATTTGGTTGTCACGGACTTCAAGCTGTACCTCATCGATCATCTTTTGGAAGTTGCGCAACTTCTCTCTTCCCTTATATCGGCTATTGCTCATCAAGCCGAGGAGAATGTTGATGCTGTAGCACCTGGATTTACCCATTTGCAACACGCACAGCCCATCAATTTCGGTCATGAACTTGCCAAGCATGCCCATGCGTTCATGCGTGATGTGGATCGAATTGGAGATTGGCTGGAACGAAATTCGTTAAGTCCATTTGGAGCAAGTGCATTGGCGGGCAGTGCTTTGACTCCCGAACCCGAGAAAATCGCCGAAGAGTTAGGGTTCTTTGCCGTCATGGCTAATAGCATTGATGCCACAAGTGATCGTGACTTTGTTGCTGAAGCGCTCTTCGTTCTGGCCACGATCGGAATTCATCTCTCCCGCCTAGGGGAGGAGTTCACGCTATGGAACACCAGTGAATTTAAATGGGTGGAGATTTCCGATGCCTTTTCCACTGGTTCTTCGATTATGCCGCAAAAGAAGAATCCTGATATTGCAGAGTTGGCGCGTGGCAAATCAGGGCGACTTTTAGGCAATCTCGTTGCGATGATGACCGTGATGAAAGGTTTGCCGTTTGGTTATAGCCGCGATTTACAAGAGGATAAAGAACCAGCCTTCGACTCCATCGAAACATTGCTCATGCTCTTGCCTGCGGTCACTGGCATGGTGGAAACCGCAAAGTTTATTCGCGAACAAATGAGCGCTGGAGTTCTGGCTGGACACTCGCTGGCAACCGAAGTTGCAGATTTTCTTGCTCGCCAAGGCGTGCCCTTTGCCCAAGCCCATGAGGTTGCCGGAGCCTGCGTCAAGCGCTGTGAGGAATTAGGGATTGGGCTCCATGAACTTGACCAAAACGAATTTCTTAACATTCACCCACTTTTGACGACAGATCTGCGCAGGTACTTAACCGCCGAAGGGGCCATCGCCTCCCGAATGTCGAGTCTCGGAACGTCAACCCAAAGCCTTAAGGGTCAGATTGCAGAACTTGTACACGAGAATTCCTCAGCGTTACGTTGGATCTCAAGCGAGCGTGATCGCTTTTCGGGCATGATGAACCAATGAATTCGCAGACACGTTCCATCCAGTTATTAGAAGATTTAGAATGGCGCGATCTAATTTCGCAGAGCACGGATCGCGAGGCCTTGCTTCACGATTTGGCAGCGAATCCGATTAGTTTCTATCTTGGCTTTGATCCCACAGCGCCCAGCATTCATGTTGGAAACCTGGTCGTACTTCTTGTGATGCGCCGATTTCAAATAGCGGGACACAATCCGATCCCACTCATAGGTGGTGCAACTGGTCTTATCGGAGATCCGAGCGGTCGTAACGAAGAGCGAACTCTCAACTCCGCGGATGTCGTGGCAGAGTGGGTAGCGCGCTACAGAGAACAACTTTCGCATTTTCTTGATTTTGATTCGGTGCCCAACCCTGCGGTAATGGCTAACAATCTCGACTGGACGTCAGGCTTGAGCGCTCTTGAATTTTTACGTGATGTTGGCAAACATTTCAGCGTCAATCAAATGTTGGCAAAAGATTCAGTTTCATCCCGATTGGAAAGTGGCGGAATCTCTTATACCGAGTTCTCGTATCAAGTTCTGCAGGGCTTTGATTACCTTGAACTTTATCGCCGTCGCAATTGCATTCTGCAACTCGGTGGCAGTGATCAATGGGGAAATATCATTGCCGGTCTAGATCTCATTCGTAAGGTCGAAGGTGGGAGAGCGCATGCACTCACTATCCCGCTCATGACTAAATCGGATGGCAGTAAATTCGGTAAGACCGCTTCGGGTACGGTCTGGCTCGATCCCGAAATGACTTCGCCATATGCGTTTTACCAATTCTGGTTGAACACCGAAGATGCCGATGTCGCAAAATATCTCAAGGTTTTCTCCTTCAAGTCGCGAGAGGAAATTACTCGCCTTATTGAAACAGTCTCAGTTAATCCTGGGGCGCGCGAGGCGCAACGCGAATTGGCTCGTGAAATTACCACTCTCGTTCACGGTGAAGTGGAGTGCCAACAAGTGGAATTTGCGGCGAAAGCTCTCTTTGGTCAGGCCGAATTGGGCGAGCTTGGCGAGCGAACGTTGGAGTCAGCATTGGCTCAGTTGCCCAGAACCACGATTAAGGCTGGCGAGTCCATCCCCACATGGGTTGATCTCCTTGCGGCCGCCGGAGTGGTGGAAAGCAAGTCCGCGGCGCGCCGCGTGGTCAAAGATGGTGGGGCGTATATCAACAATGTGAAGGTTTCCACCGAAGATTTTGCTCCACAGGCGGGCGATTTCCTCTTTAATCGCTTTATCGTACTTCGCAAAGGAAAGCGTGATTTGGCCGCCGTCGAGATGGTGATGTAAACCTCACAATTTACGTGGCGATTTGGGGGGTTTTACGTGACCTCAATTTGACCCTAACGTGAACTGTGGGTTATCTTTCTACCTCGCGCATGACAACGGACTGTGAAGGCCGAATGCCGACGGACTGGTGATAAAAAGCCAGTAAAGCAAGACTTGAAAAACTAATAAAGCTAACAAATCCAGTGTTATCTCGCGGAATTGACCTTCTGTGTGCACTGCACTAGGTTTGTCAGTCTGCCCTGAAAACGAAGCGTAAGTTTCGCGCTCGGAGCGCATACGTACCTTGAGAACTCAACAACGTGCAAAAATGAATGCCAATCGAACCTCATAGA
>JBAXOT010000011.1:0-50101 GCA_037133095.1 Actinomycetes bacterium
AACTGACGACCTTCCGCTTACAAGGCGGATGCTCTACCACTGAGCTAGGGAGGCGAGTGACGCCGTTGAACGAGCGCTAATTATGACACGCAAATTTGTGCGAATTCTCCCCCGCGTTTAGGGGTATGTTCCGCATGTGCGCCTCGGAGTCCTAGATGTTGGTTCAAATACCGTCCATCTGCAAGTAGTTGATACCCATGCTGGGGCTAGACCCAACCCCACATTTAACTTTAAAGAGGAGTTGCGCCTCACCGAGTTTCTAGATGCCCAGAATCGCATATCCGATGCCGGAATCTCACAACTTCGAATTTGTATCAAAAAGGCGCTCGCCCAAGCTAAAGCCGTCGGCACCCAGGAAATGTTGCCAATCGCCACGTCGGCGCTACGCGAGGCTGCAAATGGCGATGAGATTATTAAAAGCGTGAACACCGATTTTGGAATTGACTTGCAGGTTCTCAGTGGCGATGAAGAAGCAAAACTCACCTTTCTTGCAGCCCGACGCTGGTTTGGTTGGTCCAGTGGAAGACTTCTTGTCATCGACATTGGCGGCGGCTCGCTGGAGATCGCAGTAGGGGTTGATGAAACTCCCGAAGTCGCGGTATCCCTACCGCTTGGGGCTGCACGTCTGACTCAAAACCACTTGGTGGGTGACCCATATTCAGAACGGAGCATCAGGGCTCTTCGCGATCATATTGAGTCACAATTAGACGAAATATTGCCCGCCTTGGTGCATCATCAAAATACAGATCGGGCGATCGCAACCAGCAAAACTTTACGAACATTGGCCAGACTTTGCGGCGATTGGTTCGGCGGCAATGGAAAGACAATTAAAGTAGATGCGATTCGAAAAATTTCTTCAAAGTTGGGTGGGATGGATCTAGCCGAGCGAACTCGCCTTCCCGGAGTTTCGGCGAACCGAGCCCGACAAATCGTGGCAGGTGCTTATGTCACCGAAAGCGTCATGCGAAATCTTGACCTAGTAGAACTTGAAATTTGCCCTTGGGCATTGCGCGAAGGCGTTGTTCTTAAGTGGATGGATCGCCGCGAGGGCTGATTACACCCGTGGGGCGGCAATTCGATCGACTTGAAGTACTTCCTTCTTGCGGTGATGTAGCACATAAGCCTCACCCGGTAATAATTTGGATTCCGGAAGTTCTACATCTACCTTCTTAGTTAATTTCTCCAGCATCCGAGGCAAAATTGGGTTGTGACTACATAGCAAAATTGGTTCGTTCGTTTTGATTAATTCCTTGACGTAATCAATCGCCTTATCTTTATTCTTTTTAAATGTGTACTCGCTGAGGTGGTTGGTGACTTTCGGATCGAGACCGAGTGCCTTGCACATCGCCGAGACGGTGTCGAAGCATCGAACCGCATCTGAGGTATGAACCTCTTCTAATCCAAACACTTGATAAATAGAAAGCATGCGCTTTGCTTGTAATTGACCTGTTTGTTCGAGTGGTCGATCTTCATCTTCACCTTGCCACTCGCTCCGGACAAGAGCCTTTGCATGGCGCAACATGATCATTGGCGAAGAATCATAAGGAACATCAGCAAAGCGCTCCAGAATTTCTCGGTCACTCTCGCGCGTGACTTTTTCAGTCGCATCGGCCAACGAATGCCACTCCATAACATCGACCTCGTCGTTGGGACGAAATGGACGATCTTCCCCAAGAGCTTCGGCAGCCCAGTAACTGACTTGCTTTAACCCATCTGGGACGAAATATTCGGATGAACCAATGAAAGGGCCAATGCGGACCTTTAGATTTGTCTCCTCCATCACTTCACGATACGAACACGCGATGAGAGTTTCTCCTGATTCCAATTTACCTTTTGGCAGCGACCAATCGTCATACCGAGGACGATGAATGATCGCCACGGATACGGATTGATCATCATTTCGACGCCAGACAACGGCACCGGCAGCAATCACTTGCGCATTCATCCTCGGGCTCGATACCACTCGATAGAAGCGGCGTGAAGATCTTGAAGACGATTGCCATGTTCATCAAATTGCAGATGCCGCCACGTGCCGTCTGGATTCATCTCCCACTTGCTCATGCCATCAGAAAGATAAGTGTCGATAGCTCGAATCAAGAGTCGCTTATGGTCAGTCTGCACAATCTTCACCATGCTCTCAACTCGCCGGTCCAGATTTCGGTGCATCAAATCGGCGCTGCCGATCCAAAGTTCATCTTCTCCGCCATTTGCAAAATGAATTATTCGAGAATGCTCTAAAAATCGACCCAATATGGATACGGCTCGGATGTTCTCTGAAAGACCAGGAACTCCAGGTCGAATGGCACATATGCCTCGCACTACGAGATCAATCTTTACCCCAGCATTGGACGCCTTGTACAAGGCTTCGACAAAATCCTCATCTAAAATGGAATTAAGTTTCATCCGAATAAAAGCGGGTTTTCCAGCCTGGTGATTCTCAATCTCTTTTTCTATCCGCTCTAACAAGCCACTTCGAAGAGTTCGCGGCGCCACGAGAATCCGTTGAAAAGATGTTTGAGGGGCAAATCCAGAAAGTTGATTAAAGAGCTTATTAACATCATCGCCGAGGACAGGATCGGCACTGAGAATTCCAAAATCTTCATAGAGTCTGGCGGTCTTTGGGTTGTAATTTCCCGTCCCCATATGAACATAACGACGAATTCCGTGCAACTCTTCCCTGACGATAAGTGAGAGTTTTGCGTGGGTCTTTAGTCCGACGAGGCCATAGACCACGTGAACGCCAGCATCTTCCAGTGCCCTCGCCCATCGAACGTTGGCGAGTTCATCGAAGCGTGCTCGAATTTCAACTACTGCAAGAACCTGCTTACCAGCTTCTGCCGCCTCTATGAGTGCTTGCACGATTGGTGAGTCACCTGAAGTTCGATACAGGGTTTGCTTGATCGCTAACACTGAAGGATCGGTGGCAGCCGCCTGTAAAAATCGAACGACCGAAGAGGTAAAAGACTCGTAAGGATGATGCAAGATAACTTCTCTCCGACGAATCGCGTCAAAGAAATCATCTGTCGAATCAGGATTGAGATCTCGCAGATCCCAGGCAACTTGATTTCTGAAAGCTGGAAATTTCAAAGTTGGACGGTCAAGATCCGCAATTCGAAATAGCCCAGTTAAATCAAGTGGTTCTGGATAGCGGCTGATGTCTTGTTCGCGAATTCCAAGTTCATCCATCAGTGTTTCGAGGAGTTCCGGCTTAATATCTTTATCTACTTCAAGCCTCACGGGTGGACCGAATTTCCGACGCAACAATTCTTGTTCCATTGAGGCCAGCAAATTTTCAGACTCTTCTTCTTCGAGCTCTAGGTCTGCATTTCGAGTTAACCGGAACGTGTAGTAATCCTCAATTTCCATTCCTGGAAAGAGTTCAGCGAGATTGGCAATGATGACTTCTTCCAGTGGAATAAAGCGTTTTGCCTCATATTTTTGAGTTTCAACAAATCGCGGCAAATTAGATGGAACTTTCACACGGGCAAAAAGTTCTTGATCGGTGTCGGGTTTTCTGACGACTACAGCCAGATTTAATGACAAACCCGAAATATAAGGAAATGGGTGCGACGGATCCACTGCCAAAGGTGTTAGGACCGGAAAAATCCGCTCGTGAAAGAGTTTATTGACATAAGCCTTCTCGTCATCATTCAGATCAGACCATTTCGAAAGACCGATCCCTTGTTCGTGCAAGTGCGGTAACAGGTGGTCATGAAAACATCTTGTCTGTCGGTCGATAAGTTCAGCAGTCTTGCGCGAGATAGCCGCCATCAATTCAACTGGCGAATAACCTGCGGTATTTACCTTGGTTACACCGGCTTCTAATTTTCGTTTAAGAGTGGCGACCCGAATCATAAAAAAGTCATCGAGGTTCGAAGAGAAAATTGCGAGGAACCGACATCGCTCTAAGAGTGGAGTTTCTGGATCTTCGGCCAATTCCAACACGCGCTCATTGAACGCGAGCCAACTTATTTCGCGATCGACGAGACGTTCGCGTGGGTTTTCAGCGATGGAATGGGAAGACATAAGAGTATTTTGCTTGAAATCTATGAATAAGAGGTAACCAATCGGGGTTTATTGCCTGAACTAGCGAAAATCCGCCCACTTGACGGGTTGGTAATGCTTGGCTTCTCGCCCATCACCCGAGGATTTTCCCCGAACTCGACGCCAAATCCACGGTATCGCGAAGGAATACAGCCATTTTGCATCGTCAAATAAGTCAGCAATTTTCGACTTGTCTGGCGGTGGCGGCAGGGGGACTTTCCAGCCAGAATCAAAGTCCATGCCGAGTTTTTCTAAGACTCCTTGGGCCACCCTGTGATGTCCAGCTGCATTGAGGTGAAGTCGGTCGGGGGCGAGAAAGCGCCGATCGGAGAGAAAGAGCGCTTCCTTCCATTCAATCAAGATAGCCCCGAGATCTGCAGCCACGACTCGAACATTGTTGTTGAAATCTTTAAACCGGCTTTCCCACAATTCTGCAGTTTTCCCCTTGCCCGTCGCCTTTTCTATGACCGTGAATAGAACGAGCGTTGCTCCGGTTTCTGAAAGTTCAGTCGCACCTTGTCGATACAAATCAAAGGTTGTCTCTGGCCGATAATTTGGACGCAAAACATCATTTGCGCCGGCATGAAAGGAGACGAGGGTTTGCGGACCGTCAATGAATTTCTTTGCAATCGGAATCTGATCTGAAATGACTTGACCCAATAATTTTCCGCGAATAGCTAAATTCATGTAGGTAAAGTGCGGATCTCTAATTGCGAATTCGTCCGCGAGCCGATCGGCCCATCCGCGGTAATTTTCACCAACAATGTCATCGCACATGCCCTCGGTCATGGAATCTCCGAGAGCGATGTAGCGATGAAAAGATGGCATTTCGATCCTTATATTTACTCTGGCTTGTTTCGTTCTTGTGCAATCCAATACATGACAACCGCGGTTGCCACGCTGGCGTTCAATGATTCGACGGTGGATTCCATCGGAATTGAGAGAACCAGATCGCACTTTTCGCGCGCCAAACGGGATATTCCTTTTCCTTCAGATCCGACGATCAAATATACGGACTCGCTGGCGAGTGAGAATTTTGGCAAAGACTCATCGCCCTCGGCATCTAGACCCACGACAAAGAATCCCGCCTTCTTGGCATCCTCAATAGATCGAACCATGTTGGTAACTTGCGAAATTGGCAATCGAGCTGCGGCTCCGGCAGATGACTTCCAGGCTGAACCTGTCATTGCGGCATTACGACGTTCTGGAATCACAACACCATCAGCGCCAAAAGCGGCAGCGCTCCGAACGATTGCGCCTAAGTTATGGGGATCGGTCACGCCATCAAGACCAATGAGCAAACCGGGCTTCTTCGCCTTTGCTAAAAGTTCATCAAAGGGGGAATAGTGAAATGGCTTGATTACGAGTGCTATACCTTGGTGTGTAGTCGTTCCGGTAAGTCCATCTAATTGACCCCGAGGAACTTCTTTGATCGGCAGATCCGCATTCTTTGCCAGCCGAATTGCTTCAGCCATACGCTCATCAATTTCAGCACGTTCGGCAATAACTAATTCTTTCGCTGGAATTTTTGCCCGAAGTGCCTCAACCACGCTATTCCGGCCAGCAACGGCATCGGCATTCGGCCTGGTTTCCAATCGAGAAGCCGGGTTTCTTCGCGGGGCAGAAGATGAAGTTCGTTTTGGCGCGGCCTCGGCTGCGCGACGCTTTTTACCGGGTCGCATCAGCGTGCCATTGTCCAGCGTGGGCCGGCAGGAGTGTCTTCAATGAGTATTCCTAACTCTAAAATCTGATCACGAATTGCATCGGCTGATGCAAAATCTCTTCGAGCGCGTGCTGCTTCACGTTGGGACAAAGCCAACTTCACCAATCCATCAATTGCACCATCGTCACCTTTAGCAGAGCCAGCGAATGCTGGGTCGAATGGGTCGCAACCAAGGATAGAGAGTGCGCCTCTTACTTGAGCAGAGGTGCGATCAACTTCTTGGACATCATTTGCCGCGAGCGCGGTATTTCCGATTCGAACCAAATCCGAAATCTCGGCAAGACCAGTGGGAACGGAGAGATCATCATTCATGGCAGCAGCAAATGGCTGCGAAATTTCCCGTTTAATCTCAGCACCCAACACCTCTTGCGCGCGGAGGAGGAAGCCTTCAATTCTGCGGAAGTTAACGCAATTCTCTTCGAGAGCCTCAAAGGAAAATTCGGTCATCGATCGATAATGCGCACCGCCCAGATACCAACGAAGTTCGATACCCCTGACTTGCTTCACTATCTCTGAAACCAATAATGAATTCCCTAGTGACTTACTCATTTTTTCACCAGAAGCCGTCACCCATGCGTTGTGCATCCAAATGCGTGCGAAACCCCAACCTGCGCTCTCTGATTGGGCAATTTCATTTTCATGATGAGGGAAAATTAAATCGAGCCCGCCACCGTGAATATCAAACTCTGCACCAAGGTAGGTATGAGCCATTGCCGAGCACTCGAGGTGCCAGCCGGGTCTGCCATCTCCCCATGGAGTGGGCCAAGATGGATCGCCAGGCTTTGCGGCCTTCCATAAGGCAAAATCTCTTGGATCTTTTTTGAAGGTCGCTTCGGAGTCATCTGCGGATTGCAGGTCATCCAACTTCTGATTCGACAAGGTGAGGTAAGAGTCCAAGGATCGAACGCTCAGATATACATCGCCATTTCCTGGGGCATAAGCCTTGCCATTCTCAATAAGGATCTGCATCAACTCAATCATTTGAGTGATGTGACCGGTGGCCCTAGGTTCATACGTTGGCGGCAATACATTGAGCGTCGAATAAGCCCAGGCAAATGCACGCTCGTATTTACTAGCCACTGCCCACCACGGCATGCCTTCATGAACCGCCTTATGGAGAATTTTGTCATCGATATCTGTGACGTTGCGAATCAGGGTGACCTCATATCCAATGTGGGTCAACCATCTCCGTAAAATATCGAAGTTGATGCCACTACGGATGTGACCGATGTGTGGTTCGGCTTGCACTGTTGCACCGCAGAGATAAATTCCCGCTTTGCCAGGAATTAAGGGAAGAAATTCAGATGTAGAACGAGTGAGAGTGTTGTACAGCGAAAGGCTCATGGCGCAATAACCAACGCGCTGGCGATTGCCGCAACCCCTTCGCCACGACCGGTAAATCCCAGATGATCAGTGGTCGTTGCGGATACCGATACCGGAGCTCCCAGAGCATCAGAGAGCACGCGCTGAGCCTCCTCGCGGCGGCCACGAATTTTCGGCTCATTTCCGACAATTTGGACAGATGCATTCACAATTGTGAATTTTAGCCCAGAAACATAGTCACGTAAGTGATAAAGCATTGCCACACCGCTGGCATCTTTCCATTGCTCTTGATCGATGCCGAAGAGATCACCGAGATCGCCGAGTTGGCAGGCGGATAACACGGCATCGCAAATGGCATGCACGGCAACGTCACCATCAGAATGCCCAATCATCCCCATGGAGTCTGGCCAAGTCAGCCCAGCGAGATGGCAGGGACCAGCCGCGCCAACCTGATGCGAGTCGACGCCTATCCCAGTTCGAAAGTTAGAGCTCAATGATCCGGATTTTCAACTATGGCGCGCAGCGCTTGAACTGTGGCATCTTCGCTTTCGCCAGTCACCTCAACCAATATTTCATCGCCACATTTAACGCCTAAAGTCATTACGCGAAGCACACTTGCGCCATCAACGGGAGTTGAAACTTCACCGTTAACAACCTTGGAAAGTCGCACTGAGCACCCCGAGGATTTAGCGCTGGCGGCAAAAAGGGCGGCTGGGCGGGCATGAAGGCCAACCGCAGAGGCGACCAAAGTTCGAAATTCTTTCATGGGCGTAGCGTACCTACAGCAAAAGTAGTGTTTAATATGGACATCTATTCATGCTGTTGCACATATGTGAAAGTTGAATAATGACCACTTTAGAACTTTTGACTGGCCATCCACTCAGTTCGCCTGAGCATGCAAAGTACGCCTACCTGTATATGAATCGTATTCGTAAATTTGAAGAAGCGGTTGAAGATTTATTTGGGCGCGGCATGATGCACGGAACTATGCATTTATCCATTGGTCAAGAAGCCTCTCCCACCGGAGTTTGCCTGGCTCTGAACATCGATGATCAAATCACCTCGACACATAGAGGTCACGGCCATTGCATTGCAAAAGGCGCAGATCTGACTCGAATGATTGCCGAACTTTTAGGGAAAGAAATCGGCTATTGCGGCGGTCGAGGTGGCAGCATGCACATTGCCGACGTAGAGACCGGCAACCTTGGCGCCAATGGTGTTGTTGGTGGTGGCATTCCCATCGCTGTAGGTGCGGCTCTCGCCTCAAAAATGATGGCTAAAGGAACCGTAGTTGTTTCTTTCTTCGGTGACGGTGCCCTGAATGAAGGAGCTTTCCACGAAGCTGCCAACATGGCGGCAATCTGGAAATTGCCGGTGATTTTTGTCTGCGAAAATAATAAATATGGGATGAGCTCTTCAACCGCGAAAGCATTCGCCCTGGAAAAACTTTCCGATCGGGCTCTCGGTTACGGATTCCCTGGCATCACTATTGACGGCAACGATGTCGTAGCCGTTTACGAGGCGACAGAGGCAGCAGTTCGTCGTGCTAAAGAAGGTGGCGGACCAACTTTGATCGAAGCACAGACATATCGCTGGAAGGGCCACTCCCGTTCTGATAAGAATCTTTATCGGACTAAGGAAGAGATTGACGAGTGGAAAGCCGTTGATCCAATACTCCGATTTAAGAATGTTCTGCTCGAGCGCAATTTTGCAACCGCCGAGGAACTCGCAGAAATTGAGAAGCGCGCAACCGATCAAGTTATCGAAGCTGTAAATGTTGCCGTTAAAGCAACACCCGCTGATCCAGCCGGATTAATCGATGCAGTCTTTAAGAAGGTGTCCGCATGAGTGATCGAATGTTGACTATGGCAGAGGCAGTTCGTGAGGCGATGGCAATTGCCATGGAAGAACGTCCTGAAGTCTTTTTACTCGGCGAAGATGTCGGAATTTATGGTGGCGCCTTCGGAGTATCTGGCGATCTTTACCACCGATTTGGCTCGGATCGAGTCCTCGATACTCCGATTTCGGAACTTGGAATTGTTGGTGCTGCTGTTGGGGCTGCGCTCTCAGGTATGCGCCCAATCGTGGAAATACAATTCTCCGATTTCACGGCTCAAGCCATGGACCAGATTGCCAACCAGGCAGCGAAGATTCACTTCATGCTGGGCGGTGCGCTCCACGTTCCGATGGTACTTCGCACTCCGTCAGGTTCAGGCACGGGAGCCGCTGCACAACACTCACAGAGTTTGGAAACTTGGTTTGCAAACGTGCCAGGACTGAAGGTTGTCATGCCTTCGAATCCAGATGATGCCAAGGGTCTTTTGCTCTCCGCCATCGACGACCCAAACCCAGTCATTTTCCTGGAACACAAATTGCTTTACAAACTTCCTGGTCGCGATGCAGTCGCAGAAGGATCTAGTCGAATTCCTTTAGGGGTTTCGAAAGTCGTTCGCACTGGCAAAGATCTCACCATTGTGGCCACTGGCGTGATGGTTAATAAATCATTCGAGGCCGCAGCGCGATTAGAAGCCGAAGGAATTACCGTTGAACTGATCGATCCACGAACAATCTCTCCACTCGACATGAATCCAATCTACGAATCTGTCGATAAGACTGGGCGATTGCTGGTCGTGCAAGAGGCTCCGGCCCATGCCGGCTTTATCAATGAGGTCGTGACTCAACTTGTAGGTAGTCCTTCATTCGGGTCGCTCATTGCGCCAGTGAAACGCCTTGCCGGATTAAATATTCCCATTCCTTATGCACCACAACTAGAACGAAGCGCGGTTCCGCAAATTGATGACATCGAAATTGCGGCACGTGATCTCGTAAAGAGTTGGAAATGAGTTTCCTTTACCCGGTAGTCATGCCCAAGATGAGCATGACGATGGAGACCGGCGATCTCATTGTCTATTACGTGAGCCCTGGCGATCACGTGAAATCTGGCCAAGTGCTTTTTGAAGTAATGACCGACAAGATTGACATGGAGGTTGAAGCGCCCGCCGATGGAGTTATCAAAGACCTCATCGGTGTAGTGGGTGAGACCATTCCAATTGGCAAGCCTGTTTTAACGATGTTGACCGAAACTGAAGTTATGGCTTTCGATTTCGATGGACCGAGCGAACCCATGGCTGAAGTCGTCGCACAACCAGTGGTTGAACCGCATGAAGTTGCTGAAGTGGTTTTAACAACTCCAGAGCCAGAATATGTTCCACCTGTCGTCGAGGCACCGGTCGTTGTTGAGCCGTTAGTCGTTGCTCCAACTGCAGCCACCCAGATTAAAGCCGTTCCAAAGGCGCGGGCTTTAGCAGCCGAAAAAGGGATTTCCCTTTCGACCATCAAAGCCACCGGGCCTGACGGCACTATCATGTTTTCTGATATTTCAGGTTTGCAGATCAACCCAAAAATCGCTGCCAGACAAGAGGCCAATCGCAAACTTATTGCCGCGGGAATCGAGAAAACACGAAGCGTTCCGCAAACGTCATTTACTCGAATATTCAAGCACTCCTCGGGCAAGAATCAGCATTGGCAAGCGCACCTATTAACCACCTGGGCTGGTGTTCTTCGCTCTCGCCTAGATCTCAATATCTCATCCATCAATGGCGAAGCAGGTTCCGACATTGGCATAGCGATGATTATTAAGTCGATCTATGGCAGCGCATTGCCAGTCTTTCATAACCCTGATTTGCTTGGTCGAAAAGAACTCGAAGAGCTTTACGATCGCACCACTCATCAAGCTCAGGAAGGCAAAGTGCCTATCTACATGTTGAGCGGGGCCACTACAACCATCTTTGACCTCACCTTGTTCCGAATGAGTTCCAACACTCCTCCGCTCTTCCCTGGTCACGTTACCTCACTGACTGTTGGAAAGAACTCCGATTCAAAGAAGAGCGTTTCCTTAACTATCGACCTACGTTATTGTGACTTTTATGATGGCGCCGAATTATTGGATCACCTGATTGAAGGTCTTTGATTGATGCGCTTAGGAAGGGATTGAGATGTCATCCCTCATAGGCATTCCTGCGAGCGCGGGGGCAACGTACGGAACATTCTTCTTACTGACTTCAGACGTGCCCATGCCTACCCCAGCCAAGTCGACCATGACTGCTGCTGCGGAAAAGTTGGCATTAGAAGAGGCGGTGGTCTGCGTCTCTTCCGACCTCGCGGATCGAGCATCGCGAGCAACTGGCGAGCTGCAAGAAATCTTGATCGCAGTTGCCGAAATAGCTGGTGACCCAGCACTGATTGAAGAGGCGCACGCGCATATCGACAATGGCGATACCGCTGCGTATGCCATCCTAAAAGCCTCGGAACTTTTTAAAGATCTGCTGGAGCAATCAGGTGGCTATCTGGCTGAACGAGTGAGCGACGTCGGAAATATCTGTGACCGAATTCTTTGCCAACTCGCCGGTACTTCCTATCCAGAGATCCCGTCGTTCAGCGAACCAACTGTGTTGATCGCTCGGGACTTGTCTCCGGCCGATACGACAGACCTGGTTCCCGGGCAAATCCTGGCGATCGTGACCGAAGCCGGTGGTCCCACCAGTCACACCGCCATCATCGCTCGTTCTCTCGGCATTCCTGCGATTGTTGCTTGTCAGGGAATCATTGCGAAAGCCTTAGCTCACTTAGGCCAACCAGTCGGGATAATCGCGACAACCGGCGAAGTTTTCTTTGATCCAGGTGCGGACGAGATAGCCGCGATTGAAAACCAAGTGGAGAAAATTCGAATCCGAAAGTTGGCCCAGCAACAACGTTCCAGCGCGGGCTATAAATCCAAAGATGGACGAGGGATTCCTATCTACGCCAATGTTGGCCGATTCAGCGATGCTGAAAAGGCTGTCAGCGTCGGCGCGGATGGCGTCGGATTGCTCCGGACTGAACTCCTGTACCTAGATCAAAAAGTTCCGCCAACTCTCGAAGAACAAGCGGATCGCTATGCAAAGATTTTTGAGCTCTTTCCCGAACAAAAGGTCGTCATACGCACTCTCGATGCAGGGGCAGATAAACCCTTGGCATTTATTAACTTTGGGCACGAGCCGAATCCAGCCCTTGGGGTTCGTGGCTATCGGACGATTACCTTGCACGAAGAATTGCTTCGAACCCAACTAGAGGCAATTTCACTTGCGCAATCGCGAACCAAAGCCGAAGTATGGGTAATGGCGCCAATGATCACTGTTCCGCAAGAAGCACAAGACTTTCTCAATTTATGTCGTGAATACAATCTCACTAAATCGGGAGTGATGATTGAGGTGCCGGCCGCTGTCTTCCATGCTGAAGAGATAACTCGAATCTGCGATTTCGTTTCCATCGGAACGAACGATTTAGGCCAATACCTGCATGCCGCGGATCGAGAATCGGCAGCCCTGGCTCACTTTAATAATCCTTGGCAACCAGCCTTAATTCGTGCAATTCATCAGATAGCGCAGGCCGGCCTTCGAAACAATTGTCCTGTAGGTGTTTGCGGTGAGGCCGCCTCTGATGCGGCTTTGGCGACTGTTTTGCTGGGCCTAGGCGTTACGAGCTTGTCTTGCAACGTCGCCACACTCTCCGATGTTGCGATGATTATTGGTGCGACGAATTATGAAGAGATGAAGTCGGCTGCTACCGCTGCGCTAGAACAAAACTCTGCAGTAGATTCCCAAGCGATGGCACGCAAATGTTTACCTGCTCTTGCCGAATTGGGACTCTAGATCCATTACTCACCAGTAGCAATGCAACGAAAGGCAGAATGATTTTTCAATCTCGCGTCTATGACGAGGAGGTAAAAAGAAAGTTACAAAAATATAAAAGAATTCCCGCAAATGTACTTGCACACTGGTAACTTTTACAGGCACACTTCTCCAAATGTTCAATGATTGAACGGATGTGACGATAGTGAAACAGCGCGACACAGAATTGGTTCTGCGTGCTGCCCGTCTCTACTACGAAGATAAGAAATCGCAAGACGAAGTGGCCAAAGTTCTCGGAACTTCGCGCTCGAATGTCTCGAGAATGCTCACACTTGCCAAAGAATTAGGTTTGGTTGAGATTCGGGTCGTGGCTCCGATCTCCCGCCACGAATCACTCTCCAATCAAATTCAAAATATCCTCAATATTAAAGAAGTTCAGGTCATTGCCACCGAACAGAATGATTTAGTCCTTAGCGCCGTTGGCCGAGCCGCGGCGCGGAGTGTTATTCAATCACTTCGGCCCAATCAAACCATCGCCATTTCCTGGGGTCGAGGTCTAGAAGCAACTGTTCATGGTCTGGAAAATGAAAATATATCGGGGCTGAAAGTCACTCAACTTATGGGTTCGCTCTCTTCGATCTCCACTTCGGTCAGCGCAGAAGAAGTTGGTCGTTCACTGGCTCGCAATCTGAACGCACAGTTTGTCCCATTTCTCGCACCAGTTGTTGTCAGCACCTCGAAGATGCGAAACTCGTTAATCCAGGAAGAATCCATTGCATCCACTCTAGAACTGGCTCGGCGTGCGGATATCGCGATTGTTGGCGTTGGATCAAAAGGTTCATCTTCCAGCGAGAAGGTACTCGAGGAATTCAAACTTTCTCGTACCGAGACCGAGCAGGTGCGCAATAAGTATGCCGGCGATATTGCAACTCATTTCTACGACATTGACGGAAATATCGTTAGCGCTGCCATGGATCGTCGTGTAATCGGGCTAACCTTGGAAGAGATTCGTAACATACCCAAGGTAGTTGGGATCGCAGCCGGATATGAAAAGGCAGAAGGTGTTATCGGTGCCGCAAGAGCTGGGCTGATAGACATTCTGATTATCGATCTAGCTTGCGCCAATGCCATCGTGAAGTTTATTTCTCCGAAAATGGTGAAGAGCGCATGACCTACTTAACGAAACTATTTATTGTTATTGCTTTTATGTGGGCTTCGCAGCTGGCTCTGGCATATATGCAGGCGAAAAATTTCCAAAAGGACATTAAGCGACTACGTAAAATGGGCATGGTAGCCACTGGTATGGGTGGCAAGCGCTATCGCGGTGGACGGGCGTTTGTGGCACTTTCGGCCAATGACGACAACATCGTTCAGGATGGACTGGTCCTTCGGGGCTTCACCGTCTTTACAAAATCAAAGCCACTCCCCCAATACAAAGGATTCTCGCTGGAAGAGATCATCTCGGGTACCCGAGTTGTGGAAGGTGAACCCAAGAAGGTAACGGATGCTGCAAAGCACGCCGCACAACTTCTTCGGGATCACTACTCCAAAATCTAACCAGGAGAATTGCAAGCCGCCACGGTGGTTTGCAAGATGTACAAAGCAAGGAAAGTAATGATTGATTGCACTGAGATTAATCATTATTGAAAAGAAGAGGGTCGCGACCGCGGCTTCATTCAACTAGGAGGTGTGCATTGAATCTACATGGACTCGTCATTGTGGCGAACCAAGTGATTATTAATAAGCCCACGGGAATTATGGGTGCCCTTGCTACAGGCGCTCAAGATTTCATTAAGGTGTTCAATAGAGGTGGTCAGAACTTTGTTGGCTTAGTTAGTGGAATTCTTCCAACATTGATCGTTCTGCTCACTGCTGTAAATGCTCTTGTTCGCATCATTGGACCAGAGCGAATTGAAAAGCTTGGTACCGCAGCTGCACGCCCAGGCTTGCAGTGGTATCCAGTCCGTTACATCGTTCTTCCTTTTGTTTCAGTCTTCGTTTTGACGAATCCAATGGCTTACACCATGGGTCGCTTCCTTCCAGAACGTTTCAAGCCAGCGTTTTACGATTCAGCTGTTTCCTTCGTACACCCAATTCTCGGTATTTTCCCTCATGCAAACCCAGGCGAACTTTTCGTTTACCTTGGTATTGCAACCGGAATTTCCAATTTGGGTCTGCCTCTTGGTGACCTAGCAATTCGTTACCTGTTGGTTGGTCTTGTAGTTATCTTTATCCGCGGCATTGTCACCGAGTTCATTACGGCTCGCATGATGTCCAAGTCCGCAAAGGAGGCATAATTAAATGGATGGAATCAATAGAATCCTCGTAAAGGTTGGTCGTAGCGTAGGTGGAGTAGTTGGAATTCTTTTCCAATCTGGCCGCGATGCAATTGACACCGTTATTCGTAACGTACTTCCATTTATGGCCTTCATCTCCTTCATCGTTGGTGTCATTCTGACCACTGGTGTCGGTGACTGGATTGCTAAAGGTATTAAAGGCTCCGCATCATCACTTCCTGGTTTGCTCTTGATCTCGATCATTTGCGCTATCCCAGTCCTATCTCCATTGCTTGGACCAGGTGCCGTTATTGCTCAGATCGTTGGAGTTCTCCTCGGTGTTGAAATTGGCAAGGGAAACATCCCTGCTCAATACGCACTTCCTGCTCTCTTCGCGATCAACCCACAGGTTGGTTGCGACTTCATCCCAGTAGGTCTTGCTTTGGGAGAAGCCGAGCCGGAGACTGTCGAGATTGGTGTTCCTGCGGTTCTGCTTTCCCGTTTGATCACTGGTCCACTTTCCGTCGTCATCGCATACGTTGCGAGCTTCGGTCTTTACAGCGTAAAGAAGTAAGGAAAAACACCTCTAGAGCGTCGTTCCAGAGTGCAGGCTCTGCACTCTGGAACACGAGAGGCTAGATTTAGTTCCATAATTGAGACTTTCAGATCCAACAACGAATTCATAGGCATAGGGAGTAAAAATGGGCGAATACAAGAGCGTTATCGTTGAAGCTGGTCGTGGTGGTTGGGGTGGACCTTTAATAATCACGCCTACGGACGAGAAGCCTTATGTTTACTCGGTAACTGGTGGTGGAATTCACCCCGTCGCTCAGGCCATTGCAGATGCCACAGGTGGAATTCCTTTTGATGGCTTTAAGAGCAGTGTTCCCTTCGACAAAATCGCTGTTGCAGTTATTGACTGCGGTGGGACTGCCCGTGTTGGCGTATACCCGATGAAGAAGGTTTTGACTGTTGATATTCACGGCACATCACCAGCCGGCCCGCTAGCAATGTTCATCACCAAGGAACTTTTTGTATCCGGAGTAAAGACCGAGAACATTAAAGAGGCGTAAGACTTGGCCGAAGTTGTATACCGCTCGACTGTCACTGCAGTAGGCGAATTGGTTTCAGATTTTCGCGAGCAAGGCGTTCTTGTATTTTTCGGCGAGAACGCCCCAATTGAACTCCATGAATTTTCTATTCTGCACAAAGTTGATATTCAGATTCGGGCGCCGAAACCAGGCGATGTGATTGATATTAACAGCAATACATACACAGTTTTAGCTGTCGGTTCAGTGGCAAGCGATAACCTTCTCAATCTAGGACATTTAGATTTAAAGGCGAATGGATTAACCGAGGCAGAGTTGCCTGGCGATGTAAATATTGAAGCAGTTGCATTACCTATCGTAAGTGTTGGAGATATCTTCTCAGTTATTTCTAGCGATTAAATGTAGAAAAGAGTTGTCAGATGGCCTACTCAGCAAGACTAAAAGCACATGCGGATAAATTGGGCCGAGATGTAAAAATTGCACTCGTTGGCGCTGGTCAAATGGGTCACGGATTTGGCTGCCAAGTTGACCGCATGCCAGGACTTTCCGTTGTACTCGTAATTGATATTGATCCGATTCGTATCACCAATCTTTATATAGATTTAGGAGTCACTGATCCCGTCATTAGTGATGACAAGGCTGAAATTATCGAAGCTTTGAATTCTGGAAAACGAGTTGGCTCCACAAAGTCCGATCTCGTTGCTGAACTGCCTATCGATTTTGTTGTTGAATCCACCGGTGTTCCAGAAATTGGCGCGCAAATTACTTATTCCTCTTTGCTCGCTAAAAAGGATGTTGCAGTTCTGAATGTCGAAATGGACGTCACCATTGGACCGCTACTTCACAAAACTGCCGTCGATAATGGCGTTATCTACACCGTCTGCCACGGCGACGAGCCAATTGAAGCCAAGGTTCTTGTTGACTTTGCACGTGACTTGAATTTCGAAGTTATTGCCGCAGGGAAGGGCAAGAACAATCCTTTTGAACCTTTAAGCAATCCAGACACGGTGCGCGAGCGCGCAACTGCGAAGAACATGAATCCAAAGATGCTCTGCTCCTTCACTGATGGTTCTAAAACGATGACCGAGATGGTGGCGCTTTCCAACACGACAGGAATTCCGCTTTCCAAGCGCGGCATGTACGGCCCTGCAGCCACAGTAAAGACACTGCAAAATGTTTTCGCTCCAGTTGAAGATGGTGGAATCCTCGAATCCAAAGGTGTAATCGATTACTGCACCGGCGATGTGGCCCCTGGCGTATTCGTTATCGTGAAAAGCGATTCACCGTATATCAATCACGAAATGACCTATCTCGGAATGGGCGCTGGGCCATACTTTGCGCTCTATCGTCCTTATCACCTTGCCTCTATCGAGGCGCCAATCTCAGTGGCTCGCGCCGTAGTTGACCGGGAATCTTCGTTGTTCGCAACCCACTTGATCTCTGAAGTTGTTGCTATGACAAAGAAAGATCTCAAGGCTGGTGACAAGATCGACGGCATCGGTGGTTACACGGTTCGTGGATATGCAGACATTGCTGCAGATGCTCGCCGAGATAACTTGGTTCCAATCGGACTGATCCAAAACGCAATCGTGAAGAACGATGTTCCAGTCGGAACGCTTCTGACTTACGATGATGTCGTTCTTGATTCAACCAGTTTGATTGTGCGACTTCGTAAGGAACAAGATGAGGCTGGTCTAACCTACGCCAACTAGTTATTCGGTTTGATCTGGGGTTTCCAAATGCTTTGGTTTGAGCCCCAGTTCGTCCATTAATTTAAGTTGTTGTTTAGTAAAAAGTTGGCGTTTTTTCTTGGCTTTGGGGGCGGGTGAAACCGTTTCTGCCCCTTTGTGGTCGATCTCATCTCGTGCGCCCGGTGTGAGTCCTAACTCCGCCATCAAGTCTTCCTGGGCAGAGGTAAATAGCCCCTGGACCTCACGTCGCTTTTCAAATTTAGCCTTAATTTTCTCGGCCTCTTCTTGTGGGCTCAAATTGGAACGCCCTAACTTCGCCCGAAATGCCATAACGGTAAGTCTGACACAATTGACCTATGAAGTCGCCGATGCGAACCGCAGTAGTGGTCTTGGCCGCTGGGTCCGGGTCGCGCTTTGGGCACTCGACAAACAAGGTCTGGCTGCCTTTGAGTGGCCGACGAATCATCTCCCGGTCCTTGGTAAACGCGACAAAAAGTTTCCGCAATTCGCGCACGATTCTCGTTATTAATCCTGATGATGCTGAGATTGCTCGAACCACCTTGGAACGCGAGATCCCTCATCTAAAAGTAGAGATAATTTCGGGCGGCACCACGAGACACGATTCTGAATACCACGCTTTGAAGTATCTAGCGCCCGCGATCGAAGCCGGCGAAGTGAATGTCGTGATGATTCATGATGGTGCCAGGCCACTGGCAACCAGCGGACTTTTCAAAAATATTGCCGAGGCAGCGCATCGTCACGGAGGTGCAATTCCTACCATTTCGGTCTCGCAACGGGAGATGGATATCCAGACCGAGGAATCGGTAGTCCGAGTTCAAACCCCACAAGCGTTTGGCGCCAAGGAGTTGCTTATGGCGTATCGTCAGGCTCATCAAGATAGTTTTCACGGAACTGATACTGCCGCGTGCATGGAAAAGTATTTCCCCGAAGTTCACACGATGGCCGTGACAGGGGAAGTCGCAAATGTGAAAATTACCTATCCACAAGACTTAGTCATTGCAGAACATGTTCTTGAGAAGCGGAGGTATCGAGATTGAGTAATGAAATTATCGAGGCCACCCTCGATTGCGCCCAATGCCAACAAGAGAGCATCCACGAACTTCGCTATGCCGGCCGACTTCTGGTTTCCACCACGTGCACCGTTTGCAAGACTCAGGTCAAACACGAGTCTAATGATCTTCGAATTCACTATGCCAAAGATCTTCAGCATCGAATTGCAACAAAGCCTTGGCGGTTATGGAAAAGATTCTGGCGAGCACCTCGGGCCGTGTTCTGGTCATTTCCTAAGAAGGTCATTGGTCAACCTTTTAAAATTTGGCGCGAATTCCGCAACATCGGACGCTAGTCTCCATTCTTGACTAACTCTTTACTATCTGTTTTTCAAGTTTTCTAGCGAGAGGTTCCTCCATGGCGCTCAAGGTGCGAAAAATCGGTCCCTACGAAGTTTCAGCGGTTGGACTTGGCTGCATGCCACTTTCTGACATGCCCCCAAGCACCCCGAGCATGCTGGATCGACGTGAAGAGGCCGTCGAACTCATTCATGCTGCTCTGGATTTTGGGATCACTCTCCTCGATACTGCTGATATTTATGCGCCCTCGTGGAACAGCATGGGACATAACGAACGACTCGTCGGCGAGGCGGTCCGCACTTGGTCCGGCAACGAAGAACAGAAGGCAAAGCTGGTCCTAGCAACAAAAGGTGGTATCACCCGTGAGGATGATGGCTCTTGGTTTGGCAAGGGCGGTCGCGATGCCTCCAAGAGTTATCTATACCGCGCAGTCGAAGCTTCGGCACTTCGCCTTGGAGTGGAAAAAATTCAGCTTTGGCAACATCATCGCCTAGACACTTCCGTCTCTTTCAAAACCCAATTTGAAAATGTGATGACTCTCCTCGATCATGGAATTGTTCAAAATATTGGATTGAGCAACGTTAATGCGGAACAACTGAAATTGGCGATTGAAATTGGCGGCAGGCCATCTGAAGGTGGAGTGGTCTCCGTGCAAAACGAATATAACCCAAGATATAGAAATGGCGCAGATGTGATCGACATCTGTAACGAAGATGGAATCGCTTTCTTGCCGTGGTCCCCACTGGGCGGCGTTCGAGAGACCACAAAAGAGTTGGGAACCAATCTATTTGGGTCCTTTGGCGAAGTGGCAAGTGCAAAAGGCGCCTCCCCCTTTGCGCTGACAATTGCTTGGCATCTCGCAAATTTCCCAACATCCATTCCAATTCCAAGTTCTACTAAAAAAGAAAATATTTTGGAAACCCTTTCTGGAATCAACATTGAATTGTCGAGCGAGGAATTGGAGACTTTGAATGAAAATCTCCCAAAAAACAGCCCACTTCATGAAGAGTTGGTTGATCAACCAGAATTGAAATAGTGATAGGAAAGACTATGGATCCTTTGACTGGCCACGCACCGACTGGCGTTCGAGTGGCAACACCTTCGGATATCGATGCAATCGTCGAAATATTCACTTCTGCGTTTTTCGATGATCCACTTTGGGGTCCTGTTTTCCCAGATAGGACGCGTCGGGTCCAACAGGCGACCGCATTCTGGCGTCTATTTACCACCTCCGCCATCAGATATCCGTGGACCTTTCTAACCGAACATGGTGAGTCCGCAGCAATGTGGATTCCCGCAGACGGTATAGATCTCACGAGTGCGGAAGAAGAATCTTTCGAGAACTTCCTTATCGAGATTGGAGATCATCCGATTGCTAAAAACATTCTCGCCATCATGGATCAATTCGCTAAAGCTCGTCCGACCGAACCTCACTTCTACTTGAGTTTGCTTGGCACGCTGCAAAGCTTTCGAGGGCAGGGTCTGGGTATGGCTCTCTTGCGCGAAAACCTCGGACGTATCGACGCACAGGGCGCACCGGCCTACCTCGAGTCGACCAATGCACTAAATAATGCGCGCTACGAAAGTGTGGGCTTTCGACCACATGGCAGCTTTACTATCCCATCAGGTCTGGTGGTCACGACCATGTGGCGCCCCACCAAATATTAAGCGAAACGACATCAACGTCCTGACAGTTCGATTTTTTCAAGTCCTACCTTATATTTCCATTCGTCAAGAGGATGCAAAAAGTCCCCAAGAAATTTTGGGGGCTTTTCTAATATCTAACTTGTGCGCGCCTGAAGGGATTCGAACTGAACAGCAAAGTGACTAACGAGCGACGGTATTTTGCCAATGTAAGAAGGACTCCAACAAAGAAAGTTCTTCTGACGAATTCACCCGGATAGATTCTGGATCAGAATCCACATAGCCAATTTCTGCCTTAGGTTTCAAAGGGAGAAACCAGCCGTTGCATTTTTCGACTGAGATTTGCTTAAAATCAATTGCGCCGACTTTTATCACTTCTGGGGTAGATATACGTCGAACTGAAGTTCGATCAATCGTGTACTCAATGAGTTCTTCACTGGAGACAGACTTCAGGGTTTCAGTGAATGCCGAAGAACAACGAACCGCATCACCCTCTGCAAGGAGAGATTCCAAAGCACGATGAAATTGCGAAATCCGGGTGAGGGGTCGGTTTGCATCGTGAATCACAATGAGCTCAGAGTCATCAATGGAATCAGCAATTGCCTTCGCTAACTCGACTGGATTATTGACATCGCAAACCAAGGCCAAGAACTCGATGCCAGCAGATTTCAATTGGGCTGAAATTTGAATCGAAAGCTCCTCAGAAAATGCCACTGTAACCGGTCCCTTCTGCCCAACTTCGCGAGAAAACTCACGAGCGACTAGGCAAGAAGAGACGAGAAGAGTTGATTCACCTAAACGAGAGAGTGCTGTCGCGTCTGTGACCGCAACCAGAACCTTGATTGGTGGAATACTCACGAAATTAGGAAGCTAGAACCTCATCAAGAATGATGCCGGCCTTTTCCTCGTCGGTGCGCTCAGCCAAGGCGAGTTCCGAGACCAAGATTTGCTTTGCCTTTGCCAACATCCGCTTTTCACCTGCTGAAAGTCCGCGATCCAGATCGCGACGGTAAAGGTCACGAACGACTTCGGCGACTTTGATGACATCGCCGGAGGCGAGTTTTTCCACATTTGCCTTGTAGCGACGAGACCAGTTAGTTGGCTCCTCGGTATAAGGCTGACGTAGAACGTTAAAGACGCGATCCAAGCCTGCGCTGTCTACAACGTCACGAACTCCCACCAAATCGATATTTTCGGCTGGAACGCGAACGGTTAAGTCACCTTGAGCCACTTTTAAAACTAGATATATTTTCTCTTCGCCTTTTATGATCCGAGTCTCAATTGCTTCTATGAGAGCCGCTCCGTGATGTGGATAAACAACGGTTTCGCCGACCTTAAATGACATTAAATTGGCCTTTCGGTAGGTGCCTAGTCTACCAGCACCCTCTGGCACTCTTAAATTGCCTCCAAGACCCCTTCCTGAGCGTAAATCGCCCTTATTTCAGGGTTGACAAAGGTATCTCGCAATGGTTGATACCATTCCCCCCATGTCGCAAAACCCATCCAAAAAGGCGCTTTTACTCGTCGTTGGTGCGCTCGTCGCCCTAACCTTGACGGGCTGCGCCGCTGGTCCAGATGCCCCGACTCGTCACATCAAAAAGGTGACTGATGGCGCGGAGGCAGATTCTGGTGATATCAAAATTCGCGACGTGGTTTTGGTTGCGCAATCCGATGGTTCAGCCGTTCTCGTGGCCACCGTGGACAACGTCGGTGCAGCAGATGATGCAATTACTGCGATCTCGGTAAAGGGCATACCTGCCGTAACTAGCGGACTTCCCATAGCGCTTACTCAAAATAACCCCTCCATCTTCTCCGGCGACTCTGCCAATGCCAGCGCCGTCATTCCCGGATTTGGCCAAACTTCGGGATCTACTACCAGCATTACTTTCACTTTCAAGAACGCGGCTGCTGTGACGTTCAATTCGATCGTTCGCGACCAAACTGGAATCTATGCCAACGTAACGGTGCCCACCGCGGTGCCGGTGGCCTCTGCATCACCATCGGCTACTAAGTAAAGAGCCTAACTAGCCTTCGAATTTATATCCGAGACCACGCACGGTTTGAATCAATACTGGATTGGCGGGATCTGATTCAATCTTCGCACGCAAACGCTTGATGTGTACGTCGAGTGTTTTGGTATCACCAAAGTAATCGCTGCCCCAGACGCGGTCGATTAATTGCGAACGCGTAAGAACTCGTCCGGAATTACGGATTAGAAATTCAAGAAGTTCAAATTCCTTTAATGGAAAGGCTTGATTCTCGCCATTGACGGAAACTAGGTGACGTTCAATATCCATTCGAACTGGACCTGCAGCAAGGATTCCATCAGCAATAACATCGTCTTCACCTTGACGCCGCAAGACCGCACGGATGCGCGCAACGAGTTCGCGTGACGAATAGGGCTTGGTGACGTAGTCATCTGCTCCTAATTCCAACCCAACAACTTTATCGACCTCAGTATCTTTCGCAGTCAACATAATGACCGGAACATTGGAACGAGTGCGGAGTTGTCGACACACTTCGGTTCCGGGCAAGCCAGGCAACATAAGATCAAGAAGTACTAGATCCGCACCATGACGATCGAACTCTTCAATAGCTCCCGGACCAGTATCTGCAACTGAAACATCAAATCCCTCTCGTCCCAAGAGATAAGCCAAGGCGTCAGAGAATGACGCTTCGTCTTCGACTACGAGGATTTTTGTCATGAATGTGCCTCCGCGGCAATTGTTGGGGATGTGGGCAAAGAACTTGGTTCATTCAAAAGTGGCAACCTTATGGTGAAGGTGCTTCCGGCGCCTTCAACGCTCCAGACCGAAACATCGCCGCCGTGATTCGCCGCAACGTGTTTAACGATCGACAAGCCCAATCCGGTGCCGCCAGTAAGGCGGGAGCGAGCCGGATCAACCCGATAAAAACGTTCGAAGATTCGTTCGAGATCTCGCTCTGGAATTCCAATACCCTGATCCGAAACTGATATTTCGCAGAGCCCATCTTGACTTCGAAGTGCCACGGCAACCCGCGTTGAGTCGGGACTGTAATTGATGGCATTTTCAATCAGATTATGAACGGCTGTAGTTACTTGAGTTCGATCGCCTTGAACTATCGCCTCTGACTGGGCGCTATAAACGATAGAAATCCCGCGGGCTGATGAAGTCAATCGCGATTGATCGATTGCCTCTTGCACCACCTCTGACATTGCAAATGAATTTGCATTCTTTAATGGGTCATAATCTTGCAGACGCGAAAGATCGATGATTTCTTGAACTAAATCTGTCAACCTCTTTGCCTCGGTCTGCATTCTGTTGGCAAAACGAGTGATTGCCTCGGGGTCATCACTTGCACCGAGAACGGCCTCGCTGAGAATCGACAGTGCACCGATTGGGGTCTTTAATTCGTGCGAGATATTGGCGACGAAATCTCGCCGAATAGAATCCAGCCGTCGCATTTCGCTGTCATCAAAAATCAGGACTGCGAGAAGACCTGCTTCCCCAATTGGAACAACTCGAACTAGGAGATCATGCATACCGGCACCGATCGGGCCCCGTGGTAATTCCATGGTTGCTTCTTGCTTCTGACCCGATCGTCGAACGGCGCGAATCAACATCAATAACGAATCACTCAGAATACGAAAATCCCGAATCAAGTTGAAGGTCGCAATTCCCGGGCTGGCAAAGATGACTTGTTCGCCAGGGGCGACGACCAGAGATTCAGCATCCACGCTGGCAAGTAGATCGAGCAGCTCTTCGGGCAAGGAAACCCCTGTGGCGACAGGCGCAATCTCTCCCGAGAACGGGCTGCGCTTGCGTATCCAGGCCATGGGGTAATGGTAGGAGGCGCAGGGTCATTGCCTCTACGAATTGGCTATTTCCAGCGCAGATAGCACCAAATCTTTGCTTTCTGTTCAAGACCTGTTTACCGATCAACCCTTTCATGGTCAATAGACCCCTTATTCTTAGCCAATGCGCGATATTTTCCATGAAGAGTTAGATGCCATTACACAGAGCCTCCTCCAGATGTCAGAGTTGGTGAGAAACGCTTTGACCGATGCCACGACGGCCTTGTTGACCGCTGACCTCAGTCTCGCCGAAAAAGTAATCCAAGAAGATGCCACCATCGATGCCATCCAGCACGAACTTGATGCTCGAACCATCAACCTCATGGCCCGCCAACAACCAGTCGCCTCCGACCTTCGCGCACTCGTGAGTTCGCTGCGCATGAGCGCTGACCTAGAGCGGATGGGTGACCTTGCAGATCATGTCGCAAAGTTGGCTCGGATGCGATTCCCCGGAACTGCAGTTCCTCCTGAACTTGCGCTAACACTCGAGGAAATGGGACGAACCGCCAGCAAAATTATCCAGAAAATGTCCTCGGTTATCGAAAATCGTGACATCGTCCGCGCACTTGAAATTGAGTCCGATGATGACGAAATGGATGTTCTTCATCGAAAGATTATCACCACGCTTCTGGCTGACGATTGGGCACATGGGGTTGAAACCGCCATTGACATGACGCTGCTGGCTCGATATTACGAACGATGCGCTGACCATGCAGTCTCGATCGCGCGCCGGGTCTACTTCCTTGTTACTGGAGAATACGCTACGCCTCGTTCTTAATCAGGCAGGGATTTATTTCTTACCTTGATTAGCAACCGCTTGAATCGCATCGCGAGCTGCATCTGGATCTAAATATTCGCCACCTTTTTTCACTGGCATGAATTCATCATTGAGCTCATAAAGTAATGGGATGCCAGTCGGAATATTTAGGCCGGCAATATCATCGTCCGAAATATTGTCTAGGTGCTTGACCAAGGCTCGTAATGAATTTCCATGCGCAGTCACAAGAACGGTGTTGCCATTTTTGAGATCGGGAATAATGGAACTGTTCCAATACGGCAACATCCGAATAATGACATCTTTCAAACATTCGGTTCGAGGTAGTTCACTGCCTAAATCGGAATAACGAGGGTCACCGAACTGGCTGTATGGATTATGGTCTTCAATCGCGGGTGGTGGCACATCGAAAGAGCGACGCCAGAGCATAAATTGCTCTTCGCCATATGCGGCCAGCGTTTCTTTCTTATCCTTACCTTGCAAAGCCCCGTAATGACGTTCGTTTAAACGCCAGGTTCGTCGAACCGGAATCCAATGTCGATCAGCAACATCCAGAGCGAGTTGTGAAGTATGAATTGCACGGCGCAACAGCGAGGTGTGTACCACGTCTGGCAAGAGGTCACGTTCTTTTAGTAATTCGCCACCGCGTTTTGCTTCAGCTTCGCCTTTTTCGGAGAGTCGAACATCTACCCAGCCGGTGAAGAGATTTTTTGCGTTCCATTCGCTCTCACCATGGCGGAGCAAGATCAATGTTGTGGTCATACTCCAAATCTTACTGGGTATTTATCAGATGCTCGAAAGCCGCCAAATTCGCGAGAGACTCTCCACGAGATACTCGCCAAGCCCATTCGCGCCTCATGGAGGATGAGAAACCAAGCTCTAGCAGTGGATTAAAAGATGAATCGGAATACTGGAGAACGCAGCCAAAAATCCGATCGAGCTCCAATTCTGATAAAGCCGCATTAGTGATTCGACCTACAAGAAAAACATCACCTACTTCATTGAGCGCAAACGCAACGGCATACATCTGCGCATTCTTCTTAAGCAACCATTCAAATACCGCTTCGTTGTTTTCATCAGGTTTGCGAATAACAAAAGCATTAATACTGGTCGAGTTGTCGCCAATCACGAGAGCACAATGGGTTTCTAATTTCTTTTCACCGGGTAAGGAGACTAAAAAAGTATTTGCACTTTTACGCTCATAATCAAGATCATGCGAAATCAGAAATTCTTCAACTACTGCGATCGGAGAGATCATGAGTAGGAATCAAGCCAGCCAACGGGTTTGGGATTTAGGTTGGGAGATGACTCGGTCATACACCTCAAGAGTGCGTCTGGCTGTGGCTTCCCAGCCAAAGTGGGATGCGTGATCCACCGCACCTACCGAGAGCAAAATTCGCCGCTGTGGTTCTGACAACAAGCGTGACATCACCGCTGACCAGGCTTTGGGATCATGGCCGTCCACGAGGGAACCAGAAATTCCGTCTGCCACTGCAGTGCGCAATCCCCCGACTGCGGTCGCGACAACAGGAGTTCCGCATGCTTGCGCCTCGAGCGCAACCAAGCCGAATGATTCGCTGTAGCTGGGGACACACACCAAGTCGGAGGCTCGATACCAATCAGGTAATTCATCGCGAGAAACGGGCGGCTTAAAATGAATGACGTCTTCCACTCCAAGAAATTTTGCTAAGTTTTTCAAGCGTTCTGGCTCGGTCGACTTATTTCCCGAGGCGCCGCCAATGATGACCAGAGCAATCTTGGCACGCAGATGGGGTGTATGCGAGAGCATTTCAGACATGGCTCGCACCAGAACTTCCGGTCCTTTATGCGGCTGAATCCGACCAACAAAAGTAAGCATCAAAGTATCAGGGGCGATATTCAGCCGCTTTCTTGCAGCGGCTCGGCCTTGGCCCGGGGTGAAACGACCAAGATCAACACCAGGGGTGACAACATAAACATCATCGGGACAGGCATCGTAAAGTGAAACCAAACTGGCGGCTTCGGCGTCGGTATTTGCAATCAGCGCCCTGGCGGCTTTAACTACCTGCTCTTCCCCAATGGCGCGGGTCGCAGGTTCAGGGTTCTCGCCCTCGGCGAGCGCTTGATTCTTGACCTTTGCCATCGTGTGCATGGTGTGCACGAGTGGAATTCCAGTTCGCTCACTGACCATCCACCCCAATTGACCGCTGAGCCAATAGTGCGAATGAATAACATCGTAATAATTCGCCGGAAATTTCTCTTGAAAATGCATCATGCTGGAAGAGAGCGCACACAATTGAGAGGGTAAATCCTCTTTGGAAATTCCTTCATAGGGTCCGGCCTCGAGATGGCGAACTGTTACACCAGGGGCAATAACTACTGACTCCGCGAGGTCGGACTTGGAGGAACGAGTAAAAATATCAACCTCAACACCTGCTGCCGCCATTTTCATCGCACTCTCAACGACATAGATGTTCATGCCCCCGGCATCGCCAATACCCGCCTGTTCAAGAGGTGAGGTATGGACCATGAGGGTCGCAATCCGGGCAGTCATGCCTGAAAGTCTAGACCCGCACTTACAACTGCGCTAAAGCAGAGCTTCAATGCTGCCGACTACTTCTCCGCCACCGTAAATCTTGACGCTCTCATCAGGGGTATCAATCCCCCACTGAGCCAAGGCGGCCTGAACAATGGGCCCAAAAGCTCGACCAGAGCCATCAGATATTTTGAAAACCAAGGTTCGACCATCGGCCAATGTCAACACTTCCACGGCTTCGGCACCCTCCTTCATAAACAGCCCTAGAACAGATCGCATTAGGCGCGTGGTTAATCGACCCTCGCCTGCAACTAGATCTGGATGGGCAATGCAAGATCGCACAATCTCTTGGTGCAACGGATCTGGCGAGATGGTGAGATTTCGAAAGGCATGTGCCAGCCCGAGGGTTGAAAGTGCAAATAGCGGAGCTCCACAGCCATCCGCCGTGACATGCGAAACTTTCTGGCCCGAAAGCGTTTCGAGTTCAGTACGAATTGCCACTTGCAGCGGGTGCGCAGGCGAAAGGTAACTTTCAAGATCCCACCCATTTACCGCGCAGGCCGCGAGCATCCCGGCATGCTTGCCACTGCAATTTTGGGTAATTCTCATGGGTTCATTACTACCCCATGCGAAACGTTCCTTTTCTCCCAAAGGTTTGTCTTTGCTGTTGCGAAGGAAACTCTCATCCAACCCAGCGTCTGCCAATATAGATCGCACCACCTCTAGGTGGCGATCAGAACCAGAATGACTGGCGCACACCAGCGCCCACTGTTCCGAATTAAGTCGTAACCCGCTGCGAGCCATGCCTGATGCTTGAATCGCCTTGACACTCGAACGAGGATAAATCGGAAGATCTATAGCTCCTTTTGCAAGGAAAATTGATCCGTCGCCATTGAGCATTACCAAGTGTCCTGAGTGAAGTGACTCGACCAAACCAGCTCGAGAAATTTCAGCCAATACTTCACCTTGTAGGGAATTAACCATTAACTTGTCGCTCCAGACTTGACCAGATATGGGATTGCAGGGTCTGGCCTTGTGCCGCCATGTCATACGCAAAAAAGAGTTCGCCTTCTACGAGGCCATACAGCCGACTTCCTGCTGTCACAATCTTGGCCGTAGGTGACGAGTAGCCTTGATCCATCGCTAATTGAATTTTTGGACCTTGAGCCACACCAACCCAGCCCTCCGAGATTCCGGTGTTGTGGCTGAGCAGCACTTCAAGAACGCCATTCTCTTTAGGTCGCCAATATCCAACTTCGGAGGCAGCCGGACGGATAATTTCACCCTGCTCGTCAATAATCCACGAGCGGGAAAAGTAATTCAAAAATGGCCTGCCATCGTGATTGAAACTCACCTCTTGGGCAAACTCAAACGGCTCAATTCCTGGGTATTCGCCACGGCCTTTGCCGCGCCAGGTGCCGACTAACCACGCGAGTGGGTAGAGATCGGGGTGCAAACCCTCGGGAATTTCAAATACCATCGATATGCCTTTCGTTCCGAGCCTGTCTCCAGGTTTTGATCGCCCCTCGCAAGCCCCAACCTAAAAGAAAAAGCCCAAGGGCAAACGCTGCACCAACTAAAAGAAGTGAAGTCAGCGTCTCCATGGAGGCAAGCGTATCGGGCTAAAGTTGTGCCGATGGCAACGAAACTTGTAGTGAAGGTAATAGCGGGAGCCGACGATGCTGAGCGAGTAGCTCAGGCATTTAACGTGGCCGCTACGGCAGTGATGAGCGGTGTGGCGGTTTCGCTTTGGCTTTCCGGAGATGCCACATTCTTCGCCCTACCTGGAAAATGCGAAGAATTTGTTTTAGAGCATTCGGCGCCATTGAATCAACTGCGAGATGTCATTCTTGCGGATGGGTCTATTACGGTGTGCACTCAATGTGCAGTACGGCGAGGGATCGGCGAGTTGGATCTCATCCCAGGAATTGTTATTGCAGGAGCAACATCTTTTGTAGCAGAAATAATCGCTGACAATGTTCAAGCTTTGGTGTACTAAGAACTAGAGCTTTTTCACAATCACCATGATGACTACGCCGGCGAGCAAAGTGAAAAATAACTGAACAATTCCCATAACTATTCGGCCGGAACCAATACTTCTTGACTCGCCGCAACCCCTTCGGAATGAAGAGTTGCATCGACCGGTACGTTTCGTTTGATGACCGCTAGAGCAATCGGTCCCAATTCATAATGACGAGCCATCGTGCCAATAAATCCAACTTCTTTACCGTCATATTCGACTTTTGCCCCGTGTCCGGGCATGGCGACCATACTTCCTTCTAAGTGCAGAAGAACGAGACGTCGTGGTGGATGTCCCAAATTAAATACTTTGGCGACCGTCTCTTGTCCACGATAGCAACCTTTATTCATATGAACTGAGTTATGGAGCAGACCAAGTTCATTCGGAATCGACTTATTGTCAGTTTCAAAAAGTAAACGAGCGCGGCCCGCCGCCACTCGCTCGGCTTCGAGCGCCCACATTCCAACCTGGGTGTATGTCTGATTGAAAGCTTGCGCAACTTCCTCAATCTCTTCTCGGGGCACAAGCGCAAATGGGCCGCCAAGGGAATCGGCTAGGCCAGGCGCACGAAAAACCGCAAAGGAGGAGGAGACATCTGAAATCTCTACTCGAAGCATAAATTTCATTTTTTGTAGATAAGTGGTGAGCTCTTCAACTTTCTCACGTTCCAAATGAAGCCAGGTGGTGGCGCCATCGTCGACAAGAAAAAATTGATGTTCGATTCGACCATTGGGATCCAAAATCAGCGCAGTGGTCCAAACACCGGGTTCCAACTTCACTAGCAATTGGGTGGTCAAATCATTGAGCCAAGTGAGTCGATCGATGCCCGACACCGATATCACACCCCGGTGGGAAAGATCGGCCCATGCTTTACCTGATGCAAGCGCACGCTGCTCTTGATTGGGTTCGCCAAAATGCCAGATAGCACCGGCATCTGGCCCGGATTCCACCAATACTGCAGTCATTTTTTATAGCAACGCTTGGCAGGCCGCACAAGTGCCATAAATAGCAAAGTGGGTGACATCGGTTTTAAACCCATAGTCGTCTAGGAGAGACTGGACGAAAGGCGCGGAATTCTCGATCGGGGCATCTCCAACTGATCCACAAACTCCACAGACTAAGTGCAGATGAGTTAGTTCTTCAGCGGCGTGGTAAGTGGCACCACCATGACCCAAGTGAGTGTGCTGAACCAGCCCAACATTCTCTAAAGTTTCGAGGTTTCGATAGACCGTTGACAGGTTGATGCCAGGGTGAGTGCGTCGAACATTCTCGGCAACTTCTTCTGGTGTGGCATGACCAAGTTCGCGAACAGCCTGCAGTACTAACTCGCGTTGAGGTGTGAGGCGCAAACCTTTGTCGCGCAATTCGTGCTGTTCAGCCATGCACTTATCCTACCTTTTCTACCTTGTGGCTCTGTTTACCTGCTTAGTGAAGTTCGATCACGAGCTCCACTGGAGTGCCTTGAATTGCCTCGACCTTCACCTCTTCACGAGCCCCAGCCGCGAGAACCACAATGGTCCAAGAGCCTGGAGCCGCGAAGAAGCGAAATTGGCCGTCTACGTTGGTCGGAACCTCCGCGGTGAATTCTCCTTGAGCATCGAGCAATCGAACGTAGGCATTACCCACTGGGGCGCCGTTGGGCACGCCATCGGCAATACCTGCTCGCAGAACTGCTCCCTGAATGACTGTCTGCTTCGATAGATCGACTCCAGATAAATCTGGACCACCAGGAGTTGCACCACATGTTCTCATCGGATTCCTTTATCTAGGTTGATCTTCCAATAGTTTTGATGTTGCTAACTTATCGTGTCCCGGAAATTTGATTTCTGCGATAACTAGCACCTAAAGAACTAGGCACCAATTGCTACTGGAACTCCCACCAATGAACCATATTCAGTCCACGAACCGTCGTAGTTCTTGACGTTTTGAAGATCAAGAAGTTCAGAAAGCACGAACCATGAGAACGCAGAACGCTCTCCGATTCGGCAATAAGCGATAGTCTCCTGAGTGAAGTCAACGCCGGCGCCCTGATACAGATCGCTCAGCTCATCATTGCTCTTGAATGTCCCATCTTCATTGGCTGCCTTAGACCAAGGAATATTTTTGGCAGTTGGCACATGGCCCTTAATTTGACCAGCCTCCTGAGGCAAATGTGCCGGGGCGGCCAATTCACCAGAAAACTCGGCCGGCGAACGAACATCGACAATGTTCTTCACTCCAATAGCCGCGATAACTTCATCGCGAAAGGCTCGAATACTTTGGTCGCGCTCCTGAGCTACGTACCGAGTCGCGATTGGGGTAGGAACTTCTTCGGTGAGGTCCCGTGCCTGGATCTCCCACAACTTACGTCCACCATCAATTAAACGAACATCTTGATGTCCGTAAAGTTTGAAGTACCAATAGGCATAAGCAGCGAACCAGTTGTTATTGCCACCATACAAAATTACGGTGGTGTCGTTTGAAATACCGCTCTTAGAGAGCAAGGCTTCGAACTTTTCTTTGGAGATAACATCGCGGATCAAGCCATCTTGGAGGTCATCGCGCCAATGGAACTTTATAGCGCCTTGAATATGACCCTTATCGTACAAAGTAGTGTCTTCATCAACTTCGACAAAGACCACATTTGGATTGCTTAGATTCTCGGCAACCCAATCAGTTGAAACCAATGAATTCGAGCGTGACATAACTCCTCTTTCGTAAAAGTGGCTAGGTGGCTAAAGCAGGAAACTTAGATCAATATTTATTTGGCGCGATTTGTCAGACGAACGAGCAACAAATACATCTCGCAACCTAGGCAGAAATTAAATGCGGCATTGAGAAAAGCGGCTGCCAAGCAAAAAGAAGTGGCAATCGTAAATAGCAGAGGATGGTGGGTGATCGAACCTGTTAAGGCCAGGACGGCAAAAATAAATCCGACCTTTTGGGCAAATTGTGGTGGGCGCACATCTTCAGTTGGAACTTCGCCAGTTAACCGAGGCTTGACGAATTTCTTAAAGATCCAGGCATATGGGGTTTTTTGTGGACCAAGAAAACCACCTACGGTGAAGACTGCAAGTTGAAAGGCAATTAGATAACCAGAATGTGTGACAAGGGCTGTGGCCAAAAGAATAGTTGTGAGCGTCGCCGAGAATCGAGGACCGCGCGCATCTATTAACAGTGCCTTTGACGAAGACTGAGTTGAAACTGAGGTATTGATCGTTGCCATTTTTAATCCTTAAGGTCGAGTGAATAACTAAAAAGAAAAATCAAAATTCTTTAGTTAGACATTCGACACAACGAACCAGCAAGGCGGGCAAAATCAACAATGCGACGCTTGGTAAATAACTTGGGTTCGTGGTTGAGCACTCACGAAGAGTAAGTGAGCACCTAAAAAAAGACTAATTGCCAGACACTCGCATCTACTTAATGGATGCAAGAGCCGAAATGACTTGATCTCGTTTTGGCGCCCCCACGGCACGGCCAACTTCAATGCCCTCACCATTAATAATCAAGGTGGTCGGAGTGGAGTGAATGCCCAGTCGGCGTACTAATTCCAAATGGCTCTCGGCATCAATATCTACATGAACGACATCTGGCAGGTCAGCGACCACATCGGTGAGCAGAGCCCGGGTGGCTCGACACGGCGAGCAAAATGCTGATGAGAATTGAACCAGGGTTACTCTCGATCCAAGTTCTACCCCAATTTCCGAGGCGTTTAGGACGGTCAGGTGCCCATTTGGCTGCTTTTTGGCCGTAATCCGACCTCGAGAACGCTGATACCACAAGCCATACCCCGAAGCGAGGGCCAGGACGATGAGAAGTGGAGCCAGAGTTCGCACGGGAGTATCCTTCCACGCCTATGGCAAGAATTCTTCTCCTATCTAATAGCCTCGGAGCCAGCACCGAGGTATTACCCAGCCTTGGGCTGCTGCAGCACCAGGTTCGCGTCATGCCCTCTGAGGCCTCGATCTTGGTCGATGTGCCAGAAGTTGATTGCCTATTCATTGACGCCCGAAAAGATCTTCCTGCCGCAAAATCATTGACTCGCTTATTGACATCAACTGGCGTTGATTGTCCGATCATCTCAGTGACGACTGAAGGTGGGCTTTCCGCAATGAGTGCGGACTGGGGAATTCATGATGTCATCTTGGATACCGCCGGGCCAGCCGAAGTAGAAGCCCGAATTCGAATCGCCGTTGCTCGCATACAAAATGATCGTGTCGCCACTGACCCAACCCTTCGTGAAATTCGAACAGGTGACGTCGTGATCGACGAAAATTCCTATACCGCCAAGGTTCGAGGTCGGACTTTGGATCTCACCTTTAAAGAATTCGAACTTTTGAAGTTCTTAGCCCAACATCCTGGTCGTGTTTTTACACGCTCGCAATTGTTGCAAGAAATCTGGGGGTACGACTATTTCGGTGGTACTCGCACCGTTGACGTTCATATCCGACGACTTCGCTCAAAACTTGGGCCGGAATTCGAGGCGCTGATCGGAACCGTGCGCAATGTTGGCTATCGATTTACGTTGCCAAATTCCGCTAAAGAATCTGCCGTCTCCGAACTCGTCTAATTCAGACCCGTATCGTGTCTGTCTTTCATCCCACCCAACACTTCACTCATCTCGACGATGAGCATCGATCTGGTGTTCTCGAGTTGATCGCAGCAGCAACAGATCACGACGGCTTTCCCCCGATTGCGGAACACGTTCTCCTCCACCTTCGTCACGGTGGCGATAAAGCTGACTCTCACATCATTACCTGCGATGGACCAAGGGTCATCGGTTACGCCCATTTAGATGCCACCGACGAAGTCGAAGGTCCCAGCGTAGAAATAGTCATCCATCCGGATTTTCGTAATCATGGCTACGGCGGCGCCATACTTTCGAAAGCTCAAGAAGTATGCGGTGCACGGATGCGATTGTGGGCACATGGGGATTCCGAAAATTCGAAGTCGCTGGCCACGCGCAGTGGCTTTGAAAGAATTCGAACGGTTATTCAAATGAAACGTTCCCTCGTCGAGGCGCTTCCGATCCAAGAATCCGTGGCGAACATTCGCACATTTCTCCCGACCCTCGATAATCAAGAGTGGGTCACCCTAAATAATAATATTTTCGCCAAGCACCCAGATCAGAGTGGTTGGACCTTAAAAGACCTTGGCTCTCGCACGTCAGAGAGTTGGTTCGACCCAGGAGGATTCTTTATCGCTGTTGATAATGAGACCATGATTGGTTTCTGCTGGACCAAAATTCACGGTGGCCACTCCCATACTCATTCGGGCGACGGCAAACATCATGATCATGACCCAATTGGCGAGATCTACATTATGGGTGTTTCATCGTCACATGCCGGTAAAGGTCTTGGAAAATCGTTGGTAATTGCGGGTCTGCGATACATGAGACAAAACGGAATTCTCAATGCGATGCTGTACGTCGATTCCGACAATAGCGCTGCCCTACATCTCTACAAATCATTGGGATTTGTAGAGTCCGGACGCGATGTTTTGTATCGGTTAAGCGCTCACTAATTCTTCGCACATAGTTCGAAATGCCAAAGTGTGCGCATCTACATCGGCCTCGGTGGTCTCAGGTGACATGAGCGCCATATTATGAAAAGGCGTCAACAAAAATCCGTCATTGAGCAAGCGAAGGTGGATGTACTGCTCGAGTTCAAAGTCCCCAGCGTCGGCTGCCTCTTTTCCCGTTCTTGGTGCGGTAGGTTGAAATAGATACTCACCGCGGGCACCTAAGTAACTGCAGTACCAAGGTAGATCAAACTCCTTAATGGCTGCTTCGACACCGTCGCACCATCGTCGACCCAGTGGAATCATGCGCGCAAAAGCCGCTTCGGTAAGCACCTCGGTCAGCGTGGCTCGCATTGCCGCAAGACTCAGGGCATTTCCAGCCAAAGTGCCACCAATGCCACCGGTATCAATTATCTCGCGCTCTACCATCGCCTTTATTCGATCAGCTACATCATGCGTCATGCCAAAAGTTCCGGTTGGAATTCCGCCAGCGATCGCCTTACCTATTGTCAAAATATCTGGCTTCAGATTGAACTTCGCCGTCATTCCGCCAGGACCCACGGAAATGGTGTGCGTTTCATCAATGATGAGAATTGCACCGTACTTGGTTGCCAGGGTCCGAACCGAATCTAGGTAACCTTCGTCTGGCAAAACAATGCCAACATTTGTCATGGCAGGTTCCATCAATATTGCCGCGACATCGCCATATTGGAGCGCCCGCTCCATGGCTGGTAAATCATTGAATTCAACGACCCGAGTTGTCTGGTCTAAGGCAACTGGAGCGCCAAGATTTCCTTCGCGCTTGATGGTATTTCCAGCCAAATCCAAAGTCGCAAAAGTTTCATCAACACTTCCGTGATAGCACCGATCAATCACGATAATTTTTGATTTGCCGGTGATAAGGCGTGAATACCGAAGAGCGTGACGGTTTGCATCAGTTGCGGAAACTGTGAATTGCCACAAGGGAAGTCCAAACCTGCGGTCTAATTCTTGGGAAACTATAACTGCATCGATTGTCGGCAGCATCGCAGTGATTCCAAGTCGCATTTGCGCAGTAATCGCATTAACAGTTGCTTGAGGCGAGTGGCCAGTCATCGATCCAGTGTCACCGAGACATAGGTCTATATATTCGTTGCCGTCGACATCGATGAAGTGAGCACCAGACGCAGAGTCTACAAAAAGCGGATAACTGCCTGGCCATTTTGCCATCCATGACATTGGCACACCGCCCGGCATTACTTTCAGCGCTTGCCGAAAGAGCTCCCCAGATTTTGGATGCAAATTCAGAAAGCGCTCTTCCTCGCGGGCAATTAGGCTTGTTAAATGCTTTCGATCTATCGATTTCATATCGACATTGTTGCGAGCGAATTGCAGAAAGGCAAACCCTTTTCTCAACACTGAGAATTCACTCAGCGTTTTCCGCATTAGTTGAAAGTTCAACATTGTTATGCTAATGTTGTTGAAAGTTCAACAAACCATATAATTTCAAGGAGTAATACAAATGACTACAGATATCAAAACATTAACTGGCAACTACGCCATTGATCCTTCCCACAGCCAAATCGGTTTTAGCGCGCGCCACGTAATGGTGACCAAGGTCCGCGGTCAATTCAACGAATTCACCGGTACCGGCTTCTTCGATGTCGAAACACCAGCTAATTCAAAGATCGATATCACTATCCAGGTTGCCAGTATCAATACTCGCAATGCAGATCGAGACGCTCACCTTCGTACCAATGATTTCTTCGCTGCTGAAGAATTCCCAACCATCACCTTTAAATCCACCTCGGTCGCAAAGTCTTCGGACACCACCTATGCAATTACTGGTGACTTGACTATCAAGACAACAACCAAGTCCATCACCTTTGATTTGGATTACACCGGAGAGTCAATTGACCCATGGGGCAACCAACGAATTGGCCTCGAGGGCTCAACTTCGATCAACCGCTCTGAATACGGTGTTGAGTGGAATACCGCCCTTGAAACTGGCGGAGTTCTTGTCAGCGAGAAAGTGTCCTTGGAATTCGAAATCTCAGCAGTCAAGAGCGCTGAATAATTTTTCGACTGTTCTACGAAAAAAGCCGCCCCTTGAGGGGCGGCTTTTTTACTCCTCCGAGAATGTGAAGAGTGCTTCCAGATAGTGGTCCCCGACAATTCCTAAATTCGCCGCATCTGGTGGTGCGGTCTGAGGTTCGATCGCGATGCCTTCGCTATCTTCGGTATAGACCACCCACCAAGGCGCATCCGTTTCGATTGTGACTCGGGCGGCACCTTCCCAAACCACTGCTGGGACACCCCGAACTCCGGTAAAAGCGTCATCCCAGGGCTCCTTCGGTATTGATACGAGTTCACCTGTTGGAATCCCATCTTCACCGCGCAGCAACATCTGGGTGGCATTGAATTCAATCTCGGCGGCGTCACCGCGGGCTAATTCGCGTGGGAACCAGGGATGAAAACCTAACCACGCCGGAAGTTCCACGCCATTGGCTTCGTACTCGAGAATCCATCGAACCGCATCATCCAAAATTTCTATCGTTTGTTCGACAACTGCCCCACCGTATGGTTCAGGCAATATCAGTCGAGCTCGCCCTGGTCCAACTTCCTCCCAGGAAGAGGTGAAAGCCAAGCCGTGAATTGCATGTGGTGGGTCCCAGATCGAAGGCAAGGTGTGAAGTTCATTCTGATCATCAATGAGTAAACCATCTTTTACTCGGCCCGCCCAAGGAGCCATCGCATACCAACCCCAAGAGAGTGGAGTACCGCGAAAGGGGACGACAAATTGCAAATCGCGCCATTGCAAGGATGCAATCCGGGCGCCTTGATCAAGATCAATCGAGACCGAAATTTCTGCGCCATCCATGTGTTGCATTTATGCCTCGATCTCTGCCCGAGTGGGGGGCTTCGCCCCGGCACGAGAACAAGTAATTGCTGCGGCTGCAGCCGCACGGTGAAGAACTTTTTCTAGAACCTCACCACGCAAATTGGTTAAGCCATATTCGAGTAAACCTTCGACAACTATCGCACCGACCGTATCTCCGGCCCCGACCGTATCAACTACTTCAACCGTAACTCCGGGAACCTGAACTTTGCCTTCCGAAGTTACTCCGATCAAACCATGCGCGCCTTGTGTAATGACAACTAATGCGACGCCATCGGAAATCCACTCCCGAGCCACATCAATCTCTTTTCGATCCGGGTATAACCAGGCGATGTCATCCTCACTTACTTTGATGACGGAAGAAATAGCGCTCCATTTAGCCACCGCCGCTTGATATAGATCGCGATCACCGACTACCGAAGGGCGAACATTTGGATCGAAGACGATGGGGGCAAAGTCAGCAACTTTGCTGGCCCACTCGTGAAGAATCGCTGCCCCAGGTTCCACCAAGATCACCAAAGTTCCGATGTGAAGTACTGCGGGTTTGACTGTGGAAGGTTCGGGCAGCCATGAGTGCGAGAAATCAAATGTCGCGGTTCCGTCGATGGTGAAGATGTAACTGGCGCTGCCGTTTTGATCCAAGGTCACATCCGCCGTGCACATCGGTTTATCCGAAGTTAATGCGTAATCTAATTTAACGCCATCGGCGAGAAGTTCCGCCCGGGCTTTTTGGCCGTATGCCCCCGATGAAATGCCATCAATGAAGTGCGAATCTAATCCGAGCCTGGCCAATGCTTTGGCGGTATTGGCTGGACCGCCACCTACAACAGCGAGTTTCTCGCCATCGTGGGCAATGAGGTCAATGAGAACCTCACCGCAGACCCAAATCTCTGAACTCACTGCAATTCACCTTTGCGAGCCAAGAATTCAGTTAACACTTCAACCCCTAAAAGGTGGTCTTGAACCTGAGGCAGCCCGCTGATTAACAAGATCCCTTCCAAGCCGAGTTCGACCACTCGAAGCGGCAGCCCGCCACCATGGATCGCATACTCTTCGACTGGTCGGTTATACGCCGAATACCAGTCAATTCCTTGCTCTTCGGCCTTAACGCGTTCGAACATGGTCGAGTGTCCGGTGGCTAGAACCACCCGAGCCTTTCGCGCAATCCAACTGTCATTCTCAGGCTTTGATCCAGGCAAGCTGACATGAAAGACCGTCCAATCTGCCAATCGAACGTCAATTGCGATCGGCAGATTTCGCGCCAACCCCAATGCGACCGCGATCTCGCCAATCTCCAACGCATCCGCCATGGAGAGCGATGGTAAAAGCAATATCTCTTCTTCTTTGGCTAGTTGCAGACTGGAAAAGTCGCCCGTTGTCTGTGGAGAACCTGTCATGGGAGAACCTTATCGCCGTTCGATTTTCGTATTTTGCGAACCTAGAGCAGAATCTCAGATATGACCTCACTACTGACCATTCCCCAGACCCAACTCCATGTCCACCCGCTCTGTCTCGGTGGAAATGTCTTCGGTTGGAGCGCTGACGAAACCGAATCTTTTGCGGTTCTCGACGCCTACTTCGAAGCCGGCGGCAATTTCATTGACACCGCCGATGTGTACTCAGAGTGGAAGCCTGGAAATTCTGGTGGTGAGAGCGAAACAATTTTGGGCAACTGGATGAAGTCTCGCGGAAATCGAAGCAAGATTGTGATTGCAACCAAGGTTGCGAAATATTCACAGCACCCTGGCCTGTCTGCCGAAAATATCCGCAGCGCCGCGCGCGAATCGTTGCATCGTCTGCAAACCGATTACATAGATCTGTACTACGCGCATGAAGATGATGAGAATGTGGCTTTTGAGGAGACTAACCAGGCCTTCAATGAATTGGTTACCGATGGAAAGGTTCGCTATCTCGGGGCGTCAAATTTCACTGCGGATAGATTGAAAGGCTCGATAGAACTTTCGCAAGCGAATGGTTTCGCCCACTACGTTGCGATTCAAAATCAATACAACTTACTCTTTCGCAACCCGTACGAATCCGAAATGGCGCCAACGCTCTCAGATCTTGGAATTTCGAGCTTGCCGTTCTTTGGCCTGGCCCGCGGTTTCCTTACTGGCAAATATCGTGAAGGCGTTGTGGTTGATTCCGTTCGCGCCGGAGGCGTCAGCGACTACCAAAATGAACGGGGTTGGAAGACTATCTCGGCCTTGGAGAAAATTGCCACGAGCCATGACACCACGATTGCTTCGATTGCCTTAGCCTGGTTGCGAGCGCAACCAACTGTATGTGCGCCGATTGCAAGTGCCCGGACCGTAGCGCAACTTAAGGAAATCATTGTTGTGGTTGAACTTAGCAACGCTGAAATTAATGAATTGTCGGCACTTACTGCATAACTATTTACGAAGCCGCAGGAGATGGGGCGCCCGTAGGGAGTGCGCCACCGCCAAAGCCGCCCCGCGAAAGGCCTGCTCCTTGAGTAATCGCAAAAGGTTGAATGGAGCCATCAGCCCCGGCAGGACCTGTTGCAGTAATGGTCTCACCGACCTTGAGGTCAGCAATCGCGCCTTGGGTTGATTTAATCACTGGAGTATCTGCAGCAGCATTGATCGTCACGCTCGTTCCATCGGACGTAGTAATGACGATCGTTGTACCGGTGATTTTTGTAATCTTCCCTGAAGTACCGCGCCCAAATCCGCCACCAAAACCGGATCCAGTTCCACCCCCGGTTGCACCAGAGCCAGTACCTGTTCCAGCGCTGGTTCCTGCGCCAAGTGCGGCTCCAGAGTTGGTACCTCCCAAGCCACCGAAGGATGCACGTAAACTGGCAAAGTTGCCGATTGTGTTTGAACTGGCACTTCGATGACCGTACCAGGCGCCTGCTGAGAGCGATGCAACTACGACCAGAAGACCGCCAAGCACGGCCGTAGCCTTGTTAGTCCACTTATAGCTGCCTTTGGCTAACTCCTCTTTCAGATTGTCTGCTTGGGGAGTGGCAAAGAGATCGAAATCATTACTCATAGCGAAGTGCCTCAATTGGTCGAAGGGATGCTGCCCGGCTGGCTGGGTAGCCGCCGAAGAAGAGTCCAATCAGGACGCTGACTCCGAAGGCTAAGAAAATAGATGACGGCATGATTACTGGTTTCACACCAACAATCGTGAAATGAGAACCGACTAATCCTCCCAAGACACCCAAGGCACCACCTACTAGCGAAAGGATCGTTGCCTCAATAAGGAATTGCGAGAGGATGGCCCGCTTTGGGGCACCGATTGCCTTGCGAATACCGATCTCTCGGGTTCGTTCGATAACGGTGACCAACATAATATTTGTAATGCCAATGCCGCCGACGAGCAACGAAATTCCGGCAACCGCGGCAAGTAAGACTGTAAAGACTTTGCTGCTGGAAGAAGAAGTGGCCAACAGAGTTGCCTGATTGAAGAGTCGATAATCTCGACTTGCACTGCTCTTTACTTTATGGCGGGCATCCAAAATTGTTTGAATTTCAGTTTGAGCCGCATCGGTGGTTTTTGCTGATTTGGCTTCGACGATGATTGTTGAAAGTGGTTGATAGCCAGTCAAGCTATTTTGAACCGCGGTGATTGGAGCCAAGAAAAGGCTATCCCCATCTTGGAAACCAGAGGAACCCTTAACTTCAGTAGTTCCGATAATTGTGAAAGGAATTCCACCGCAACGGACAGTTTGACCGATGGGATTGTCAGTGCCAAATAATTCAGTCGCCGTGGTGTTGCCAATGACTGCGACTCGACGCCCTTGTGTCACATCATCATTGGAAAAATAGACACCCTTGGCAATAGCCGTGTTACTCGCTTCAAAGTAGGTTGGCCAGGTTCCAGAAAATGTGGCTGGCGTCGAGGTACTGGTTCCATTCACACAAGTGGCATTTGCGTTCATCACCGGTGCCGCTGATTTAATGTCTGGCGCTTGCGTCGGATTGATCAAGGCGACAGCATCGTCAACGGTCAGGGGCTTGGTGTTATTGGAGACGGCCCGCGCTCGCAAGCCAAACCCACCGGAGCCAGAACGAACTTGAATCGAATTAGTTCCAAGACGATCCAGACTGGATTGAACTGCCTTGCTTGAACCGTTACCAACCGCTGTGAGGATGATGACCGATGAAACTCCGATCATAATTCCCAAGGTGGTAAGGAAAGTGCGAAGGCGATTGATCGTTAGGCCACGAAACGCGAAACGTAAAATCTCAAGGAAATTCATCGAGCCAGCTCCGCGTTCAGTGAATCGCTAATAATCTTCCCATCGCGCATTCGAATTATGCGTTTTGCTCGTTGTGCAACGTCCATTTCATGGGTAATGACAACCACAGTTCGACCCGCTGCATTGATCTGGTCAAAGAGATCTAGGAGATCGCTGGTCGACTTTGAATCTAAAGCTCCTGTGGGCTCGTCCGCCAAAAGCAGGGAGGGACGAGTCGCCAATGCCCTCGCAACGGCAACTCGTTGTTGTTGACCCCCCGAGAGTTCAGTTGGTTCGTGATTAACGCGATCAGAAAGCCCAACTACATCCAGCGCCTTGAGTGCGCGCATCTTTCGCTCCGCCGCTTTAATCCCTTGGTAAGCCATAGGCAGCTCGACATTGGCAAGTGCCGTGGTACGAGGAATCAAGTTGAAAGATTGAAAGATGAATCCAATCTTTCGACCGCGTACTACAGAAAGCGCATTTTCATCCATGGACGATATTTCAATTCCGTCCAAGAAATATTCTCCTGCGGTCATGTTATCCAACGCCCCCATGATGTTCATCAGCGTTGATTTTCCAGACCCGGAAGGCCCCATGATCGCCACATATTCGCCCGCCTCGATAACTAAATCCACGCCATCGAGAGCGAAGATGGATGATTCACCTTGGCCATAGCGCTTTACTGCGCCACGGACATCAATAACTGGTTGCATCACCCACCACCGCCACGGCCGCCACCACCGAAGCCGCCACCACCGGTCAAGGTGCCGCCGGCCCCAGTTACGGCAGGAATACCGCCGGTTGGAAAGCCATTACTGCCCACTGAAGTGGTCGTAGTTCGCAACGCAATTTTCTGACCTTCTTTAAGACCGGAGAGAATTTGATCGGTGGAGTCACCCTGGAGACCAATAACCACGCTGGTTCTGGTGAGAACTTCTTTGCCGCCAACGCTCGACACTACATTCACCGAGCCCCGGGTGCCTCGAAGTGTGACTGCCTGAGCAGCAACTTGGAGCACGTTGATTGCTGAACCCGTCGTAACCGTGACCGTTGCTGACATTCCAGGTTTTAGACCAGGAACTTCGCTGTCCAAATCAAAAGTCACTGTGTAAGAAGTAGCGCCGCTGCTGGTTGAGGGCAGAAGATCAACGCTGGCAACCGTGCCAGTTGGAGCCAAGGTGGGCAATGCCGCGAATGCGAAGGTGGCCAATTGGCCAGCTTGGATTTTCGCAGTGTCAGATTCCGAAAAACCCGCTTGAATTCGTAATGCACTGACATTCGTCAAGACGATGAATCCACTCGCGCTGCCGCTCGCCGAAGCCGCCGAACTCGATGCCGTCGGTGCATTTTGCCCTACGACGGCAGCAATAGATGCAACATCGCCAGCCACTGGAGCCTTTATGGTGGTGGCAGCCAAATTACGAACGGCTTGGCTGTAATTGGCCTGGGCCAAAGTAATTGAAGCTTGGGCTGCATCAACATCTGCCTGAGCCGGCTTTGCCACGGCGATCGCCAGTTGCGTTTGCAGCAATTGATACGAGAGTTGTGCATTTTTGAGTGCATTCTTATCGGACTGAATTGTTTGCGCAGATGCCGTCGCATCTTTCGCAAGATTTGTCGTCTGATTAGTCAGTGCTTGATTGTAGGCATTTTGCAACGATGCCAAATTCTGAGCATCCTTTTTGAGGTTAACAGTTTGTGAAAGTTGAGCGCTTGCAAGTGCTGATTTCAAGGAGGCAATATTCTGCGCATCTTTCTTGAGGTTTGCACTCTGAGTCGCCAAGGAATTGGAGTAAGAAGCCTGGGCATTTGTCAGTGAATTCAAATTTCCGAGAATCGTCGAACAGTGGCTAAATGCATCATTAGCAGTAACAGATCCAGCAAGACCATTGAAATTGAGATTTTGGCAATATGTCACCGTGAGACCGTACGGACTCCAAGTGTTGTAGTAGTTGTCGTAATTTATTTGTGCCGAATCGAGCGCCTTTTTAGCAGAATCAACCGAGGCTTGATAGACCGCGACGTTTGCAGCCGCTGAATCTTGGGCGTTGGCAAGAGCCGCGGCAGCGTTATCAACCGAAGCCTGATAAGTAGCCGGATTAGTAGTCGATAAATCTTGGGCGTTGGCAAGAGCAGTCTTCGCTGAATCTACGGAGGCCTGATAAGTGGCGGCATTGGTATTCGTCGCAGCCTGTGCCGTGGCTAAGTTTTGGCTTGCCACATCCACTGAATTTTTCGATTGTTGCAATTGGAGATCGACTTGTACCTGTTGTTGCGCCGTGCGGGTTGGAGTTAATTTTGCCAATGCATTCTTGGCGCTGAGCAACGAATTGTTTGCCTGCTGAAGCGAAATTTGTTGGGCGGTGGGGTCGAGCTGTGCGAGAACTTCTCCAACCTTCACATGGTCGCCAACCTTGACGCTGATCGATTTAATCACCGCGTTCACGGATGGTGAAACTCCTATGTCACCTGGACTGATAACTTTTCCGCTGGCCGAGACTGTCGAGGAAACATCTCCAAGTGAAACAGTCGTTGTTGAAGTGACCGCCGCAGCCGCCTTCGGATGAATTGCGGACCAGCCCCAATATCCAGCAGATGCCACGAGAATTACAAGTACAAGATTGATGCTTAGTATCCGAATTTTTGCCCGATTCATAGCGAGAACTCTAGGTAGTTCATTGCCTAGAATCGGGGTGTGTTGGCTTATAGGTTGCTGAGACTCTAGCCAATAGAACGAGGGTCAAATCCCCAAGCACTGTCTGAATGTCGTTCAATAACCCAGCACTGATATTCCAAAAGTTCGGGCTTGAGAAACCACGCCGCCCCATCTTTGCCTGACACAACCAATGCAGTTGCCAAAGCATCAGCCAGACCACCATCGGGACCAACAACTGATGCGCTTCGTGCCCCAATTGCAATCATTCCAGTGTGAGGATCCCTGATGTGGGCACCCCGTTCGTAAGTTCCCGAAGTTGCGATAGCACCATCAGTAATTTCAAATACTTTGACAACCGTATGTGCTTCTTCCGGATGTCGAATACCAATTGACCATGGTTTTCCATCAACCAATCCACCGGCAAGGGCAAGATCGCCTGCCGCGTTAATTTGAATATGTTCGGCACCGTGTGCTTGTAAAATCCCAATCCCGCGATCTGCGGCCCAACCTTTGACATACCCCGAAGGATCAAATCCGCCTTCAACACACCATGGATCAAAAGAACCTTCGGTAAGTTCGCGGGCATAGGCACAGAGATTCCAAACCTCGATGACATCTGGTGGACAATCCTCAATTGAAATTTCAATTCGCCTCAATCGCGAAATTACCGAATTTTCCTTGTACGTAGAGAAAACTTCATCGACCTCGCGGTAAAAATGTTCAACCTCAGCGATACCTTCTTTGAGCCGAAGTTCGTCGACGGTATTCGACCAAATTTCGAGGTAGACGATCGTGCCCCACACTTCAATCTGGGCCTGTGTTCTGGTGGCCATTACAGACCAGCCTGAGCGACCGCCGATGCCAGAGATTGTTGCCAACCTTGAGATGTATAAGAAGCGCCGCCAACTCCTTGAATATTGGCAGAATTTGCAGCCAAAGTCTCCTGAACTAGATAAACCTCAGCCTGCTGAGAAATTTGTTGAGATCGAAAATCACGGGCGGGCATTTGTACTCCGCGGGCTGCAGTAATTTTTCCATTTGTCACAGTAATTTGAACTTGCACGGTTCCGTATCGGGTCGATACTGCGGAACCAGTAAATGATCCAGAGCTCGTCGCCTTGGTAGGTGTTGGGGCGGCAGAAGAGGCAACGGGAGTGGGGGTAGACCCGGTCGCCTTTGTCCCCGTGCCTGTAGTTTTCGTTTTCTTAGGTGTCGCCTTTGGTGTTGCTTTCTTTGTCGCGGACTTCTTCGTTGATTTCGGTACCGGTGTTGTTCCGGCAGAAGAGTGAGTAGGCGTGGAGGATGCAATCGGCGTCGGCGTTGTTGAAGTTATTGGAGACGCGGATGCCGTTGTGCCAGAACTTAGAGCACCAGTAGAACTTCCAAGGGTGCCACCGCCAAGGGTGCCGCCACCGAGGGTGCCACCACCAAATTGTGGTGGGGTAATCGCAAAGACAACTCCGAGGCCACCGATCGTTCCGGTTGCTATCAATAATCCGCGCTTCATCTGGATGCCTCTTTCGCCTGTTCGCTGTTAAACCGCATGAAATTCAAATGCTTCATCGTGAAAACGATTCTTAGGAATACCGCAATCAAGGGCTGCCTGTCGTACCGCCTCCACTAAGGGAGTTGGGCCGCAGACATAGACATCGGAATCTCGGAAAGCCGGTACAAATTTCAAAATATATTTTGCATTCATCGGATGCTCCTTGCGCGAACCAACCAAATAATGAACACGAGCACCTCGAGCATCGGCAAGTTCGTCGAGTTCGCGTCGAAGAACTAAATCTTCCTCACGAGAGGCACGGAACAGAACATCAATGTCTTTTGAAATATCAAATTCTTCGAGAAGCGCCCGCAACGGTGTGATCCCCACGCCGCCACCAACCAGAACCACGTGTGCTTTTTTGGCCTTGTCTGCAACGAACGTTCCATAAGGACCTTCGAAAAATACTCGCGTACCAGGCTTAATAGATTTAACCGACTTTGAGGCGTCGCCGAGTTCTTTCACGGTGACCCGCATGTAGTGCGAAGTCGGAGCGGCAGAGAGTGAATAAGGATGCGAAATCCACCATTGTCCGGGTGTCATAAAGCGCCAACCAAAGAATTGTCCACCCTGTGCGCCAAGACGATCAAGATTGCGACCACGCATAACAATCGAAACCACCCCAGGACCTTCGACAACGGTCTGTTCAACCCGAAGTCCGTGCACCATCGATTTCGCAGTTGGAATTACAGCTCGCCACAAAATAACGATACTGACAGCGAGAATGTAGAGAACTTCCCAATACAACTTATTAAGCGGATGACCAATGAACATTGGTCCCGTCAGGATCTGATGCATAAAAGAGAGCGCGATTGCCAAATAGGTATAGAGGTGAATCGTCCACCACGTCTCATAGGACATTTTTGCGCGGGCTTTCTTATAAGAACTAATTCCTGCCGCGGAGAAGAAGATAAAGGCAAGAAAGGCTGGCAACATCCACGGATAGGTTCGAACCATTCGCCACATTTCAACCGCCATCGGCACTCGATCGTTTCCGGCATATCCCAGAGTTACGAAGAGAACGTGAAAGGTAATCAGGTATAGCGAGTACGGTCCCAATTTTCGGTGCCAGATTACGAGGCGATCATGGCCAACAGACTTCTCAATCCATGAAATTCGAGAAACCAGAACTAGGCCAACAAGCGCCAAATAGGATCCGATAAGGGCGCAAATTCGAGAGATTCCAGTTATGGATGAGTAGACCGAGTTCCAATCACTCTTTGTGGTCGACTCCAGATATACCGCCGCGGTGAGCCCTAGACCAAGCCCAAGAACCAACGAGGCCCAATCTGCGTTATAACGCTTTCCAACGGTCATTTCTGAATAAAACCCTTCGTTCCTGAGAGAAAAGTGAATATAGTCCGAGCGCGCGAGCAGAATTTGATTAACCCATCGTACCCACCAAAAATCACGATTTGAGTTTGGGCTTGGTGGCAAGCACTCATCACTGACCACCACAAATGCCGTGCCTGCTTAGATTCATGGAATTAGGAAACCGTGACCTCGACTCGGCGGTTAAGGAACATACCGGCGGGACTCAGATTGGATGCAATTGGACTCTTCTCGGCCTTTCCAGAGGTTGTGATCTTCACACCGTACTTCGAAAGCGCCTTTGAAAGATATTTTGCAACCTCGGCCGAACGGGCTGCGGAGAGCTTTTGATTATCAAAAACTCCAAAACCAGCGCTATCCGTATATCCAATCAGTACCACTTTCTTAAAGCCATGCTTGATTATCGATGCGATGACACTATCTAGAATCTTGAGAGATGCCGCAAGTAACTTTGACGAACCAGTGTCGAAGTTGACGTTCGCCAAACTGATTGGGTCTTGAACCAAATGGACGAGCGTCGTCGTCACAACCCCATCGGCATCAGTAACGACCATTGTCACCTTGTCATTCGGTCCAACAATCACTGGCAATTTAATTTGTCCGGTTGCGGAGATCGTTGCATCTACCAGAACGCCATTAACGAAGATTTGAACGGTTTGAGTTCCTTCAGGAATCTGAAGTTGCAAGACCTGGGTAATCGGAACGATCTGATTTGGAATGATCTTCTTTTCAGCACCAGTTGTAGTTACCTCACCTTTAACCTCAGTAGGCGTCGAAGTATCTGGTGTCGGGGTTGGAGTCGGGGTTGGAGTCGGTGCAACTTTCTGCCAGGTGGCATATAAATTCAAGTTTGATTCCAAAGTCAGAGACGCACCGGGTGCAGAAGAGATACCACTTCCGTCTGCCAAAGTATTCCAAGCAGTAAACGTGTTCCCAGTGCTCTGGAATGTATTTTCAGATATCTGGATAGGGGCAGAACCAGTCACGAAAATCTGGTTAGCGGGACCACTGCCTCCATCCGAGCCGGTGCCAACATAAGTGACTTGGTACGAATTCGCACTCCAGATTGCATAGAGAGTAAGCGCGAGATCGTTGGTTAGAGCAATCACTTGGGAATTCGTATAGCTCACTCCGGCACCGCTTGCCTGAGAGTTCCAGCCTGAAAAGGAGTACCCAGTTCGAGCAAAACTATTTGCACGAAGCGTGACCGAAAGTCCGTCGCAATTCTGAGATCCCATAGATCCCGTTCCACCATTTGCGGAATAGGAAATCACACAACTATAAGTTATGAGAACCCAGGTCGCGGTGAAAGTCACGTTGGCATACGAAATCGCATACTTTGCACCACTATTGAAGACTAAATGGCCATCATTCCAGCCAATAAATCGGTAGCCAACTTTTGAAAGGCTGCTCGGAGTAGGGAGCACCAGAAGTGCACCCGCTTGCAGAACCGCAGCCACAGGAGGAGTTCCTTGTGCGCCACCATCCAAATATGTCACTGCATAAACGACGATGGGTGCCACATAGTTCAAGGTCCAGATGGCATAAAGCGTGGTGCTGGAGGTGAAGGCGTAAGTTGCGTTGTTGGAATAAGCCAAGACTCCACCAGCGCTGAGTGACCAACCACCGAAGCTGTAGCCACTCTTGCTGAAGCCGTTGCTCGTTAAGTTGGCAGAGGTCGCAGATACTTGACTATTCATCGAACCCGAGCCGGTATTCGCGTCAAAGGTGACGGTGTACTCGGTGGGTGCTACGTAGTTAAGCGTCCAGATGGCATAAAGCGTGGTACTCGAAGTGAAGGAGTAAGTAGCGCCATTGAGAAATTCAATCTCTCCATTTGAGGTCAGCGACCAACCGGCGAAGCTGTAACCCTCTTTGCTAAAGCCATTGCTACTGAGAGCGGCAGAAGAGGCAGAGACTTGGTCATTCATGGAGCCCGTGCCGGTATTCGCGTTAAATGTGACGGTGTACTCGGTGGGTGCCCCAGAGTTCAACGTCCAGATTGCATAGAGCGTGGCATCGCCAGTTGTAAAGTCATAA
>JBAXOT010000012.1:0-45623 GCA_037133095.1 Actinomycetes bacterium
ATGACCTCTGGGTTATGAGCCCAGCGAGCTACCGAGCTGCTCCACCCCGCGTCGATGACCCAATCTTAGGCGCAAGCGTAGGGGAACGGCAAAACGAGCCAGGCGGAGCCGGCGCGAACTTTTGGCCTGGGCCGAAACGATCCGCAATTATTTGATTTTGGCCTGGGCCGCAATCGCCGAAGCAATCGCCGCCTTCAACCGATTTTGAGCCTTGCCATAGGCGGTGAAGTCGCCGGCCTTGAGCGCCGCTTGGGAATCATTGAGCGCGACCTGAGCGCTGGCCAGGGCCGCCTTTAGAGATTCGTTGGTGATAACCGTTCCGGATGAACCAGTGCCACCCGTTCCCGTTGTTCCAGTGCCACCCGTTGTCGCGGTAGTGGTTCCGGAATTCCCACCGAAGACCTGATCCAGTGCACCTTGCAGGGTGTTGTCGAAACCAATTTGGTCACCAAAGGAGACAAGAACTTTTTGCAGCAATGGGAATGACGAGGAGTTGGCAGTTGCTCGGACATAAACCGGCTGGACGTAGAGCAAGCCGCCGCCAACGGGAAGCGTCAGGAGATTGCCAAGGACAACATCAGAACCACCCTGTCGCAACAATGAGAGCGCCTGCGCCACAGTTGGTTTTGCTTCAAAGTTCGAAGCCACTTGCGAGGGTCCTGAAATATTGGTGGAACGAGGCAATTGCAAAACCGTGATCTTGCCGTAGTCCGGTCCATTGTCAGAATTAACAACCGCAAATGCGGTTAAGTTTTGTCGATTGCCCTTAGGGACAAAGGATGTCGTTAACGAGAATGCGGCCTTTTTTGCGCCAGGCATCTGCAAAGTTAAGTAGTAAGGAGGTTGGGCACTCGCATTGGCGCCGAGTGACGATGGATCAGTAGGCACGCGCCAGAAATCTTGACCACCGTAAAACGCACCAGCGGTCTCCACATGGTAGGTGCCCAAAATATCTCGTTGAACGCTAAAGAGATCTTCTGGATAACGAATGTGTTGCAGCAAGGCTGCTGAGATTGCAGATTTTGGTTGGACGGTTCCAGGGAATGCTTTGCTCCACGTGGCAAGAACTGGATCCTTGGTATCCCATTGATACAGCGAGACGGTGCCATCGTAGGCATCCACAGTTGCCTTCACGGAGTTACGGATGTAGTTAACGCTCTTGCTATCAAGGGCAGTCACCGCAGTACTGCTGTTGGTTAAGGTGTTTGTCGTCGCGGCATTCAAATCTGTCTTCTTCGAATACGGATAGCCACCACTGGTGGTGTAACCATCAACGATCCAAAGTATGCGTCCGTTAACGATGGCAGGGTAAGGATTGCCATCCAGAGTCAACCATGGCGCAACTTTTGCAACTCGATCTCGGGGATTGCGGTCGAAGAGAATCTTCGACTTGGAGTTAATGAGGTTAGAAAGCACGATTCGTTGTTCTTGATACTTAATGGCAAAGAGCAATCGAGCAAAGAGTGAGCCCATCGGCACTCCACCTTTACCAACGTACGTATAGTTCTTTTGGCCGTTGGCAGAATTATCATCTGGATAATCGAGTTCCGTGGGCGAAGACGAAGATGCGCCACCGATGATTGAATAATCAGGAACATTCTCACCAAAGTAAATTCGAGGCTCGAATTTTCCGAGACCTGAAGTTGGTGGAATATTTCCAACCACGAAACTTGGCTTTCCATCAGCGTCAACGGTATTTCCTAAGGCAGAAACAAAACCAAATCCATGGGTATAGACCAAGTGGTTATTGATCCAGTTTTGTGCTGGATTGCCAGCAACGTTCAGTTCACGAACTGCCACCACAGTATCCCGCTTGACTCCATTGACTGTGTATCGATCTACGTCCAGGGAATCGGGGAAGGTGTAGTACGGCTTAATCTGTTGCAGTTGACGGAAAGTCGAAGGCAACACATTGGGATCCATTAGGCGAATATTGGAAATTGTTGCCGCATCATTTGCGAGTTGCCCGGCAGAGGTCGAAATTGTTGCTTGGTAATCGGTCACCGTTGCATCAGCTACGCCATAGGCTGCACGAGTCGCATTGATATTGCGTTGAATATAAGGGGCTTCCTTAGAGGACTCACTTGGCTTGACTTGGAATTGTTGAATAACGGCAGGGTAAACGCCTGCAATCAAGACTGAGGAAACCACCATCAGAGTTACACCAGCGGCTGGCAAGATCCAGGAACGGCGAATGATATTGGCGAAAAACAAGAGGGCACAGATCACTGCAATACCCGCCAAAATTGCTTTTGCTGGCAGGGTCGCATTGACATCGGTATATGCCAAGCCAGTAATCAGCTTTCCTTCTTTAAGAGCCAATGAATAGCGGTCAAACCAATAAGCAACGGCCTTGAGAAGAACAAGAACTCCCAGTAAGACCGACAGTTGAATGCGCGCAGCCACAGTCGTTCGATCCTCTTGCAATTGCAGCCGAATTCCACCGTATAGATAGTGCACAACTGCCGCGCCAATAAAGGCAATCACAATCGTGGAGATCGCCCAAGCGATCAAAGATTGATAAAACGGCAACTTGAAGGCAAAGAAGGAGATGTCCAAACCAAATTGCGGATCTTTAGTTCCAAATGGGGTCGAGTTTTTAAAGAGCAACCAGGACTCCCAGAGTTTGGTGCCTGCCGTGCCAGCAAAATAGAAAAATGCAACTGCCATTGCCAGGACCGCATATCGTCGAATTGGTTCGAGTTGGCTGCGATAGCGTTCTAAATTGTCGGCTTCGACGGCCAGGGGAACATAAATGGGTCGGCTTCTGTATGCCAGCACGATATTGGTCGTAATGATCGCTGAGGTAATTAGCCCAGCCGCAATAAAGAGTTCGCTCTTGGTAAAGAGCACGGTGCGCCAAACGCTGGTGAAGTTGACTGATCGATACCAGAGCAGGTCAGCATAGAAACCACTTAACGCCACCAAGATAATTCCAAGTACAAAAAGCGTCAGCATTGTTAAGGGCAGTGGTCCCAATTTCTTTCGTGGTCCTCGATTTCGAGGTGTACCAGATTGATTAAAAGGATTACCGGGAAACTGAAATGAACTCATGTTCATACTCTACTGATTTAGTCGAAAACCTCAGGGCTTACTTTTTTTCGCTTATTGGTTGCATCTACCGCTCATTGGTCGGGCAGCGGGGAAACTCCCCGACGCCATTCTGGTCAAGCACGTGAACTGCTTGGGCGAGCGTGGTAACTGGAATTATCATCAACCCGTTAGGAATTCGTGTGATGTCCGAGCAATTAGCCAGCGGGAAGAGAAAAATTTGTGCGCCTCTATGTCGGGCCCCGATCATTTTCTGATCAATCCCGCCAATGGGCCCGACCGCGCCATCGGCAGATATGGTGCCCGTTCCTGCGATGGTTCGACCGTGTAGAAAATCGTGAGAAAAGAGTTGTGCGATGATCCCCAGGGTAAAGATCAAGCCCGCACTGGGCCCACCAGTGTCTTTAAGCAGAATTTTTATATCACTTGCCGGAACTAAAATCACCTCGCTGGCACGTTGGACTTTCAGATAAGCGAGCGCGGCCTGCGCCGCAGTTTGCTCAGAGGAGATCATCTGGTTATGACCCTCGGCATCGGCGACTTTTGCGCTCTCACCTTTTGGATAGACAACGGCGCGTGGCACAATCACGGTGTTGCCTTGAATCCAAAATCTTAACAACTCGGGCGCAAACATCCGTGAATCCGGATTTGAGAGAAAAACTGAACTCGAAAGCAATTTGCCGGAAGGCTTAAAGGCGGGTGCATGCAAGATTGTTACGGTCTTATCTAAAACATTCTCTGAGGGTCCAGGCAGAATCACCGCATATGGCAAAGGTGTAAACAGCGCAAGAACAGCAACAATCACCATGAAAGTTATTGCCGAACGAGGTAAGTGGCGACGATAAATCAATGCCGTTCTGATTCCTCCGGTGGAATTTCCCCGCCCAGCACTGGACTGGTATCGCGAAAACTGTCTTGAAAATTTTGAAAACTCGAAACTGATCGATTGGTTTCGTTGTGATAGCGATTTTGAAATTTTGATACCCAGACAACATAACCAATTGCGATGATTAAACCTGCCGCGGGCACAGTCCACCAAATTAATGCAGAGAAAGCCGAATTGCCGGCCGCAATAATGTTCACAGGCAAACCTTAGTCCTGCAACGCAAACGTAAATTTCGCTGAGAATTCACGAATTCAGCAACAAGAAGAGAAAGTTAATCCTTTTTCGGGGAAGCAATTCTTCGCTTTCAGGGTTATGGTCTGTAATAAGGAGCAATCCTGCGAATCACGGCAAGGGAGGGAAAACCCATGGGCGCAAGCTTTGGTTTTTCACACGAAGATGAGAATGAGAAGGATCCTCATGAAAACGGGGATGCTGGAAGTGGTGAGGGCGCTGGTCTGCCGCCAAGTTTTGGCTTCGGTCCAGGGGCCAATTTCGAGGCGCTCTTCCAACAGTTCTCCAACTTCGGCATAAATCCACAGACCCTCTTCGCCGCTGGATCGGGCACAAATCCGCTGATTGCTATTGACACCATTCGCGAGGTGGCCCGCAAATTTCTTGCAACTCAATCCGAATCCCCAATAGGGCTATCTGACGTGGAAAAATTCAAAAATATTTTTGCGATTGCGGACAATTGGCTCGACAACGTGACTCTCTTCCCCACGACGACCCAATCGGTACAACCAGCATGGAGTAGAAGAGACTGGCTCGATTCTTCCTTGGCTGGATGGCAAAATTTAGTAGAACCTCTGGCTGAAGGAATGGCGGCAGCACTTTCGCGAGTAATTGCCGAAGCCGAGCCGGAGTTCACAACCGAGATCGGCTCCGAATTTGGCTTGCCCGATGGCGCCAGCGCATCACCCGAAATGCTTAAAGGTCTGACAACTCTTTTGCGTTCATTTATGGGCTCTTTGATTGCAACCCAGCTCGGGCAATCGGTCGGAACACTTGCGACAACTGTTACCGGTTCCAACGACGTTGCCATTCCACTTTTCGCCAAATCAGATTCTCATTTAATTCCACAAAACGTCACTGCTTGGGGCGAAGGCTTGGAGTTACCTGAGACAGAAATCGAAATTTACCTGGCACTGCGAGAAGCCGCAGCCTCTCGGCTCTTCATTCACGCCCCATGGCTCGATGAATATATAAGAACGGCTTTCACGGCTTATGGCAAAGGGATTCGGGTAGATCTCCTGGCGATTCAAGAACAAGCTGAAAGCGCGGTGAATTCCGGCGATTTAGATATCAACAATCCTGAATCATTAAGTTCGGCAATCAATCAAGGTCTCTTCACGCCCGAACAATCGCCAGAACAAGAATCTGCCCTTGCTCGACTTGAAATGGCACTAGCGTTGATTGAAGGATGGATTGATCATGTTGTGAATGCCGCAGCACACGATCGAATTCCATCCCTGGCCGCGCTTAATGAATCTTTACGGAGACGACGAGCATCCTCATCGCCAACGCAACAACTCTTCGCCCAATTATTAGGTCTAGAAGTCTCGCCTCGGAAAATGCGCGAGTGCTCTGCATTCTGGGCTCAGGTGCTGGAACTTCGTGGCGTTGAAGGAAGGGATGCGCGTTGGGAAGATCCGGCGCTGCTGCCAACTGCAAGTGATCTCGCGGATGTTGAAGCGTTTCTCGCCAGCACCACAGTTCCTGATGATCTCTCAGGATTGATATAGGGCGCCTATAAAAATAAAAGCGAAGTCCCCGGGCGCACGATTTTTTATCTACCTTCCCCTTGCAGATAAAAAACGGTTATCCGAGGACCTCGTGGGGCAAACTTAGGTGAAAAAGGTCGGATATTCAACTAATTTTCACCAGGTGGCTTTCGTGTTGGCTATTGTCAGGGTTTTACGACTGTGGAGTATGAACGGAAAAGCGGCAATGGCAGTGGAAAACTTTTATCAGGGGGAGATTTTCCCCGATACCTTCCCACCCGTGCCCACCATTGATATCCCACAGAACCCTGCCGAGACCAAAGTCCACTCCAATTATCTAGTCGTCCGTAGTCCCCGCAGAAAAAAAAGCATCAGTGCCTTTCGGCGCAATGGAGTGATAGAGATTCATATTCCAGCCCGCACCACGAAAAAAGAAGAGGCGGCGTTGGTCAAAGAAATGATCACGATGGTTCTCTCCCGCGAAGCCCGGGTCCGGCGCACAGATGCCACGTTGGAAATTCTTGCCTCGCAACTACTGGCTCAATTTCTACCCGAGTTTTCGCAAAAGCCATCGAGCATCACCTGGCGCGCGATGCGAGATCGATGGGGTTCATGTACCACCGTCGATCGAACAATTCGGATCTCTGAGCGACTTCAAACTGCACCAGAATTCGTGCTCCGATGTGTGCTATTTCATGAATTAATCCACCTAGAGATTCCGGACCACGGTAAGGAGTTTTACACCTATTTGTCCCGATTTGACGAGCGGGAACGGGCTGAATCCTATTTAAGCGGCTTCGAAGCGGGGCTCGCAAGCAAAGATTGAGCGTGGATTATTTAGCACACGCGCAAACAAGGGTAGGGTGTGCTTTATACGCACCTTCAAAACGGGAGGCTCCCGGTCTTTTGGATGTGCGGCGATTGGAGGGTCAATATGGCTGAGGAATACAAGGGTGAGGCCTACTGCGTAAAGTGCAAGGAGAAGCGTTCCTTCGAAGGACACGTGAAAGTCTCCGATTCAGGTCGTCGTATGGCTCAGGGCATATGCCCAGTCTGTGGCACCAAGGTCAACCGTATTTTGGGCAAGGCTTAATTAGCCAAGCAGGCAATTTACATTTAGCTCTTCCGAGCGTTTAGAAATGTAACTCACCAGATGTAGTAAGCCGCCTCGTGCGAATATGAAGGTTCATTTCTTTCATCTCGCGCCGGCGGCTTATTTTTTATTCATCATCTTTCCGCGAACCTTGAACCTGCCTTATGTAACCCCAACCGAGGATCATCCACACAGCGATGGCGCCCTGCCAATCGGATGGAATGGGATCTACCACTCTTGCACCATGCACTCTTTGATCGTCTCGGATCATTCGAATCTTTTTCCGCGGCTAAAAAATGGCGTACGAATTCACCCCACTTCCGACGGCAGCGCAGTATTTGTGGGATTACCCCATCGTGGCCTACTCGTATCGGGCGCAGAGCACATCCCCGTTATCAGGCGATTTGACGGCCGAACCGATCTTGCTCAACTGGCTCAACTTGCTGCCCACCTCGGCCCGGCTTCGCAAGAACTCCATAACTTGGTGAATCACCTCATCTCCGAAAATCTCATCGACTTGCATGAGGAACCAATCAGTGACCTTGGCCAAGGTGTGGCATTGACATTTGCCAGTGAACAATTGGAACCAGAATTAGTTCTCGCTTCTTGGCGCCATGGTGTAACAGACAGCGGTCGAGCCGAGTTAACTAATCGTGCGGCCTGCGCGATTCTGATTTTGGGCAGTAATCGACTGGCGCTGACGCTGCATTCGTTATTGCTCGCGATTGGTTTCACGCAAACCAAATTGGTCGCGGGGGATCGCAATTTCTTACCGGGGGGATACTCCGTTGCGCGCGAACGAATAACGGCGCGGGACATATGTGGGCTCACGGTTCGACTCTCTGACATAGGCATGAATAAGCGCGATTTCCTATCAAAGACGGGCGCGCTCCATCACTCAGATCGGACTCGCCCAAGCGACAATCCCGACGATGAGGTGTCCTTTCCCAGTTCGCCAGACTTAATCATCACAACTGAAATCGCACAGCCAGATTACGTTCAAAGATGGATGAGTGAAAGCACCCCCTACCTGCAGGTCTCTCCGATGATTGAGTCGTGGATTGAAGTAGGACCGCTCGTACTGCCGGGGAAATCGCCCTGCCTGCGATGCGTTCGCTTGCATCGAACGCGCCAATGTGAATGGGAACCAAGTCTCAATCTCCCCCAATTTACCGAGCCGGCTAATGAGTTACCGGCCGCCGCCGTGGCTCTACTAGCTGGAGTTCTCGCGATGCAAGTTAGTGAATTTTCTGCCTATGATTCCTCACCTTTAATTGGTTGCACGATTCGCTACAACTTGCACGATGCATGTAAGCCAGAACACATTTACTGGCAGCCTCACTCGCTCTGCGGATGCATGGAAGTTATATGAGAATTACCCCATGGCTGATGAAATTCCCCGCACCGCTCGCACTCGCACCGCCAAATTGGCTTCACTTCCCCTGACTCTGGCAGGCCGCAGCGCGGTTGGGTTCGGTCGTCAACTTGTTGGCCAATCCGGTTCGATGGTCTTTGGTGAGATCCAAGAAAAGACAGCAGAACAGGTGTTTAAAGTCCTTGGCGAACTCAAGGGTGGCGCGATGAAATTCGGCCAGGCATTGTCCGTCTTTGAAGCCGCGCTACCGGAAGAGATGGCCAAGCCTTACCGCGAAACCTTGACTAAGTTACAAGAAGCAGCGCCGCCATTGCCAGCTCGAGTAGTACACAGCGTTCTTGCCAAGGAACTCGGCGAAGATTGGCGCGACAATTTTGAATCCTTCTCGGATAAACCCACCGCCTCCGCATCTATCGGTCAAGTGCACCGAGCAAAGTGGAAAGATGGCCGAGATGTTGCCGTAAAAATTCAGTACCCAGGTGCCGCCGAGGCCTTAGTTTCTGACCTTGACCAAATCCAAAGATTTTCCAAAATTTTCCAACTCTTCATGCCAGGGCTGGAGATGAAACCTTTATTGGAAGAGTTACGTGCTCGAATTATCGAAGAGGTTGACTATCGATACGAAGCCGAGGCGCAACAGAAATATTCCGAGGTCTATGAAAATGATCCCGATATTGCGATTCCGAAGGTTGTCATGGCCTCAGACAAGGTACTTGTCAGTGAGTGGCTGGAAGGAATTCCCCTAGCCAGAATTATTGCCAAGGGAACCAGAGCGCAACGCAATAATGCCGGAATTAAATTAGCCAGATTCCATTTCACTTCACCTGATCGCGCGGGTTTATTACATGCAGACCCACACCCGGGAAACTTTCGACTCCTCGAAGATGGTCGACTCGGAGTTCTGGATTTTGGTGCCGTGAATCGCCTACCCAATGGCTTCCCCGATCCGATGAAGCGATTGTTGAAGAGCGCACTCGAAGGTGATGCAGTTGCGCTTTATGAGGGATTCAAAGCCGACGGATTTGTACTATCTGATGTTGATGTCGATCCAGCCTTGGTTTTGGAATACTTAGTTCCACTGGTTGAGCCTTTGCGCACCGAAACTTTTCGGTATTCGCGCGAGTGGCTGCGAGATCAGAGTGCTCGAGTTGGCGATCCAAGAAACCCGACCGCGAAAATCGGTTTCCAATTGAACCTCCCGCCGGAGTACGTTCTTATCCATCGAGTCACATTGGGGACCACGGGAATCTTTTGCCAATTAGAAGCCGAAGGAAATTTCCGCGACGAAGCTCTGTCTTGGTTCCCAGAGATTGCCCCGCTGACGTTTGCGAGTAACTAGCTACTCGCAAACGTCAATTAGGCACTGACCAACTCGTCGAGAGCTTGCATCTCAACAAGTTCAGTCATCTCTAGACCTTCAACGCGACTTGCCACACTACCCAATTCGGTGAGATCTCTAAGTCGTGGTCTGCCAGGCATCCGTTTTGCCTGTATGGGTCGACCATTATCAAAGAGCTCTCCGCCCCAAACACCGCATGGCTCCTCGCGAGATATCGCGCCGGTCAAGCACTTCTGCGCGACCGGGCATTGACCACAGAGCGACTTAGCAAAGGCGATCATTGCTGGAGTCTCGGCGAAGAAAATTTCGGGATCGACTGTGTGGCAGGGCAGGGCAAAGTTCTCGCCGTTGACCTGAGTATTGGCAGGCGCCGTGACTTCACGCAAGCCAATCTTGGCATCTGGCCCTTCGGACCAGCCTGGTACTAACAGTTCACTAAAGAGAACAGTCATGGTTCCCACCTCCGTTTTCATCTCTCTCGATTGTGCTTCGTTGTTTGAGTTGCGGAAATAAATCTGTTGCGGAAATAAAAAAGACCGCTAAATCCGATGTGGATTTGCGGCCTTTGGCTTCTCTCTCGGGGTTAATCGATTGAGTTCCAAACTCCGCGGTATCCGTAACCGGTGAACTTTTGAGTTGTGTAATTGGCGAAATTGGCTGCATTTGGGCTGACAAAACGATGGTTAGCGCCGAGCCAAGATGTTGCCGGGACGGTCAATGAGGCAAATGCCGGCATGGCAAAGGCGGCGTCAATGCGATGTGATGAAAACATTGAACGTCCTCCTTCTTTCAATCTCTCGCAGTTAGGCACTCGCCTACTTACCCATATCCATTACAGATATTGAAGGTGAAGCGTAATTGATAGTGCAGGAAAGAGGCAACCTAATTAAATTAGGCCGGAAAGGCAGCCAAAAACGGGCTAGGTGTCCCCGATGATGACAAGTGGACCTCAGATTTTGCTCGCGTTATTCCTACGTAAAAGAGTCGGCGCTCTTCGTCAATATCGTTACCCAGCGGTAACAAGCCGTCATTGACCCCAACCAAGAAGACGTAATCCCATTCCAATCCTTTTGCCCCGTGCAGAGTCGTCAGAACCACGCCAGGAAGAATTGGCGGATTGTTCTGTTCGGCCCGATCTTCTAATTCGCGCAAGAGCGTGCGCATGGATGTGGCGCCTTCGGCTTTTAATTGGCGTGCCAACCTCAGAAACGCAACCACAAAATCGCTCTGACCAAATGGATTGAGTACTGAGACCAAATCCTGATACCAATCGCCTTCCTCTGAAGGCAGAACGGAAGCACTCCGAATAACTCTCATCGCATCTTTCACGTCAACGCGTTCGAAGAAGCGTTCCGCACTTCGGATCTGCGTCTCGATATTGCGCGATAAGAGTTCTTGCTCGAAAGCCACCAATTGCGCATTTGTCCGAGCCAGAATCGCGATCTCCACCGACTCGCCATGTAGTCCCAATGGTTTAGGTGAAGCCGTTTTCAACTTCACAATAGCGGCGACAACTTCTCGGACTTCCTCATTGGATGAATCAAATTTTCTGACGAGCGGCTTTGCTCCATGGCTGCGCATGGAGCTCAGCTCTAATCCGCTGACTGCATGGAGATTTCCCTGACGTAAAACATTATTCGCCGAGTTGATGATCTCTGGTGTGGAGCGATAACCACGTGTTAGGCGAACGACTTTTGCCTGCGGAAAACGTTTGGGGAAGGTGAGCAAAAATCCAGAAGAGGCGCCGGCAAATGAATAAATAGTCTGAGCCGCATCACCCACAACACAAATCTCTTCCCGATTGCCAAGCCACAAATTTAATAATCTTTGCTGAAGCGGTGACACGTCCTGATATTCATCAACCGTGAAGTAGCGGTATTGATCCCGAATGCGTTCTCGGACATCTCGGTCTTCTTCCAACATTCCAACTGTCAACAGCAATACATCTTCAAAATCGATTGTGCGTTCTTGCAATTTTAATGTTTCATAGGCTTGGTAAATTTTCGCCACATCTTCCAGATTGGACCGTTCTGGTTTGTTATTCGGCAGCCGAACTGTTCGACCAATCGCGAGCGCCGAGTTCACATACTCGTCGGCTGGAATTTCCAAGACTTTTGCCCACTCAATTTCACTTGCTAGGTCTCGAAGCACTCCGGACTGAGGGGCAATGGAAACATCAGAGCGATTAATTGCTTCACCAATAAAACCTGATTTGGAAGTCAAGAGAGCTGGAAAACTTCCACCGAAAGAATATGGCCAGAAATACATCAATTGTTTAAGGGCCGCCGAGTGAAAGGTGCGAGCAGCGGCATTCGGAATACCTAGTCCGCGCAATCGGACTCGCATTTCGCCAGCCGCACGAGCTGTAAATGTGAGCGCGAGGGTTTTGCTCGCGTCCGTAACTCCAGATTCGACCGCATAAGCGATCCGATGGGTGATAACTCGAGTCTTTCCAGTCCCCGCCCCTGCAATGACGCAAACTGGCCCACGAATGGCAATGACCGCCTCGCGTTGTTCTTCATCGAGGCCCTGCAGGATTTCCTCTAACGCCACGCTTGCCCGCCACGGAGATCGCGCTGATGATTAACACCATACCAAGCCTCGATCATCTTTCGGGCCACACTAATGCTCGGTGGCAACAGCAGTTCTTGGCGGTGAATAGCATCGCGCATCCCGTCCCGGCTGTACCAACGGATTTCTTCGATCTCTTCGCCATCAGGTCTAGCATCTTGCGGATTCGTCGTTACTGCTTGAAAAGCGATCATCAGCGAGGCTGGGAATGGCCAAGGTTGAGAACCGAGATAATAAATTTCAGAGGCAATCACGCCCGCTTCCTCTTGCACTTCACGGATAACACATTGTTCGAACGATTCACCAGGCTCGACGAAGCCAGCAAAAGTTGAGAACCGATTTTCTGGCCACACTTTCTGTCGACCCAAAAGAATGCGATCTCGGTCATCTTTTATTAACACGATGATCGCCGGATCATTTCGCGGATAGTGCTCGGACTCATCGACCAAGCATTTTCGAACCGAGCCACCTGCGGCAGAGACCGTGATGCCCCCACATTGCGGACAACGTTGATGCTTGTGATGCCAATTGGCCAGAGCTTGGGTATGAACTGCCAGGCCATTTTCTAAATCCGGCAGAAATGCACCCAACTCTCGCAACGTGAGATATTGCGGAAATATCTCAATATCAGGGCAATCGCCACACCAAGCGAAATATGGTTGTTCACCATCGACGCCAAGAAAGAATCGTTCACCAAATTCAAAAGAGTCAGATGCGGTTAACTCCTTCACCTGAGCCGGAGTCAAGAAATCAAGGGCAATCTGCTCGGTACTTGATGCAATAGTCCGAAATTTCCCGGCTGAGAAATGCAAGATTCGAGCATTGGTCCACATCTGACTTAATTTTTCCGAGTCAGTTCGCAGATGGCCGGCGCGATCAATGGCGGCTCTGGACAGCGGCAATTGGAGCAAACTGGGCTTGGCCGGGACTTTATCTTCTGACATCACGAGCCGACCCTACTAGCCTGTGATTGTGAAGGTAACATCATGGAATCTGCTCCATGGCCAGACCATTCCTCCGGGGCTGACTGCCAACTCGGAGGTCGCCGAGAAGTTCACCCAAGAGCAACTTCTTACGGCAATTGCCCAGCGCTTGACCAGCGATGTAGTCGGCTTGCAAGAGGTAGATGAAGCCCAACCTCGTTCCGAAGGACACTCCCAGGTCCAAAGCATTGCGAAACAGATGGGCGCTGCCTATTGGGGATACGCCAAAACCGTGATTGGCACCCCAGGTGAAGAGTGGCGAAAACTAGAGCCTGAAGAACGAATCATCGAAACCCAGTCCAGCCACAATGACGAGCAATCCCCGGTGCCGTCCTATGGCATTGGACTGATCTCACGAATTCCCGTTGTGGCTTGGCATCGCATGGAATTGGGTCGATCAAAGGTGGGGTTGCCCCTGGCTTTTCCATCCGAGCGCGGCGTGAAATTAATCTATGTCAGAGATGAACCACGAACCGCGCTGGCTGCGCAATTGGCGAATGGCTACACCGTTGCAGTCACCCATCTCTCTTTTGTTCCGTTCGTCAATATCTATCAATTGTGGAAAGTGCAACGGTGGCTGAGACGACTTCCCGGTAAATCAATTCTGATGGGCGACTTAAACCTGCCTTTCAATATTCCTATCAAAGTCTCACGCTGGAAATCAAAAGTCGCCTGCAACACTTACCCATCATGGGGTCCCAAAATTCAGTTCGACTACATACTCACCTACGAAAATTTAGCCACTGCAATTGCCAAGCTCGCGCCAAGTGAGATTTCGATCAGTGATCACTTGCCCATAACTGTTGAGTTTGTGGAATCTAGATTTGGGAAAGAATCGCCTTCAATTGATCTTCATTAAAGATATCCGCGGGATGAACGGTTTTATTGGCTCCCACATAATGGAAAGCGGCGCTGATATTTTGCAATGGGATAGCGAACAGTTTGGAAAAGGCGAGTCGGTACATCGCCAATTGAATGGCAGCCGAGGCTAGATCTTCTCCCTCCTTCTCGCGACCAGTCTTCCAGTCAACGATTTCATAATTCTCGCCGGCTTGGTAAACTGCATCTATCCGGCCACGAAGCAAAATGCCATCCAGCATCGTTTCAAAGGGAACTTCAACCGCAACCGGAGTGCGATCCGCCCAATCACTGGCCAGCCACTGCGCCTGCAACTCGTTCAGCGGGATTTCGTCGAACATCGGAATCGGATGGGGATCCAGGAACTCATCTTCGATAAGCACTGGTGAAACAAATTTCCGCTCGACCCAAGCATGAAAGGCCGTGCCACGCCTGGCATATTTATCAATGTGATTCGGCATCGGCCGGCGAATGTTCACGGCAAACTCGAGTGGATCTTCTTTCAATTGAATAAGTGAAGAGACGGATAGTCGGGAAGGTAGATAGACCTTCGCGGGGTCCCGGCGGCGAGTGGCTTCGGCAATTATTGCCTGGGCATCTTCTGCGAGCGATCGGTGAATATCATCGAGCGAACCGAAATCAATCTGGTCCAGGTCCAATGGCTGTGCGGACGACACTAATTCTGCGCTCTGAAGAATCGCTTCGCGCCTTGAATTCACTCGGGGCCAAGCACCGCTCTTTGGGTTCTCTCGAGCGGGATTTGTTCCGTCAGGTTTCTCCAGCGGGGTTGATTCACGATCAGGATTGAGAAGTAACTCTTCCTCGACTACCCATTGGTAGAGCGTGCTTGGATCAACTGGTTTATCGCCGGTGCGAAACCATGAGGTCGTTACGATGAGGTGTTTTTTGGCCCGCGTGAACGCCACATATGCCAAACGCAATTCTTCTAGGTTGCGCAACGCATTCCATTGATCGTCATATTCATCCAGCGCTTTCTTGATCTTTGCGGCTTTAACGCCCTCGCTTGATGAAGGGAAGGTGAAGTCCACGAGTTGGTCCCGATCTCCGCGCAAGGCAACGGGGAGCGAACCAACATTCTTGGTCCAGTTATCAGAAGTCTTACCGCTGCTGGGAAAGTTAGCTTTCGCAAGCCCTGGAACCGCGACGTGATCCCATTCCAAACCTTTGGCTTGGTGGATGGTTAAAATTTGAATAGCCGCATGATTGATATCGATGGATATCGGCTTTAGCCCGCCCTCTTCACTATCGGCTACTTCCAGCCATCGAAGAAAAGCGGCAAGCGAGCCGCCAGTCCGGGCAAACTTGGCTGCCTCATCAATAAATTTATCAAGATGGCGCCGGCCACTCTTCCATCCGTCTCGAACCAATACTTCGACACCCAGATTAAGAAAATCTTCGGCTTCAGAGATGGCATCGATGATCGAGCCACCGAGGGAGCGACGAAAATACTGCAACTGGGCGGCAAAATTCTTAAGTCGTCCAAGACCTTCGGTGGTGAATTCCACAACCTGAGCGGTGTGAATTACCTCCATCGCATCGATGATTGAACCCAATGGAAAATCTTCATTCTCCATCGTGGAACTTTGGGCGGTCAATAAGATTTCCTCTACCTTGTTGGTTCGATTCTTTCCGGCCTCCCGGCCAAGTCCGGCCGCAAAAGAACCCAACGCGGCTAGGTCTTTTGCGCCAAGGTTCAGCAGTGGACCAGTAAGAAGGCGCACCATAGAACTGCCCGCATCAGGAAAAATCGCAACCCGCAGCAGAGCGATGATGTCGGCTATTTCAGGTAGGTGTATGAGACCTGCAATGCCAACCACTTCTACTGGCAGGCCGCGATCGCGCAAAGCCTCTTCGATACTTTCGAATTGCGATCTGGTTCGAGCCAAAACGGCAAAGGTCGAACGATCTTTCTCTGGTTGTGCAATTCTGACGGGATCGTGCCAGGCGTCATAGAACTCTTCAGCAATGTACTTCGCCTCTTCGCTCATTGTTTCTAGCAGCGCACTCTTCACCAATCCGGTGCCCGCGCCGGGGCGTAATCGAAGCCGATCGACCGAGAAGGAGAGCTGGTGACGCTCACCGATTTCATCAATAATTCGATTGGCAACCGACAAAATTTGTTGGTCGTTGCGCCAGGTCGTCAACAATTTATACGTGGCAACGGATTGACCTTCTGCCGCCGGAAAATTTGCTGCAAAAGTCCCTAGCGTCTCTGGGCTGGCGCTGCGCCAGCCATAAATCGCCTGGTTTGGGTCGCCGACGGCAGTGACGGGATGACCGGAACCAAATAAATGAGAGAGAAAACGAACTTGGCTGTACGAAGTGTCTTGGTATTCATCAAGCAGGACGACTTTGAATCTCGAGCGTTCAATAGCGCCAATCTCTGAGAATTGCGCGACGAGTTTGGCAGCCAGACTCATTTGGTCGTTGAAAGAGAGCGTGCCATTTCGGAAATTTGCGTCGTCTAGAGCTGCGACCATTGGCAAGATAGAAATCCGTTCTTGCAACGTGGCAATTGCTCGACGAACTTCTGGATTACCCCCGATGGTCATTGTTTCGTACTCGGAAAAGCGATCATCCAAGTAGGCGCGAAGTCGCTCGATACTTTGATCGTGTTCGCCAAGTTGGCCGGAAAGTTTCTGAACCGAAGAGATGACGGTATTGAGTGAATGGTCGATATCGTATGTCAAATTATCAAAATTGCTGACAATCGAGTGTGCAATTTGCCATGCCGTTGATTCGCTGACCGGATCGCTGTCGGCATCAATACCCATTCGGATGGCGTGCTCGCTCAATACTCGACCCGCGTAAGAATGATAGGTCGAGACCGATGCGCTCAGGTCAGGGTGCGAGCCATCCGCATTGCTGGGCAACAATCCCGATTGATGGAGCAAGCGCAGTCGACGCCTAATGCGCAGTGACAATTCGCTGGCCGCCTTGCGAGTAAAGGTGAGCCCAAGAATTTCATTAGGCGAGACAAAGCCATTTGCAACCAGCCATAAAACACGAGCGCCAATAGTTTCGGTCTTTCCGGAGCCAGCGCCGGCGATAATAACCGAAGGGGTTGCGGGATCGGATTCAATAATGGCTATCTGTTCGGCAGTGGGCAGAAATATTTTCGAATCACCAGAGCGCTCCTTCTCAAATTCGATGAGTTGAGAAAATAATTCGGTTGCGCTGTATTTGATTACCATCACTCAATCACCGATCTGCCATGAGATTGAATAGGGCAACTCGATTTCACGCCACAATTGCTGCATCGCTTGTTAATGGTGGCGATAAAAGTGGCACCGCTCATGCCCTCAGCGGCTGTGACCACCGCCTCAGTGGCGAGTTCACGGTTTGCCTCGGACTGAGTCCTCGTCGAGGCACCCTTGGAAACTCCTCCTAGGTAGACCAACTCGGCCCCACCCGTTTCCACACTTGGGTGGACGTGGCTAAATCCACCTTCCAAAACTGCGAGTTGATAACCCATGAGTTGGCGATGATCTGCCACTGCGCTGTGGGTTACTTCGGACTGACCAGTCTTCAAATCGGCTATAAATATTTTCCCATCTGCGGTGAGTTCAATTCGATCGACGCTGCCGCGGAGGATGACCCGACCAATGGTGACTCGGAAATCTACCTCGGCGCCAAGCAATGTTCGCGCTTTCGAAGTCTCAAGATGCCAATCATAAAATTTCTTCAACTTTGTTGCCGCACTTCTAAATTCTCGATCATTGACCCAACCCGAACTGTCATCTATCAGCGACCACGCGCTCCTCAACTTTTCCGTTAATTCCGCCTCGGTCAGGGAGGCATCATCGGCGAGTTGGGCGGCGAGATGGTGAATCGCCGAACCCAGAACTTGAGCCGTGGAATCGCCATCTCGACCACCACTTCGCTCTAGAAACCATTTGACGCCACATTCGGCGAAACTTTGCAGATTGCTGGGCGAGACCGAGATGGGCTGGTCCTGTGCGACCAATGGCGCGGTCGAAGAAATATCTAAGGTACCTAACCAATTCTTTGGATCTGCCGCCGCGATGCCGCCTTTACTCAGATTCTGCAATAGTGACGCGGCATATTCTCTATCGCTTGAATCGATGCTCTCATCGTTTTGGGTTGCGATGCGATGACGCAGCTCTGATACCAAGGCGGCAGAGGTCAAAGATCGCTGACCGAGTGTAAATTCTGGTTCGGTCGTGGCTTCACCATGGACGCTGGTATAGATTTCTTCAAAGTACGCTGAAGGTTCAAACTCTTCAGAAGTGACGGCCGGAATGATCAGCCCAGATTTTGCCCGTGTAACTGCCACATGAAGTAAGCGGCGTTCATCTTCAATGAGGGCGTTACGGGTGGAGGCTGCAATCTCTGCCCGAGCCGTAGATTCCGATCGATCTGCTTCAACCAATCTTTCGCTGCCTAGTAACGAACCTCGTTCTCGGTAGTTAGGCCAACTCCCTTCCTGCATCCCTGCGAGGGCAACAAGTTCCCATTCTCGACCCTTGGCTGAGTGCACAGTGATGATGCAGACCGCTTCATCGCGCTGGCCTTTCGCAGTAATGGTGTCTCCTAAAATTTTCTCGCCCATGAGTTGGGCAATAAAAGAGGAAGGAGAAGCACCAGGCATTCGTTCGGTGTATCGACGAGCCGATTCAAAAAGTTCCATCATGGCATCCAGATCACGATCGGCTGCCGCGCCACGTGAGCCCCCTCGAAGTGCGCTCTCTCGCCAAACATCAGAAATCTTTCGGCCATCGTAATTGGTGGCGTTGCTCCAGATGGCCCAGAGAAGATCATTGATTAATGGTGATTGGTCCAGACTCTTCTTTCCTATGGCAACTAAGTCGTGAATACGTTTGATCGGCACCATCTCATCCCAAGGCAGATCCGAGACCTGAGAGCCAATCGCATCTAAAATAATGTGAGAGACAGAACGCGGCTCGGACTCATCCCGACTTTGTGCCAATCTGGTGCGAATTCTTCGAAGCGTAATTGCATCACCGCCACCAAATTCACTGAGTAATAACTCCTCAATGAGCGGCCAATTTGTTAAATTTAATTCGATCTCTCCCAGGCAAATCTGCGCCAATTGGATAAGTGGTTTGATTGCCGGATTTTCAGAAAGGGCTTGAACATCAGAGTCCACAACAACGGGAATGCCATTGATGGCAAAGGCTCGGGTCAAGGCAAATATATGCGGGCCAGGAGCGCGGACGATGACCGCCATCTCTGACCAAGGCAAACCTTGGCGAAGATGAGCACTTCGAAAGGCATAGGCAACGGCAGCTGCGGCATCGCTGGCGGACTCACAATGCACCAAGTCGATCCCGCGATCAAGTTTTTCCCCTGTCGCGAGCACTCGATCTCTCGTCGGTCCGTGGCCGCGAAAGTTAGTGGCAATCTTGAAGCCGAGGTGAAAAACTGAAGGAGCGCTGCGAAATACTTCGCCCAAGACGGTCGCTTCCAATCTATTTATTTCACAGAAATCGGAGATCCCATCTGGGTCGGCGCCTCGAAACCTGCCGACGGTGGAATCGGGGTCCGCAAAAACTAAAAGGTCATCGCCAACAATCAGCTCGAGTAGTTGGCGGTGGGTTTTATCGCTCTCGTGAAATTCATCAACCAAAATAGCGGTGAACTTCTTTCGATATCGGTTGAGCAGTTCAGGTTCGCGTTTCAGCCGATGAATAGCCTCGGTAATAACAGCGCTGGGATCGATCCGCCTTGGGCTTTGTGCAACTGTCTCTGATTGCAATGCCATTGACTCTTGATACTCTTGCCAAAATTCGGCAGCGCCGATCCAATAGGGTTCCTGCAGCTCAACCGACTTTCGAGCTAAATCGTTCGGTGTGAGATCGCGCTCGGTGGCGCGAAGAATCAAATCACGCAGTTCGCGGGCGAAGCCACGTGTGGGCAAGGCGAGGCGAAGATCTTCGTGCCAATTGAGTCCCTGGGTTAAGTGCGTCTCCAGCAGTTGTCTAATGAAGGTGTCCTGTTCAGCACCAGATATCAGCACATAACTGGGGTCAGTGGACTCGACTTTTTCATTGAGAATCGAGAAGGCGAGTGAATGAAAAGTCCGAGCCAACGGTTCAAAGGTAGTACTGCCAGATTGTGCTGCGATGCGATCGCGGATTTCGGAGGCGGCATCTCTACCGTAGGTCAGAACCAAAACGGATTCCGACTTAGGGCTGCGATTAATACGTTCAGCCGCAGCCGCAATCAAAGTCGTGGTTTTGCCGGTTCCGGGTCCGCCAAAAATAATCCTTCGAGAAGGAAGGGAGTTAATGATTGCCGATTGAGCTGTGGAAAAATCGACGGCTTTAGGAGTACTCGCCCGGCGTGTTAAGTGAATCGGGCGAGCCGGTGCAGTCATGGGTCTATTTAACCCAATGGCGGTGACAAAAGGGGCACATTTGGAAGAACTGTGCGGTCATGAACAGCAGGATCAGGAAGTTAAGTTGGCCTTCTTGGTTCTGGCGGTCGAACGAGCGCGCTCGTTCTGATCCAAAACAACTTTTCGAACCCGAACCAAACTTGGCGTAACTTCGATGCACTCATCTTCACGACAAAATTCAAGTGCTTGTTCCATGTTGAGCAACTTTGGCGGAATCAAACGTTCTAACTCGTCGGCTCCAGCAGAACGCATGTTCGTTAACTTCTTCTCGCGAACCGCGTTGACATCCATATCTTCTGGCCGCGAGTTCTCCCCAACGACCATACCTTCATAAACCTCGGCACCCACTTCGACGAAGATGCTGCCGCGCTCTTGTAAGGTGAAGAGTGCATAAGAGGTGACGACGCCGCGTCGATCTGAAACGAGGGAACCGCTTTGGCGAGTTCTAATTTCGCCATGCCAATTCTCGTAACCATCGAAGACGTGGTGCAAAAGTCCAGTTCCGCGAGTTTCAGTAAGGAACTCGGTACGGAAACCAATCAGACCACGGGAAGGAACTTTGTAGTCCAAGCGAATCCAGCCGGTGCCATGATTAACCATTTGCTCCATGCGACCCTTGCGCAGCGCCATTAACTGCGTGATAACACCCAGGTAATCTTCAGGAGCATCGATGCTGAGGCGTTCCATAGGTTCTTGAAGTTTTCCATCGACAACTTTGGTCACAACCTGAGGCTTTCCGACAGTAAGTTCGAAACCTTCGCGACGCATGATTTCCACCAGAACCGCCAGTTGAAGTTCGCCTCGACCTTGAACTTCCCACGTATCTGGGCGATCGGTATTGAGTACGCGCAATGAAACGTTTCCGACGAGTTCAGCATCCAGCCGATTCTTCACAATTCGCGCCGTCAACTTCTTGCCTGACTGACCAGCGATAGGTGAGGTATTGATACCAACGGTCATCGAAATACTTGGCTCATCAACGGTAATGAGCGGAAGAGCAAATGCCTGCTCGGGATCGGCCAAAGTTTCACCCAAGGTAATAGTTTCAATTCCAGCCACAGCGATGATGTCGCCAGGTCCGGCTTCGAGGGTTGGCACCCGCTCGAGTCCATCGGTGATGAGTAGTTCAGAAATCTTCACTCGCTCGGATGTGCCATCAGTCTTCATCCATAACGCCATTTGACCTTTTTTAATAACACCTTCGCGAACGCGGCAGAGAGCCAAACGGCCAAGGTACGGTGAGGAGTCAAGGTTGGTTACGTGAGCCTGAAGTGGTGCGCCCTCATGGTAAGTCGGGGCCGGAATGGTTTTGAAGATAGTTTCGAAGAGAACATCGAGATTCTCTTCTTCTGGCATGCCACCATCGGCGGTTCGAGTCAAGGATGCTCGACCAGCCTTAGCGGATGCATAAACGATAGGAAATTCAATCTGTCGCTCGTTGGCATCGAGGTCCAAGAAGAGTTCGTAGGTCTCATCGACAACTTCGGCAATTCGAGAGTCATGTCGGTCAACCTTGTTAATTACCAAAATCACGGGCAAATTCTTTTGCAACGCCTTGCGCAATACGAAACGAGTCTGAGGCAACGGGCCTTCAGAGGCATCCACCAAGAGAATGACGCCATCAACCATTTCCAAGCCGCGCTCTACTTCGCCACCAAAGTCCGCGTGGCCGGGAGTATCAATGATGTTCACAATCTGATTTCCGCGCTTGACGGCAGTGTTCTTGGCCAGGATGGTAATTCCCTTTTCCCGTTCCAAATCCATGGAATCCATGACCCGGTCATTGCCTTCGCCTTGCTCCTTATAGGAAGCAAAAGCACCAGACTGCCAAAGCATGGCGTCAACGAGAGTGGTCTTGCCATGGTCAACGTGAGCGATGATTGCGACGTTACGAAGCTCGTCGCGCTTTTTTAGTTCGCCAGTTAAGTAAGGGTTTTTTGGTTGAGCAAACTCGATGTTAGACATTGATCCTAAATTCCACTAAATCGGAGCGATTCGATATCTGGCCGGCGGCCGTAATCACACCAGAAGTTTAACGGCAGGGTCGATATAAGCCCAATCTGCGCCATTTCACGCTGAAATCGGACTCCGTTACTCGATATACATGGTTACTTAAACGTTGAATCTAAATTCAACGACATCGCCATCGGCCATGACGTAATCCTTGCCTTCCATCCGGACCTTGCCCCGAGCCTTCGCCTCAGCCATGGAACCTGCCTCGATGAGATCATGAAATGCAACAATTTCAGCCTTAATAAAACCTTTTTGAAAGTCCGAGTGAATCACGCCGGCCGCTACGGGAGCAGTGTCGCCTTTATGAATGGTCCAGGCTCGTGTCTCTTTAGGTCCTGCCGTTAGGTAAGTCTGCAGTCCCAAAGTAGTGAAACCAATTCGCGCCAGAGTCGTTAAGCCAGGCTCTTCCAGACCAATGGATTGCAATAACTCCATCGCATCGGCGTCATCGAGTTCAGCGAGTTCGGCTTCGGTTTTAGCGTCAAGAAAAATTGCTTCTGAAGGGAGAACCAATTCTTGCAACTCATTGCGAAGTGTCGCATCGCCTAATTCCGCGGCGTCCACATTAAAAACATAGAGGAACGGTTTTGCCGTCATCAATTGCAATTCTCGAATTGTCGCCAGGTCAACCTTAGAACCGTAAAGTAATTTCCCTTGGTTCAATATTTCTTGCGCCTGTTTGACAACTTCGATCATGGCCGCGCGATCCTTGTTTATCCGCATTTCTTTTTCTAATCGCGGAAGCGCTTTTTCAATAGTTTGTAAATCTGCTAAACATAGTTCGGTATTGATGATTTCTATATCTTGGGCTGGATCAACTTTGCCCTCAACGTGTATAACATCGCCATCGGAGAAGACTCGAATGACTTGGCAGATCGCATCGGTCTCGCGAATATTTGCGAGAAATTGATTCCCTAGGCCCGCGCCCTCAGATGCTCCTTTAACAATTCCCGCAATATCAACAAACGAAACCGGCGCGGGCAAAAGCTTTTCCGAGCCGAAAATCTTGGCAAGTTCAGCCAACCGCGGATCTGGAACCGAAACGATTCCGACGTTGGGCTCGATGGTGGCAAAGGGGTAATTGGCTGCCAAGACATTATTTTTCGTCAAGGCGTTGAACAAGGTGGATTTACCGACATTGGGTAATCCGACAATTCCGATAGATAGGCTCACGAGGAGTAGAGCCTACGCGTGATTGTCGGCGCTTACTGCCACGATAAGGGCATGAATTCAAGCGTGGGCATCCTTATTGGTATCGCAATTGGTCTCGTTTTAGGTCTTCTCTTGGGGCAATCCCGGGCAAAGAATCGATCACATGCCACCATGACCGAAGTCGCCGCCCTTTCGGCCACCCTGCAGACTGAGGTGGCAAAGCTCGCCGCCGAACAAGCGCGAAGCCAACTCCTCGCAGCGCAACTTGCGACGCTGCAAAGTGAGAATTCGCAGAACATTCGACTCGACGAGGCGCTCAAGGCGGTCACCGAAAAAATGACCACTCTCACGACTCAGACCAGTCAGGCCGAACTCAATCGAACCCGGGCCGAGGCGGCGCTTAAGGAACAGATGGAGGGGATGAAACTCGGCAACGAAAGTCTTCTCCTTGAAACCACCAAACTTGCTGGGGCGCTCTCTAATTCCGCGACGCGGGGAAAATATGGCGAGGCACAATTAGAGCGACTCCTTGAGGATTCCGGTCTCTTAGAAGGTGTTCACTTTTTCAAACAGGATTATCAGATTACGGAGAATCGGGCCTCCAAACCGGATATCAAAATTGCTATCCCAGGTGGGGCGGAAATCTTTATCGACTCGAAATTTCCCTTTGATCGATTTCTCGAAGGTGTTGTGGAAAAAGATAAAACTAAGCGAGCCGAAATTATGGCTGCGCATGCAAAAGACCTGATGGGTCACGTAACGGCCCTTTCCAAGCGCGGCTACTCCGATGGATCTCAATCACCTGACTACGTAGTTCTCTTTGCGCCCTTCGAATCCATTCTCTCCGAGGCGCTCGATGCAGATCCCGGATTGCTCAATAAGGCATTTGAGAAAGGGGTCACTATTGCCACACCCACAACGATGATGGCCCTGCTTCGCACGGTTGCCTTTGTATTCAGCCAATCTGCAATGGCGCACAACGCCGAGACAATTCGAGATTTGGCGAGTGACTTGATTAAACGCATCGGCAAAGTTCACGAGAAAATTGCCAAACTGGGAAACACCATCAAAAGCTCGGAGCGAGCTTTCAATGACTTGGTAGCCAGCACGGAATCACGAATGTTGATCCCTGCCCGCAAAATGATGAAATTGGGCGTGCCCTCCTCCAGCAAATTGAAAGCGCTGGAAGGCATCGAAGATGAAACCCGACCGATCAAGTCCCCAGATTTACTCGAGCTCGAGGATCTTGGCGAGGGCGAAGATGATTTTGATTCTGAAGTAGAGGAGAATGACCATCATGACATCTGATCTCAAGTTGCCACCCAAGCCAATCAAAGGGCGCGGTTTAACAATTCCCGGTGTCTTTCTTTTACAGACAGTTATTATTTTTGCTGCAGTCGCGCTGGAATACAGTTTCACTAAAGTCGGAATCATCACCGGAATCGCTTTGCTGGTCGCATTTTTTGGTGGACTTTATTTGGGCCGAGAGGGCACATCTTTTGTTGCGGTCGTGAATCCACCCTTGGCTTTTATGTGCGCGACGCTGGTTCTCATGGCCACGGTTGGTGGTACCGGACTTCACCTAACAAAGATTGGGGTCGACCTCATCAGTTCGATGGCAGGTGCTGCCCCATATTTAGTCATCGGTTCAATTGTTGGATGGATTACCCACTTCTTTAAATCAAGGAAAAAGAAAGATGCTATTTAGCACTGTCACGAATATCTTTTCGTAATTCCGGTGGAATAGCGAAGAGAAGGTGTTCTTCCATCGCAGTGACGGTTTCTACGGAGTCAAAACCGCGCACCGCCAGCCAGGCCAAAAGATCCTTTACTAAAATTTCCGGTACGGATGCTCCGCTCGAGACGCCAACCGTGGCAACACCTTCCAGCCATTTCTCATCAACCTCGGCGGCGAAATCGACAAGATAAGCATTGGTCGCACCGTATTCCTTCGCTACCTCAACCAACCGCACTGAATTAGAAGAGTTGGTCGAACCAACAATCAAAACCAGATCAGCGTTTGGCGCAATCTGCTTGATGGCCACCTGTCGGTTCTGCGTCGCATAACAGATGTCATCACTAGGTGGATCAATCAGATTTGGGAATCGCTCGCGCAGAACCGCCACCGTCGCCAAAGTTTCATCCACGCTCAACGTTGTCTGCGACAGCCAAGCGACTCTATTTTCATCCACTACTTGAACATGCTTTGCAGCCTCGATGCCTTCAACCACGATGACTTGAGATGGGGCTTCTCCAGCGGTGCCTTCGACCTCTTCATGACCTTCGTGTCCGATCAAGATGATTTGCAAATCTTCACTAGCAAATCGCTTGACCTCATGATGCACCTTGGTTACCAAGGGACAGGTGGCATCTATTGTCTTCAGTGATCTTGCCGCCGCATCGGAGTGCACAGCAGGTGAAACGCCATGAGCCGAGAAAACCACGATGGCGCCTTCGGGTACTTCATCGGTTTCGTCGACGAATATCGCCCCACGAGCCTCTAAAGTGGCAACCACATGCTTGTTGTGAACGATCTGCTTTCGCACATAAACCGGGGCACCGTAGAGGTCAAGTGACTTCTCCACCGTCACAACCGCTCGATCTACGCCAGCGCAATAACCGCGTGGAGCCGCAAGCAAAACTTTTTTCGTCACTACCTCAGACATGTCCGCAATCCTATTAGGATCGATCCATGCTCGAAACTTCAATTGATGCTCCCGTGCCAGTACGGGTAATTTCCGAGTCAATTGGGCAATATCTCAGCAAATTGGGTCCGGTCTGGATTGAGGGCGAACTTTCCGAAGTAACAGTTCGGCCGGGCTCGCCCATGGTCTTCATGCGACTTCGCGACAGCAGCGCTGATATGAGCCTTTCCATTATGTGCCACAAGTCGGTTTATGAGGCGGTCTCCCCTTTGCCGCAAAATGCTCGAGTCGTCATGCATTCCAAAGTCTCTTGGTATGCCAAGAACGGTTCACTTTCCATGAGCGTGAAAGAGATTCGTCAAGTAGGTGTCGGTGAATTACTCGCCCGGCTGGAACACCTTAAGAGCGTTCTCGACGCGGAGGGTTTGTTTGACCAGAGTAGAAAGAAGCCGCTGCCATTTCTGCCCAAAGCCATCGGCCTTATTTGTGGCCGAAACAGCGATGCTGAAAAAGATGTGGTGGAAAATGCCAAGCGCCGGTGGCCCGCAGTTCGATTTGAGATCCGTGAGGTGGCAGTACAAGGTGGGGCTGCGGTAGTAGAGGTCAGTGCCGCTCTGGCCGAACTGGATGCCATGGCCGATGTCGATGTCATCGTCATTACCAGAGGCGGCGGTTCCTTTGAAGATCTTCTTCCCTTCAGTGATGAGGGATTACTCCGATTGGTTGCCAGTGCCAAGACCCCCATTGTCAGCGCCATTGGTCATGAAAAAGATGCTCCTTTGCTCGACCTAGTTGCCGATTGGCGAGCATCCACCCCGACCGATGCTGGAAAACGCGTAGTTCCAGATATGGCCGAGGAGTTGGCCACCATCAAACTCTTGCAACAACGGGCTTACCGACATATCTCGTCGCGGATTGACTATGAATTGGCCAGAATCACATCACTGATGGACCGCCCCATTATGCGCGATCCAACCACCATCATCACCGTCCGAGCCCAGATAATCAGTGATCTATCCGATCGCGCCTATCGAAATCTAGGTCACCAGATCGCTTTGGCATACGAAGAAATATCCAACCTTGCGACGCAAGTACGAACCTTGTCGCCACAAGCAACTCTCGTTCGAGGGTATGCCGTTGTTCGCGATGCCACCAACAAAGTTATTCGATCTGTGTCTCAAACCACTTCAGGCCAGAACCTTAAAGTTCGTTTGGCCGAAGGCGAATTGCTCGTTATCTCGGAGTAGATTACGAATATGGTTACCAAGAAAATTTCTTACGAGGCTGCGCGGGACGAACTTGCCCAGCTGGTTACGCAACTCGAAAGCGGGCAAGCAACCCTCGAAGATTCCCTTGCACTATGGGAGCGTGGCGAAGAGCTCGCGAAGATTTGCCAAGAATGGCTTGACGGCGCGAAAGCACAACTATCCGCCGCCCGACCAGCGGCAGAGGAGTAAGTCAATGCCAGAATTTACTTACCGAGATCTTTTGCCAGTCGGTCAAGATGCCACCGAATACCGACTGATCTCAACTGAAGGGGTATCAACCTTCAGCGCAAACGGCATGGAGTTTCTGCAGGTTGAGCCCTCGGCAATTGAACGACTCACCGCAGAAGCCATCCACGATATCAACCATTATTTACGCCCGGCCCATCTCCAACAATTGAACAACATTTTGGCCGATGGCGAAGCCTCTCCCAATGATCGCTTTGTGGCCTTGGATCTGCTGAAGAATGCCAATATTGCAGCCGGCGGAGTTCTGCCGATGTGCCAAGACACCGGAACGGCGCTCGTTGTCGGCAAGAAAGGCCAGCATGTTTTGACTTCCGAGAAAGATGAGAAGTCGATTTCTCGCGGCGTTTACGATGCTTACACAACTCTCAATCTGCGCTATTCGCAGATGGCGCCAATAACAACGTGGGAAGAGAAGAACACCGGGAATAATTTGCCCGCCCAGGTAGAAATTTACTCGGATACCGATCATCCTGATGAATACAACTTTCTCTTCATCGCAAAGGGCGGTGGCAGTGCCAACAAGTCCTACCTTTATCAAGAGACCAAAGCAATTCTCAATCCCAAGTCATTCATAAATTGGCTCGATGACAAACTCCGTTCATTGGGAACGTCCGCATGTCCGCCGTATCACCTTGCAATTGTTATTGGTGGCACCAGCGCGGAATACACCTTGAAAACCGCAAAGTTGGCCAGCACTAAATACCTTGATTCCCTGCCCACATCCGGCGATGCTGCGACAGGTCATGGCTTTCGTGACGTGGAATTGGAAGCGGAAGTCCTGAAGTTGACCCGCACTTTGGGAATTGGCGCCCAGTTCGGCGGGAAGTACTTCTGCCACGATGTGCGAGTTGTTCGACTGCCAAGACATGGCGCTTCACTTCCGATTGCTATCGCCGTCTCGTGCTCTGCGGATCGCCAAGCAAAGGGCAAGATCACCAAGGACGGGATTTTCATCGAAAAGTTGGAGCGCGAACCAGCGCATTTCTTACCGGAGACAACCGATAGCCACTTGGACGACAATGTGGTCAAGATTGATCTCAACCGACCTATGGTCGATGTCCTTGCCGAACTCTCCAAGTATCCGATTAAAACTCGGCTATCTCTCTCCGGAACTCTCGTTGTCGGGCGAGACCTGGCCCACGCCAAGATTCGAGACCTTTTGGACGCTGGTCAACCGATGCCAGAGTATTTGAAAAATCACGCTATCTACTATGCCGGTCCAGCTAAAACGCCAGTGGGCTATGCCTCGGGCTCTTTTGGTCCCACGACCGCCGGTCGCATGGATTCCTACGTTGACCGGTTCCAGAGCGCTGGTGGATCGATGATTATGTTGGCAAAGGGCAATCGATCGAAGGCTGTCACAGATGCCTGCCAGAGCCACGGTGGTTTCTACCTTGGTTCAATTGGCGGTCCCGCGGCTCGATTGGCCCAAGATTGCATCAAAAAGGTGGAGGTCCTTGATTATCCCGAATTGGGCATGGAGGCGGTCTTCAAGATTGAGGTCGAAGATTTTCCAGCCTTTATTGTCGTCGATGATAAGGGCAACGATTTCTTTGCTGAGACATCCAAGCCGATGTCCATCGGAGTTCGCGCAGCGAACTCCTAAGTAAGCAGCAGTTCGCCCAGCGAACTCCTAAGTAATCAGCAGTTCGCGCAGCGAACTCTTAAGTAGGCAGCAGTTCGCGCAGCGAACTCACGAGCGCTCGATGCTTAGTAGTAGCCCAGCCAATGCTTCTTGGCCAGGGCGTTACATGGGGTGCCATAACGAGCCTGGATATATCCCAGACCCCATTTAATTTGGGTGACAGGATTGGTACGCCAATCCGAGGCGATGCTCTCCATCTTGGAGGCTGGATTTGCCTGCGGGATGCCATGGGCGCCGCTGGTCTTATTGGTCGATTGAAAATTCCAGTGGCTTTCGCCATCCCAGAGGACATTGAGGCAACTAATTTGGTGAGCCGACCAGTGGTAGGTCTGCGCTACCAAGACCTTGGCTACGGCCTTTGCACCGCGAGGAGTCTTCGCTAACTCCACCTGGCGGGAGACCAAGGAGACTAGGGCGATCTCTTTTGCTTTAACCGTGGCAACGCCACTGAAGTCAACGAACCCGACCCCCGCTGGCGCTGGCGCTGTAGGTGATCCTTTTGGGGCTGGTGTTGCTGGTGCGGTGGCGCCATCGCTGGGAATTGGATCCGGCACAGTAATTAATTTTTCAAAGCTAACTTGGGCAAAAGTGGTATCGGTTTGGGAAAGGACACAGGTGAGAACTGCAGCTGCGATTGCTATATGGCTCTTTCGCATGTGAAATAAGTTGAACACTCTTCGCCTCTTCTTTCGTTCCGTCGTAACTCATTGTGAATCCAAAGATTCCGGGACTTGCTTGACCGCAAACCAGCAACCCTTATGCAGGGTAAATGGTCAACGGGGAGGCTTAAAGAGTGACATCCAGGTAAACGATGGGCAAATTATTCCGCGCGTAGGGCGTAAATAAGATTTTTTTCACAGGAATGGGGACAAATAAAACCGCAGGTGACAAACGGAGAAGTCCGATAAATCCGTTTTGTCGGCTGGACCACTTTTTTCGGGTTTTTTAGGCCAAGAAGTTGATGGGCTCCTCGAGCATTTCAGTCACCAAGGCGGCTATTGGGGAGCGTTCGCTGCGAGTCAGAGTCACATGAGCGAAGAGCGGATGACCTTTGAGGGACTCAACGACCGAGACCACGCCATCATGGCGACCAACGCGCAAGTTATCTCGTTGGGCCACATCATGAGTAAGAATCACTCGCGATCCTTGGCCAATTCGCGAGAGAACGGTGAGTAAAACACCCCGTTCCAAGGACTGAGCTTCGTCCACAATCACAAACGAGTCATGCAAGGAACGACCTCTAATGTGAGTGAGTGGTAATACTTCTATCAATCCCCGGTCCACAATTTCATCAATCACATGCTCGCTGACCAAGGCGCCAAGGGTGTCGAAAACTGCCTGTGCCCAAGGTGACATTTTTTCGTTCTCTGACCCAGGTAGATAGCCGAGTTCTTGGCCACCGACGGCATAGAGCGGGCGGAAAATGACCACTTTCTTATGGTGGCGACGCTCCAGAACCGCATCCAAACCGGCACAGAGGGCGAGCGCGCTCTTTCCAGTTCCGGCTCGACCGCCGAGCGAAACGATGCCAATCTCGTTATCCATCAAAAGATCCAAGGCAATCCGTTGTTCTGCGCTTCGACCGTGAAGACCGAAAGCGGAACGATCGCCACGGACCAGCTGGATGGACTTATCTGGCGTGACTCGTGCGAGCGCACTCCCTTTTTCGGAGTGCAGCACGATCCCGGTATGGCAGGGGTACTGCGACCCCAGAGGGTGCTGAAATTTCTCATTTTCATAGAGGCTATCTATGACAGAGCCACCGACGTCGAGTTCGACCATGCCGGTCCAGCCACTAGTGGCGGCCAATTCGGCCCGATACTCCTCAGATTCGACCCCCACGGAAGATGCCTTAACGCGAAGGGGCAGGTCTTTTGTTACCAAGACGACCTGACGGCTCTCAGCCATCAAGTTCCGAGCTATGGCCAAAATTCGGGAATCGTTTGAGCCATCGCGGAGAAATCCGGCTGGCAATGTAGTCGGGTCGGAATGGTTGAGTTCGACCTTTACTGTGCCACCCAGAGCATTGATTTCAATCGCCTCATCAAGGCGTCCGTGAGAGACACGTAAATCGTCAAGGGTACGCAGCGCTGCACGAGCGAAATAACCGAGTTCGGGATGGTCGCGTTTGCTCTCAAGTTCGCCGATGACGGTGATCGGAATAATGACTTCATGTTCGGCAAAGCGGCCGAGGGCGGCAGGGTCAGCGAGAAGCACGCTGGTATCCAGCACATACGTCTTTCGGTTCTTATGGTTCTTAGCCACTGCTAGCGACACCTAACCAATTCGCGCAAGCCTGCCAATCTTTTGAGTTGTACTCGAGGGATCAGGACCCATTAAAAGTAGAACGGTGGGCGATATTTCAGGTCGCGACACGCGCACCAGAAAAGTTAAATTCTGGTGTCACTTTTCCCGCCGCAAGTCAGAGCCCGAAACGCTTATGGCGAATCGAATATGCCCGCAGCGCGCGGAGAAAATCCACTCGGCGAAAGTCTGGCCAGTAGGCCTCGCAAAAATAGAACTCGGAGTAAGCGCTCTGCCAAAGCAAGAAACCACCCAAGCGCTGTTCCCCCGAAGTGCGGATAACGAGCTCGGGATCGGGCTGTCCGGCGGTATAGAGATATCTGCCAATCTCATCGACGGTAACGATGCTGGCGATTTCGGCCGGAGATTTGCCACTCTTGCCGGCGTCGAGAATGAGCGCCTTCACGGCATCAGCAATCTCAAGTCGTCCGCCATAACCGATGGCCACGTTAACAATAATCGCGTTCTCTTTAATCTTTTGCGTCGCCAATTCGGCGATCTCCAGTCGCTCTCGCAACCATTGCGGTAACAACTCACGCGAGCCCACTGCCCGAATCTCCCATCGCCCCCGATTGCATAGGTCATCAATAGTGGCGCCAATGATCTTGAGTAATGGATCTAGTTCATCGGCTGGCCGATTGAGATTCTGGTTAGAGAGCAACCACAACGTCACAACTTTGACTTGGGCTTGTTCGCACCAATCTAACAAGTCAACAATTTTTTCAGCCCCAGCTTGGTGGCCCCTGGTCGCGGAAGTATCGCCACTCTCGGATGGATTGGCTTTCGACCATCTCCGATTGCCATCCAACATGACTCCCACATGGTGTGGGGTCTGAGTGAAGTCGAGTTGGCGTAACAGGCGCCATTCGTACAAGGGATACAACACCGACTTAATAGCCGGCTTCACAAATCCTTTAATAAAGGTTCGTTTCATGTTAATTACAAATTACTCGGCTGCGGATTTCTTTTGGGAAGTTAGAGCCTGAAAATCTCGAACCGCGCGGCGTTCGGCAACGAACGATGCAATAGGCAAAGTGCCGGCCAGAATAAAGATGAGTGTTGTTGTGAAGCTCTTGCGCGATTTAATGCAGTATTGGAATGCCGCGAGGACATAGAGCGGATATGTGTACCCATGCACCAGAGCTATCCACACTAATTTATTCTGTAAAGACGTGTTGTGCGAAAAAGTGTGAATGGGCACTTGGACAAACCAGAGTAGGAGCGACATCACGCCGGCCCAAATCGCCATTATGCGATAACGCACCATTGCGCCTTCAAGGCCCTTACCCATCGCTGATTGATTGCTCATGTGCAAACTCTACCTTCCTGATTTCCGACGTTCATACCTTGAATACATCGGAGCCCCGATTACGAGCAAAGCCATAAACCACCAGATGAAGACATAAGAAATGTGTTGCCAATAAAAACCAGGAACCCCTGACTTGACCCGAGGGGATTCGACTCTGGTAGCGATAACTTCCACTCCCGCCGCAGTTTCAGTCCGGGCAATAATGTAACCGTCAAAGAGTGATAGCCCTTTTGTGCCTGCGATCAGAGCGGGGTCGATTCGCCCCAATTCTGTTGCAGTGGAATTCCAGTGATCAGAATTCTGATGCGGAACCAATCTGCCGACGATGGCGACCTCCCCCATTGAAGTGGGGACTGGACCTTTAAATGAACCAACGATTCCCCGCACCACCAAAATTGCGCTATTAGTTCCCTTGAGTTTTAGTAAGCCGACCTCCAAGGTCGATGTTTGTTTTTTTCCGGCCACCGGAATCTCTTGATTCGGCGCGGTATAGACCCCGACATAATTTCCTGTTGCTGCAACAATCCGATTAATTGCCTGGTCCTTAAGATTCGCAGCGGGCGCGGCGATCGATGAAAGTTCTACCGTTGCCCCATCTGGAAGTGGCTTGGAAAGCCGAGTAACTTCTTGGGCTCGATGCAACTGCCAGAGCCCAAGTTCAAAGAAAGCACCGAACGCAATGACGCCGATTAATAGGTAAACAATGCGAGACTTATTTTTCATCTACTTCTTCGGCTGATTTATCGGAGATCGTCGAAGGGGCATCTGGATTTTGTACTCGTTTGTATCGACGGTAAAAACTCCACAGCAAGAGCGCCACCGAAATGGTCAAGACGATCATTGTTAACGAACCAGCGATGCCGAGATCGACGTTGTTTTGATCCATGACCTAAGTATCCCCCCAATTTTCTGGCTGAGAAATCGCCCGCGCCTCTTGCCCTGCGTAGACTGTTGAATGTGAGCCAAGACGATTTCACCGACCCGTTCCTGCGCCAACGCTACGGGGTCAAAGATGGGCGCTTTCCCTCTTGGGTTATTCCTGCGGTTATTACTGCTGTCCTTGGCGGGAGTTGGTTGGGCTGGAGTGCAAACCACTACGCCAAACCTGAAGTCCGCACTCAACTTATCTCCTTTAAAGTCATCGACAACGCCGCTATCAGCTTGCGGTATTCGGTTACATTTAAAACCGATTCCCTCAGCCATCAGTGCCGACTCATCGCCAGGGATTTCTCCGCAAACATAGTCGGCGAAATCACTCAGACCTTCCCGGTGGGAACTTCCAGCAGAACCCAAGAAGTCTTGATTCCTACCCGAACTGCAGCGGTCAATGCAGCAATCGACCGTTGTATTCCTTAATATCTAGCCAACTCGAGTACCCTTCCCACCTATGACAACCCAGACTTGGCTCACACAAGAGGCAGCAGATCGGCTACGTGCTGAACTCGTTGACCTCGAAGGTCCTCGTCGCGCCGACATTATTAAGAAGATCGAGGCGGCAAGGTCCGAGGGCGACCTCAAAGAGAATGGCGGTTATCACGCCGCTCGAGAAGAGCAAGGAAAAATTGAAGGTCGAATTCGTCAATTGAAACACATGCTGGAGAACGCCCACATCGGTGTGCCACCTGCAAGCGAATCCGGAATTGTTGGGCTAGGCATGTTGGTAACTGTGGACATCATGGGCGATGAAATGAAATTCCTCTTAGGCTCGCGCGAAATCGGCTCTGGAGATATCGACGTCTACAGCGAGAAGTCCCCCCTGGGCGCCGCCGTACTTGGTGCCAAGGTCGGCGAAACCGTCACCTACAACGCTCCAAACGGCAAGAGCATCAGTGTTGCAATTTTGGAAGCCGCTTTCTTCGCCTAGGCGCATCTTTACTTGGAACTCGTGTTCTTATATTTGCGAACGCTCAGTGGAACGAAGACCGCCATTATGAGAATCATGTAGATCATCGACATCCACAATGGATTTTGGCTTGGCCACGAATGAGCTGTGGCTCCGAAATGGTTGGCGACGCCAAACAATTGGCGACAGGCTGCCACCATAGTTGATACTGGATTCCATTCCGCGAAATATTGCAAAACCTTTGGCATTCCCGTTGTCGGTGCAAAAGCATTGGAGAGAAAAGTCAGCGGAAAAACCGAAATAAAGCCGAGGTTTTGAGCCACCCGAGCCTCCCTTACCGAGAGCCCGATTAATATCCCAACCCAGGACATGGCAAAGGCGAAGGCGAGCAGAAACAAAAAGCCTAGAAGCACTTTTACGATTCCAGAACTTGGTCGCCAACCAACTGCAAACCCAACCAGTGCCATCACAATCAAGGTCACAATATTTTGTGCCGAGTCTCCGACGGCGCGGCCAATAACTACTGCAGATCGTGCGATCGGCAGCGAGCGGAACCTATCGATGAGCCCTTTCTGCATGTCCTCAGCCAGCCCAACGGCAGTTCCAGCCAGGGTAAATGCCACTGTCTGTACAAATATGCCTGGCATCAGAAGTTGTACATATCCACCTGGAACGCCGGCCGAAATTGCGCCACCGAAAACATATCGGAAGAGCAAGACAAACATTGCGGGCTGGATTGTTGCGAAAATCAAAACCTCGGGAACTCTAATAAGTTGCAAGCTCTGCCGTTTGGTGATCATCAGCGCGTCGATGAAGAGTCTTTTCATTGTGCACCTCGTCCAGTTTTCTTGGGTGTTTCGGCTGGAACTGATTGTGTCGCATGCCCAGTCAACGCAATAAAGACATCATCAAGGGATGGGCGTTTCAGCGCGATATCTAATGGATGAATTTTCGCCTCATCTAAAACTCGAAGTACCCGAATGAGCGCTGCGCTGCCATCGGGAACTGGCGCCGAAATACTGCGCATTCCTTGGTCAACAATTGGTTTTAGAGAAAGGGCTGCGGCAATGATCTCAGTTGCCTGCCCTAAATCGTTGGCTTCAACAATGAGCTCAAGGTGTTCGCCTCCAACTTGGCTCTTTAATTCGTCGGAGGTGCCACGGGCAATTACTTTTCCGGTGTCGATCACTGCGATGTCATCTGCCAGATGATCGGCCTCTTCCAAATATTGAGTGGTGAGAAGAAGTGTTACCCCACCTGTCACAAGTTCATCAATGACGCCCCACATCTCTTGACGTCCGCGCGGGTCTAAACCAGTGGTTGGTTCATCCAGAAAAAGCACCTTAGGTTTAATGATGAGCGAAGCGGCTAGGTCCAACCGTCTACGCATTCCGCCTGAGTATGTTCTAATGGGTCTTTTTGCCGATTCGGTGAGTGAGAACTTTTCTAGTAACTCAGTCGCTCGAACTTTCGCGGCCTTGGCATTGAGATGGTAGAGCCGACCAAAGAGATTCAAATTGTCCCAGCCGGTGAGCGTCTCATCCAAAGCTGCATATTGGCCGGAGAGTCCAATAATCTGGCGCACGGCGTCAGGATTTTTGATTACGTCAATTCCCCCAACCGAGGCACGGCCACTGTCCGGGGTCAATAATGTGGCGAGAATTCGAACTGTGGTGGTCTTTCCTGCCCCGTTGGGTCCTAGGACAGCCAGAACGGTTCCCTCTTCCACATCCAAGCTCAGCCCGTCGAGGGCCTTCACCTTCCCTTTTCGGTAGGTTTTGGTCAGATCTTCAGCAATGACGCTCTTCATAAGTACCACTCTATTAGTTCGCGTATCACTGTCCATCGCTCGCTGGGAATGTGAGCCAAAGGAGAGATAGAGGTGAAGTTCATCCCACATCTCGATATTGGTCCGAAGTTGAGGGGGCAGGCGTAGTAACCTTGCCACTTCGTTGAAAATGAAATTAAATCGAGAAGTAATTTGTTTCAGGGTTCACAATCACGCATTTCTGAGGGGTACTCATGTCGAAAACTAAAGCTGAACAATCTTCCGGGTCTGCCGGTTCAGGACAACTAAGTCATAAAGAAATTATGGCCGTGCTCAGCGGGCTGATGGTCGGAATGTTGCTCGCAGCTCTTGATCAAACCATTGTTTCCACTGCGCTCAAGCGCATCGTTGAAGACTTCAATGGTCTCACTCACTACACCTGGGTGGTCACCGCATATTTGTTGACCTCAACGGCTTCAACTCCGTTGTACGGAAAAATTTCGGACCTCTACGGCCGACGTCCAGTCTTTCAGTTTGCGATCATAACTTTCCTCATTGGCTCTTTCGCAGCTGGCGCTGCCCAGAGCATGACCCAACTCATTATCTTCCGCGCCATTCAAGGTCTTGGGGCTGGCGGCTTGATGGCGCTGACCTTCGTCATCATCGGAGATATTGTTTCGCCTCGCGAACGTGGAAAGTATCAAGGTTACTTTGGTGGAGTTTGGGGACTCTCCTCAGTTGCAGGTCCGCTCCTCGGTGGCTTCTTCTCCGACCGCGCACACATCTTCGGCATCGTGGGATGGCGTTGGATTTTCTACATCAACTTGCCATTTGGAATTGCGGCCCTTGTTATCACTACGGCGTCACTACACATTCCCAAGGTAAAGCGCGAACATAAGATTGACTACTTCGGTGCCTTCTTGATGGTCACGGGAGTCTCGTCGTTACTACTCGCAGTTTCTGTTTATGGTCCAGAGCATGCGCCACTGGGTGCAGACGGCTTGGTCAAGGCCGGCACCAACCTCAGCAATTACGGTTGGTCCAGTCCGAAGACTCTTACAGCATTTGCGATCGCAACGGTTCTGCTCGTTGTCTTCCTCTTCCACGAAAATCGAGCACCAGAACCAATTCTCCCGTTGACCTTATTTAAGAATCACACCTTCTCCCTGACCTCGGTTCTTGGTTTCGTCATTGGCGCCGGAATGTTCGGCGCAATTGTGATGCTGCCGCTCTACCTACAGGTTGTTAAAGGCAATTCTGCAACGGTGGCCGGCTTGAAATTGATCCCGTTCATGTTGGGTATTGTCTCGATGTCGATTACCAGCGGAAAACTAATCAGTAAGCATGGTCATTACAAGCGCTTTCCAATCATGGGCTTGGCGATTATGACTGTCGGAATTTTGGCGCTCTCCACTCTCAAGGAGAACACACCGTTCTGGCAACTCTCTATCTACGCGATTGCAATCGGCGCAGGCCTCGGCCTATCCATGCAGACCATCGTTATTGCGCTACAAAATTCGGTTGATTTTAAAGATATGGGTGTCGCCACCAGCGCGAACACTTTCTTCCGTTCCATCGGTAGCACTATCGGTGTTGCCATGTTCGGAACCATCTATGCAAATCGATTAGCACATTACTTACCGCAAGGCGTTGCCAAGTTGGCCGCGTCCAATCCCGCTGCTCTTGCCGGTGCAACCCCTGCGAAGTTTGCCGCCTTGCAGAACAACACATCCGTGTTGAAGACCTTCACGCCAGAACTTCATGCAACCGTGTTGCATTCCTTTGTACAGTCCTTCCACGTGGTCTTCTTGGCCGCGGCGCCAGTTACTGCCATTGGATTTATCTTGGCGCTTTTCTTGCGAGAGACACCGCTTCGAACTGGGGCCGAACACCATGCAGCCAAAGAAGAAGCTGCCGGAGAGGCGCTCGCCTAAATCAAAAAACTACTGAAGACCGACCTGCCGAAAGAAGTCATTGTTCTTTCGGCGGTCGGTTTTTTTGTTGCCGTTGGCTATGGCTTGATAGTTCCTGCAATTCCGATCTTTGCTAAATCTTTTGGGGTAAATAAAACCGCGATTGGCTTCATCGTTTCTTCCTTCGCGATGGCACGATTTGGTTCGGGGCTCTTCTCAGGCAAATTCGTCGACAAGTTTGGCGAACGCAAAGTGCTGGCGGTGGGGCTGCTTATGGTTTCGATCTCTTCGTTGGCCAGCGGGCTGGCCCAAAATTATTGGCAACTTCTCTCCTTTCGGGCAGCAGGTGGTCTTGGCTCATCTATGTTCTCAGTCTCTGCCGGCGCATTATTGATGCGATCAGTTGATGACTTGCAACGTGGCCAGGCTCAGTCCGTCTACAACAGCGGTTTTCTTTTAGGCGGCATCGCCGGGCCCGCATTTGGTGGCATTCTGAGTGCGATTTCGCTCCGATCGCCATTCTTTGTTTACGCCGCAACTCTTCTGGCGGCCTCCTTTACTGCGACCTATTTCTTGCACGAAAAACGGCTGGGAAAATCTATTGTCAATCTGCAGGATCCCAGTCAACGCGTATCGATTAAAGATGCACTAAAGATCTACCCGTATCGGGTTGCCCTCGTCGTAGCCTTCGTAACTAACTGGGTGCTCTTTGGATTGCGAGCCTCCATCTTGCCGCTCTTTGTGACTGATCAATTGCATTCAACAGCCACCATTGTTGGTTTCGGGTTTACCACCTCGGCAATCGCGCAAGGGCTGTTGCTTGTCAAGGCTGGCAGAGTCTCTGATCGCAATGGTCGAAAAGCCGCAATGCTCATAGGAATTTCCTTCTTAATGGCAGCCCTTGGGGTACTTATCATTGCCGTTCATCCGTGGTATTTCTTCCTTGCCATGGTGCTCTTCGGATTAGGTGGTGCTTTCATGGGCACCGCCCCGGCCAGCATGGTCGGTGATTTGTTTGGCGGCAAAGGTGGGCAGGTGATTGCCCTTTGGCAGATGGCAGGAGATGCCGGAATGATCGTGGGACCGATTGCGCTCGGAATTTTGACGGACCTCATCTCATTCCGTGTTGCATTCATAGTCACCGCTGGCGTCTTCTCAATCGCGTTACTTCTGGCCCTTTCCCTACCTGAAACGCGAAAGAGCGCCAAACCCAACAGGTCTGACGCTCTTTAATCAGTAATTAGTCGCGGCGAAGAATGGAAAGCAATCGCAAGATTTCAAGATAGAGCCAAACGACTGTGACCATTAGACCAAAACCAGCTCGCCATGCTTCGTTATGAGGCACACCTTGCTTGATCATCTTGTCGACCTGGTCAAAGTCAAGAATTAAGAAGAAGCTGGCAATTCCCACGCCACCAACTGCAAGAAGTAGTCCAAGACCGGAAACGCCATAAAGACCGTAACCGTGTCCGACGCCTGCCATTGCAGCGATCATGCTGCCAAGTCCCAAGACCAGATAGCCAATGAGCGCCCCGGTCATCACTCGAGTGAATCGCGGCGTAACTCGTACCTTGCCACTCTTGTAAGCGGCAAGAACACCAACAAATGCAGCGATAGTTCCAATAAGAGCTTGCGAGACGATCCCTGGGTAAGTGCTTTCGTACACGTGGCTCAGAACGCCCAAAGCCAGACCTTCTAGCCCGGCGTAGGCCAAAACCAGTACTGGTTGTACCTTCTTGCTGAAAGTATTGACCATTCCCAAGATGAAGGCACCGATCATGCCGATAAACATGACTGGGGTCCCGTAGTTGGAGTACCAGGCGAAGCCACCAGCAGCGACCAAAATTGCGAATAGCAATCCGGTGCGGGTAACTACATCGTCGATGGTCATCCGACCCGTTTGAATTGATGAAGCAGAAGGAGCGTTGTAGATCTCCTCCAATGTTTGTGTAGGTGCAGCAGTAGTGATTACAGAGGTGTCCATAGCGGCATATCCAGGACGATTGCCAACTACCCGGCCAAAGACTGGGTTGGAACTTTGCATTACTTCTCCTTTTGAGACCTTATTAGTTTGGGTACCTATTTGATCCAAATAGGCGTGTCAGTGGTAACAAGTTTAAGTGGGAATCCATTCCGGAATTGGGCCATTCGGCCAATTGTGGGTGACATCTTGAGCGTGGATAACTGTGAATATTCTTAAAACTTGGACCAAAGAAGAAAATTGAGACCAGAACTAGAGATGGCAATCCGATCGGCAACCGCCACCTAGGCAAGGCAAAATCCTTGACGTGTGGCTCTGATAGTGAAATGAATCAGGATGCAATTCACGAAGCAATGAATCCTCGAATCGAGCTTTGAAATTTAAGTTCACAATCAAAACAAGTTCCACCACCCAAGCCAGAGTGGTGTCAGAATAACCAGCCGTGGCGAATCCTATAAGGATGACACCTAGATACATCGGATGACGAACATAACGATAAATTCCATTCTGAATCAAAGGCGCATTCGCTTTCGGAATCGGGGAAATTCGCAGCGAAGGTCTCAATGCAGTCCAAGCCGCGATTAATACGGCTATTCCAAGGGGTGCCGCGATGGCTTCGAAAAGAAGGTAATTATGAACGTCGGAGTTGGTCCATACCGCAAGTACCGCCAAGACTGCCAGCGATGTGAACTGGACCGTGACAAAAAATTTGGCGACCCTCACCCTCTGCTGTGAATTCACGATCAAAATCCGAGGCTGAAAGAGCGCCCGATTGACGGAAGTCCAAGAGCCATGAATTAGTTACCCGGAAGCCATGAGGAGAGGTCGGCATCGCAGTTGCAACGTTGACCCTCTGAGTATGGTGCCAAGGCTGCTTCAATGTGTTGACCGCATCCAGACCATGTCGCTTTGCTGCACTTTGAACAGCGAACTGCACTGCACATTTGGTTCTCCTTATTTCTTGCTAAATAGACGGGAAAAGAGACCAGCTTCTTTTGGATCATTCTGATGACCTTGACATTGCTCAGACTTAGGGATGCCACGCATTACTTGACTGACATGTTGGCCGCAGCCAGACCATGAAGCCTTACCGCATTTACGACAGGTTGTTCTAGAACACATTTTCGATTCCTACCCTTTCACTTCTGCATTTACTGGGACATTACCGTGGAACTCTTCTCATCGAACAGATTAACAGCATACCCCCAGGGGTATCATAAAACAAACTGAAGATGGTCTAGGCTCTCTCCTATGGCACCTAGGGGAAGATTTGATCCGCATAAAGTGCAGAGCCTGCTCCTAATTTTTGCCTCGGCAATTCTCATCGGCTGGATTGTTTTTCTTGTCGACGCACTACCTAGTTCCTATCGGGCCGAACACTGGGACTTGGCCTGGGTTGGATTTGATATTGGGATGGTCACGGTGCTTCTGGCCACAAGTTGGGCGCTATGGAACAAGCGGCAAGCGGCAATTCCAGGAGCCATGGTCTCAGGTACTTTCCTCGTGATCGATTCCTGGTTTGATGTAGTTACATCGAATCCTGGATTAGATTTTAAGATTGCATCGGCGTCGGCGTTGCTGATCGAATTACCAGCAGCCGTACTTCTCTTCCGTTTTAGTCGAATGGCAGTACACAAGTCCATAACAAATGCCCATGCGAAGGCGGGCTTAAAAATAATAAGCGTTTCTATTTGGCGCACGCCGCTCATGATGTTTGATGAGGAAAGAAATTCGCTTGGAAATTAATCATCAGCAACGAAAAGTAATAAAAACGCTCAGCACTGCCCAAATCCTTAATGGCATTGGCACTTCGGGTACGGTGGCTGCAGGATCGTTGCTTGTAACTTCTATTTCTAAATCGGAGTCCCTCGCAGGTCTCGCGCAGACCACAACAGTCCTAGGTGCAGCAGTCATGGCACTGCCGTTGGCAAAGCTCACCCAGCGTGGCGGACGCCGCCTCTCCCTCATCAGCGGATACTCAGTAGGTGTGGTCGGATCAATCCTCGCGATTGTGGGTGGAACGCATAAAGTTCTTTTTCTCATGTTGGCTGGTGCTTTTATGGTTGGTGCCGCATCTGCCTCGGGATATCAGGCGCGTTTCGCGGCTATTGATTTGGCAACTCCAGCAAACCGCTCAAGAAATCTCTCCTTCGTGGTGTGGGGATCAACAGTTGGCGCGGTTACTGGTCCAAATTTGATGCAGCCGGCTGGCGATTTTGCCCACTTCTTACATTTACCTCGACTGGTTGGGCCCTACTTCATTGCGGGATCGAGCCTAACTCTCGCATCACTTGTCATTTTCTTTTTCCTAAAGCCAGATCCCTATTTATTGGCCAACTTATCTGCCGATGGCCTAACCCAAAAGAAACATGAAACTACTCGAGCCGCGCTTCGACATATTCGCGAGATACCGCACGCGTTATTTGCCATCACCGCCGTAGGTATAGGTCATCTGGCGATGGTCTCAATCATGGTTATGACGCCAGTTCATATGTCGCATGTTGATGTGACGCTCACGGTCATTGGCTTGGTTATCAGTGTTCATGTTTTAGGCATGTATGCCTTCTCGCCTTTTGTAGGAGCGCTGAGCGACAAAATAGGTCGAGTTCGAGTTATTCAATTAGGGATTGTTATCCTCTTACTCGCCGCAGTGATTGCTGGAATTTCCCCTGCTATGGATCCACTGCCGCTCGGCATCGGGCTATTCCTCTTGGGGCTCGGGTGGTCATGTACTTTGATTGCAGGATCAACTTTTCTTTCAGAATCAGTCTCAATCGAAATGAAACCTTCTTCTCAAGGTGCAAGTGATTTGGTGATGAACCTCATGGGTGCAATCGGTGGGGCTGCCAGTGGTGTAATTATCAGCGTTCTCTCATTTGGCTGGCTCTGTGGTTTCGTTGCACTTCTCGTCGCGATGTTGGGTCTCTGGTCACTCAGGCTGAAGTGACGAACTTAATGAATGAAGTAGCGTAACGATTTCATTTGTGCCCACTACAACCAATCGATCTCGAGCTCTCGTCATACCAACATACATAACATCCTTGAGGGTGACCGAGTCGTGAATTCCATTAATCGCCAGTACCACCACTGACCGCTCCAACCCTTTGAATCCCTGAACGGTGCCATAGAAGACATCTGGTGAATCCCAAAAGTCGGACCAATACTTTTCAGGATCTTTTGACTGATCCTCATGAACTGGGTGACGATATTTTGTTGTGAGCAGAACGATTTCACCCGGGTTCCACACCTCTTGATCCGTAAGACGTTCAACCACATCGTCGGCAAAATCCACGACTTGCTCGACCGTAGGTGCGATCACAAATTCAACATCAAATCCATGGGGACCTCGGGACAGAGTTGTGTGCCCCACCACCTTGTCCACGATTTGCGATATTTCTTGGCTATTTCGTAAGTTTTCATTGAGTCGGACCTGCGCAAAACCTTCCGAAGGAATTTCTTGTCCGGCATAAATCGCTTGCTTGGGGTCGCCATACATCGCGATTCGACTCGAATCCGAATCCCTCAAAGTTGAATGAATAAGGAGCCAGAGGTCTTCACTAAAATCTTGAGCTTCATCAACTATCCATGCGTCAAACTTCTCCTCATTAGTCAACGCCTCAATTCCGGCGTGAATATGGGGCTTGAAGGCTTGGTAATCCTTATAGAAGCCCGCCATATCTCCTTGGGTAGAACCAAGATTCCAAGCGAATTCGTGAATGGTGCCTACAAAGCCAAATCGCCGTTCACCATCAATTTCTGCCGCTTTACGTTTCATATAACTCGCCAGACCTCGGTTATAAACTGCGATTCCCACTTTCAACCCAAGTTCACGCCATCGGAGCGCCTGTTCAAATGCCAACCAAGATTTCCCCGACCCTGCCGGACCGTGAATATAAATTCGCCTATTGTCTTGAATTAAATCAAGAATCATTTTTCGTTCATGAGTAATTTGTTTGACGTATAGATAATTATTATCAAGGAAGGCATCGCGATCAGTTTCTGCGCTTGCATGACCTCGAACGGCATCAAAGGCTTTCTCAACCCAATCTCGCTCACGTGGTTGGTGGCTGTTTTGTCGAAGTTGCAGAACTTCACAGGCTCTTTTTGCAACATCAGTGATTTCAGAACGATCGAGAATTCGATGGCGCTCTACATTCGGAATGTGAATGGTTCCCATTAGAGTCTCTGGCAGGGCAATTAACCATTCAACCTTGAGATTTCCATACCGCCACCTGTTTCGCAAAAAATTCCTAAATGCATACATATTCTTGATTACTTGAGCATGAGGATCAATTTCGTGAGCGCCATCGCCAGAAGATTGCAACCACTTTTGTCCATTGTAAGAAACCGACCCACCTTTAGTTTCAATCACAATTGCGCCCAAACCTTCAATCAACGCAACTAAATCGATTTCAATATCGCCTTCTTGGGAATCATGGAATTTGAGATTGGTAAAGATAACTGCCTTGTCTCCTAAACCTTCATAAAGGTGTTGAAAAACTCGTTGTTCCGCGTCGTTAATGAAAATTGGATTTTCTGGCCATAACCGTGGAGGCATAACCGATTTTAAGTGGAGAGACCTCTAACTGTCACTGGTGACAGTTAAAGACCTACAGGGATTATGACTAGTCATTTCGCGATAAATCCTATTTGAATACCTCGAACAATCTCCATTACCTTCGGTAAGGATCTTGAATCGCGCCTGTTCCTTGAACCAATTGTTCCAAAATGGCAGTCATGTCGTTCATCCGTCCAAATGTCCACACGGTCGGAGTAAATAAATCTCTTAAAGGTTGAGAGCTTAGGATTACGGATCGCCAGGTTTCAACCCATGATTCCCAAACATCTTTCTCAATGAGACCATCACGTCTGGCCAGAAAGGCCCATTCAAAAATATTAGCAAGCTGAACTGCGATTAGATTTTGGCTAATTTCTAAATCGGTAAAATCTCGACGATCGACAAAAAGTGATTTTTCGACTTCCGGCATTGTGGCTCGAAGCCTGCGAACTTCATTCATTTCTCCGACCATGGCTTGCAAATTGCTCAGGCGCATCGATTTCGCCACGTTGTTATTTGATTTCGCGACTAGCAATAGGGATCCAAACAGTATTAGTGCAGAAAATAGAGAAATGATGGCACTTATCGTTTCTGATTTGGACATACTCAATGCTGAAAGATGCCGGCGTAGAAGTCAAGTAGACATTTGTGCCCCGAGTGGGGGTCGAACCCACACTTGGAGGATTTTAAGTCCTCTG
>JBAXOT010000013.1:0-42203 GCA_037133095.1 Actinomycetes bacterium
ACATTCCAATAGTCGCCGCTTGTAGCGCCCGATTGACCGACGTTTTGGCAATCTCAATGGCGGTCACCAATTTTCCAAGGGAATCAACGACTATTACCGCGTCAGCGGCTTCACTTGCCGCACTGATGCCGCGTGATCCCATGGCGATTCCAACGTCAGCCTTGGTCAATGCTGGTGCGTCATTTATTCCGTCACCGACAAAGAGCACCCCGCCTGGAAATTCTATTTGCGCGGAGTCAACGATGCGCAATTTCTCTTCTGCTGTAACAGATGCGAATATTTCAGTAATCCCAACTTGGTCGGCAACTGTTTGCGCACTCTCGAGGCGATCTCCGGTGACTAAGTAAACCTTGGCCACACCTAAGGATTTCAAAGAATCCAGAAGTGTTATGGACTCACTTCGGATCGGGTCTTCAAGTCCAATAACCCCAAGCAGGACTTCGTCTTGATAAACGCCGACCATCAAGGCGTGACTTTGGATCAGCCATGGCGGTACGAGTTCAATCTGACCAACGAAAATGGCTCGACCGTCAATTTTCCCAGAAATCCCATGGCCATGAGTTTCTTCGATTGATACAGCAGCAACCAAATCGATCTCCTGTCGCGCTGCCTCCAACGTAATGGCTCGGGCAACCACATGCGGGCTAAATTGATCAAGGGAGGCCGCAATCCGAAGTACTTCTCGCTCCGAACTCTCCGGCGCCCAGGAAACTTGGCTCACTTCGGGGCCACCGCGTGTAAGGGTTCCCGTTTTATCGAGGAGTACCACTCTGATTTTTGTGAGTTGTTCCAAAACTGAGCCACTTTTTACAAGTACGCCGTTCTTAGCGGCTCGAGAAATGCCTGAAACCACCGCCACCGGGACGGCGAGAATGAGTGGACACGGGGTTGCGGTCACAAAGACCGCGACCATCCGAGCCACGCTGTGACTCAGAATCAGGGTCAGGACTCCCATCAGCACTGCTATCGGAAGAAACCTCGCCGACCATGTGTTCGCCAATCTAATGCTCGATGATGAATGGGATTGGGCTTGCTTTACGAGCCGAATGATTGCGGCATAGGTACTGGCCTCGGCAGTAGAGGTGGCCACCATTTCCACGTTGTTTCCAGTATTGAGAACCCCGCTCTGTACCGGATCACCTCTTTGTTTCAGAACTGGAAGTGGCTCGCCAGTTAGAGCTGATTGATCGAGTTCAGCAGCGCTCTCAAGAACGCCATCCGTTGGAACTACTTCACCGGATTTCACCAAAATTCGTTGACCTACTTCAACCAGCGCAATTTCGAGATCTGAAATTTTTCCATTGCTATCGAGGAGATGGGCGATCTGGGGGACCCTTGACATGAGTGCAGTCAACTCCCTTTCGGCTCGCTTTTCGGCCCAATCTTCCAGGGTTCGTCCGGTAGCCAGCATTAGGGAGATTATCGAAGCGGCGAGAAAATTCTTGGTGAGTAATGTTCCAATGAGTGAAAATACTGCCAAGATATCTGCGCCATATTCCCTATTTTTCATGGATACAAAGACCCAAGTGACCGCGGGGATCAAACCAGCGATGCCACCGAAGGCCCAGAAGCATTCCGAGATTATGCTCGCGTCAAAGACTAGGAATATGGCACCAATAAATAGCGAAAGGGAAGCCACCAAGAGCAGGAGTTTATTCTTACCAAGCTTCACCGAGTCAACGTGTCATATTTATCTTCGTCGCAATCGGGGCTAGCACTCAAACACCTTCTAATCGTGGGGGTAGCCCTAATAAGTATTGGTTGGCGCTACTTTTTTCAATTTCGCGAATTTTTCCCTATTAGCATCTGCGTGTGTTTCAAGTGCGAATCCATGGTCGAGGCGGGCAAGGTGTAGTCACAGCCGCTGAATTATTGAGTGTTGCTGCTTTCCAAGATGGGCTACATGCGCAAGCATTCCCCAGCTTTGGATCCGAACGAACAGGCGCCCCTGTTGTTGCATTTTGTCGAATCAGCGAATCCAAAATTCGATCACGAGAGCCGGTAATGCAACCGGATGCCGTGATCATTCAAGACCCGACCTTGCTGCATTCGGTAGATGTATTTGCGGGCGCAGCTCTTGACGGTTATCTCCTCATCAATACAACAAAATCTTTTCAAGATCTTGGAATTGACGAATACGTTGCCCAACGCGATATGACTCGAAACCTCATGGTTCCAGCTTCTGATCTGGCACTCAAGCATGTTGGTCGCGCTTTGCCCAATGCCGCACTTCTCGGTGGCTTTGCCGCTGCTACAGGTCTAGTGACTATCGGCAGTGTCGTCGCCGCAATTAACGACAGATTTCCCGCCAAAATCGCAGCCGGAAATGCCGCGGCTGCGCAAGAGGCGTATCAATTCGTTCTGAATGAGTTAGAGGAAGTGAAACATGCGACGACAAATTGAGGGCTCTCGAGCGGTCGCTGAGACCATCGCAGCCTGCCGACCAAATGTGATCTGTGCTTATCCAATATCGCCCCAAACCCATATCGTCGAAGCTTTGGATGAAATTGTTCGAATGGGCGAGATTGATAATTGCGAATTCGTGAATGTTGAATCGGAATTCTCAGCGATGTCCGTTGCGATTGGCGCGTCTGCCACTGGTGCCCGGGCTTACACGGCTACGGCGAGCCAAGGACTCTTGTTCATGGTAGAGCCTGTTTATAACGCTTCTGGGTTGGGGCTTCCGATCGTGATGACACTTGCTAATCGCGCAATTGGCGCACCGATAAATATTTGGAACGACCACTCGGATTCAATGAGTCAACGAGATTCTGGCTGGATCCAGTTGTACGCCCAAGACAATCAATCTGCCTCGGATCTTCATATCTTGGCCTTTCGAATTGCAGAAGAGGTTTCATTGCCCGTTATGGTCTGCATGGATGGCTTCGTACTCACGCATGCTATGGAGGAGATCGATATTGTTGAGAGAGAGCAAGTGGATCTCTTCTTGCCACCTTTTGTTCCTAGGCAAGTACTTGACCCAGTTGATCCAGTTTCCATCGGCGCAATGGTGGGACCAGAAGCTTTCACCGAGGTCCGTTACCTAGCTCATGTAAAGCAACTTCAGGCACTTGACCTTATTCCCTCCTTGGCTTCTGATTTCGCAACAATTTTCGGTCGGAGGGCGGCCGGCGAACATGATCTTGATGGCTTAGTGACAAGTTATTTTGTCGAAGATGCAGAAGTAGTAATCGTCGCGCTTGGTTCCGTCATTGGCACTATAAAAGATGTTATTGACGACATGCGTGCTGAAGGCGTTGCGGTTGGCGTTCTTGGCATCACATCGTTCCGACCATTTCCACTCGATGCTGTGAGAAACGCCCTCATTGGCGCGATGCAGGTTGTTGTTGTCGAACGTGCATTTGCACCAGGGATTGGCGGAATCGTTTCTTCTAATGTCCGAACCGCACTGGGGGAGACTGCAATTCCAATCTCGACCGCGATTGCCGGTCTCGGTGGTCGTCCCATTACCAAAGATTTAATTCGAGATATTGTCGATCGAACCTTGGATGGGAGTTTGCCTTCTCTCACCTTCACGGATCTCAATCACGAACTCATTGATCGTGAAATGGAACGCACCAGTTCTAATCGTCGATCTGGACCTATGGCTGAAAATCTATTGAAAGATTTGGGGCGAGCATGACCACACCATTGAAGTTCTATCAAGTCGGATCTTTCGCTGTTGGCAATCGACTTCTCGAGGAGGGTCAACTCTCAGAACAGTCGCGACCATCACGTACTAACTCTCTCACTTCAGGCCATCGTGCCTGCCAAGGATGCGGCGAAGCACTTGGGGCCAGATACGCCTTGGATGCTGCAATGGCGGCGACTGATGGGAAAATAGTTGCGGTAAATGCAACGGGATGTTTAGAGGTTTTCTCAACTCCGTACCCAGAGACTTCTTGGCGCTTACCATGGCTGCACTCCCTCTTTGGCAACGCAGCGGCGGTGGCAACTGGTGTAGCCGCAGCGCTCCGGGCCCAAGGTAAGAGTGATATTCGCGTAATCGCGCAAGGCGGCGATGGCGGGACAGTTGATATTGGATTTGGACCTTTGTCCGGCATGTTTGAACGTAATGACGATGTTTTGTATATCTGTTACGACAACGAGGCTTACATGAATACTGGTGTCCAGCGATCTGGGGCTACACCTCCTGCCGCCAGAACAAACACAACACACGCAGTTGGTGATAATCCAGGAGCGTCATTTTCGCAAGGCAAAAACCTGCCGGTCATCGCCATGGCGCATGGCATTCCCTATGTTGCCACAGCCAGCGTTGCCGACCTTCACGACTTAGAGAACAAGGTCAAGAAGGCAATGTCATTTCACGGCGCTCGCTATTTACATATTTTGGTTCCCTGTCCGCTTGGCTGGGGTTCTCGTTCAGAGGAGACCATTCACTTGGCTCGCATGGCCACTGAGTCCGGACTATTTCCGGTCTTCGAAGCCGAATACGGTGAAGTGACCTCAAGCAAGAAAATTCGCAGGCAGGTTGCAGTGGCGGACTACCTCAAACCGCAGAAAAGATTTGCCCATTTATTTGGCGCAAAAGGTCGACCGGATTTATTAGAAGCGATTCAGTCCAATGCCAATCGGAACATTTCAAAGTACAACTTGCTGGATGAAAATTCAGTAGGGCTCAAGGGAGATAATGGTGAGTAAGCCTTTTGCTATCACGCTAAATATTGGTTCTTCACTTGCCAACCACACTGGTTCCTGGCGCAATGAGCGACCGGTTTATGTCAATCGCATGCCACCGTGTAACAACGCCTGCCCAGCCGGCGAAGATGTCCAAGGTTGGCTCTACGAAGGCGAAGCCGGTAACTATGAACAGGCATGGCGAAATTTAACGAGAGATAATCCGCTTCCGGCCATCATGGGTCGAATCTGTTATCACCCATGCCAGACTGCATGTAATCGTGCTGATCTTGACGAAGCGGTAGGTATCAATTCCGTCGAACGCTTCCTCGGTGATGAAGCAATTAAACAAGGCTGGCAGTTCACCGTGACGGCGGCTCCCACGGGTAAGAAGATTTTGATTATTGGCTCTGGCCCTTCTGGCCTATCCGCGGCCTATCAGCTTGCGCTAAAAGGACATTCGGTCACCATCCGAGAAAGTTCCTCGGCTCCCGGCGGCATGATGCGGTACGGAATCCCCGCATATCGTTTGCCAAGAGAAGTACTGGATGCTGAAGTTGCTCGAATCGTAAACATGGGTGTTGCGATTGAATGCAATTCAAAGGTGGAAAATGCTGAGGCGGCTTTTGCCGAAGGTTTCGATGCGGTCTTCCTTGCAATTGGTGCCCACCTCGGCAAGCGAGCATTTATTCCGGCTGGAGACACGGCTCGAATTTTGGACGCCGTTTCGGTGCTACACATGACGGCAGATGGACAACCCCCGATGCTCGGTCGTCGAGTAGTTGTTTATGGTGGCGGAAATACCGCTCTCGATGCAGCGCGAACCGCCCGCAGATTAGGCGCCTATGAGGCGATCGTCGTCTATCGTCGGACGCAAGAGAAAATGCCGGCCCACGAGGTTGAACTCAAAGAGGCGATCGACGAAGGAATTGTGATGCGTTGGCTTTCCACGATTTCCCGAGTCGATGAAGGAACCGTCACGATTGAAAAAATGGAGTTGGACGAAAAAGGCAACCCACAGCCAACCGGCCAATTTGAAAGTCTTGATGCAGATTCCGTTGTGCTCGCTTTAGGCCAGGAGGTAGATCTGAGCGTTATTGATGGAATCTCCCAAGTGAGCGTTGATGACGGAGTAATTGAGGTAGACGAACTGCTCATGACTGGTCGACGCGGACTATTTGCCGGTGGTGATGCGGTTCCGGGTGAACGAACTGCAACCAACGCCATTGGCCACGGCAAACATGCCGCGCGAGCAATTGACTCTTGGTTGCAAGGGGAAACGTTTGTTCACGCCGCGAGGCCCGAGCCGGCTTCCTACGAAAGATTAAATACCTGGTACTACTCTGATGCCCCAAAGACTGTCCGCTCCAAACTTGATGCGGCAAGACGAGCCAGCAATTTTGCAGAAGTGGTTCAAGGACTAGATGCAGAAACGGCGGTCTTCGAAGCCAGAAGATGTCTCTCGTGTGGAAACTGTTTCTCCTGCGACAACTGTTTTGGCGTGTGTCCCGACAACGCTGTCATCAAACTGGAGAACGGCAAGTACGAGATTAACTTGGACTACTGCAAGGGCTGTGGCATCTGCGCCAACGAATGCCCTTGCGGTGCCATCGATATGGAGCCAGAACGTTCCTAACTAAAGCAAGTTCGCTTTAGAGGGAGACGGTGCTTCGTACTTTATTGGATTCCGACGAGGTGTGGACCAAGCGGAAGGACTCGCTGGAATTGCTGAGTCGGAAAGATTTGCTGCCGTGCAGGAAGAGCGCGAAGGTGATTCCAACGGCGCCACCAACAATTTGAGCGATCATAAAGTTCACCACAGATTGTGGTGCGATGCCGGCGAATGAGTCACTCCAAGTACGAGCGTAAGTAACTGCAGGGTTGGCAAATGCGGTGGATGAAGTGAAGAAATACGCTGCGCCAATCCAAGCTGGAACGACGATGAAGTTCAAGGAACTGCGCTTTTCAAAGCGATTCAATTGAACAATGATGATGAGACCTGCTGTGGCGATTGCTTCGCCAATCAACATTCCCGCCCCACCACGTTCGTGGAGTGAGTTAGAGATCGCTGGATGGCTGAACATCACGTTGGCAACCATCACTCCGATGAAACCACCTAGGAACTGTGATGCCAGATATGTGGAGGCATCTACAGGCTTGATTCGACCCAGAACCCACTCGCTGGCGGTAATAACTGGATTGAAGTGAGCGCCACTGATGGCGGCAAAGGTGTACATCAAAGCGCCAAGGGCCAAGACGGTGACAACGGCATTGATGGCGAGTTGAAGACCAGCATCTGTTGTGAGCGATGTGGCCATCTCACCAGAGCCAACTACGGCAATGACTAAAAGTGCGGTTCCGATAAGTTCTGCGGAAGCGGTACGCCAAAGACTACGAAATGGGGACATGATTACCTCTATTTTTGGTTTGGGACTGGAACCAAATGGACAGGGAAAACATTACCGAACGTTTTGGAATATAGGTAGACCTGAAATTAATAAATCATTAACAGTCGAGGCTATTTATCGGTCAGCGCGCTGATCTCTGCTTCGCTCTGATGAGTAGTGAAAAGCCACCGGTCGAACTCGGAATCGCGCAGATCCATCACGAATCCTGACTTTTTCCCATAAATGGCGCAGAAATCCTCGCCGTTTCGTGACCAAAGTGAGCCTAAAAGGATAAAAAGGAAGATTCCGGTGCCGGGCGCTCGTACTCCTCGAATGATGCCTTTGCGCCATAAATTGGGGTACGAAGTAACCGAAATCACATTGTCTGCTGGGATGTGTGGGCTGGTGTGCATGGCGCCCGCCCGTTCCCACCGTGATAGCTCAAGAATGAGATCCAAGCCTTCTCGCTTTAATACCGCCATGTAAAAAGCGTAGCGGATTGTAGGCTTGCGCTCATGTCTAAAGTCTTAGCGTCGTTACCGGTCGGAGAAAGAGTCGGCATCGCCTTTTCGGGCGGTTTGGATACCTCTGTCGCGGTCGCTTGGATGCGAGCAAATGGCGCCGTCCCCTACACATATACCGCTGACTTAGGTCAATACGACGAACCGGATATTGAATCCGTCCCTGGTCGAGCCATCCAGTACGGCGCCGAGCGATCGCGCTTGGTCGATTGCAAACTTGCCCTGGTTGAGGAGGGGCTCGCTGCAATTGCGTGCGGAGCCTTTCACATCCGATCTGGCGGAAAACAATATTTCAATACGACACCGCTGGGTCGAGCCGTGACCGGAACCTTGTTGGTGCGCGCCATGCTCGAAGATGGTGTCTCCATATGGGGCGATGGTTCGACCTACAAGGGAAATGACATTGAACGTTTTTATCGTTATGGGCTCTTAGCAAATCCAGAACTTCGGATCTATAAGCCATGGCTTGATGCAGACTTCGTTCGCGAGCTTGGCGGGCGGAAAGAAATGTCCGAGTGGCTCGTGGCTAATAAGTTGCCCTATAGAGACAGTGTGGAGAAGGCCTATTCCACAGATGCAAATATTTTGGGTGCCACCCACGAGGCGAAACAATTAGAGCATCTGGATGTCTCCTTGGAGATCGTTGAACCCATTATGGGGGTTAAGTTCTGGGACTCTTCGGTACTGATCGACTCTGAAGACGTTGTTATTCAATATGTTCAAGGTCGACCAGTCGCAATCAACGGCAAAACATTTGCCAATTCCGTTGAACTCATGGATGAAGCAAATCGCGTTGGCGGTCGACATGGGCTGGGCGTGGCTGATCAAATAGAAAATCGAATTATTGAGGCTAAGAGTCGTGGCATTTATGAGGCCCCAGGAATGGCACTGCTTTTCATTGCCTACGAAAGATTAATTAGCGCAATTCATAACGAAGATACGATCGCGAATTATCATGCCGAAGGTCGACGCCTTGGTCGGTTGCTTTATGAAGGTCGATGGTTAGACCCTCAAGCATTTATGTTGCGAGAGTCCTTGCAGCGTTGGGTATCGTCTGTTGTGACGGGAGAGGTCACAATCCGATTGCGCCGCGGTGATGACTATTCCATTATTAAAACTTCAGGGCCAGCATTTAGTTACCATCCCGACAAACTCTCGATGGAGCGCACGGAGGACGCAGCATTTGGTCCTGTTGATCGAATTGGACAACTCACGATGCGAAATCTGGATATTGCCGACACTCGGGCAAAACTCGAGCTCTATACCCAGCAAGGGCAACTTGGCGCTGGCGCATTTACGCTCATTGGCGAACTTGAGCCCGGCGGTGCCAAACCCATCTCCCAACGGCCAGCGCACTTGAGTGGCGGCTCGGACCAGCCTTTGGACCGGGTGGCTCTTGAAGAGGGTACCGACTGACGCCTAAAAGTGTGTGGTGAAAGACAAAAATAATCTGCCCTAGTTATAGAACTTGAGTCTATAAAGGTAAAGAATTGAGATGTGAACGCGAGGAAAAATAGGTTATCGAGAGTTAGCGCCACTGCTCTCATAATTGGCTCGCTCGTTGGCTTGACGCTACCGGCGATGACAGCTCCTATCGCACAGGCCACTTGGATTGACTATCAGACCAGTCCAGCTCATTCCCAAGCCTCGGCCAACTTGCCGGTGGAATATGACGTGCAACAAGTTCATTTTGGGATCAATGATTCCAATCCTGGCCTCTACTACTTCTATTTGAATTTTATTATGCCGGTGTCAGCCAACCTTTATGCGGGCGAATCCGGCTCTTATGCCGCAATTCAATTGGATACCAACAATGACACGAAGCCGGAATATGAATTGCGAACCAGCACAACTCCTTATCTTGCCAACGTCGAGCATCAAGGATTATTTATTGATAAAACTTCTGGTGCGGATTTCATTTCGGAGAAATGCCAAATTAAAACCTTCACTGATCTCACGGTGGTCTCTGACTGGATTGGGTTCACACTTACAAAAGGGTGCCTGACCTTGCCGTCAACGATCGGTATAAGAGGCACCTCGGTTTATGATCCAAAAAAATCAAATTCAATTGATGTTGTTCCAGATGCAATGTGGAAACTCAATTTGACCGGCGGTTCGACCACGGCTGCAACGAACGCATCTCCAGATGCAAAAGATCTGCCTGTTCTCAAAGTTCCGATTTTGGATCCGGTTCTTGCGCCGGATGCCGCACCAACGGATCTTGGGGCGGTCGCCGCAATCGTTACCAAATCCGTAGTGACTTTGACGTGTGGAACGGGATTGGGAACTGGTTGGGCAGTCCAAGTTGACATGCCCAAGGCGCAATCCGCTCTGGGATATTTGAGCTACATCATCACCAATCAACACGTTGTAAAAGATTGTTTAAAGTCGCGCAATATTGATGTGGCACTGCCTAATCAAAAACACCTCACTGGTTACCTTTTGACCTGGGACGATGATTTAGACATTGCTGGAATCCTGCTGAAGAGTGCATTACCTGGCCTACCTTGGACAGGTTCTACTCCGCAACAAGGTTGGTGGGCGGGGATTATTGGCAGCCCTCTTGGCCACCCAGGGATTCTTACCGAAGGAATAGTTTCCAGCGTTGATGCGCCTTCCTATTTGGCAACCACCACCGCTCATATCAATCCTGGCAATTCTGGTGGACCGGTATTTGATAAAACGGGAAGAGTTATAGGAATCGCCACCAGCAAATATTTAGGTTCTGAGGGATTTGGCATCGTCCATGGCGCTCCAATGATCTGCGAGGCAGTCGTAAAGTGTTCTACCAAAGATGTTTGGTCCGCCGTCTCTCCGGCTAGCGTTGTCACCACTTCTCAAAATGTCGAGCAACTCGTTACCGCAGCAAAAGCGCTGCTCGCTGGTGCTACCGATGTCCTCCTTCAGCTGGATATCGAATTAGCCAAAGCAATCAAGCTATATCCCAATGGGGCAGCCGATTTGGCAAAGTACAAAGTTCTTCGCCCAACGGTTCCATCTTTAACCGGAGTAGCCGCAGAAGACGTATCCTCAATTTCGAATTTTTCTGATTATGTTTCTAGCTATCACAAATTGTTGGACGCGCAGATCGACCAAATTGCGGCGCGATATATGAATGTCAGCCCAACGGTTGCGCCCATGTCCTCGAAAATACTGAAAACGACAATTACCTGCGTGAAAGGAAAAGTCACTAAGACGGTCACTGCAATTAAGCCACAGTGCCCCGTCGGCTACACCCTTAAGAAGTCACTTACTTAGCATAAACCGCAAAAAAATCTCGGCTTGCTGACGCAAAATATCTAGAAGCCGGCCGAGCAAAGTCCGAAACTTTATATGACTTCAACAACCCAGTCGGCGTAGGTAAGTAATAATAATAAGAGACCCATTCCGGATTAATATCGAGTTGCATCGCCCGGACAGCCCCAGCATTTATCAGTAAATCAGAGAGTGAAACGGCAGAGAGTGCATTGCCTATGACGAAGAGATAGTCACCAGATGCGGTAATTCCAATTCCGGATCGCCAGACGTACACCTTGGCTCCCAAAGTGGCACCCCATGAGGAGCGAACTGCGGAGTCAATATTGGGGGAGACTTTTCCACCGTCGATGAGAAGATCGAGGTTCTGTCGAATAGAAACGACATTCGGAGTCAAAGTAAAATCTCTTCCGTATTCTGCGATGTCGCTGGTGCCATCCGCATAAACAACTAGCGAGGCGGCACCTTTTCGTAGGGTGCCGAAGGTGTGACCGTTTTGGTAAAAGCCGCCTGTGCTATCGCGCACTTTAAAGCCGCCATTAAAAGCCGCTACTAATCCGGTATCTGCCTGGTTAGAAAGGAAACTTTTAGTCGACCACAGGGAGAGATGACCGGGATCTGAAGCCCCAGGGTGTTGTTCAAATCGAACGTGCGATCCGGACATCCAAACTACTGCCGATAAGTAAGAACTATGTTTGGCATCTGGGCGAACGTAGGCGGTTTGAATGATGGGCAAGCCTTTTAACGTGACGACCGCGCCATATTCACCCTCGCCAGTTACAGCAGGATCGACTATTGGAGGGATTGCATTTTGAATGCTGACGTCAGGGGCAGAGGTCTGTGTGGCAGGTGATGGAGTAGCGGTTGGCCGGTCCGTCAGAACTTTGATATTTGGTTTGCCACCTACTTTCGGTGGATTGAGTTTGTATTGCAACGCCTCCAGCCCCGTTACAACGCTGCCTAATCCGTGATCGCGCGCCCACTCTGCTGCTTTGGCAGAGATTGGATCATTCGTCGATTTTAGAATCGCGCCGCCTAAAGACCAAGTAACTACCAAAGTGAAGGCAAGTGCAATGCCGAGCACAGATCGAAGAACGATCTTTTTCTTTCCGTTAAGCAAAACGCTCCCTAGAGATTCAAACGGTTAAATAGCGGTTGGGGCAATAGACCAATGATAAGCGTTATCACGCGCCATATTTTCGGCAAATAGACCACCCGAGAATTTCCATCGAGGGCTGCAGTAATCCCTTTGGCAACTTTCGCTGCTTTGGCAAGACCGCGTGCCGGCAAGTGAGCGGTCATGGGAGTTGCTGTGGGTCCGGGTTTGATCGACACGATCCTTACATTGGTTCCGTAGACGCGATGAGAAAGACCGGCGACAAAATGCGAGATCATGGCTTTTGCCGAGCCGTACATGTAATTCTTTCTTCGCCCTCGCACGTCGGCAACGGAACTGATGACTCCCAAGGTGCCGTGATTTGCAGCGATAAAGAGATTCGCCAAACTTTCAGCAAAAAGCATAGGCGAGACCCCAGTTATTTCTAAAGTTTCTTTCAGAAGTTCGGGCGAGAGCTGTGAAGCGCTTTGATCCGGCATAAAGCCGTGGGCAATGAGCGCCTTGTCGATTGGCGCCTCAAGTGCAATTTCTTTCATGGCCCGATCAATGGCCACTGAGTTAAGGAAATCCACCTCCCTGCAGGTAATGAGCGCTTGCGGAGATCGAACCAGCAGATCATGGCGGACCGAAGTCAATCGATCTTTATCCCGACCGACCAGAATAAGTTCAGTTCCAGGACGTTCGGCCCACAAAATGGCACACTGATGGGCGATAGCTGATGTGGCTCCTACGATAACAATGCGCGACATGTGATAACTCTAGGAGCCCAGGAGACGTTGAGACATTGACGAGCTGATACCAGGGTCACGGAACTTAAGGAATTCCTCAATTCGCGGGTAAGTTGCCGCAAAAAATGTCTGGGTCATTCGGGCATCCTTGGCCAGGTACAACTTCCCCTGCGCACCACGGACGATTGAATCGAGTTGAGTAAATAATTTCGCGGTCGACTCACCTCTATTTGGGAAATCAAGTGCCAATGTCACTCCAGGTCCGGGAAAACCTAGAAGTCCGCGCGAAGATCTCTCGCCAAAAGATTTAAGCACAGCCAAGAAAGAACCTTCGCCCGATCGTGAAATTTCTTTTAACATTTCTTTGGTGGCCTCAGAGGCATTCTCTGGAGGAATTAAACTTTGGTATTGGTAAAAACCTCGAGGACCGTACATCCGATTCCAGTTATGAATTCCATCCAAAGGGTAAAAGTAACTTTTATAGTGTTGCAGGTTCTGGCTTGGCTTCATCGAGTTCATTCGGAAATAAAGCGAATTAAATATGCGAAGGCTCAAGCCATTAACCAACGAGAGTGGTGGCGTGAAAGGAATCGATGGCCCGTTACCGATTTTCTTGACCTTACCTACATTGGCTGATCGATTTCCGCGCATGAATAAACCACGTCCACTAGTGCCAACACAATCAATCCACGAGACACTGTTTTCCCAGGTCTGGCTCTCCCGAGAAATCTCAAAGAACTCATCAATATTTCCAAAAGTTAACGTCTCGGACGCCAGCCAGGGACCAGGAATTTTCCTGAGTTGAAGTTGCGCGGAGGTGATCATTCCCGTCAAACCAATTCCGCCAACACTCGCCCAGAACCAATCCGGATTTTCAGTTTCACTACAAACGATTGTTTGTCCATCAGTTCGCACGAGGGTCAATTCAGTCACATGGTCGGAAAAACTGCCGTCCATATGATGGCTCTTTCCATGGACATCATTGGCAATAGCCCCGCCAATGGTTATAAATTCAGTACCGGGAGTGACTGGTAAAGCCCAGCCTTGTGGCACAAAAAGATCTTGGATTTCCTTTATCGAAACACCGGCTTCGACGGTAAGGATTCCTGTTGTTTGATCAAAAGCTATCAACTTATTTAGGTAAGTTGTCAGCCACACCAAACCGCTTGGATTGAGCGCGCAGTCGCCATAACTTCTCCCGAGACCAAAAGCGATGCCTCTTTGTTTTGTTTGGGAAGGGGCAATGAAAGGGCGAATTTCTTGCTCGTCTGAATTGAGCAAGCCCCAACCACTCAATTTCACCATGGCCAACCAACCGTGCCGATATAAAGAATGGTGGCGAAAATTGCACCTGACATGAGGCTGGCTCGATCTTTCACTGCGAAGACCAATGGGTCATCATTCATTTCACCACGGTTTGCCTTCAGCCAAATGAAGCTAATCCAATAGATCAGAACTGGCACCAAACCCCAAACTACCTCAGGAGATTTGTACAACTGACGCACTGTGTCGGTATTTACATAGAGCCCCAAGACCAGCGCCGCGGCGAACCCGGAAGATACTCCAAGCAATTGGACTAACCCTTCGTCAGATTGGCTGTAATCCCGACCGTTGAGCCCAGTTTGCGGTGTGTCGCGCAAGGTATGCAATTCAGCAAATCGCTTGACGAACGCCAGCGAGAGAAAAAGGAAGATGGAGAATGCAAGCAGCCAAAATGAAAGTGGAATGTTCGTAACGGCCGCACCAGCGATTATTCGAATCACATAGAGTGAGGCCAAAGTTAGACAGTCGACAAGTGCGATTCTTTTCAGCGCGAACGAGTAAGCCAGAGTCGTTACCAAGTAGACGAGTACCCAGCCAAGAAAGTTTGCGCCAACAACGGCAGCAAGCCCTAATCCGAGAATGAGGAGAAGCGGGGCTACGATAAATCCGCTTGTGGCGGCCAGTTTGCCAGAAGCAAATCCTCGGCTGGATTTTCGTGGATGTTTTCGATCTGAATCCAAATCCACCAAATCATTGGTCACATAGACCGAAGATGCAACGAGTCCAAACGCAACAAACGCCTCCAGAAGTTTGGCGATTTTTGCGCCATTAGCCTCTTGGTGAGCGGCCAAAATCGGTGCGAAAAGCAGGAGGTTCTTCAACCACTGATGAATGCGAAGTTCTTTTACCCAGGCAACTACCAGGTCAGATTTTCCAGAAGCTAAATCGCCGGCAGACATACTGAGAGTATAGAAGTTCGGGAGCCAATCGTTAGCCGATGGGGAGATTGTCAGATTCACAGGTAATCCGCACCTAGTTTTCCTGAAGTTAGGTTGAGTTGGGGGCTTTCATACAGTTAGCCTCCTTGGGTGCGACTGCAAAGTGGGCTGCAAAGACAGCAGACCTCCGTCTTAATCTCCGTTCTGCTTGCCTCTTCCTTCATATCCCTGCCCTCGGCAAATGCTTCACCGAATTTGGCTTCTGTGCGAACCCAAGTTCAGCAGTTACAGCAAGAGGCCACGAACATTGCCGAAGGGGCTCAACAAGCCCAGGTACAACTCAATCAACTAACACGAACCCTGGCTCAGGTGCAATCGCAATCGAATCAAGAAGCGACCAGTGTGAGCAAGTACAAGAAATCATTGGGCGCCATCGCCGCCGAGGAATATAAGTCCGGTGCTTTAAGCCAAAGCATGCAATTACTTTTCTCTTCGAACCCGACGCTTTATCTCTCATCTGCTGGCTCGCTCGAGGCGCTGACAAAGCGTAAGACACTTCAGCTGCGCCAATTTTCCGTTGCTAAACAGCGGCTGCAGGCAACTTCACTTACGGTTAATGCGAAACTTGAATTAGTCCGTGCGGTCAAGGCTCGATACGTCGCCCAAGCGGCAGCTGCCCAAGCCAAACTTGCCCAGGCCCAAAAACTGCTTAATCAACTTTCTTCTTCCCAACGTGCAAAATTAATAAGTTTGACTAACGCTCGCGAGAATGCAGATCATGCCGCTTCGCTCGCATTGGCAGCGCACGCCAATCTTGGTTCTGGTCGAGGTGCAATTGCCCTTCGATACTCGATTAAACAAATGGGCGACATCTACGTGTTTGGCGCTGCAGGACCGACATATTGGGATTGCTCTGGCTTGACCATGCGCGCATTTGGTGCCGCGGGAGTTTCGCTGCCACATTCGGCTGCATATCAGTATGGCTATGGAAGATACATTCCACGGAGTCAGTTGCGTGCTGGAGACTTAGTCTTTTTTGGTCGACCCATAGATCACGTTGGAATTTATATCGGTGGCGGAAAAATGGTGGATGCCCCGCACACGGGAGCTCGTGTAAAAATTGAATCCTTTGGTTCTTACTTTGGCAATCTTCCTTACGTTGGTGCAAAGCGCATATGAAGAAGCGTCTCTTTCTTTCGCTGGTCGCAACCGCTTCGATAATGACTGGTGTGGCATCTTGTGCGAATGCCGATATTTCGCCAACGCCATCGGCATCGCCATCTGACCCCTCGAGCGCCAGCGCGACGGCAACTCCAACCTCTTCGACTTTTGTCATTCCCGTACCCAAACTTATTGACAGTGCAGTTCCGTTGAGTATCAAACCGCAACTTTTCATAGCGATGGAAGATCGTCCAAAGCCCTATGTCGATAGATGTCATGTCCAATTGAATTTATTGCCTACCACTGCAAGCTGCATTTATGGGAATGCCAACGCCAAACACACGATTGTTGTTTATGGTGACAGTCATGCGCTCTCTTGGTTTCCTGCGGTGGAAGCCATTGCGATCCAAAAGAATTGGCGTTTTATTAGTCTCACCATGTCATCCTGTTGGCCATCAGATATTGCACCTTGGAATGGCACGACTCATATTTTGATGAAGAATTGTTCTTCCTGGCGAATCGCAACGTTGGCCAAAATTGCCAAGCTCAAACCAGATATCGTGATTGTGTCGGGGACCAAAGGGTTTGCTACGGTGGACAGCAAAGGTGTGGTCCTCGCAGGCGACGCTCGAACGGCCGCCTGGAAAGCCGGAATGCTTCGAACCCTCGCAAAATTAAAGGCGGCTTCCCCTCGCGTAGTTATGTTGGGGGATATCCCCGCATCTTCGGTTGACGCACCAGATTGTTTGCTGCTCCACCTAACAAGTATTGCGGCCTGTGCTACGCCATTCATTCAAGCGACAGCTCCGGCTTGGCACCTCGTGGAAAGTTCGGTCGCCTCCCAGATGAAAGTTCAATTAATTGACCCCACACTTTGGATTTGCCAGACCGATCCTTGTTCTGTTGTTCAAGGAAACTACCTGGTCTTCGTCGATGCAGGGCATCTTTCGGAAACTTTCGCGACGTATTTGGCGCCACAGTTACGGGCTTCTTTAAAAATTTAGATTAATTTTCCCACGATTGTGGCTCGGTTATTACGGAACAATCTTCCACCAATGCGCGATGCATTGCCAAGGAAATATGGTGATCATGAATTCCGTCGGCCAAAGGATATGGGGCTGGTCCGGAATCTTGCACCCAATCTGACATCGAAATCATCAGAGTTGCAATTGCAATCTCCTCGTCAGACCAGGCTTGATTAGTAAAAGGATTTCTATAAAGAATTTCTGATTCAAAGGCGATGTGATCCGTTCGGTATCCATCCAAATCCAAGTCATAACCAGTTTGACGTCGAAGAATTGGAGAAGTCCTAAAAGTATTCGGTGCCACAAAATGAGTAACTGCGTCATCATTGATTTCACCGTGACTTCCTCTGACTAAAGTTCTGCGAGTTCGAAGCTGGTTATGCCATTGATTATCGGTAAAGTCGTATACCCCAAAGGCTTCTTGGCCAAAGTCAATCAATGAAAGAATGGTTGCGGCCTTTTTTGGTGACAAGTCCGAATTCCATCCCGCTCGCGAAATGGGATCGATGAGTGGCCCGGTCATTTCGTGAGAACGAATCGTTACCGGGTGTCGACCCACTCCAAGATATTTTCGCATCAGGGCAATCGCGTGGTAATCGTGAGTGGAAGAGATATGAACTTGCGAAACTTTGCCTATGGTTTGGGAATTCACCAGCGAAATGCGTGCGGCGTGAGACGGCAGGAGTGGGTATTGCTCGGAAACTTGCACCAAATTCTGCGATCCAACTCTCTGCCACAAACTTTGAAGCGAGGGTAGGTCAGGCGCAGGCGGTGTTTCAGCAAGTACTGGTATTCCTAATTCGACGGCTTCTATGATCAAGCCAGGACTTGCGCCCCATGGGACTGCAGTGACTAGAAAATCAGGGCGCGTTTTACTCAGGCATTCTTGGATTGATAAAAAAGTAGGGTGCAACATTTCTTTTGGCGAGCGAATGATGGAACCAACGAACTCCACCTCTTCCAAATGAGCGGCGAGTTTGACGAAGAACTCAGAGCGCCAACCAGTTCCGACGACGGCGAACTTTGTTGGAGCCACTTACATTAACCAGTAGTCGTTTATGTATTTCTCGCCCTCGTCGCAGAAAAAAGTGACAACATTTTCAACGTTGTATTCGATCTTGAGTTTCTGGGCCGCCAGCATATGAGCGCCGGATGACGGCCCAACGAAGAGACCGTGTTTAGTTGCGAGTCGACGCATTTCGACCACGGCATCATCAGAATGAACATCAACTAATCCATCAATCTCACCTCGATGGCGTTCGATGATGCCTGGGACAAAGCCATCTGCAATTCCCTCGATTAAATGTTTCGCAACTTCACCGCAGAGTATGGTGCACGATTCTGCAGGCTCTAGGGCGATGACCTTGCAATCCGGATTTGCCGCTTTAAAGGCCTGACCAACCCCAATGATCGTTCCGCCAGTGCCAACTCCACCTATGACTAGATCTGGCAGAACAGGAAGTTGCTCCAGAATCTCTTTACCGAGCCACTCTCGGTTTTCAACCACATTCCATTCATTATCAAATTGCTGTGGTGCGAAAAAGCCCGGTTGCTCGCCAATTCGGCGTGCCTCCTCCAGGGCATCATTGACATGGAAATCGCCCATTGTTTTCACCTCGGCACCAAATCCTCGGGAGATTGCGGTCCGTTCTTGACTCATACCATCGGGCATAATTACCAACATTTTGTAGCCCTTGACGGCTGCCACCATGCTCATGGCGTTCCCGGTATTCCCGCTGCTGGCTTCGACAATTGTGTCGCCAGGATGAATAAGGCCTTCGGCTTCAGCCCGTTCGATCATGTATTTTGCTATTCGTGCTTTAATCGAGCCAGACGGGTTGAGGTACTCCATCTTCACCCAGATTCCCTCAATATTGATAAGAGGGGTATTCCCGATGGCATCGAGGATGGTCTTCACGTCAACTCCTTTGTTGAGTCATTTACTATGAGAACAGATTAGCCAGTTTCCCTCATTATGGGTCTAGTTTCTGGTTAACGAGTTCGCAACAGAGCGGGTTTATGATTCCAATATGAGCGAACGCGAAGTAATGACATATGAAATCTTTGGCCGAGCCACCCGAGAACTCGCCCAGACCATCGCCGATTCCGGATTCAAGCCCGACATCATTCTCTCCATCGCCCGAGGCGGATTTTTTCTCGGGGCCGGTCTCGGCTATGCCCTTGATGTGAAAAACGCCTTCATCATCAACGTAGAGTTTTATACCGGGGTTGACCAACGCCTTCCGATGCCAGTGATGCTGCCGCCAGTTCCAAGTCAAGTAGACATTTCCGGGGCGATCGTTTTGATTGCTGACGATGTGGCGGATTCAGGCGAAACACTTCGAATCGTTCAGGAGTTTTGCAGCGGGCATGTTAAAGAGGTACGAACCGCGGTTTTGTATGAGAAACCAACCAGCGCAATCAAGCCCGAGTATTCGTGGAGCAAGACCGATAAGTGGATTGACTTCCCGTGGTCATCACAAGGACCAGTGGTCGGAACTGGAATGAACCACTAGATCATTTATGGCGAATCGCGGTCAAAAGAAAGATCGCACCAAATCCAATGGCAAGACCAATCAACCGCAATCGTCCTTTATTCATGAACTGCTCCCTAGATATGAAGAGTCTGAGGATATCGCCAATGGCGCTACGAGAGTTGGATACATGACGGCAAGCGAGTGGTTAGAGCCAGCGAGATTTCTTGAATTGCCGAAAGAGGTATCCAGTAAGAGTCGCCATCAGGGTCAAAACAAGGGGATAGCCAAACTTGTAACTCAGTTCTGGCATGTGGTGAAAATTCATACCGTAGATTCCGGCAATCATGGTTGGACCTGAGGCCAAGGCAACCCAGGACGATATTTTTCGGACATCGATATTTTGTTGCACCTGAACGTGAGCCAAGTCAGCTTGCAAAACATTCGTTAACAGGGTATCTAAACCGCTGGCATGGTCAACCGCATGGAGAAGATGGTCGAGAGTGTCTCGAAAAAATGGCTTCAAATTGTGAGGTACATCGAGGAATGTTTCGCTGGCAATTTTAGTAATAGGGATGACCAAAGGTTCGATAGCGTGACGAAATTCTATGAACTCGCGTTTCATGAAATAGATATCCTGTGAGAAGGTCTGTCGCTGCCCACCGAAAACTTTCGTTTCCAATTTGGCGACCTCGAGTTCCAGCTCGATCGCAATATTTGTGTACCCATCGATCACCTTGTCGGCGACCGCATGTAGAACCGCGTACGGACCTTGTTTAAGAAACTCGGGTCGAGATTCAAGTTCATGTCGGACCTGTGCCAGTGGCGCCCCTTCGCCGTGTCGAACGATCACGATGAAGTCATGATTGATGAAGCACAGTAGTTCACCCGTTGACACTTCACTCTTCGCCGCATCGAAAAAAACAGTGCGCAGCGTGAAGAAGGTCAACCCTTCGTAGTCTTCAATTTTGGGTCTTTGGTTTGCATTGATCGCATCTTCCACAGCCAATGGGTGAAAGTTGAGCTCGCCGACCACCATGTTGAATTCGGCTTCGGTTGGCTCGGCCAATCCCAACCACACAAACCCGGATTCGGATCGGGCGATTTCGACCAAATCCGAAACATCGGTAGGACCAGGGGTTCGAACCCCGTTTACGTACAGTGCGCAGTCAACAATCATGGCAGAAGCCTAATATTCTCAGGAAAAAATAAGGTGGCGTAGGGGTGAACTTGAAGGTTTGGGCCTAGTTTGCGTTTATGGCTTCCTGGACAAATCGCTCCCGAGCGCTGGCACTCGTCGGCGCCGCTGTAACCGCGCTCTCGCTAATTGTTCCAATTTCTGCCTCTCAGGCCGCCGCCCCGGTCGCAGGTGGCGTTTGCCCTCACACGGGATTCACCACAGTTATTGCCAATAAGGGGTATACCTGCAAACCAGTTTCTACCGGCTCTAAGAAGTTGGTCTGGACTTCCGATTCTGGAACGACGCCAAAAGTAACTCCCTCAACCAAACCTTCTATTGGTGGCGGCACCGGAACCAAACCATCGATAAATGGCGGCGGTGGCGATGGCCCAGATGGTGCTGGCGGCGGGATTAACCCCAATGGGGCTGCCTTTGCCAAATATCTTGCATGTCTGAAAGCAGCCGGCGTCACAACAATGCCGCAATTTGGCCGGCCTCAAAATGGCGGCGCATCACCTGCACCAATCCCAACTCTCTCGGCAAAAGAAAAAGCAGCAATGGCGAAATGCGATTCACTTCGACCGCAATTCGGTGGTGGCTTCGGTGGCGCAGTTGTGACTCCGGCAACGAAGGCGTATCTCGCTTGTCTTAATACCAATGGTTTGAAAGTCACCACAATGCGTGAAATTCGAACCTTGGATCGCACAGCACCTGCAACCGCGAAGGCTTTGGCAGCTTGTGCCTCCAAGCTTCCGGCGCGCGGCGCAGGCGGGTTTGGCGGTGGATTCGGCAAGCCGAACGGTGCTCCATCGAAATCTCCTGCTGCATAGCTGCAAGAATCACCCTGCGCCGATTCCTTGATTATGGAGTCGGCGTTTGGTTTTTTTGTGATGATTAATTGAGGCAATCACTACTAAATATCTATGGTTGAATCCGTTAGTCGCTGCTAACGTATTTCGTATGTTAGATCTATTGGAAGTTGTGGCAGATCCCAACCGCCGCAAGATACTCAGGCTGCTCGCGAAATCTGAGCAATCGGTAACCGTGCTCTCCGAATCCTTTGACATCAGTCGCTCCGCTATTTCGCAACAACTGATTCTGCTTGCCGAGGCTGGATTAGTGAGCGCTCGCAAAGAAGGTCGGAATCGGATCTACAAAATTGAGCCATTTGGCATGGTCAAACTCCGTCAATTCTTTCTTGATCAATTTTGGTCAAGTGAAATCGATTCGCTGGTTCAAGATGCTCAGAGTTATCTAGATGTTAAGAAAACCTCAAGCAAGAAAACCATCATCCGCTAATACCATCATCCGCTAATACCATCGACAAAAGAGGGAACCGTTAATGGCATATGACACCACAGTATTTATTCCACTCGATCCTTACGCAGTCTTTGATTTAGTGACACAACCCGAGCGCCTGCGACGTTGGAAGACCGTCGCCGCTCGAGTAGATCTCGTCGTTGGCGGCGAATATCGCTGGACCATCACTCCTGGTCATAGCGCCGCTGGACATGTTCGAGAGTTGATTCCTGGCAAGAAGATGGTTATCAGCTGGGGTTGGGAAGGAGACACTGATTTGCCACCAGATGCTTCGGTGGTCACCATAACTTTAGAAGCCGTCACGGGCGGAACGAATCTTCGACTCAATCATGACGGGCTCAATGAGGAACAGGCTGCAAGTCATGGTGAGGGTTGGAGCCATTACCTTGCAAGGTTGGCCGAATATGCAACAAATGGTGAGATTGCCGAGGATCCCTGGAAATATGCGCCCGCGAATATGGATGAACTCACGGCTGCTGAGGCTGCGCTCGTCATTGCCCAAAGAGTTCTGAACAATATTTCGATTGGGGATTTTGAAAAACCAACGCCGTGTGAAGATATGAATGTCGGGCAACTTGTCGATCACTTGTACCGAGCCATCAATAATTATGCCAAAGGGTTGGGGGCCGTTGTCGAAGATGACAAGTCTCGAAGCGCGGAAGACCGAGTGGCAACGATTGGGCAAGTAGCCATTGAAGCTTTTCGCAAAGCAGGTTTAGCGGGAACTATTGACCTCACCTTTGCCACCTTTCCAAAGTCGCTTGCCATCTGTTTTCTTGATGTTGAAATATTGGTTCACACCTGGGATTTGGCAACGGCCACCGGGCAACTGCTGGATGTTTCACCAGTGGTCTCAAACTTCATTTATGAGCTTGCAGAGAAATCAATTACAGATGGCGTACGGGGGACTGGCTTGTACGGTCCAGTCGTTTCCACTGACACTGCGGCCGCCAGCCTTGATCGATTAATTGCCTTTACTGGTCGACAACCCGTCGCCAGCTAATGAGAAATGGAGAGAAGGAATAATGGCTAGATATATCTACCTCTACAAAGGTCCACAAGTGGAAATGAGCCCCGATTTCGGCGCTGCATGGGGCGCATGGATGCAAAAAGTTGGTTCCGCGCTGCTCGATGAAGGCGCACCTTTTGGCCAAGGCACAAATATCAGCGATGATCATGTTGAATCTGCAGCTTTAGGCTTAACCGGATTCACCATCATGGAGGCGACTGACATGAACCATGCCAAGTCACTTATGGATGGTCATCCTTGGCTCGCAGGCAGCGATGGAACTTTCAGTTTTGATATTTTTGAACTGATTGCAATGTAATGTAAGGAGTTATGAGCACCATTGATTATGTAGCGCAGAAGATTTCGGGCGCAATAACAATTGATGGTGACATCTCTAAAGATGTTTGGGCTTCGGCGCAATGGTCAAAGCGCTTCGTGGACATGGTTGATGGCGGGCCCGCTATTTACAACACCCAAACGGCAATCCTCTGGAACGACGATTTTCTCTACCTTGCTTTTGATGCGCAGGAGCCTTTCTTAGCAGCCAATCAGACTGAACGAGACAGCATCATTTTCTTGGAAAATGATCTGGAATTGTTCATTGATGGTGGAGATTGCTATTACGAACTTGAAGTAAACGCCTTAAACACAGTTTATGAAATTCTCTTTGCCTGGAAAGATACCTTTCTTGCCTCAGGTAAATTTGATCTCGAAACTTTTAATGTGCATTCGCCATCGACTTTTACCTTTGCTGGTGATTACGATCGAAGTGGGGCTAGTTTTTGGTCGGGTACTCACCCGCGTGGTGCCCGATGGGCTTTTAGAGATTTTGATCTTGCAGGCCTGGTCACTGGGGTTCATCTTCGCGGCACACTCAATGACGATTCCGATGTTGATGAAGGTTGGTCTCTTGAAATTGCCATCCCGTGGCAAAGCTTGGGGCTGTTAGCCAATGGTCGAACTCTGCCACCCCGACCTGGCGATATTTGGTCGTTTTTCTTAGGTAGATTTCACAAGCTGATAGTCGGTGGCGAAGAGATTCACCCTCATCCGGCGTCGGCCCTTAACTCTCACGGAATTTATGACACACATCAACCTGAAAAATGGAGCAGAGTTCTCATCGCGGATAATCTCTCCTAACTGGCGAATGGCGAATGATCCATACAACCCAGAGAAAGTAGAAAATACCGGCCGGGATTTCATGGCTGAAGAGCCAAGAGAATCCGTGTGAGTACGCCACAAAACCGAGCACCAAACGGAGCAAGTTCACGGCTTGAATAGCCAGCGCGAATATGACGAAATTTCTTACATTTCTTTTAATGGAGTACCTGCCGTCCCAGAGAAGTGGCAACGTCCCAAGGATCGCTTCAATAGTGGTGCACGGCATCGCAACTTTGAAGAGGAGATGGTTGATATAGAAGGTGCTGCCGGACTCGCGAATGGCATTGACGCCAAAAAAATGTGATGCCGAAATGAGCGTGCTTGTCGTTAGGTCGCATAAGAATTGCCACTGAAATTGGAAGGCAAGCAGAATCAATAGAAACGAAGCTGCCACGCGCCACATCTCGGCCTTGGGTGAGGCAAATGTATGCGTTTCTAGGTGTGTGCTAGCCACGAAGGTGCAAAATCTTTCTGCGTCGAATTTTTTGATATCCGAACCAGAGCGCTAGGAGCGCAATCAAGGTATAAAAGGAAACGGTGGTTGGACCCGCCGGAACGAAGGCGTTCGAGGTGAGCGTGAAGAGGGCCGATGCGCTCCCCGAAATATTGTGAGCCGTGATGGTGAAATCAGTTGCTGAGAAGGCATCGGTTGGAGCCCCAGTGAGGAGCCCGGAAGTGAGATCAAAGGTCATTCCAGTTGGGGCTGCCGGGGAAATTGAATATTCAGCGACTGGGCCACCGGTGTTTGTAATGGTGTAGCCCGTAATTGTGTTGCCTGCAGTTACTACCTCGGAAGTCGAAGAGAGTGAAAACGCCGGAGGCAATGGTGGCCGGGCAGGCGTAGTTACTGCGTCGCTGGGAGTCGATAGCGCAGAAACGCCATCGCCATTAGTCGCGCTTAGTGCAAATTTATATCGGGTCAACGGCGCAAGGTTTGTGGCATAGACCAAACCGGCGGTTCCAGGTTGAATATTTAGTTGTGCTCCGGTTGGTAGAACATTGAGCGTGTAGTAAACAATTGGCGCATCTGCCGGTTGACTTGGAATTGCGAAGCGAATAGCGACTGTCGAAAAATCTAGAGCCTGCGCTGAAATTATTGATGGCGCCTCGGGTGGGGTGACAACGTGCTGGTAGGAATGCGCATCTTGATAAGAATGGCAGTTTGGGCGAATGACGACATAAGGAATTTGAGATCCGTTCTTGCTTTGGCAGGTCGTGAGGGTTTGTATTGCGATGGTTCCGGCCGATTGCGAACTATTGACCGGGCCGACCTCATGCCAAACGAGAGTTCCCTCGGAAGCAGAGTGGCAAGGGTTTTTGTCAGAGGCAATTCGAACTTGCCCGCTAGAAATATTCTTGCAGGTGCTTATAACGGCTGAGTTTGCAGTAGCGCTGGTTATGAGTCCAAAAGTAAACAAGGCGCTTGCTCCAAGAGCGGCTATGACAGAGCCCGAAATAAATTTACGCACCGAGAATTCCCCTTTAATCAATATAACCTCTAGTGGTGGACTCTAGAGGTAGACCCAGAGTTTTTTACAGGTTCTCGTACATGGTTTAGCCTAGCCACGGTGAAGTCGATATATTTTGCAGAGTTTGCCGGACCGATCGAGATTGTCGAGATAGCGACCCCGACAGCCTCGCCAAAAGGCGTTGTCATCAAAGTAGAAGCCACCGGACTTTGCCGCAGTGATTGGCACGCTTGGATGGGTCATGATTCGGATATAACGCTTCCTCATGTGCCAGGGCACGAGCTGGCGGGGGTCATCAGTGAAATTGGTAGCGAAGTATCTCGAATTAAGATCGGTGACCGGGTAACGGTGCCTTTTGTTTGTGGCTGTGGGTCGTGCGAGTGGTGCGCAACTGGAAATGCCCAAGTCTGTCCGAACCAAACTCAACCAGGTTTTACCCACTGGGGATCATTTGCTGAATATGTGGCGATTGAGAATGCAGATTTCAATGTCATCGACCTACCCGCAGAAGTTAGCTACGAAGCAGCCGCTGCTTTGGGTTGTCGATTTGCCACCGCATTTAGAGGATTGAAATATCGGGCCAAAGTTCAACCGGATGAATGGGTTGTAGTTTTTGGATGTGGCGGGGTTGGCCTTTCCGCAATTATGATCGCCAAGGCCCTTGATGCAAAAGTCATTGCAGTTGATATTTATGGTGAGGCCCTCGATAAAGCCAAAGCGTTAGGCGCTGATTTTGCAATTAATTCGAGGGAAGAAGTCGCTCTACAAACAATACTCACCATTACTTCAGGTGGGGCTCATGTGGGAATCGACGCACTGGGATCAGCGGAAACCGCTAAGAATTCCATTCTCTCTTTACACAGGCGAGGCCGCCACGTTCAACTGGGTTTGCTTCTCACTGAATCAGGACAAAGCCCGATTCCGATGGCACGCGTTATCGCATACGAATTGGATCTTCTAGGCAGCCATGGAATGGCGGCAGTCGATTATCCGGAGTTACTTGAATTAGTGAGAACCGGGGTGCTTCGACCGAATCAATTAATCGAACGTACTCTCGATCTGGCTTCCGGCGCTAAGGCACTTGCGTCAATGGCAGAGGTGCCTCAGGTCGGAATTACCATCATTAAGCCTTAGATCTCTTACCAGGCGTAGTCCTCGGGAGATGTTTTAAATCCGGGGAAAATCTGATCTAGTTTGGCTAAATCTTCAGCGGTGAGTACGACGTCTAGTGAGCGAATAGCGGCATCAAGTTGAGCCTGGGTTCTTGGCCCAATGATGGGAGCCGTGACTGCAGGTTGTGCCAGCAGCCATGCCAAAGCAATATCGCCGGGCTCCTGTCCCAGTTCTTGGCAGAAATCTTCGTAACTTTCGATTTGCGTGCGTCGAGATTCAACCGCCTCTTTGGATCGACCAGTGAGGCGACGACTGCCATCTCGATCTTTTCGAAGTACGCCGCCTAGTAGACCACCATGCAATGGCGACCAGGGCAGAATTCCAATTCCATAGTTGAGTGCGGCCGGAATCACTTCACGTTCGATGTCGCGTTGGGCCAGGCTGTAGATGGATTGTTCGGAAACCAAACCCATGAAGTTGCGCGATGTAGCGGCGCTTTGTGCCTGAACCAAATGCCACCCGGCAAAGTTGCTGCTGCCCACGTAGAGAATCTTTCCTTGCGCGACGAGCACCTCCATCGCTTGCCAGATTTCTTCCCAAGGAGTGGCGCGATCGATGTGGTGCATTTGATATAAATCGATGTAATCAGTTTGCAAACGTTTCAGGCTGGCATCTACTGCTCGTCGGATATTCAGGGCAGAGAGCCCTCGGTTATTTGGCCAGGGATCCATCTCGCCATACAGTTTTGTTGCGAGTACCACTTTCTCGCGTCGTCCGCCGCCTTGGGCGAACCAGTTACCAAGGATAACTTCGGTGCCACCGAAATTCTCTGGTCCCCCGTATCTGTTTGCAGTATCGATAAAGTTGATTCCGCTCGCGAGCGCTGAATCCATAATGGAATGCGAAGTACTCTCATCAGTCTCTGGCCCAAAGTTCATGGTGCCAAGACAGATTCGACTGACCGAGATTCCGGAACGACCTAAGTGTGAAAATTTCATAGCTGAAAGGTAACGATTTTCCCAACATTATGCTGGTCTAGAAATGTGGAACAATCCCAGACATGCCTGCCCTTGAAGCCAAGAGTTCGGCACCAATTCATAGGGCCACAATCTGGCACGCGCTAGCGGCCTTTGTGCTGGTGCGAATGGCGGGGTTGGTGGCTTTATGGGTAATGGCTGCGATTCGCCACAAATCTGCTCACTCGGTTTTTTTCCGCTGGGATGCGCAGTGGTATCGCAGGATCGCCGAAAATGGTTATGGCTATGTCACCACCAGCGCTAACGGGCACCGGCTCTCCGACTATGCTTTTTTTCCAGCGCAACCTATCGCCGAACGGACAATTCACTTCTTGACAAACCTCTCAGCAGTCAGCGCCGGGTTGGTTGTTGCAGCGGTCGCCTCTGTCTTTGCTGCCACGGGGATATATCGGATTGCGAGCCATGTTTACGACGCAAGAGTTGCCTTCTTTGCGGTGTTCTTATGGGCAAGCATTCCCATTGGTGTCGTGGAATCTTTGTCCTACAGCGAATCACTTTTTACCGCCTTCGCGGCTTGGTCGCTCTTCTTCCTCCTGAAACGAAAATGGTTGCTCGCCGCAACCTTCTCTTCCCTTGCCAGTTTTACTCGTCCAATAGGTTTGGCGGTCGCGCTGGCAGTCATAGTCACCATTTTTTCCATCGCTCGCCGGCAGCGAGAAAGAATTTCGCGCGAACAATTACTCGCCATTGCGCTCGCACCACTTGGTTGGATCGCCTACGTCATTTACGTCGGCGTAAAGACGAGGAGTATTACCGGATATTTCGGTGTGGAATCACGTTGGGGAAATGGTTTCGATGGTGGAAGGGCATTCTTGCGGTGGTGCGCCCATTTGCTGACAGGTCCAACTCCGCTGGCTGGTGTTGCCGTGGTTCTGGCCGTTGCACTCTTAATGTGGTTGCTCGTTACTTGCTACCGGCAAGAACAACCGTTGCCACTTCTCGTTTATATTTTAGTTTTGGTGGCCCTTTCGCTGACCACATCAGGTTATTTTGGCTCCAAACCTCGGTATCTGCTGCCGGGATTTCCGCTGCTCTTTCCGTGGGCTCGGTACCTAGAGCGCCAGAAGACAAAGGGGAAAGTTGTCATAAGCGTGGGGTTGATCATGGCTGGTGCCGGATACGGGGCCTTCTGGCTTTTGGGTAACGGCCCCCTCTAGGAGGTTTTTCGCAATCCGAGACAGATGGGTTTTGGACCTGCCTTGACGTTTCCAAACCGATGATTGTTTATCGAGACGCTCTGTTCTAAAAGCCATCGCACTATTTCGATGTCCCCACGTTGGGCCACCGGTCGAATATCAATCGATACCCCTATTTTCAGCAGTTCTGTTCTGGGGGCGGGCTCACTTGAGAGCCAGCGGACCCGATGTTTGGCCCGCCCAATGAGTTCTGAAATTGATTCTGTTTCTTCATTACTCCAAGAAACGGCAACCGATAGGAAATCTGAAATGTAATTGACGAGAGCGATCTCCTCAGGCCTGGTCGAGTGATCAACGCGTACTATTACAGGATCAAGTGGTCGGCGATAACGGAAATAGTTTCGTTCCACAACAAGGTTTGAAGTCTCGATCGACTTGCTGCCGGCATTTTTCCACCACTCGTTGACCGACCAGACCGCACCGCTAACTCCCGAGACTGGCTTCCAGTTTCGCAGACCGTGAACATAATTTGGCCCGCCAGCTTTTACAGTGGCGCCGACACTGCTGGCCTTCCAACCGCCAAAAGGTTGTCGCCCAACAACAGCGCCGGTTATTCCTCGGTTGATGTAAAGGTTGCCGGCTTGCACGTGTTCCATCCAGTACTCGCATTCGGCTTCATCGAGTGAGTGCAAGCCGGCGGTTAAACCAAAGGCAGTGCCATTCTGCACCTCAATTGCGCTTTGCAGATCGTCAACGACGATAAGTCCCAGGACTGGTCCAAACCACTCATTGGTGTGAGTCCACGAACCTGGCTTCACTCCAACCTTTACACCTGGCCGCCAAAGATTTCCCGACTCGTCAATTTGTTCTGGTTCAACAATCCAACTTTCGCCCTCGTCGAGCTGGGACAACGCCCGCAACAAGGCTCCTTCAGGTGGACGAATTATGGGACCAACGTGTGATGCCAGATCCCAGCCGGCACCGACATGCAAAGTAGTGACATCATCAACGAGTTGGCGGAGAAAAAGAGGATTATCAAATGCGCCTTTGAGAATGATGCCGATACTGGATGCGCTGCATTTTTGTCCCGCATGCCCAAAGGCAGATTGCACCAAGTCCTTTACGGCGGCCTCAATATCAGCGCAGGCTGAAATGATGATGGAGTTCTTACCACTCGTTTCGCCGAGCAGGTTGAGATCATTGCGCCATTCAGTGAAAAGCCGGGCAGTGTCGAGCGACCCTGTTAACACGAGGGCATCCACACCTGGATGTTTCACCAAATATTGACCCGAATCGTCATCACGAGCCGGAAGAAAATGAAGCGCTTCCTTTGGCACCCCGGCTTGCCATAATTGTTGAACCAAAAGCCAAGCCACGGCAACGCTCTCTGGCGCCGGCTTAAGAATCACCGAGTTTCCGGCGGCCAACGAAGCAAGCACACCTCCGGCTGGAATTGCATAAGGAAAGTTCCAGGGCGGAACGACGAGCACTGTTCCAATGGGGGAGGATTGTCTACTGTCGATGGTTGAATGTGCGTAATAGCGGGCAAAGTCAATCGCTTCACTCACCTCAGGGTCAGCCTCTGCCACCGTCTTTCCAGTATCGCGCGCCATAACAGCGATCGATAATGCCCGTTGATTTTCCATGACCTCCGCGACTCGCAGCAATATGTTCCGTCTTTCGGAAATCGGTCTACTGTTCCAGCGCGGTCCGCCAACTCGAGCGGCTGATATTGCGCTTTCAATGAGATCTCGATTTATCACACTGTATGAATACCAATTTTGCAAATTATCGCCAGGATCACTGCCATATTCGAATTCATCGGTGACTAGAGATTCGCCATTTATGACCACGGGCACTTGTTTGCCGTTTGCGGGAGTGAGCCTTTTAATCTTTGCAATTTCCTTTGAGACGCAGGACCAATAGTGAACATTTGTCGGATCACCTGAAGGTTGATTGAAGAAGGACGAGTCGCGATTGTTCTCCATGCCGTGTCGCCGTGAGCTGGTAGAAATCTCATGACGATCTTCGACAGATTTCTCAAATCGAAGTTTTTGTCGCTCAAATTCACTAGGATTTTTATCGATGGTGAATGAGGCTGTTAAATAATTTTCATCTGAAGTGTTCTCATCTAAACGCCGAACCAGATAGGCAATCGCAGAAGCAAAGTCATCGGCTCGAGTAACGGGCGCGTACAAGAGCACCCGATTGCCGGCATGAGCCAAGGCTCGAGCTTCAGCCTGCGCCATCCCCTCCAACATTTCGATGTCAATTTGGTGACTGACCCCTCTGGAGCGAGCGACTTCGATTGCCCAAGAGATGTGAAAAATATTGTGGCTGGCAATCCCGATTCGAAGAGACCCGGCATATTCTGTTCGAAGAGCTGCATCGATCAGCCTGGCGTAACTCGCATCAACTTCAGCTTTCGTGGAATAGGGGGCGGCAACCCAGCCCTGCACATGTGCTTCTGCCTTTTCCATCGCCAAGTTAGCGCCTTTGACCAAACGTATTTTAATTGCGGCTCCGCCGGCTAGATTTCTTTCGACAGCCCACGAAGCCAAATCAGCAAAGGCGGAGTGGGATTCTGGTAAATAAGCTTGAAGGACGATGCCGGCTTGAACATTCAGAAACTCAGGTTCACTAAGAACTAATGTGAAGGCGCGCACAGTTAGTGCCAGGTCTCGATACTCTTCCATGTCAAGATTTATAAAAGTGTTATGTGTGTTAGCTGCTCGATAGATGTTTCGCAATTTTTCACTTACTCGGATAACCGATCCATCATGGTCGATGGCGATGAGCTGACTAGTAATCGAAGAGAGTTTTACCGAGACGAAATCCACATCGGCTCGAGAGATCATTTCAATTATGCAAGATTCTCGTTCATCTGCTTCCTTTGCACCAAGAACGGCTTCTCCGAGAACATTCACATTGAAATTGAAACCTTGTGATTTTCGGCTGGCCATGACCTTGGAAAGTTTCTCTGGCTCGGCTGGCAAAATGAGATTCCTTGATTGCGATCGCACTTGAGAGTTAATAAGTTTGAGCGCCATCCGTGGCAGCGGACGTGAAATCGCCGAGACAAGATGCAAACCGCAAGAGTTCTTGATACCAAAACCCCGAATTGAGACTTTCTGATTGACTTTACGAAAGAGCCGAATTGCATCTCGGCTCGAATTAATTCTCATCACTTCGTCGGTGAGCCCCATGGTGGCTTCGATGGAGCGTGCATCTCGAACCAGCCTGGAAAATTTTCTTCGGCTTACCTTTTCCTTGTGATTGCGCAATGACCGCGCCTGATTTATTAGGTCAAGAGCCTTTCTGATTGAAACCTCTACTGTGGCATCTATCTGAGCGTCAGTAGCCACCGGCTCCACAATCATCTCCGCCCTTCACAGGTAAAAAGGCAATTCTATTCCTGGGTCCGCCTTCGGACTGCGAAAAGCGAAAAGTTGGCTACGAGGAGAGTTAGAGCCATGGCCGCCCCGATGAAAAGGCCGAGCTGGGAAATCAAATCTTCCGTAGGTCGCAACGACTGACCGGCAACAAAAACGTTATTCGCCTGAGCCATGGCCACGATGGCAAATCGATGGGTCGAATCTGGCTGCCAGGTAACTTTATCCAAGCCGCTGTTTCGGGCTTTAGAGAGTACGCCAGTTGGAATGTCCAAATCCGAGCCTTTGAATGTCGCATTAGTGGAGAGGACCTCGCCATTTTCGTTGAAAACAGCACCAAAAGCGTAGGCACTGTCAGAGAGTTCGACCTTAGGTAGGAAAGAGGTGTCCATTATTTGGCCATTTACCCAGTTGGATTGGATCTGGCTGGCTATTCGCAAAGGTTGCTGGTTTGCCTCGAGGCGCAGCGTCTGCTGCATCACCAAATAAATGGTGGAAAAAATGAGCAAGATAATTAAGGACAGGACAAACCGCAATTTGACGTTCCGTCGAGAAGAATTGCTCAACCCAAAGGATTTCATAGGATAAAAATATGCCCCAACTCTTGGAATTGTCTGTGTTAATTCAGGCATTCTTTCAGGAAACTTAGGAATAAACTTCGAAAATTGGCTTTTGAGCCAATGAGTCACCAATCGAATGGAGTCTGAAGGTTAAATTTCTCCTCTTTGCGGTGGTCGGACTCCTCGTCGGAGCCTTTAACGCGCTCGCCGGTGGCGCAGCTGTCGTCTCGTTTCCGATTTTGGTCGCCACTGGGATCAATCCGGTGAGTGCGGCTATGACCAACTCGCTCGGCATCTATAGCGCCAACATCACGGCGCTGTTGAGCAATAAGAGCGACGTGAAATCATTGCTTCGAATCCACAAGAAATTTGTCAGCCTAATCCTCATCGGAACAGTTGTCGGTGCGATTGGCCTTTCACTCCTGCCGGAAAAGAATTTTGAAAAACTTACCCCCTTTCTGATGTTGCTGGCCACATACTCGCTGACGCCAAAGGCGCGAGAGAAGTTCATACGAATTCATCGTCACTTTGAAACAGTATTGATGATCGCCGTTGGGCTCTATGGTGGATATTTTGGACCTGGAGTGGGGGTGATGGTTATAGCAATGCTGGCAAAGGATGTTCGTACCACTCCGGCGACAATCAATGGCGCGAAAAATATGGTCACCTCACTTACGGGGCTGGTGTCAAATTCCATTTTTATTGCATCAGGCAAAATTGTGTGGTCTGTCGCAGGCGCGCTCTTTGTCGGAGCAAGTATTGGTGGCTACCTTGGGGGACATTTAGTACATCGATTTCGAGCCGAAACCTACCGAGCATTTGTTTTTGTCATCGGCATAAGTTCCTCGATTTGGATGTTTTACAAATACGTGTTGCATTAAAAAGCGGAATATTCATATTGCCTCTAGGCTGACGCCTCGTCCAAGTGAACGGGGAATGTCATGTGGGTTGAGATCAATGGTGCAAATCTCTATGTCGAAGTTCTTGGCGAACCTGGATTTCCTGTACTAATTGCACATCATGGTGGAGGAGGCATTGGATCATTCCACGAACCGAAGGCAACATTTGGTCCGCTCGCTGATCTCTTTCAAGTTGTCGTTTTCGATGCCCGCGGTTGTGGCGTTAGCGAAGGTGTTCCGCCTTACTCGCACGAACAATGGGCTGCAGATATTGATGGGCTGCGCACATGGATTGGTGCCGAACAAATCGTGGTCGCCGGAGGTTCCTACGGTGGTTTTATCGCGATGGAGTACGCCGTTGCTTATCCTGATCGGGTGAAGGCAATGATTTTGCGCGACACATCTCCCGACAATTCAAATTTTACGACGTTGAAGGAAAATGCTCGCAATCAAACTCGAGTCACATTGGATCAGTGATGATGAGTTAACCGCGGCAATTGCCCGTCGCGAGAAGGCCGCGGCAATGCAACCACTTGGTCGGCAGGCTCAGCCAATCGAGGTTGCAAATGTCGCAGCCTTTATAGTTTCGGACGAGGCTTCCTTCATGACTGGATCAATCGTGACTGTTGATGGTGGTTGTGTTACCACTTTCAATTACGGCGAAGCATCGAACTAATTCTTCGACGATTTACTAGAAAACGTGAGAATTCGTGCGTAAGGTGTGCCAATTAGTTTTTCCTAGGACTTAGGGGGATTAGGTGTCAAGCCAAGCCGAACTCAAAGAATTAGATGCAACCGCTGGGTCGGTTGAGGAGAGTAAACATTTTCAAAAGAGTTTTGGCCGACGCGAGATTCTGGCTTTCACTATCTGCACTCTGGTTGGGGTCGATAGTGTTGGTCAGATCGCCCACCAAGGGCCACAAGCGATTACCATGTTGCTTTTCTTCTCGCTCTTCTTCTTTATTCCGCAATCTCTCCTCTTTGCCGAACTCGGTACCGCCTTTCCGCAAGAGGGCGGTCCATACCTCTGGGCGCGTCTGGCGTTCGGTCGCCTGCCAGCCACAATAAACAACATGCTCTACTGGGTAACAAATCCAGTTTGGTTTGGCGGCACTCTCTCTGTTCTTGCAGCGACCACTTACGAAACCTTCTTTATGCACGGTAAAAGCATGGGTACCTTCTGGTTTTACCTTTTTACGATCACCTTTATCTGGGTGGGAACCTTTGCGACTGTTCTCTCGTTCAAGGTTGGTAAGTACATACCTATTTCAGGAGCCTATGCGCGTTTTGTGATTCTCGGATTTTTTACTATCGCAGTAATCCTTTACGGCATCAAGCACGGAATTCAAGGCATTCATATCAACCAGCTCGGTATCAATTATGGTGGTTTCGTAACCCTGAGCGGCATCCTGATCTTCGCACTCTGTGGTTTCGAATTGCCTAACGCTGCTGGCGATGAAATGGTCGATCCAAAGCGCGATGTTCCTTACTCCCTCATTCGCGCAGCAATCGCTGGCATCTTGCTCTACGGAATTCCCATTGTCGGCGTCCTCATCGTTTTGCCTTTGGGTCAAGTAACTAGCCTTGGCGGATTTATCGATGCCATTAAATCTGTCTTTACTGTCTTTGGTGGTTCGATTGCCTCTGATGGCACCGCAACCCTCACTGGCGCTGGGGCTGTTCTTGGTTCCATTGCCGGGTTGCTCTTCATTCTCTGCACCCTTTCATCAGGCGTAGCCTGGATCATGGGTTCAGATCGTGCGCTCGCCGTGAGCGGTTATGACGGCGCCGCTCCTCGTTGGCTGGGCAAGATTTCCGCCAAACATGGAACCCCAGTTCGAGTCAATATTCTCTCTGGTCTGGTGGCTACGGCAACTCTTATCGGCGCCCATCAAATCAGTGGTGGAAACTTGGGTAAATATTTCTCCGTGGTTATCGGTATCGCCATTTCGACTACCGTTCTCTCTTATTTGGCTATTTTCCCCGCCCTGTGGCGACTTCGAGTGACCCACCCAGACCACCCGCGTCCCTATAAGGCACCATTCGGCCGAACAATTTCAGTTTGGCTAACTTGCTTGGTTCTCTTTGCTGGAGTCCAACTACTTTTCCCAGGTTTTGGTTCGCACTGGTTTGGCGAGAACTATCGCCCTTCAGGTTGGGCCGAATCTGAGAAATGGAAATTCTTCTTGACCGAAGGAATTCCACTTGCCATCTTCACGCTCATTGGCGTCATCTTCTGGATCAGCGGCAAGAGCACTCGAGCGGCAAAAGCAGTTAGTTGAGTCTCACTTGGGGCCGTACCCGCGCCAACTAGTTAGGCTCTTTCTTATGCAACGAAAACTTGGAGTTCTGCTTGCCTTTCTTCTTCTCCTACCGTCCTCAGCCTGGGCTATGGGATCGGGAGATAAATATGTTGATGCACAGACTGGGTTGAGTTACCAAGTGCTAAGACCGGCTTTCACAACAGATCTCCTCTTAAATTCTTTCAAACTGCTGAGCTGCGGTGCGGGCAAAGAGCAGTGGGTCGCGGCAATTTATGGTGAAGACCGTCAAATTCAATTTCTCGAAACAGACGCGGCGGTTCAATGTTCCAATCCTGGTCTTGGCGTTCAGGTAGCCACCGCAACTATCAATGGCTTTAAATCGAAAGTCGTCGTTTTTTGCGATCCCAGCAAGAAAGTGGAGTGGAAAAATTGCAAGAGTTCTGACATGAAGAGTCTTGGTGGTTACATCATGTGGAAGACCAAAGCCACCAAAAACCTGCATGCTACTTCGGTCGAAGTTTTAGGAACCGGAATTTCTTACTCTGATCTCCTGAAAGTTTCACGCAGCATGAAGACCGTTCAATAATTGGTTTGAGTTCATTGTCACAACTTTTCACCATCCAGCAGATGTGAATCTTGATATTCGCTTTCTGTTAACCAAAAGGCATGGTTGATTTCATTAACTCCGAACTAGCGCACTTTATGTTTGCCCCGATCTCATGGAAGACGACATCGGTCGCTTCTGACGACTTTGGAGGAACATTTTGTTCAAGAATAAATTTGCAAAGGTTCTCGTTGCAGCTGCGTCGGCAGTTCTCGCAATCGGCGCTTCGGTCCCTGCCAGCCATGCTGTCAGCCAAACCATTCAGGTGTACATCTCAGCCGACACAAACATTCAAGATCTCTGGGTTAACTCACTAATCCCAGCATTCAAGGCTCAATACCCAGGCTATGACGTCAACGTGACCTTCGACCTTCACGGAACTCATGATGCACAAGAGGCTGCAAAGATTACTGCTGCAGCAGTTCTTCACAAGAACCCAGGCGTAGACCTCATTGACGGTGGCTTTGTATCAACACTTGGTGCCGCCGGTCTCTTGTACCGACCAACATCAGGTTTGTTGCCGAATATCAAGGATGTTAATGCAACCGTTCTCAAGGCCGGCATGGGTGGCATTCCATACCGTGGTTCATCGGTTCTTCTTGCTTACAACAGCACCAATGTTGCAACTCCACCAAAGACTCTTGATGAGCTCTTGACTTGGATTCAGGCTCACCCAGGCAAGTTCACCTACAACGCACCTTCCGGCGGCGGTAGCGGTTACTCATTCGTTCAGACTGTCGTTGATAAGTATTTGACCAATGCAGACCGCGCAGCCTTGGTTGCCGCAGCAGCACCTGCATTGGAAACAAAGTGGGCACAAGGTCTTGCAACTCTTCGTACCTTGAACAAATACACCTATGGCCAAAATGGAACTTACCCAGCAAACAATGCCGAGACCCTAAAGGATCTTGCCACCGGCTTGGTTGATATGGCCTCTGTTTGGTCTGACCAATTTGCCTCCGCAATTAAGGCAAAGACCATGCCTGCAAACATCAAGGTTGCTCAAATTTCGAACCCATCGTTTACCGGTGGTGCCTCGTACTTGGGTATCCCAAACTCTTCCCAGAACAAGGTGGGCGCTCGCCTTCTTGCTAACTGGGTCCTTTCACCAGCAGCACAGAACTTGATCGTTGGCGGAACTCTCAACGGCTTCCCAGTTATTCCATTGAGCAAGTTGGATCCCACAATCACCGCCGCCTTCGCCGGTGTTGATATCCAGAATCTCCGTGCCGGTTACTCAAGTGCAAATGCAAACGACCTCAAGAGCCAGTGGGCATCCACAGTTCCAGGTAAGTAAATCCCAAGTAATTGAGTACAACTAGTTCCAAAGTAGAGAGCCTTGCGGTCAAATCGACCCCAAGGCTCTCGCTGCTTGGGTTTAGCATGGCGTTGCCACCCGTCCTTCTGGTGGTGGGTTTTGTTGGTCTACCCATTCTCGTTGGTTTCACTTTCAGCCTCGGTTTTACTGGCGGACCTAACCGCGTAGTTTCCTTAATCGGGCAACAGATCCACACCAAGGACCAGTGGTGGGGAACTCTGGCCGCCTATAAAGACGTCATTCATGACTCCCGTTTCGCTGGTGATCTCGCGACCACCCTTTTTGTCACCGCCCTTTCGACTTCCCTTGTTTTACTGATGGCACTTGGTATTGGCGTTTACCAGCGAATGGTCGGCGGTCGGATCGCGACAATCATGAGCACTCTCACCTTGGTTCCGCTCTTTGTTCCTGTCGTTATCTCATCGTGGGCAATTCATACTTTCTATTCTGGTGATGGGTTTATGCGGACGGTGTTCAAACATTTTGGTATCAACTTTCCTACCTTGACCGCGACAACATCGGCGATTGTCATTGGAACTATTTGGACCTCGTTGCCCTTCGCCATCTTGATGGTTACCTCGGGCTTCCAATCAGTCCCAGATGCGCTCATTGAAACGGCACAAGATGCCGGGGCCGGATTCTTTCGGGTCGTCCGAACAATTCTCATTCCTCTTGCCCTCACACCCATCGTTATCGCTGCAACTTTCACGGCAATCGGAATATTAGGCTCCTTCACCATTCCATATTTCTTGGGGCCGAACCAGCCGACGATGTTGGGTGTAGAAATTTCTAACTTCTTTGGTTCTTACAATCGTCCACAACAGTCGATCGTTATGGCGTTCATCGTATTCTTCGCCGCCTCTGGAATAGCCGTTGCCTATATCTGGGCTAATGTGCGCAGCGCTAAACAGAGCGGACGGATTTAATGGCACGGACAAGATCTCGCCAAAAAACCTCATTGCCGGTTCGGATCGCACTCTATTTCTTTATTGCTTTCATGGCGATCTTCATTTTGGGACCCCTTCTTTGGCTCGCAGTCCATGCCTTTGCTTCGAATTGGACCTTCCCTAATCTTTATCCAGATTCTTGGTCGCTTCAGTGGTGGTCGAAAGTATTCTTGGATTCGGCTCTTGGTGCGGCAATTAAGAACTCGCTAATTATCAGCCCTATTGTGGTTCTGATCTCTATGGTGATCTGCCTGCCTGCTGCATATGCCGCAGGAAGATTAAATTACTTTGGTCGCAAGACTTTTCTCATCGGAATGTTCGCAGCGAACTCGTTCCCAAAGATTGGACTTTTCGCCGCGATAGCCACTCTTTATTACGCGCTGAACCTAATGGGAACCTTCGTTGGCGTTGTAATCATCCAACTCCTTGGAACCATCATTTACATGACGTGGATTCCCGCGGCTGCTTTTGCCGCAGTGCCCAAGAACTTAGAAGAAGCAGCCAGAGATGCAGGCGCTTCCAAAATTCGGACATTTTTCACGATTACTTTACGACTGGCGATGCCTGGCATCCTGGTCGCCATTGTGATGTCCTTTCTCGCTTCTTTCGACGAAGCACAAGGCTCATATCTCGTTGGCGCGCCATCGATTTACACAATGCCAACCGAGATGTACTCACTCGTACAAAATTATCCAATTCAAGTGGCGGCCGTCTTCTCCTTACTTCTCGCATTCCCCTCAGTTCTCCTCATTGGCATCGCCCGTAAACACATCATTGGTGGCCAGCTCGCAGAAGGGTTCCAAATCAAATGACCAGCACAAACGAGGGTTTAGTTCTTCACGGTCTCACTAAAGTCCTTGGTGGTCGCACGATCATCGACAACCTCGACCTCACGGTTCACAAGGGCGAGATGGTCTCATTGCTTGGTCCATCAGGTTGTGGCAAAACGACCACTTTGCGAATGATCGCTGGCTTCCTTATTCCTGAACATGGGCACATCACGATTGCGGGTAAAGATGTCACTGACCTTGGTCCTGATAAAAGACCAAGTGCCATGGTCTTTCAAAACTATGCCCTATGGCCGCATATGACCGTCTTCAAAAATGTGGCCTACCCATTAAGGGTGAGAAAATTAGGCAACGATGAAATTACCAAAAAAGTCCACGAAGCTTTGGAACTCGTCAACCTTATGCATCACAAAGACTCGCGCCCCAGCCAAATTTCCGGTGGTGAACAACAACGCGTGGCCCTTGCCCGTGCCTTGGTTCAAGAACCCGACATCCTCCTTCTCGATGAACCGCTCAGCAACCTTGATGCAAAGTTACGCGTGAAAGTGCGTGAAGATATTCGGGAAATCCAACGCAGACTTAATATCACCACTGTTATCGTGACTCACGATCAAGATGAGGCACTTTCGATTTCCGACCGCATCGCCGTTATGAACGCTGGCAAGATTGAACAGTTCACAACGCCACAAGAACTCTATGACCGGCCACAAACTGACTACGTCGCAAATTTCATTGGCTCGCTCAATCGCATCGAGGGCTTCTTCGAAAATGGTCGAGTCTTCCCCGGTGAAGAGATCATCGGTGTTCGCCCGGAGGACGTAAGTTTCAGCCGTGACTACATCGAGGGCAGTTACCCGGCCACGGTTGACCATGTCGTTCCTCGTGGCCATTTCTATGAGGTCTACCTTCGCCGCGAAGATGTCAGCCTGCGCGCATTCCTCTCCAGTGATTTTCCTCGCAATGGCGATGTTGGTCATGCCAGAATTAACAAAGCGCTCATTTACAAAAATGGCGAACTCGTTAGGACTGCTTAACTATGACTCTCGTATGTGCTCATCGCGGAGACTCCAGTATTTATCGTGAGAACACGATTGCTGCCATCAAATCCGCGATTGAGGCGAAGGCTGATTTTGTCGAAATTGATGTGCGCCTAACCAAAGACAATCAAGTAATCGTCCTCCATGATCCGACCCTGGAGCGAATGTGGGGGAGATCGGAAAACTCCGCCGACCTGACTCTGGATCAAATCAAAGCTTTGGGCTGGGAAGATGTTCGCATTCCCTTGCTCTCCGAAGTCCTGCCACTTTTTGACAATGTGCATTCGATACTTCTGATCGATATGGAGACTAAAGAGCCTGCCGCTGCTTCATTTGAAGTCGTTAGCAATAGCCTGCTGCATCAAGATCACGTTGCATGGTGTGGAGCGCTAGAGGGAATGAAGATCATTCGCGAACTCGCACCATCTGCCCGGATTTTTCTGCCTTGGAACGAATCCGGACTGCCTTCGGATGAATTATTGGCAGATCTCAATCCTGAATTCATCAATCTTCACTACTCCTTTATGTCGGCTCCTAGAGTTCAGACCCTTCACGACGCGGGATACAAAGTTTCGCTCTGGACCATCGATGACGAACCCACGATGCGCTGGGCTGCCGCTATTGGAGTCGACTCGATAACCACTAATTACCTCGGTTTGCTCCAAGAAACTCTCGCAACCAATCCCACCCTCAACTATGCCCACCAGACCGTTTCAGTGGCGCAAATTGACTTAGATCGTGCCGAAGAAGTTGCTCGAGGGCTCGGAAAATGGGCCATGATGGTGTGCACATTCATGAAACCCGGAATTGTAAAAACCAAAGCCAATCCGGCTGACCTGGTCACCGAAGTTGATGTTTGGATTGAAACTCATGTTCGCGAGGTGATCGCGGCAAACTTTCACGGCCACATTCTGATTGGTGAAGAAGAAGGCGGAGAAGAAGTTTCTGGAGTTCCTACCTGGTATCTCGATCCCATCGACGGAACCACCAACTTTGCCAATGGCATCCCATGGACCTCTATGTCCTTAGCTTTGTCTCATGATCGAACTCCCTTAATAGGAGTAACAATCGACCCGTGGCGCAATGAGTTATTTGAAGCCCGTAAGGATCGTGGAGCCAAGCTGAATGGGCACCCGCTTCACATTCCAGGGATCGAGCCAAGCGAGAATCCCATTGCCGGCAAGGTAGTTCTTACAGAACTCGCCGCCTATCAACCTTGGCCAGGCATGCTCAAACTTCTTGAAGGACTCGCAGAGAACTATTGCACGATGCGCATCATGGGTTCTGGAACTCTCACTCTCACTTCAATCGCAGCCGGCCGCGGTGTTGGCGCGGTGATTGGCCACTTCAGTCCGATTGATCACCTCGCCGCGGTGTTAATCGTCCAAGAAGCCGGGGGAGTTGTTCTAGATTTCGAGGGGAATGTAAATCTCTTCCCTCACTCGGGAGGAATTGTTGTGGC
>JBAXOT010000014.1:0-40808 GCA_037133095.1 Actinomycetes bacterium
TTGGAAATATTGGATCGTCTTAGCCAAACCATCATCGAATGAGATTGTCGGATTCCAGGAAAGTAACGAGCGAGCCCTTTGAATATCAGGCTCTCTGGTCATTGGGTCGTCTTGTGGAAGTTGATGATAAATGATTTCACTCGATGAGCCAGTGTCGTTAATAATCTTTCTAGCGAGTTGATGAATCGTAAATGGTTCTGGATTCCCGAGATTCACCGGGACGTGAATGCCTGGTTCAAAGAACAGTTTAATAATCCCTTCGACTAAATCATCAACGTAGCAAAAACTCCGTATTTGCGACCCATTGCCATAGATAGTGATCGGCTCATTTTTCAATGCCTGGCAGATGAAGTTGCTGACGACCCGGCCGTCGTTTGGCGACATACGAGGTCCATAAGTGTTAAAAATACGCGCAATGCGAATGTCGGTTCCGTATTTTCGGAAATAATCCATGAAGAGCGATTCGGCTGCGCGCTTGCCTTCGTCGTAACAAGATCGAATTCCGATGGGATTTACATTTCCCCAATACTCCTCGTCTTGAGGGGAGACCTTTGGATCTCCGTAAACCTCAGAAGTACTTGCTTGGAAAATTCTGGCGTTATTGCGATGGGCTAGATCGAGCATATTTATGGCCCCAAGAATGCTTACCTTGGTCGTATTAACCGGGTCTAATTGATACCAAATTGGCGAAGCTGGGCATGCCAAATTAAAGATTCCCTCTACTTCAATATCAATCGGGGCTGTTACGTCGTGCTCGTGGAGTTCAAAATTTGAATGATCTATGAGATGAGAGATATTCGACATCTCTCCCGTCATAAAATTATCTAAGCAATGGACTGAGTGGCCGAGTTCCAACAGCCTTTCGCAAAGGTGCGAACCCAGAAAACCAGCACCGCCTGTTACCAATATTTTCATAACTTATTCACCATGTCTGTTCCCAAAGAACTCTCTGGTTATCGTAGAAGAAATACATGTGGTACCAGTTTCCTATTGAGTCAACGAAACCCGCGCGGGCATTTTCTTGGGCTAGTCGCAGGAGTTCCTCTCGAAGAGAATTCTCCATATTCCAAGGTTTCGGAGATGCTACGAAATGCAGAATCTTTGGCTGCAATGATCTGTCTGGTGAATAAAACTCATTTGTAAATTCTTCGGTCCAGGGGTGAATCATGGTGTTGAAAGTTCGGTTTAGGGGGAATTTAAATCCGGCTGTTACGAGATTTAGGGCATCTTGATCAACCCAATCGACCTCAATCGAACCCTCTGAGATCTTTCTCAGTGTTGTCGCTAGCTTTCCAGTCATATCTTTCTCGTGCCATGCCTTTGCATTAACAATCATTAATCCCGAATTGAAATAGAAATCGAGCCCATCTCTAGCATTCTTGGCATTTTCCGTTGGCGGGTATCTAACGTTGTTGCGCTTTGTGGTCATGGAATCTGGCACGACACCGATAACGTGATGCGTAGGGAATTGCGCCGGTTGGAAAATATCATCCCACCCTGGCAGTAACAACATATCTACATCCATATAAATGAAATCTTCAGTTGAATTGACCAGGTATTCGAGTCGAATCTTGGCCGAGTCATCTGGAATGTGGCCATAGGGATTCCTAATGTTCTCATCCAGAATCGGCGACCAGTTGCCGAGCTCTTCAAAAGTGATGTTGAATCCCAATTTTTCACCGTACGCCTGGATGGTGGCTATGGAAAGTTGTGAAAGATTATCTCGCCAAAGTCCCACGACAATCTCAATCGGAGTTTCAGCCTTTTTATTGCTAAAAGCGCTATATAGAAGAGTTTTAAAGGGCGGGAGGTAGTTGTCATCAAAAAATACTTTTAGTTTCATAATCAGGTTGCCAATCCCTCCCAAGATAATGAAACTCGTTGAACCGCCGAAGATTCAGACCCTATCATTTGGTTCGTTTACTCAAGACAAGGGACTTTGCGAGCGAAGTTTTGGTTACAATATTGAGAGTTGGGCGGCGCGCAATAAGTGAAGGCGAGGATGATATGAAGTTGCACTTGCTGGGGTTGCCACACACTGTAACTACATCCAAATATTCAAATTGTGCCTTCACTGGCAAGATTCATCGTTTTTCACCTATGGTTCGATCCAGAGGATTTGAAATCATTCATTACGGCGTTGCCGGCGCTGAAAGTGGCGCCAATCTTCAAGTCGATGTGATGTCTCTTGAGGAACAGGAATCGTATATCGGTCGTTATGATCCAAGAGATTCAGAATTTATCGGTCGGCATGCATATGCGCATTCACCGCTGTATGCGGAGTTCAATGCAAAACTCAAGCTACTGCTGCCTCAATACGCCTCGGCAGGAGACATTATTTTGTTGCCATTTGGCGAGGCCCATAACCCGGCGCTCGAAGTGGTTCAAGACTGCTTCTTCCTTGAATCTGGAATCGGATACAACCAACCATTCGCAAAGTTTCGAGTGTACGAATCCAATGCCTGGCTCCATCACATCTCTGGTAAGGAAATTGGTTTTAACCAACAGCACGTGGCTATGGGAAATGACTATCACTGGGTTATTCCAAATTATTACGATCTCAGTGAGTGGCCAATACGAAATGCCCCTGGTCAATACGTTCTGTTTATTGGCCGAATGATGGAAACAAAAGGTTTAAACGAAGTTGCCGAAGTTGCCAAAGCCATGCCAGATATCAAGTTCGTCTTGGCCGGGGTCGGTGACCCTAAGCCTTATCTCAGGTCGCCAAACATGGAATATATTGGTCCGGTTGTTGGCCTCGAACGTGGTGAGCTATTTAAAAATGCGATTGCCACTATTGCTCCGTCGCGCTACATCGAGCCTTTTTGCGGCGTCGCCGTAGAATCGATGCTGTGTGGCACACCCGCAATTGGCTCCAGTTTCGGCGCATTTACCGAAACGATTCAACATGGCGAAACGGGATTCAGATGCCGAACTCTTGGCGATTGGGTTGAGGCCATACGCATCACGCAATCCTGGGGGCAGAGCGATTGGGCTCGAATTGCAAAATATGCGCGGGAAAAGTACGACATGTACACGATCGCGCATCAATATGAAAAAGTATTTAACCAGATCTCAAATCTCTCAGGAGCGGGCTGGTTCTCACTCGATAATTACTTAATCTAGAGATTGCGTTTCATCTCTTCCGCGATATCACGTTCGTCGCTCTTTTCAGATTTGTTTAAATCGGATATGACAGCATTTTGATCTAATAATGAACGATTTTGGCTGAGTTTGTATTTGGCTTCGATTTTCTCTATATGTAAAGTGACCGCAATAATTCCTTTTAGTTGTGCTTCAAAATAAGTTTCATCTGATTCGGCCACATGCCAGGGAACTTCCCTACCTTTTTCATGTGAATCTGTTAGGTCAGTAACAATCTGCCTGAGTAAGTCCAAATTCTCACTAACTTCTACTTTTCCCGTGAAGTGAACGCTTTGATAATTCCAGGTAGGTACGACTTTGTGATGAGTTTGCTTGCCCTCATAATTCGTTGGTGAAATGTAAGCCTGAGGTCCATGCACGATGGCTAATCCGATGGACGAATCTGTATCAGATTTCCATTGTTGATTTCCCCGAGACATGTGCATCACTAAAGTTCCGTATCCGGTCTCATCCCGAAGCCACACACACGGCATCAAAGTTGCAATTGGCATTCCACCATCCACCGTGACCAAATCAGCAGCGCCAACAGAAGTCACAAAACGAGAAATCTCGGAGATATCGGAAATCTCAAACTGCTTGGGAAGGTACATGTCGAAAGTATTCCATCAATGAAGGAAGGCTCTGTTGTACTCTGCAGATGTGAGTGACGTCGTCCATTTCGAGAGCGGTTTTAGCATTCGGAGGGCGCAAGCGTCAGATAGAGATCGGATGTATGAAATCTGTCTTAAAACGGGGGATTTCGGTCAGGATGCCAGTCCGCTCTTTCGACACGGCGAGATGCTGGGCGATATCTACGCCGGACCATATCTCGAATTCGAGCCAGATCTCTGTTTTCTCCTCTGTAAAAATGAAGAGGTCCTTGGCTATGCCATTGCGGCTCGGGATTCAAGAGTTTTCGCTACCCGCGTGGATGAGAAATGGTGGCCGATGGTGCGCGCGAAATATCATGACAAATTGGACATATTAAATGAAAATGAGCGTCGCTTGTGGGAAATTATTGCCAGACCCTTTGAGGTAAATCCCGAGCTGATGGATAAGTACCCCAGTCACCTACATATTGACTTGATCGGAACTGCCCAAGGTCAGGGGCTCGGCAGGGTCTTGATGGAGCACCTCTTGGCGGCCCTGAAAGGCGCAGACACCTGTGGAGTCCACCTCGGGGTGGCAAAACTTAATGTTTACGGCATCAAGTTCTACGAAAAGACTGGTTTTATCCGACTAGCCGAAGATCGGAACACTCTCTTTTATGGTCGCCAGTTCACATAATTTTGATAGTAAATCAAGTTGCGACCTCGATTTAATGTAAAAATTTATCACTAAATCTCTTGCTGAGTGTGAGAAAGTTACGTATTCTACGAAACCAGCCGGAAGCGATCTAGAAGGATCTGCGCCGGTCCCTAGGGCCCAAAAGGGAAGGTATTTCGCTATGAAAATCACATTCAAAAGCGTGCCTAAACGAGCAGTAGTTCTCGGTAGCGCACTCATGATTCTAGTTTCCACAGTTCTTGCGCCAGGTGCCGCACGAGCGGCTGGCCAAGTACCACTGAACTTAGCCAACGAACAAGGTGCACTCTGGTCGTGTTCTTTCAACCCATTCAACCCATCTGCTGCGCCGTACTCGGTCGGCGTCACATATGAAACTTTGGAATTCGTTAATGCGCTCCAGAGTGGCAAGGAAACGCCTTGGTTGGCAACCGCAACTAAGTGGTCAAATTCCAACAAGACCCTCACGTTCACAATTCGCTCCGGTGTGAAGTGGAGCGATGGGACTGGGCTTACCCCTGCTGATGTCGTCTACACCTTCAATCTGCTGAAGAAGTTCCCCGCACTAGATCTCAATGCGGTTTGGTCGGTTCTCTCGAGCGTGAGCGCCAGTGGCAATGATGTGGTGATGAATTTCTCTACTTCTGCAGTTCCGTACCTTTATTACATTGCAGGTCAAGTCCCAATTGTTTCGCAGTCAATTTGGTCCAAGATTGCTAATCCGGTTACGGACCCAATCACAAAGCCCATCGGTACCGGTGGATACATCATGTCCAAGTGCACACCACAGAATATTCAATGGACGAATAACTTGAATTACTGGCAGAGTGGCAAAGCTGTTGTAAAGACGGTCAACATGCCTGCTTTCCTTTCCAACGATACCTGCAACCAGTATCTCGCAACAGGAAAATCACAATGGGGTTCACAATTCATTCCGAGCATCGAGAGTTACTACGTTGCTAAGAAGCCTGGTAATGCGTACTGGTTCCCTCCGGTGGCAAACGTGGTTCTCTTTCCTAACTTAAAGGTGGCGCCACTTAATGACGTTGCGGTTCGTAAGGCGATCAGCTACGGAATCAATCGCACGGCAGTTTCTAATATTGGTGAGTATGGATACGAGCCGGCAGCAAGCCAAACAGGAATTGTTAGCCCGACCTTCTCTTCCTGGGCAAGTGCTTCGGCAAGTGCATCAGCAGGCAAGAGCTACGACCCAGCAAAGGCCGAAGCTGCGCTTAAAGCCGATGGTTACGTTAAGGATGCCAAGGGCTTCTACGCTAAAGCTGGAAAAGAACTTGCCATTACCCTTTCCACAAATGGCGGTTACTCCGACTGGGTCGCTTCAATGCAAGTAGTTGCAACACAACTTGCAAAGATCGGCATCAAAATCACGGTTGCTCCACTTGCTTCTAATACTTTCTATGCCAATCTTTACGCAGGAAAGTATGAATTGGCTTATAACGCCGAAAGCGGTGGACCAACTCCGTTCTACGAGATGCGCCAATGGCTCTTCTCCAAGAACTCTGCTGCTATCGGTACGGCAGCGGCATCGAACTGGGAGCGATACAGCAGCCCTACTGTTGATGCCTTGCTCAACCAGTACGGTTCCACCACCGATTCAGCAACTCAGAAGTCAATTGTGAACAAGTTGCAACAAGTCATGGTTGATCAACTTCCAGTTATTCCAGTGCTGGAGGAAGTTGACTGGTTCCAGTACAACAAGCTCGCCTTCACTGGATACCCAAGTGCAAGCAATCCATACGCTCAACCTGGTTTGTATAACATTCCAGATTGGGGCTATGTCCTAGATAACCTAAAGCCAGGCAACTAGGTTTTAAGGGCATCGGGTCGGGTAGATGAGGTTTCTGGCGCGTCGATTTAGTTTCCTACTAATCGCTTTGTGGGCAGCGCTGACGGTCAATTTCTTCATCCCCCGACTCATGCCGGGTAATCCAGCACAAGCCATGATGGCAAAATTTCATGGCCGCGTTAACCCAAACGCACTACATGCATTAGAAGTAGCCTTTGGAATTAATTCGCATCAAAGTTTGATTTCGGCATATTTTCAGTACCTCGGAAATACGCTTCGAGGAAATCTTGGAGTGTCGGTTAGTTATTTCCCGCTCTCTGTAAGTTCAGTCATCATGAAAGCCCTACCGTGGTCACTCTCTTTGGTCGGAGTGGCCACGATTCTGGGCTTTATTATTGGAACTGGACTTGGTGCAATCACGGCCTGGCGTCGCGGCGGGAAACTCGACAATGTCTTGCCCCCTACGTTTATTGTGATTTCAGCTTTTCCCTATTTCTGGGTTGGACTTCTTTCGATCTGGCTCTTCTCTTTAACATTAGGTTGGTTTCCATTGCTTGGCGGCTATGAGGAGACCAGCACACCAACCTGGTCGTGGCCATTTGTGTGGGATGTTTTATGGCACGCGGTCCTACCCGCCTCCACTATTTTGATAACTTCAATAGGCGGTTGGATTCTGACCATGCGAAATAACATGATCTCCGTGATCGCCGAAGATTATGTAAAAATGGCAAAAGCAAAGGGATTGAAACCTAGGCGCATTATTTGGCAGTATGCCGGCCGAAACGCCCTGCTTCCGAACCTCACTGGTTTTGCCATGTCTCTGGGTTTTGTTATTTCAGGAGCCATTTTAGTTGAATACGTGTATAACTACCCGGGTGTCGGTTTCATGCTCTTGCAAGCAGTAGAACAAGAGGACTACGCCCTCATGCAGGCTTTGTTTCTGTTGATAACTGTGGCCGTGCTTTTTGCGATTTTCATTTCTGATGTCTTAACAGCAATTCTTGATCCTCGAACCAGGTCGCAGTCATGAACTTAATAAACGGAGCCCTTGCGTTCATGGCTAAATCTTGGCGTTTTATTACGCGCAATAAGAAGGCCGGGGTCGGATCCTTTTTACTTCTTCTCCTAATGATAATCACCGCTTTCCCCACCTTTATCGCACCTTATGATCCAACTGCCGAAGAATTCATTCCACGTGCGGGTGTCTCTTGGTCGCACTTACTTGGCACCACGGCCTTTGGACAAGATGTCTTTTCTCAAGTAATTGTTGGAACTCGTCAATCGATGTTGATCGCCCTCATCGTAGGATTTCTCTCCACGATCCTCTCTGTGATTATTGGGGTGTCGGCCGCTTATTTCGGAGGATTTATTGATGATGGTCTTTCACTCTTCATCGATGTAATCCTGGTGATTCCAACATTTCCATTGATTATTGTGATCACGGCTTATGTTAAGAGCGCCAATTTTTGGTTGATGGTATTTGTTTTAGTGCTCACTGGTTGGTCGTATGGCGCCAGACAACTTCGAGTGCAGGCGCTCTCGATTCGCAACCGAGATTTCTTGCTCGCTGCAAAAGCACGTGGTGAAGCGCCTTGGTATGTAATCATCGTGGAACTTCTCCCTCCCATGACTTCACTGATAGTTGCGAATTTCTTAAGCGCAGCGCTGTATGCGGTCCTTGCCGCCTCCGCCCTCCAATTTGTCGGCTTAGGAAATATAAACACCCAATCGTGGGGCACCATGTTGTATTGGGCTCAGAACAATGAAGCTCTGGCAACTGGAATGCCGCTCTGGGCCTTGGCACCTGGAATTGCTATTGCCCTCCTCGGCAGCGCACTTGCCTTGCTTAATTATGCCTTCGATGAAATCGCCAACCCTGCTCTTCGACCTGTACTCAAGGCGCGCAGGAAATTGGTCCGCAAATGACCGATCCCATCCTTAAAGTACGCAATCTCAAGGTTGAATATGCAACTCCGCATGGTCCTGCCAAGGCAGTAGGAGGGGTAAATTTTGATCTCGAGGAAGGTGAATTTCTCGCCATCGTGGGCGAATCAGGATGCGGGAAATCGACGTTGCTTTTTGCGATTGCGCAACTTTTGACCTATCCAGCGTCACTTGTCGGTGGCAGCGTGGAATTCCAGGGTGTCGACCTTTCCACTCTTAATGAAGACGAACTTCGCAAGTATCGATGGCGCGATATTTCAGTCGTTATGCAGAGTGCGATGAATGCGCTCAACCCAACCCTGACAATTGGAAAGCAATTGGTCGATACTTGTAAGGCGCATACTGGCTGGTCGGATGAGAAGATTGCCAATCGCTCCCGCGAAGTCTTGGCCATGGTCTCTATCGATCCAGTGCATTTGAAGAGCTACCCATTCCAACTCTCTGGCGGAATGCGACAGAGGGCGATGATTGCGATGGCGCTCTTGTTGAATCCAAAATTGATTATTATGGATGAGCCGACATCAGCTCTGGATGTTGTAGCCCAACGATCCCTGATGAGCCAGATTCAGGAGTTGCGAAAGAAACTTGGTTTCTCGATAATCTTTGTCACTCATGACATGAACGTGGTCTCGCATTTTTCAGACAGACTTGCTGTTATGTATGCCGGACAGATCGTTGAACTGGGCGGGACTCGTAAAGTATTTGATGAACCTTTGCACCCTTATTCCATGGGTTTGATGGACGCATTTCCTTCCTTAATCGGACCAGCTCGAGAACTACTAGGCATACCTGGAAATCCACCCTCTTTGATTGCCGAACATCACGGTTGCTTCTTTGCCCCCCGATGCACCTCGGTCGTGGATATCTGTCACACACTAAAACCAGAGCTTCTTTCAGAGCAGAACCACGCGGTGCGTTGTCATGTCGCAAATCCGGTGCAACTTTGAATCGAATAATCCTCGAAGTTGAAAACCTCTCTCGATATTTTCGAGTTGGGGGGTTACGATCAAAAGGTTTGTTGCATGCAAGTGAGGATATCTCCTTTGTTGTTCACCAAGGGGAGATAGTTGCGTTAGTCGGAGAGTCTGGATCAGGCAAATCTACGATTGCTAGAGTCTTGGCGGGCATTTATCAACCGACCTCCGGCGAAATTACTTTTGAAGGCCAAAAATTGAGAAAGAAGCCTTCGAAAAAACAGCGAGGCGCAATGCCGATGGTTTTTCAAGACCCTTTCAGTTCGATAAACCCCGTATTCCGAATCAATCATGGATTAGATCGATCGCTCAAGCTTCATCGAAAAGAACTCAACAAATCGCAGCGTAAGGCACTTGCCATAAACCTTGTGGAGAAGGTTGGCCTTACACCAGGGGCGGAAGTACTTCGACGATACCCCCACGAACTTTCTGGTGGGCAAAGGCAAAGGCTTGGTTTTGCCCAAGCATTGGCTTCACAACCTTCGCTGATATTGGCAGATGAACCAGTATCAATGCTGGACGTTTCAATTCGTATTGGTCTACTCAACGTCATGCGAGATCTTCGAGACAACGAAGGTGTATCAATTCTTTACATCACACACGACCTCGCGAGCGCTCGATACGCAGCCGACCGAATGATTGTTCTCTATGCCGGCATGATCGTTGAAGAAGGAACCAGCGAAGAGGTAGTCACCTCGCCGAAGCATCCGTATACCCGCCTTCTGATGTCAACGGCGCCGGATCCTCGCTTGCCTTATGTCGAACTAGAAAATCCTGGTGATTTAGGCGAACCGCCACGAGTAATTAATCCGCAATCAGGTTGTCGATTTTCGCAACGATGTCCTCTTGTGATGGAGAAATGTCATACCAATAACCCGGTTATGGTTCAGTTGTCAGTCACGAATCGTGCTGCATGCTTTGCGATAGAAGCATGAATGAATTAAATCTGCTGCCACTGCCGCAGCACATTGAATTTGGAATAGGCGAAGTTTCCTTGGGTGTTGAGCCCACGATTTCAGTTCCAACTATTTGGATTGATTTAGTTCGCAATTCGACCATTAATTTTCGAGTGCAACCTGAATCAAACGCAAACCAAGTTCTCGTCCACCTAGATCCTGATCTGCGAGATGAAGAATATATCTTGGTCATTGACAATATATTGGAAATATTTGCATCCACTAGAAATGGGTTGTTCTACGCGCTTGCTGCGCTTGAGAGTTTTGACTTGGATCATCTTCCCATAGTTCGGATTCGCGATTACCCGCAATTCTCTTGGCGCGGCTGCCATCTCGATGTGTCACGTCATTTTTTTTCGGTGGAAACAATCTTTAGATACATTAAACTTCTTGCTGAACATCGAATCAACAAATTGCACCTGCATCTCAATGACGATCAGGGTTGGCGCGTCGAGATTCCTAACTGGCCGTTGCTGACCCAAGTTGGGGCTTGGCGACGTTCCACTCCCGTTGGTCATGAAGATGATGGAGTAGATGGCTACGAACCGCACGGTGGCTTCTATACCAAAGATGATCTGGTAGCCATTCGCGAATACGCCGCTAAGCACTGTATTCAAATTGTGCCCGAGATTGATTTGCCGGGACATGCGCAAGCGGTCCTGGCTGCGTATCCGCAGTTTGGCAATACAAGTGAACACTTTGAAGTGTGGAATCGGTGGGGAGTTTCCGACCACGTCCTCAATGTCAGCGAAGAGTCGTTAGCGTTTGCGACCGAAGTTGTTCAATACGTTGCTGAGATCTTCCCCGGCAGTCCGGTTCATATTGGGGGTGATGAATGTCCAACTTCAGAATGGGAAAACAGCAATGAAGCGCAAGAGGTCATGCGCTCCAATGGCTTTACTAAATGGGAGCAGCTACAAGGTCTCTTCACAAAACGTTTAGCAGTTGCATTACAGAACACCGGTCATGAGGTAATTGCATGGGATGAGGTCCTAGATTCCGATGTTCCAGCAGGGGTAATAATCGAAGCCTGGCGGAGTATTGAAAAGGGTGTTGAAGCCGCCGAGCGAGGTCTTCAGGTAATCATGGCCCCGATGGATTATCTCTACCTTGATTGGCTCAACAGCAACGAGCCAAATGAACCGATTGCTCAGAACCCCGCACCAGAATCAATTTCGTGGGAGAAGGTGTACTCATATCAAGTCATTCCTGATGAGCTAATTCCTGCAACTGCCGCGTTGATCCGTGGCGCTCAGGTGGAACTCTGGACTGAATACATCCCGCACCAGGACCACCTGGATTACATGTCCTTTCCAAGAATTTGCGCCTTTAGTGAAGTGATCTGGGGTACTGCCAGCTTTGATGCCGAGGAGTTTCGGCCCCGATTGGAGCGTCATCTACTACAACATGCAACTGCGGGAGTGAATTTTCGACCTTTGGATTCAATTAGGAATGGATTGAAAACGTGAAAAAATTTCGGAAAATGTGGGGTATTACTGTTAATTTCTCTCATAATCCCTTTACAAAATGTAAAGAAAGCGCATAAGGTACCCGAATGGACTCGAAAACTCGCCGAGATACCATCGCCAAGCAGCTGAGTGATCAGGGCGAGGCGTACATCGTGCAACTAGCCGAACGCTTTGGCACATCTGAGATGACCATCCGACGAGACTTAGATTTATTGGAGTTTGAAGGGCACGCTCGACGAATTCGAGGCGGGGCAATTTCCGTTCAAAGTCGCGCTTTCGAGCCACCAATTTTGCAAAGAGCCGCGAATTCGGCAGATGCGAAGCAACGGATAGGCCAGGCTGCAGCGGCGCTTTTACGAGAGAATGAGACTGTTGTGATTGATGGTGGTACCACCACCCATCAAATGGCCAAAGCTATCTCTGATGATTTCGCACTGACTGTCATAACGAGTTCGCTTCTAATCGCCACTGAACTCAGTAGCAAAACGAAGTTAGAGACCATTGTCACCGGTGGAACAGTTCGTTCCGGTGAGATGAGTTTGATTGGACCACGTGCAGTGGATTCTTACCGCGACCTGAATTGCGATGCACTCTTCCTTGGGGTTGCCGGTGTGAGCCCTGAAAAAGGTTTAACGGAATATAACCTCGATGATGCGTATATCAAGAAAGCTGCAATTGACAGTGTGCGTCGGGTAATAGTTCTTGCCGATGCTACGAAGTTAGCCCACGTTGCTTTCGTTAATGTAGCACCGATTCAGCGGGTTGATCTTCTCATTACCAATGCGGCACCGGAGAACGAAATAGTTCTTGCCTTGAAAGCTCAAGGCATTGAAGTGCTGCATGTCGAACCTTTCTTTCAGTCTTAGTTAGTAAACAAAAGAAGTTCTAAGGAGAATACACATGTCACGGTTTGAAACAATCTTTCCGAGTGTTACTAACGGCGCGAAACCTCTCATTGCAATGGCACATGTTCCACCTTTACCTGGAACACCACTCTACGATGCGACTGCTGGCATTCAAGGCCTCATAGATCATGTAAAACGTGATACAGAGTTGTTAATTGAAGGCGGATTTGATGCCATCCTCTTTTGTAACGAAGGCGATCGGCCATATCAACTCAACGCGGGCCTAGAAGCATCTGCTGTTATGACCCGAGTTGTTACCGAGTGCCGACCAACCGATATGCCATATGGTGTTGATTTTCTCTGGGACGAGCAATGCGCGCTGGCAATCGCCATCGGCAGCAGCGCATATTTTATGAGAGAAGTCATCACCGGCTCTTGGGAATCAGATATGGGCCCGTGGACACCAGATGCAGCCACGCTCTTGCGCAATCGACGTAACTTCGGCCGAGACGACCTGGCTATCTTTGCAAATATTACTCCAGAATTTGCATCGAACATCGGTCAACGCACGCCTGCCCAAATGGCAAAGTCGACCGTTGTATCAAGTCTGCCAGATGTAATTCTGGTCTCCGGGCCAATGGCGGGAAGTGAACCTGATGTTCGAACAGTCGCTGAAGTACGAGAAGCAGTGGATCCTCACATTCCGGTTCTTCTTAATACCGGAGCAAAAGCCGGAACCATAAAAGAGTTCTTCAAGTATGCCGATGGCTGCATCGTAGGCAGCGATCTAAAGCGAGATGGTTATACCTGGAATGAAGTAGACCCGGAACGCGTAAAGCGTTTCATTGATGCTGCGCGAAATGCCTAGTAACTCTGACCTGCTGATCGGAATCGATCTTGGTTCATCAGGCGTAAAGGCAATCTTGTTAAGCCCCGAGGTTGGAATTTTGGCTTCAGTAAGCGAGCCAGTAGATCTTTTTAGTGATGAAATAGGTTGGGCAGAGGCAGACCCACATCAATGGTGGGTCGCTACCTGCTCTCTGATCCAAGAACTAGCCTTGAAGAGCAAGCGCTCACTTTTGGAAGTTTCCGCCATTGCAGTTAGTGGCATGGTTCCGGCAGTGTTGACAGTTGACGCAAATGGGAATCCGTTGCGCAGAGCTATTCTTCAAAATGATGCAAGGGCAACGACAGAAATTGATGTCATTAAAGAAAATTTAGGCGATCTCGATCTGCTCTCTCTTACGGGATCCGTTCTTTCGCAACAATCAGTCGCCCCTACAGCACTTTGGTTGGCACATAATGAAAGTGACCTTTGGTTACGAACTTTTGCGCTAATGGGTTCATACGATTGGTTGGCACTTCAACTTGGTGCGGAATTACATGTTGAAAAAAATTGGGCGATCGAGAGCGGTCTTTACAACCTGGATCTCACTCCTCTTGAGCAAGTCCAAATCGCTACTAGAATCGATTGGCCACTCTTACCTCCAGTGAAATCACCGGGTGACAAAGTTGGTGTGATCTCCGTTCAAGCTGCCAAACTCACTGGGTTATCCGTCGGAACCTCAATCATCGTCGGCGGGGCAGATCACGTGCTCTCCGCTTATGGTGCGGGTTTAATTGATGCAGGAGATTGCCTTATTAAACTAGGTGGCGCTGGCGACATCTTGGCGGTCACCGACGAGATTCATCTCGATGCCAGACTCTACCTCGACAGCCATCCTGCCCCTGGAAAGTGGTTGCCTAACGGCTGCATGGCTACCAGCGGCTCTTTGCTTCGATGGGAGCAAGGAATCTTTGGTGGTGCACATCTTGAAGAACTAGATAAAGCTGCGGCAGTCAGTAAGCCTGGTGCCCTGATTTCACTACCGTACTTTCTTGGCGAAAAGACGCCACTTCATGATCCCGATCTTCGTGGCGGGATAATCGGAATGCACCTTGGCACCACTCGAGGAGACATTCACCGCTCGTTCTTAGAAGCAATTGCCTATGGTTTTAAAGCACACGGCGAAGTGTTTGCTGAAGGGGGACTGATCCTCAAGCGAATAAGGGTCACCAACGGGGGATCTAAGTCTCGACTTTGGCGAACGATTCTGGCTGACGTTCTTGATCGTGAACTCCACAGCATCGTTAATCACCCTGGCGCCTCATTTGGTGCCGCTGTTATTGCTGGAATTGGAATTGGAGCGATTGATGATTGGTCCTTTGTTCTGGGCGCCCTCGAAGCCGGCGAAATGATCTCTCCGAATCCAGTTAATGTTGCCATCTATCAAGAGCGATATGAAGTTTTTCAAGAATTCAGCACCGTCACCACACCAATAGCCCATCGAATAGCAAGGAGTTAAGAGATGTCTCTTCCCATCGCAGCGGTAACAGGTGCCGGTTCCGGCATCGGAGCAGCAATCGCACGACGTCTTGGCACTCAAGGATACTTCGTTGTCGTAACTGATATTGATCTTGCCTCAGCCGAGAAGGTTTCTGCTGAGATTGGAACGGCCACAGCGCTCAAACTCAACGTGAGCGATCCCGATGATTGCAATCGTGTCGTGGACAGCATTGTTAGCACCTATGGTCGACTTGATGTTTGGGTTTCCAATGCTGGCATTTCCAAAATGCAAAGATTTATTGATATCTCTCCAACTGACTTAGCCCGGAATTTCGAAATCAATACCTATGGCGTCTTCTATTGTGGCCAGGCCGCAGCAAAGGCAATGATCAAACTCGGAACAAGTGGTCGTATTGTTAACACAGCATCAATGGCGGCCAAGCAAGGTCGTGTCCCATTCTTGGCTGATTATGTCGCAAGCAAATTCGCCGTATTAGGTCTCACCCAAGCGATGGCTTTTGAATTAGCGCCGCATGGAATTCGAGTCAATTGCGTCTGTCCCGGCTTCGTAGCGACCCCAATGCAGACTCGAGAACTTGCCTGGGAAGCGGAACTGCGCGGTACCGAACCTGAAATTGTTAAAGAGATGTGGATTAAAGACACACCGCTTGGTCGGCTAGAGACTCCGGAGGATGTTGCCAAGGTTGTCGGTTTTCTCGTATCAGATGATGCCGAGTTCATGACCGGAGAAGCAATCGCCATCAATGGCGGCGCCTTCATGGATTAGGAGTGAGAGTCAGCCTCTCAGAAAACTAAAAAATCCCTTTTTACTTGCAGCGGGTTCTAAATATTTCTTTGGATCTGCGAGAAAGGAATCTTTGCAACCTGGCATACAAAAGTAGTAAGTCTTTCCATCAAGCTCGCCAACTGCCGGCGCTTCTGAAATCTTTACTTCCATCTTGCAAACTGGGTCTATAGCGATGTCATTCATAGGTTGAGATTAGCGCTATACGGGAGGGGAGTAGGAAATCTAAGGATTGATGATCTTGATTCGGTACTGCAATATCCCTGATTCAGGGCCATAGGTGTCATACAACTTCTGCGCGGTTACATTCGATTTATCTGTCGCCCAGTAGAGCCGAGACGAACCTTCAACCTTCGCAATTTCCAACACTGCATCAATAAGCGCCCTGCCAATGCCTTGGCCGCGACTCTCGGTGGAGACAAACAAATCCTCTAAATAGCAGTAGTTCTTGAGCGCCCAGGTGGAAGTTTGGAAGGAGTAATGAGTCAGACCAAGAACGACCCCATCGACTATTGCAACCAGCCCAAACGAGTTGTATTCGGGATCGAGTAGTCGATTCCAGGTCAAGGCAATCTGCTCACTCGAGAGATCGGTTTTATAAAAGATGAGATAGCCGTCGAATAGCTGGTCCCAAACCTGCTTGTCTTGGGCAGCCAAAGGTCGTACCTGAATCGCCATGGAACGAGCCTAGCCAGCCAAAATTTTTGGGCAATATCCCGAGAAAAACACTTTTGTCACGATTCTTAAACATTTGGACTTCGAGTCTATACAAGGCCAATAAACTGACGTACCCTTCAAAATCCGTTAGTAGATTTTCACGTATTCTTTGGAGGAAAGAGATGGCTCAACTATTAGTTTCGCAGCTGATAAATGCTCCCGTCGACAAAATTTGGCCATGGATCAGCGATCTCACCAAGCATTCGGAGTGGTCACCAACGCCATATTCCGTTGAACTTTCATCTGGCGCGAACGGTGAAGTTGGCAGCACTTACACCTCTGTGGGTTGGGTACCGCCAAAGGATAAGAATCATCACAACGAGGTAGAGATCAAGCAAATCGTGCCAAATGTGAAGTTCGTTTTCACCGCAAAGGATGAAAATGGAATCTTTATCAATACGTTTACTCTCGAACCTGCAAGTGGTGGAACTCTCGTTACCTTCCAACATGACTTTCCTAAAATGGTGGGTATGGGTCGAATTCTATTGCCATTACTTCTACCTATCGTTGGAAAGCGCGATGCCATGACCCGACTTGGGAAATTGAAAGACAAAGCCGAATCCAATTAACTCATCGCTTTCGGTCTGACCTTGCCTTATTGATTTAGTATGTCGGTATGTCAACGATTGCATGGATTTTGGCAATTGGTTTGTTGGGTCCGCTGTTGTCATTGCCGAAAAAATATAAGGTTCCAGTCGCGGTCGGTGAAATTCTTATTGGTGTGATGTTTGGCGAGAGCGGTCTCAAGAAAGTACCGCTGCATAATGCAAATCTTGCGCTCTTCGCCAGCATCGGCTTTGCGTTGGTGATGATGACGGTCGGCAGTCACATTGACATCCTTACGATTGTAAAACAACGATTATTGCCTCGGGCGCTTCTTAACCAATTGATCGTTACCACGTTCGGCGTACCCCTTGGTTATCTAATCGCTTGGATAACTGGAATCCATTTGGCTGGCGTGTTTGCGGTACTTACAATCAGCAGTTCCGCGGCCATCGTTTTACCCATTTTCGTTTCACAAAATCGCCAGCGCGAATCAGGTATTGCCACTTTGTTGGCACAAGTCGCCGTTGCTGATCTCCTCTGCATAATCGCGTTGCCATTGGCTCTGGGTGGTCACAAAGCTTCGAGATTAATTGAAGGTTCAGTCCTCATAACGGGTGCTGGAATTTTGGTGTACTTCTATTACTTCATCGCCCACAAAACTGGATTTGCCGATCGCATCCATGCATATTCCAAGCAACATCGGTTGGGCATTGAATTGCGGATTAGTTTGATCTTCCTCCTTTCTCTCGCCGCCCTCGCCCAACATTTCAGTATTTCGGTCATGGTTGCTGGTTTCGCAATTGGCTTGGCGCTCGCCGCTAACGGCATCTCGCATCGACTTGACCACCAACTATTCGCCATCTCTGAAGGGTTCTTTAGTCCGTTCTTCTTTGTTTGGCTTGGGGCAGAGATTGATATCAGCCACTCCTTCAGTGATCGCCATCTATTACTCCTGACTTTAGGTCTAACCGCGGCAACTCTCCTTGCCCACGCCGCCACCGTTTTCGCCAAGCAGCCGCTGCTTATTTCCCTCAGCGCATCAGCACAGTTGGGGGTTCCCGTCGCCGCCGTGACAATCGGACAAGCGGATGGCATTCTCAGCGCAACCCAAGGTGGCGCAATCATGTTGGCGGCTCTGCTCACGATCGCAGTAACCGTCGTTTCCAATACCTTTATCCCTAAAGCAACCGTGGTGTAATAACCAAGCAGACCGGAAAGACCTTAGAAAAGGCGGGGTTCTCAACTAATCTGTCCCCATGAAATCTAACTTTCGCCGAATTGCCCCTTATTTGGTTACGGCCCTTCTTGCCTCGGTCATCCCGACGGTATCCCTGTCGGCAGCTCAGGCCGCCTTGCCAGATACCGCCCACCTAACCGTCCACTACCAGCGCACGTCGAGTGATTACAAGGATTGGAATGTCTACTTGTGGAAGGACCTTCCTGGTTCTTCGAGCGACAAGGAGATAAGTGCAGCGGGGGTCGCATTTACCGGGCAGGACGATTTCGGTGTTATCGCCAAAGTAGACATCACGGCTCTCTCAACTTTTGATCAAGTCGGAATCATTATCCGCCGAGGTAATTGGTTAGAAAAAGAAGGTGGCATCGACCGGTTTATAAACACCTTCGATTCCAATGGAAATGCCGAAGTTTGGATTCGGCAAGGAGACAAAACTATCTACACCGCACCGCCAACTGCTCCTATCCCACCTAACGCCGCAGTGATTCAAGCCAAACTATTTGATTCGGCAGAGTTCGCTGCTAAATACACCTATAACGGAAATGATTTGGGCAACACATATTCAAAATCTGCAACCAAGTTTCGAGTCTGGGCTCCGACGGCAACATCGGTTTCCTTACTTACCTTTCCATCTTTGACTGCTTCCGGCATTGAAGCAAAAGAAACGCCGATGGTTGCCGATGTTAATGGCACGTGGACCGCCACCGTTTCTGGGGATCAAAATGGTTTGTCCTACCTCTACCGCGTGACAGTTGAAGGCGCCGTTAACGATGTAGTGGATCCATACGTTCGAGCCACGACTATTAACGGAATCCGAGGCGTTGTTGTTGATCTTTCGCAAACTAATCCTGCAGGATGGAGTAGCACCAAGCCCAAATTTTCGGGTAACCCAACCGACGCTTCGATTTATGAACTGCATGTCCGAGATCTCTCCATTGACCCAAGCAGCGGAGTCCCTGCGGCGCATCAGGGTAAATATTTGGCCTTTACCGATACGGCTACTTCCTACAAAGGGGTCCCTACAGGAATCGCACATATCAAATCTCTGGGCGTTACCCACGTAGAGTTATTGCCAATTTTCGACTACCAGTCGGTAGATGAATCTTCGCCAACATTTAACTGGGGTTACGACCCACAAAACTTCAATGTTCCAGAAGGATCTTATTCAACCGATCCAACGAAGCCAACAACCAGAATCATTGAACTGAAAAGTGCGATTCAATCCATGCACAACTTAGGTCTGCGAGTAATTATGGATGTGGTGTACCACCACGTTTATAACGCAAGTACCTACAGTGAGAGTCTTATCGTTCCTGGCTACTTCTTCCGAACGGATGCCAGTGGCGATCTCACCAATGGCAGTGGCGTTGGCAACGACGTGGCTGACGAAAGATCTATGGCAGCCAAGTTCATTACCGACTCGTTTAAATACTGGGCTACGGAATATCACCTCGATGGATTCCGCATTGACCAAATGGGGCAGATGAGTATTGGCACAGTTAACCAAGCGCGTAAAGACCTGACTGCGATTGATTCATCAATCTTGATGCTGGGCGAAGGTTGGTATGGACAAAGCTCGCTTTCTGCCACCAATGCCGCAACTCAAGCAAATATCGCCCAACTTCCAGGCGTTGCCGCATTTAACGATCAAATTCGAGATGGCGCAAAGGGTTCGGTCTTTTCTGAGACGGATAAGGGTTTCGTCTCCGGTGCTTTCGTTAAAGCACTCGATGTGAAAGCAGGCATAGTGGGAAATACCACCTACAACGGTGCACTTTCCAATGCCTGGACTACGGCAAGTCCGAGTCAATCGATCAACTATGTTGAATCGCATGACAATCAAACTATCTTCGACAAATTGACTTCAAGTGCCATCGGCGCATCTGCTGCGACACTTGTCAAAATGGATCAGATGACTGCTGCTCTCGTGTACCTATCCCAGGGCGTTCCATTTATCCAGGCAGGGCAGGAATTCCTGCGATCTAAGGGCGGAAACGGTAATAGTTATAACTCCAGCGATGCAGTTAATTCTCTGAAGTGGAGCACGTTGCCCACAAATATGGTCACCAATAATTATTACAAAGGCTTGTTGGCAATCCGAAAAGCGCATCCTGCATTTCGCTTGAGCACAAGTGCCGCGATTAAATCCAATCTCGCATTTCTACCCACTTTAGACGGCGCAATTGCATTTACACTCGATGGCACCAAGAGCAAGGATTCGTGGAAGAAGATTGTTGTTGGTTTCAATGCCACAACCGCGCCACAATCCCTCACTTTGCCAGCCAGCGGGAAGTGGAACGTGGTAGTCAATGGCAGTGTTGCTGGAACAAAGGTGCTCGCAGTAGTTAAGGGAGCAAAAGTTACAATTCCGGCCCAAACTTCGATTGTGCTTGAACAGTAACTCCATAAGACATTTAATGAGTTGGCAGAGAATTAGAAGTCTATTTGCAGGCAAAACTCAGGTTTTGCCTTTTGAATTATGGAACAGGAGAGGGACCCAGACTAAAGGGAGGTGCATCAAAAAAACCCAGCAGTAGACCTAGTTGAATGAGGGCAACGGGGATTTCGGAGAATGTCGATCGCAGTGATCGAGTTCTAAAAATTCGTATCAATTAGGAGTTCAACCATGAAAGTTAATCGGTTATCTGCGACGCCAATTGCAATTGCATTGGTCGCTTCTCTGCTCGTATTCATCGCCGCCACGCCAAGTCAGGCGGCAACTTCGCCAGTTTTAGGCGCAGCCAATAATTTTGCACTCTTGGCCGGCGGCGGACTGTCCAATGCGGGTTCCAGCACTGTTCAAGGCGAGATTGGCATTTATCCAACTATTTCTTACATAGACACTGGAAGTATTTCGCTTTCCGGTGGGTATCACTTTGGCGATGCGAGCGTCGTCGCTGCGACAAGTGCAGCTAGTGCGGCCTACGCTTCGGCTCAAACTTCAACTCCCAGTACCGCCTTAACCGCTGATCTTGGTGGGCAAACTTTGACCCCCGGCGCCTATTCCAACCCCAATGGTTTAAGTATTAATGGGGTTCTGACTCTTGATGGAAAAGGTGACCAAAACGCGGCGTATATCTTTCAAACTCCGACCGCGCTGACAACGTCAGCCGCCAGCCACATCACGCTAATTAACGGCGTCCAAGCGTGTAACGTCTTCTGGCAAGTGGGAACTACTTCAAATCTCGGCGCAGGTTCCGATTTCAAGGGAAATCTGCTTGGCAACTCGCAAGTGATATTGGGCAACACTGCCACGGTGCTGGGACGAGTTTTCTCCTTGCATGGAAACGTCACCATGAGCGCCAACTCGATCGTCAAACCTAGTTGCGTTACGTTCACAAAAGTCGCTTCAGTTATCACCGGGCTGACACCTGCCTCTGGGACTTTTCTACCAGGCGCAGTCATAAATCTTTCAAGCAAAGTCACACCAAAATCGGGTTCACTGGTGTGCACTGGTGCGGTCTCATATTCCTTGAACAAAAACCCCATAACTGGCGTAACAGGGACATTTGTTCTTGTTTCACCAGTAGCAACCAATAATTGGCAACTGGGTTCCTACCACCTCACCGCCATGTATCCCGGCGATGTGAGCTGCCAGCCCTCCACTACTTCTGCGGATCTTAAATTCGGAGCCACAACCCAGAACGCCATATCTGGCAATGGTTCATACGGCACTGCAGCGGCTAGGAATTCCTTCTCGATCTCATTGAGGAGCCTGTCAACGACTGGTTCCACAGCGCCGACAATCTCGGGAAAGCTCACCTGGGAACAGCGCAAGACGTGGAAGTTCCAAGGAACGTTAAACACTTGGGTGCTTTCAAACAATATAAATACTGCTACAGGTAGCGGAACTCTCTGGTTTTACAACACCAAGAATCACGGTAATAAATGGATCCAAGCCACCACGGGAAATGCACTTGTGACCGTCCTGTTTGCATCAAATCAATTCTCGGTGGGCGAGCACTCACGCTCTATTAGTAGTTTCGCTATTGGTTTTAGCGGAGTTCCAGTTGTTGGGATCCCTGTACTTCCAGCCCTGGGATCACTAGTTAGTGTGAGCGGCGGCAACGATGACTAGCCTCAACTAGCCATCCACATACAGATGTGACCTCTTCTCAGCGGAGGTCACATCTGTTTCGCTTGCGTCCTATCTACTTCTTGGTGATTATCACTTTCAGCGCTTTGGTTTCAGCGGCGCGAGAAAATGTGTCATACGCGTCAATGAATTGATCAAAAGTAAAGAAGTGGGTAGCCATCTTCGCGGCGTCAATCTTCTTACTTGCAACCAATTTGAGCAGCATTGGGGTGGTATTGGTGTTGACCAATCCCATACTGATCATGACGTTGGCGATCCAGAGGTTCTGTATTTGCAATTCCACTGGCTTACCGTGAACGCCAACGTTTGCAACTCTGCCGCCAGGGCGAACAATTTCAGTTGCCATGGTGAAAGTTGCGGGAACTCCGACAGCTTCGATTGCGACATCTACGCCAGCGCCATCGGTCAAGGCCATGACTTCTTCACGCCATTTTGGTTGACCAGAAACAACGGTGTCGGTTGCACCAAACTCTCGAGATTTTTCAAGTCGGTTAACGTCAAGGTCAATCGCAATAACTCGAGCTGCACCATAGAGACCGGCAGTCGTTATCGCAGCCAGCCCCACAGGACCCGCGCCAATAACCGCAACTACGTCTCCTGGCTTGACTCCGCCATATTGAACTCCGATTTCAAACCCAGTTGGGTAGATATCGGAGAGCATTACGCCCTCAACATCGCTCACACTTTCAGGAAGCTTGTAAACCGAGTTTTCAGCATACGGAACACGGATAAATTCAGCTTGTGTGCCATCGATTAGGTGACCGAATACCCAGCCAAGACCGGAAACACCCTCATCACCAAGGCAATGAGAATAGAGACCCATTTTGCAATTGCTACAAGTTCCGCAGGATTTGATGCAGGAAATCAAAACACGATCTCCAACTTTCAAAGTTGTAATCGAATCACCAATTTCGGTTATCCGGCCAACTCCTTCGTGACCCAAGATTCGACCTGGGGTTACTGCTGGAACATCGCCTTTAAGGATGTGCAAGTCGGTTCCGCAAATTGTCGTTGTATCAATTTCTACGATTACATCGGTAGGTTTTTGAATTTTTGGATTTGGTACTTCTTGCCAGGTCTTCAAGCCTGGCCCGCCATAAACAAGGGCCTTCATGATCAATCCATTCGGATTAGAACGCTGCAAAAGTCTTTTGCATCATTATTATGCTCTTACTTCCTCCAGTTAATACGGGTAATAGATGCACTTCACAGGTGATGTGGCAGACACTAAATCCCAGTCATTTTTCTTATAACGACTACTCATATGCGAACCCCAAATTCAACTGTTATTAGTGCGCCATTCACCAAAATCATCGTCCTTGCAGCGGATGGACAGGCGAGGATTTATTCACCTTCCCGGTTCCTATTCGTGTGCGCGGAAGGTGGGTAGAAATGCAACACATACTTGATACGCCAGAATGCTCTTTCTGTCACTCGGAAGAGTTGCAACTCTTTTATGGAAAATCCGATGGACTCATGGTCCAGTGTGTTGAATGCGGATATTCATGCTCTGCCTCCGATGAACATTTAGCCTCAGCCTCAATAAGTTTGGTGGCGAGTTAGATCTAAGTTGTCGACTCCAACCAAGCATCTCGCAACGGCTATTCTGGACAACTCAAAATTTGCCCTCGCGCACCTTCCCAAACACTGATTTACTCGCCCCATGAACCAACAATTCCTCACCCTGGCCGATGGACGACGACTAGAAATTTTCCTATCTGGTCAGCCAAGCCCTGCCGCGGTCATCTTCCACCACGGCACTCCCGGTGCCGCAATGACATGGGAAGAGTGGTTACCGACCGTCGAGTCACTCGGCGGATTTGCGATTGCCTATTCTCGGGCTGGGTACGGGCATAGTTCACGAAACGAAGGTCGCACCGTCATCGACAACACCAAAGATATTGCGCAAATCTGCGAACACTTTGGGATTCAGAAATTTGTCTCGATCGGTTGGTCAGGCGGCGGTCCGCACTGCCTAGCCGATACGACGCTCGAGCAGTCAGTGGCGGCAATCAGCATTGCCGGGGTCGGTGAGTATGGGGCTTCTGATTTAGATTTTCTTGCGGGAATGGGTGAAGAGAATCATGTTGAATTTGGCGCTGCCGTTTCTGGAGCCGCCACCATTGAAGAATGGATGCAGCAGAACTCTGGTGGAACGGCAAATGTGACTGGCGAACAACTCATTGAATCCCTTGGCGGTCTAATCGGGGAGGCAGATAAGAAGTCACTCACGCCCGGGGCTGCCGATCTTATGGCTGGCGAATTTCGATACGCACTTGTTGCGGGGTATTACGGGTGGATGGACGACGATCTAGCTTTCGTGGAACCTTGGGGATTTGATCTCGCCAAGATTTCTAAGCCAGTCGAACTTTGGCAAGGAGATGAGGACTTCATGGTTCCGCATTCACATGGGAAATGGCTGGCGAGCAAGATTCCCACCTCCCAACTCGTATTCGAGCCCGGTGAGGGTCACATATCCTTGGGAATTCACAAGCAATCCCAAATTATTTCTCGCGCCCTTGAATACCTGAATCTTGTCTAGCTTCGATTCTGGAGATCGGACGTACTGAATGCCCTCTCTGTTCCACTCCTAATTATTGCCACCAGCGCCGACTCTGGTAAATCTAAAAAGTTTGCGAATTCGATACAACTCTTTCCGCTTTGGAACTTCTCGAGCGCTTTGCCATATTTCGCTTGCAAAGTTGGCGAGCCGTAATAAGGCATCATGTGGAAAGAGACTTTATTACCCTTCTTTGCGCCAATCGCATAAATCATTTTTGAATTGTGGCTATAGAAGATATAGCCCGCGAGCCACTTTCCCCGATTAATACTCTCCTGTAAGCCTCGACTATTTTCCAGAATCAGGCGTCGCAACTGGCGTATGGAAGTGGTCTGATCGAACGAGGCAGTAGCGAGCCACGCATCAAATTCACTTTCGAGCATTGTGCAATCTTACGAAATAGCTGACGATTTGCGTAGGGTTGGAAACCGTTGGTGTTCCACGTGAAGTTTTGCCCGAATCCATACGATTTTAAGCGAAATCTTAACTAGTTAACGTTGGTCGGGATTTGCAGCCAAGCCTGCAGAAGGAGGTTGGTTGACTCTGCCACTTCGCTTTACAGTGAGTAGAATGAAAATATGACCGAGCGTCAGAAATTTCACGTTGTTCAAAAATTTAAGAATTTTGAATTGCGCACTTATGAACCTTGCATTGTTGCGGAAGTTGAGATGTCTGAAGGCTATCGGGCTGCGACACAAGGGGCCTTCAGGTATCTGTTCAACTATATTTCGCGAGGAAATGGTGCCTCCGCCAGCATTTCAATGACGGCGCCAGTATTAGCGACGACCCAAAACACTCTTGATTCGAAGGATTGGAAGGTTTCTTTTGTTATGCCGACTGGATCCACACTCTCGGAATTGCCCTTGCCCTCAGATACCCGAGTCACATTGCGAGAAATTCCGGCCGAGAATTGTGTGGCCCTTGCTTTTAGAGGTTGGGCAACGAAGTCCCTCAGTCAACACAAAGAAGATGTGTTGCGTGCCAGTGCGCACGAGGAACTTATTTCACTTTCACAAGAAACCAGAATCTGCCGATTTGACCCGCCCTTTAAACCTGGCTTTATGCAATATAACGAGATCGTGATTCCAACTAACACTTCTTCCATGTAGAAACTTTAGGATTCCCAAAGACAATTGTTCATTGGCGAACAAGTAATGTATTCACCCACTCCAACGCTCTAGTAATTGTCCCCGATGAATGGAGTGTCACTTGGCTAGAGGAATCAAAAAAGTAATCAGCGCGTCGGCAATTGGAGCAGTCTCGGTTCTGGAGTTGCTGAACGCGCAATCAGCCCAAGCCGCCCCGGTTGATTTCACCGGATCTAGGGTCACTTACCCGCTTGGGGGCACGGTTCAAGTAGTTATCACTGTCGACGGCGCCAGCGGAATTTATAAAATCACCAAGATTGCCACCCCAGTACAACCCACGACCAGTCCGAATTCGGCTTACGCAGCCTTCGCAATCCCTACTTTGACCTCCGAGGCTCTCGCCGCCCAGAGCGCCAACATCACCGGTGTCTCGGGTGCGTCCCAGATTTCTAGTGCTTGGATTTCATCACTAACCTCTGCCCTCGCAGCTGCGACTGCCGCGGGCGAGCAAGTAGGAAAGGCAGTTACTTCTCCTACTCCTTCTCCGACACCTTCGGGCACACCGACGCCAACTCCTTCGGTCACCCCTACTCCGAAACCTTCTGGTACTCCAACCCCAACACGTGTGGGCAAGCGCCACAAGATCTCGACGGAACATGATGGCGACAGAAGTGAGGAAGGAAGAGTCACATCGAGAACTGGTCGTGCATCGAACGGAGAACATTCCTCACACCAGCACGATTAACCTCAAATTCAACTAGGAATCAAGTTTCTTAAAGACAATCCGCCGCTCTATTCTCACATGGATTCTGAGCGGCGAGTCCCCCATAGCCAATGCATGCAGGTAGAACATCAGTTATAAATATCAGTGACCAAGATTCGTCCATCGACTTCAGACACCTCATACCCTTTTAGCGGCTCCGAGGCTGGCCCTGATTCCGGAGCGCCGCTAATTCGATTGAAAAATGAGTCGTGACAATGACATATCAGTTTCGCCTCATCCAGTTCAACAGCACAGGCTTCGTGCGTGCAATTATTATCAAAGACGATGAGCTTGCCTTTTTCCCTAGTTATTACAAAGGACTTCCCTTTAGATCGAGAATCAGGCGATAGGAAGATGCGCGTTTGCCCATCCGGCACATCTGTACTCGCGGCCAAATTGACCTGAAATGGGCCATTGGAAATTTGAGTTGGTGTTGGTGAAGCACTCGGTGAAGGAGTGGTGCTTGGCGTAGATCTTGGGGCAGGAAGTGGGACTCCTTTGTTCCACATTAACTTCTTACCCGATTTGATTGCCGTGTATTTCTTGCCGCGCCAAACGATTACTTGGCCTAATCGAGTTGGCTTTAATGTAGGTCCGGACGAAGCAAAGGTTGCCGGGATTCCTAATTGCATCAAGGCGAGAGTCATTAGGGATGCAAAACTTCGCCGGCCAATCTGCCCCATATTTCATTCCCTGCTTCAAAGTCTTCCGCTCTCTTAACGGAAAGTTAAGATAAGTATGACTCAATGGCCACTAAATCTTGAGTGATTTTAATGTGGTATTCAACATTGCAAGTTAGACGTGTTTAGATATATTGCAAAATTGAAGGACACTTCTCACCAATCAAACATTAGAAATGTTCTTCGAGTTCAAGTTCCAATGGAAATGTAGGCGCACCGTTCAAAAGCAAATCTCCAAATAGGCTTGGTAAAGCTCGTGGAGTCAAATGCTCGTTGGTGGCGAATAGTTCCTCGGAAGTCCACCAGCGATTTTCTACGAACGATTTATGTTCTATTTCAGAAAATCCCGAAATGTCGATCTCAAACCCTGCTACTCGTGAAAAGAACCACGACTCTTTCGTATGAACTTTGTTGCCGTTGAAGGTGTATCTCGCTTGGCGATTCCAGATGTGTGGACCTAATTCGAAATCCATTAAACCCGTCTCCTCTGCAACTTCGCGCTTGGCGGCTTCGGCTGGAGATTCACCTTCCTCAATCCCTCCTCCAACGGGGCACCAAAAAAAGTCACTGGAGTTAACTGGATCGAATATCTTAAATAGCAACAGGCGATCCAACTGGTCCACCAAAAGAATCCGAGCTGTGTGACGAATTTGAAAATCGGGTATCACGATGCAATTCTGCCGTAGTTCTGGTTTAACCTTAAACTTATGAACCTGGCACACGATTTCGACAAAATCATTAAGAAAGAACTCAGAATTCTTGACCCAGAAGTGCGACTCAACGAGGGACTCATACGGGAGTTGCTTCACCCTGATTTCCTCGAGTTTGGTGCTTCTGGTCGGGTGTGGGACACCGATGCAATTGTGCAAGCCCTGGTTAACGATCCTAATCCCCAGGCAATAGAAGCATACGATTTTGTAGCAACTTCAATTTCTTCTCAGGCCGTCTTACTCACCTTCAAGTGCGAATCTGGTGGAAGAAAGACGTTGCGAAGTTCAGTTTGGTTACAAGGTGAAGGTGGCGAATGGTTGCTGCGATTTCACCAAGGAACCCTTGTCGAAATTAGTTAACAGTTGGTGTTTAACAGGCGAGATGCTGGCAGAGGAATTAGATAACGTGCGCCCGAAGGGATGAAACTGGGCACTGGGAGTCAGTTATTGATATGTCAGAGTGGATTTCGCGTAGTATCGTCAAGAAAATAATCGCCCTTGAATTTGATGAAAGAGAGCTAAACCGGTGAACATGGATCCCATTGAAACGAACCCTGAAAGTTACAAAGTGGTCTTCGAAAATGATCAAGTCAGAGTGTTGGAATATTTAGATCACCCTGGGCATATGACCAAACCTCACCAACATCCAGATAGCGTGATGTACACGTTGAGCACTTTTTCGAGGCGACTTCATGCAAACGGCGCCACTCGCGATGTCGAAATTTCCACCGGAACCACGGGATGGTTACCGGCTCAGGTACACGCCGGGGAGAATATTGGACAGACTGACACCCATGTTATTTTCGTGGAGTTAAAGGGTGATTCAGCCCTGACAGAAAAGATTGGCCCACAAATCTAAAAGCCATCCCACCTTTGCTCCTGGTTAGGAAAATTCGACAACCGAAGCGAAAGGCGATTGGAGTCGAATTTGTGCGCTTGAAGGGATTCGAACCCCTAACCTTCTGATCCGTAGTCAGATGCTCTATCCGTTGAGCCACAAGCGCCATCGAAAGTTAATAGAAACCAAATCTGTCCATAGTTCTCCGCTCATTCATTGTTGACGAGATGTATTTGAGGAAAAACTAGAAAGTATTTATCGGATTCTTGGAAGCGATGTTAAAATTCGAATTGTCAGGTGGGTGTAAAAAGCCCCCAGTTAATTCTGGGGGCTTTTTTAATGCTAAAAACTAGTGCGCGCCTGGAGTGATGCTGCGGGGCACTGAAAACTTCTATTACGTTCATTCTAGTCTCCACGCTCAACGACTATCGGATTATCAAAATCGCTGTTGTCAATGATTAGATTCGCAATACTTTTAGGCGTCACTTCCTCAAAGTACAATTTTTCAGCTTCGTGGTAGCGATTACGGTGAACATCTTCCGCCTCCACAAATCCTTCAGAAACAGCATCTCTAGTAATTCCCCTACTCAGGGAAAGAGAAATAGGTACTTCGAGCCATATTCGATAATCCCAGTAGAAGTTATATTCAGGTCTAAGTGCGAACATAGAATCAACAATTAGAATTGAATTGTTGGGGACGTTTACCTGAACATGTCGGTAGTCGATCCCAGTAAGGGGATCAAACCCACATAATGCAACAGATCCCGAGCCATTTGGACCAGATGGCTCTAGAAGAAGGTTAATTGCCGATTCAAAGTCTGGCGCATTCTTGTAGTAGCCAAATCCTGAAGTTCGGTCATAACCTTTGTCTCGCGCATCACGCCAAGGGTGCTTAAAATTATCGAACGACGTGCGAAGAGTTGGCCGTCTTAACTCGCGGACTTTTTCTGCAAGTTGATCAGCAAATACCGTCTTTCCCGCGGCAGGAAATCCATCGACGGCGACTCGGATTCTTCTAGTGCTCAATCCAGATATTCTCTCTGCAATAGAAGATAAGAGTTCTGACCTGTTGAGTGAAACGTACGAAGGAGCGTCCTGTTTCCAACTCGATACTGATTCAAAAGCGAGCATGACTCAATTCTGGCATGCAAGATGAAAACCAGTGCTTCAATTGAATCAAGGCCGTCAACCTGATGCAAAAGTCCCCTCGTTAATTCTGGGGGCTTTTCCAATGTGAAAACTTACGTGCGCCTCGTGGGATGAAACTGGGCACTGGCAGTCATCGGTACTTCTCGTTCCGAGTGACAAAGATTCTGCAATAATTGAGCATGGGATCACTTGTTCTAAGACCAGCAAATACGATTGATGCCTATGAAATTGCTCGAATTCATGTCAAAACTTGGCAGAGTGCCTATTTGGGGATGATTCCCGATTCCTATCTGCAAAATTTGGATGTTGATCAAAGAGCTAGGAATTGGGTGCAAATTCTTGAATCTTCAATTGAAGGCAACCAAACAATCGTCGCTGAAATTGATGGAGCAATAGTCGGATTTATAGGTGTTGGTCCAAGTCGTGAACCTACTTCATTTAACCTAGGTGAGGTACATGCGATTTATGTTGATCCAAACAATCAAAACTTTGGAGTTGGTTCCAACTTATTGAAAGAAGGGATTCGGATCCTTAAAGATCAAGAGTTCCGCGGAGCGATGCTTTGGGTTCTTGACCAGAATAGCCAAACTCGCACCTGGTATGAATCTCGGGGCTGGAAATCCAACGGCAAGAGCAAAAAGGATAAAATCAAAGATTTCGAAATAGTACAAATTCAATACGAAATCGATTTCTAGCCATTTACTAGAAAAAGTGCGCTTGAAGGGATTCGAACCCCCAACCTTCTGATCCGTAGTCAGATGCTCTATCCGTTGAGCTACAAGCGCTAGTTGCGAAGTCGAATACTACCTTCTCCCTAGTTTTGACCCAAACCGAGCAATAAAAAGCGGGAAACTTCCTTAATCCGAGGCTTACCTAAGGGTTCACCAGCCGCGATTTCGGCTGCGTTTATCCGTTCCCAGAAAGGCTGGTCTACCACGATGATTTCGGAGTTTATGAGAGGGACGAGGTCTTCGCTCGCTTTTGGTTCGCCTAGATCTTCGATAACTAACTTCACAACGTCGGAGGCATCGCTCTTGTTTGTGCCAATTACACCTGAAGGCCCGCGCTTGGCCCAACCAACGGTGTAAACATTGGTTCCGGTCACGCGACCTTCTTCGTTGAGGATCTTTCCCTTTTCGTAAGTAACGCCATCAATAGGAAGGGCTTCGTATCCAATCGCCGAAATAACCAGCCCGCATTTGATTGTGTAAGTGTCACCGGTGTCAACAATTTTTCCATCGTGAATTTCATTTATGCCGAAGACAATCTCTTCGACTCGCATATCACCGCGAATTTCTTTTGGCGTCGAGAGAAAACGGAATTCAAGTGCGTGGTCGTTGCCTTTCTTTTCGCCCTCGGCAACAATCCGCATCGCTTCTAGGTTATTTCTTGTTTCTTTCTCGATCTCACCGTCTACGGCCGAGGCAAGTGCCCTGGCGTGAGCCTCCTCAATTGCGATTGGGTCCATATAGACATCAGTGTGTTCCAACTTTGGCAAGTCACGTAATTCAGGTGCGGTAAATGCGGCATGCTCTGGGCCGCGACGGCCAGTGATGTAGACCTTGCGAATATGGCTGGCATGTAACATGGCGAGCGCATGTTCCGCCGTGTCGGTGGTATCAAGTTCGGTCGGATTCAAGGCCAAGATGCGACCGCAATCCATGGCAACATTTCCGGCACCGATAACGACGGCTACTTCGGTGTCCAGTTCAACATCGGCGTGAACGTAATCTGGATGACCGTTGTACCAAGGAACGAATTCCGCGGCCGAGATCGAGCCAACTAAATCTTCGCCCGGTATTCCTAATTTCTTTCCAATCGAGGAGCCGGTGCACATAATCACGGCGTCATAGCGTTCAGTGAGATCGGACATTTTTAGATCTGTGCCGAGTTCGACATTTGCAAAAAGGCGAAACTTTGGATGGCTGGCAATCTTTTCAAAGACTTTGGAAACTGTCTTAATCTTTGGGTGATCAGGGGCGACTCCCGAACGAACCAACCCCCAAGGAGTCGGGAGGCGTTCGATGAGATCAATGGCGAAACTGAGATCTTCGGTCTCCGAATTCTGAAGTGCCTGAGCGCTGAAGTAACCTGCTGGACCTGCACCAACGATGGCAATCTTGTAACGCTTCAACGAATCCTCCATAGTTAAATCTTCAATGACTGGTCTCTGGCAAATATACGGATTTGAGTTTACAGGTGGGTAAGTGGACTTCTACAAGGGTTAGAACTGTGATTTACCAGTTAGTGAAAGATCTTGCCAGGATTGAGAATTCCTACTGGATCGAGGGCTGCTTTTATGGCGCGCATAACGTTCACCGCAGCTGGGCCAGTCTCCTCAATCAGATCGTCGATCTTGCCTATGCCGATACCGTGCTCGCCGGTACAAGTGCCACCGAGGGCAATGATCTTGGAGGTTATTTCGTGCGAGACTTTGCGAATCTCTTCAAGTTGCTCGGGCTGCTTTGGGTCAGTCAGAACAAAACAATGGAAATTGCCATCAGCAACATGGCCCAAAATTGCATGGTTAAAGGGACTTGAGCTCCATGCCTCATCTGCAATCTTCACTGCTTCAGCCAACTTGGATAAGGGGACTGCGGCGTCGGTGCTGATGGAACGAAATCCTGGATTGGCCGCGATGCCAGCCCAATGTGCATTGTGCCGGGCCTGCCACAGCCGGCGTCGCTCTTCCTCGTTTGTGGTCCACTCAAAATCTGAACCACCAAATTCGGTCACAATCTCGCGCACTGCCTCGGCCTCTTCTGCAACGCCTGCAGCACTCCCATGAAATTCAAAGAGCAATGTTGGCGCCTCAGCCAAAGTCAGCCCATCATGTAAATTTACATTTCGAATACATTTTGCGTCCAGAAATTCACCCCGAGCGATGTTAATTCCAGATCGAACAATCAAACTGGCCGCCTCGACCCCTTGTGCCAAATTCGGAAATCGGACGATTGCCGCGGCCATTTTCTCAGGAATGCCATACACCTGAAGTGTTAGTTCAGTTATGACCGCAAGAGTTCCTTCAGAACCGACGAGCAATCGAGTGAGGTCATAACCCGCGGATAATTTTCTTGTGCCGCGACCAACTGTGATGACGGTGCCATCTGCGAGAACTGCGGTCAGCGCAAGAACATTGTCACGCATTGATCCGTATCGAACTGTCGTCGTTCCGGCCGCGCCGGTTGATGCCATTCCGCCGAGGGTGGCATCGGCTCCCGGATCGACAGAAAAGAAGATGCCGTGGCTACTAATTCGTTGGTTTAACTCCATCCGATGCATTCCAGTTTGAACACGAACCATCAGGTCATCGGCCATTACTTCCAACAACTTATTCATATTGGTGAGGTCCAATGAAATTCCGCCGAATATCGGAAGTATGTGACCCTCGAGAGAAGTACCGGCGCCAAAGGGAACAACCGGGATGGCTTCTTCTGAACAATATTTAAGAACTGCTGAAACCTCTTCGGTTGAGTTGGCATAAACAACCACTGATGGAGAGACGGAGGGCCAGGCTGATTCATCATGTCCATGCGAATCCAGCGCTGAAGGTGTGGTTTGAACCAGACCAGTCACCAAAGTCTTCAGATGGTCGATGTGAATTTCGGTGAGATCGACTCGAGATGTAATCATGCGTGCAAGACTCCTGGGTTGACGTGAATTTTTGGGCCAGCCCCTGCGCTATCAGGGCGAATTCCCGCCAACACTTTTCCTACCTCTGCCAATCCCACAGTGGCACCAATGAGAGGACGCGGATCGATCTCGCTGTTTGCGAAGGCTTGAATAGCACCAGGCAATCCTAATGATGCACTGAGTAGCCCAATTGCCTTCACATCTTTCAGCGCCATCCGACGAGTGTCTATCAGGCTTGGCGCCCGTGAGAGACCAATAAAGACAATCGTTCCGCCATATTCCACAACCTCCAGCGCCGTGGCTGGAATCTCATGATGGTCGGTGGCATCGATAACGGCATCAAAACCGTTCTCGACTTCCTGGAATGAAATGCCGGCATGATGTACACCTAAAGTCTTCGCCAAGGCAATGGTCGATGGATCGGTCCCAACCATGTGAACCTCTGCGCCCATTGATAATGAGAATTGCGCAGCGAGCAAACCAATAGTTCCCGTGCCATAGATCAGAACGCACTTACCTGGGGCGGCACCCGCGGCCTTAGCCGCACGATACGAGTTGCCAGCCGGCTCGATCAGAGCGCCTAGAGAATCATCAATGGAATCAGGCAGTTCCAGCAAAGCGGATGTCGGAACCAGAACCTCCTCCGCAAGAGCCCCGTGAAAACCATTGCGTATTCCAATTTCATATCGATCGGCGCATAAGTAGTGACGACCAGAGGTGCATCTGTAACATGTTCCGCATCCCAACATCGTGTCACCCGTGACTCGGCGCCCAATCCATTTCTTCGAATCAGCATCACCGGCACTGATCACAGTCCCGCACCATTCGTGTCCGAGCCGAAGTGGATATTGTGCTTCGCCAGTTTGAAAATAGGCCATCGATCCATCAAAGAATTCAAAATCAGTTCCGCACACTCCAGCTCTGGCTACCTTAACTACCACCTGCCCGACATCTGGAATTGGATTAACCACATCCATAACTGTGGATGTCATTGGCGCGGTGACGACAAATGCTTTCATGATCAGTAGGTGGCTCGTCCGCCAGAGATATCAAAGGTAAAACCCGTTGTGAAGGAACAGGCACGTGATGCGGCAAATGCCACAAGTTCGGCGACTTCTTCGCCTTCACCTTGTCTGCCAACAGGAATTCGGCTGAGCATGTAGGCCATGGTCTCCGGGTTGGTTGCAACATTGAGATTGGAACGAATCACTGCAGGAGCGATTGCATTGATGGTGATACCTAGCGGTGCAATCTCTTTAGCAACACCTTTAATGAAACCGATCAAGCCAGCCTTCGAAGTGTTGTATGGCGCCATCCCCGGATTACCTTCCTTACCAGCAATGGATGCAAGGTGAACGATGCGGCCATATTTATTCGCCTTCATGCTGGGTAAAACTGCTTGGGTCAACCAAATAGAACCGTATAAGTTGATTTTCAGAATGCGTTCAAAATCTTCGGTCGTCAGGTTTTCAACATTCACTCCCGTTGGCCCTGTGATGCCCGCGGAATTTGCGAGCGCGTCGATTCGGCCATACTTGGCAAGAATTTCACCTATCGCAGATTTGATTCCAGATTCATCGGTAACGTCAAGTACCATGCTTTCGCTGATGCCGGCTTCACGATCGATCTCTGATGCCGTGGCTTGAAGACCATTCTCATCTCGGTCGAGCAAAATAACGCGGCCACCTCGACGGGCAATGAGAAGTGCGGCGGCGGCACCGATCCCACTTCCCGCCCCGGTGACGACAACTACTTGATCAGAGAAGTGTGAATTATTAAAGCCGGCGTTGTTGCTCATATTTGATAGTAACCCAATCAATTCCCGGAGAATAGATTAATGCGAGTGGCGAGGGACGCCATGGCCACTGCCACCAACGAGGAAATCAAGATCAGCGCCGAGATTGGCTTGTTGTACATGGTCAACATACAACTTCACCCAGCCGCGGTCGGCATGCGCAACAGTTGAGGTCCAGCGCGAACGACGTTCGGTGAGAACTGATTCGGAAACCAAAAGATTTATCGATCGGTTGGGGACGTTGAGTTCAATTTCGTCCCCATCTTCCACCAACCCAAGCGGGCCGCCCGCGGCAGATTCTGGTGCAATATGAAGAACCACCGTGCCATATGCGGTCCCACTCATTCGCGCATCCGATACCCGGACCATGTCCGTCACGCCCATTTCTAGAATCTTTCGAGGCAACGGCATATTGCCCACCTCTGGAAACCCCGGATAACCCTTTGGTCCAGCATTCTTTAACACCAAAACCGTATCTGGCGTGACTGGAAGATCGGGGTCTTCAGAGGCGACTAAGTACTCTTCAATCGTATTGAAAACCAAAGCTTTACCAGTATGAACCAATAGTTCTGGAGTAGATGCCGAAACTTTAAGAACCGCCCCATCTGGGGCAAGTGAACCCGTGAGAACAACGATTCCGGAGCCAGGCTTTTGAAACGGATTAGATGCCGGAGTAATGACATCATCGTTCCACGAAACTGACTTAGAAATATTTTCGCCCACTGTCTTTCCCGAGACAGTAATCAGGTCTGTATGCAGCATTCCTTCGATCTCTTTCATCACCGCGGGAAGACCACCAGCGTCGAAGAATTCCTCCATCAAATATTTACCAGAAGGCATGAGATTAACGAGGACGGGCACCTCTCGCGCTAGACGATCAAAATCTGCCAATTCCAACTTCACACCAATTCGGCCCGCAATCGCAAGTAAGTGAACAATCGCATTAGTAGAACCACCAATTGCAGCATTCACCTTAATCGCATTTTCAAACGCTTCGCGCGTAAGAATTTTCGACAACTTCAAATCTTCATGAACCATTGCAACGATTCGGCGGCCGGCTTCGTGCGACGTTGAGTATCGACGAGCATCTACTGCGGGAATTGCGGCACTGCCAGGAAGTTGAACTCCAAGTGCTTCGGTAACGCAAGCCATCGTCGAGGCCGTTCCCATTGTCATACAACTGCCATTTGACCTGGCCGAACAACTCTCGATAGAAAAGAACTCTTCGAGAGTCATTTTCCCGGCACGCACCTCTTCACTGAATTTCCAGATCGCGGTACCAGACCCGATGTTCTTTCCTTGGAACCGTCCGTTCAACATTGGTCCGCCAGTAATCATCAAAGTGGGTAGGTCAACGCTGGCCGCAGCCATCAACAATCCAGGGGGCGTCTTGTCACAACCTGCCAAGAGAACTACCGCATCCAAGGGGTTGGCGCGCATCAACTCTTCAGCTTCCATAGCCAATAAATTCCGATAAAGCATCGTCGTGGGTCGCATCAAGGTTTCGCCTAAAGACATCGTTGGGAATTCCAACGGAAAGCCGCCTGCCTCCCAGACGCCACGCTTGACCGCCTCGGCAACCCGATCGAGGTGGGCGTTGCAGGGATTGAGTTCGGACCAAGTCGTCGCGATTCCGATTACAGGTTTGCCCACGAATACATCTGGCGCATAACCTTGATTACGAAGTCGTTCGCGATAAATAAATCCGTGCTTGTCTTGCAACGCGAACCAATTCTCACTTCGTCGTGTGAACTCTTGTTCAGTCATGCCCATCCTTTGTTAATCGGGAGAACGCTATAAAGTAACCATTCAATCTGGAGAAATGGCTGTTAATGAATACTCGATACCTTATAAGTAATGCGCGCTATTTAGTGACGGTCAACGAAAATATTGAGATTTTGGAGAACGCCACCATCCTCATCGAAGGCGGAAAAATCACGGCGGTAAATCCTGTGACTCCGGAACTTTCCGAACTTGAAGTTATTGATGGATCCGATCTCTTAGTTATGCCAGGAATCATCAATTGTCACACTCACTTAGCCATGACTTTGTTGCGCGGTTGGGCCGAAGGGGTGGATCTGGAAGGTTTTCTTGAAAAGGTTTGGGTGGCAGAGGCTGCCATCATGGACCAGGCCACGTGCGCACTTGGTGCCGAATTGGGCGCTGCAGAGGCCCTACTTTCTGGGACCACCACCGCCTTGGACATGTATTTTCACCCTCAGTCAACCCATGCCGCCGCAGTAAACGTTGGACTTCGCCATGTCACCGGTCCCATTTTCTTCGACAAGCCTTCGATCGACGGGTTGGCTTGGGAAGAACGAGTTGAACTCGCGTATCAATGGCCCACTTTTCTCAAAGACACTGGCGGACCTTTTATCCCAACTTTCCTCATGCCCCATTCGGTCTATACCGACTCGTTGGAACATTTGAAAGAAGTTTCCAAAATTGCTGGCGATCTCGGGGCTCGAATCCATCTTCACGTTTCTGAGACCCAAGTTGAGAACAATCTATCCCAAGATCTTTATGGAAAGACTCCGACCGAAGTTTGTTTAGAAACCGGAATTCTGAATCGCCCCGTCACCTACGCTCACGCAGTTCATTTAAACCCATCAGATATAGAAATTGCCACCTCGAAAAACACCAGCCTCGCCCATTGTCCTGGAAGCAACCTCAAACTTTCCAGCGGAATAGCAGACATCACCAACTACATGAGCCAAGGTTTAACCGTTGGACTTGGAACGGATAGTTGCTCATCCAGCAACGATTTAAATATGTGGGCTGTTATGCGGTTAGCGGCAAACTTAGTTTCTCTGACTCAAGGGGCAGAGAAAGTGGACCTGGTCCAACTTCTTCGTTGCGCGACCATCGATGGCGCGAAAGCCCTTGGTCTGGATGATCGAATTGGCAGTATAGAAGTAGGCAAGGAAGCAGATTTGATTGCCATCGACTTAAACGCCTTACATCTGACCCCTGTTCACGATGTCCTCGCCCTTCTCTTTTATGCCGTCGACAGATTAGACGTTAAAGATGTGTGGGTTAATGGGCGCAGAGTCGTAGCAAATCGTCAACTAGAAAATGTGGATAGTGAAGATCTTCGCGTCAGAGTAAACAAGCGAGTGAAGGAGCTGTACCTCTAAGAATTGCCAGTAAATCTTTGATCCCTTGAAGAGGTCTCACGGGTATAGTTTTTCTGTGAGGCGGATCTACGCAACATTCTTAGCCACCTTGATGGTGTTGCCACTTCTTGCTCCAATGATTGCCAAAGCCGAGGGCGCTCCAACGAATTGTTTGAAACGTGAAGTTGATCAGACCCAAAACTTTTCGGGTAAGGGCTATATCTGTCGCGGTCGAACTAACGGAACTTTTTCCTGGGATCCGCTATCGAACTCCAACAACAATGGCAGTGGAAGTAACAATCAAAACCAACAACCAAACGCGCAAGATCCAAATCAGTTGCCTCCAGGACCTAAATGCACTTCTCTCACTCCGCTTTCAGTCTTTCCCATAGATTCTAAAGTGACCAAATTTCAACCGCTTGGAAATATAAACCCGCCAGGTCATATAACTCCTTCAACGCATGGCGGAGTCCAGGTACCAACCACTCCAGGGCAGGGCACCAAGAACAATGCTATTAACGGGCAAATCCCAGTGAGTTTAGATGTTCGCTTGCCAGTTGCAATCAATCACGCATTAAATGTGCAAGTAACCAAAGTGGTTTTTTCCGACGGAACAACCTTAGATGATTATGCACTTTCTTATAATGTCTGCGCCAAGATTTACATCAGCTTAGGACATATTACAAATCCACCGTCAAAACTAATTGCGGCAATGAAGTCACAAGTTCCGAATCCAGTTTGCCAGAATTCTTCTAATGTTGATGCACGAGCAAAGATATCTTCCAAGATAACACTTTGCTTTTATCCGAACATCTCCTTCACCGCTGTGGCGGGTTCGATCATCGGAAAATCCGGGCCAGCAATTGGGGTTGATTTCGGAGCCTGGGATTTAACAAAACCTTTGAAGTTAGCATCATTCGGTATCTATCCAAATAATGGGGAATCCACCTACGCGATCTGCGCTTTAGACTTATATCCCGCCGCATTACGTTCCACAATTAATGCACCGATGGGATGTGGCTCTGCTGCGCTTGATAAAACTGGAACAGCCGCTGGGTCGTGGTTTGAGCCTGGTAACGCACAAGCGTATAACCAACAGAAAGTAATCTCATTGGTTCCATTGAGTCTGTTCCGAGGTCAATTCGCTTTAGCCACCGGAAGTTCAGTTCCCAGTGTTTTACATGCTAATTCCGTTTATCTTATTGAGACAGATCCTGCGAAAATATTGACAGGTTCTCTCATCTGCATAAAAGCCAAGCCCGCTCAAAATGTCACACCCGGCCAAGTCATTTCGGTAGGAGTCCGTGTTGTTGAAAAAGGTAGCAGGGAACAATTAATTCTTAGTGACTGTCAGGGTTTTGGCTCTGTTACATTGGAACGAACCACTCACTTAGGTCCATGAAAAATTTCGGCAAAGGTCAGTGAAGTACTCGGGTGAATCCTTTTCACGGATACCGTGCCCTAATTTCCAGCCAGCGTCCCACCAAAGATCTGCCAAGCAAGCGCCGATTTCGCGACCAAACTCAAGATAATGTAAGCACGTTCGCCCCGGAGATAGTTAGCCCACTTGCCTTTCGCCTTGTATTGCTTGAATTGAACATAAGCAAAACAATTAAAGAAGAGAAAGAGCGAGATAATGATTCCGTATACAAAGCCTGGAGGAGAAACTCTGGGACTCGCCTTAGGTTCAATCACTAACAGAATGATGATCAACCACGGAATCGCGCCAGCAATACAGCCGAAAATAAAAGGTAGCCACTGACCATCTCCTGGAGTCGTGTATTTTTCTTGCAGCCAGCCGAAGAGGATCATCGAAGCATTCACGGCAAAAATCGCGATGATGGCTGCCACATCGCTCACGCCACAAAGTTGGGCGATCAGCACAATCATGATCGATGAACTTATTGAGTACTCAACCCAGCGAAATATGTTTTTACTTTGCATCAAGGAAGCGCTGTATCGAGGGAAAAACTTCGGAGAGGCAACGAGAAAATGAAAGAGCGCTGAGATAGCCAAGAACAAGGCCACGACATATGCCACCGGGGTTTTAATCAGAACAACAGGATCGGCGAGTGCGGTACCCGGAGCGCCTTTCATATAGGTGGCGTAAATAGGTAGGGCGAAGGAGTTGGCAAGCGAAAGTACGCCTATCAAGGAAAGAAGGTGGAGCCCGCCGGCGATAAGGTTAAATCGGCGAAGCGGCTTGATGTCAGCTGCGGTTATTGGACTCATGGCTTCAGGTTAATCGCGATGAACGGTCATTGCATTTTGGCGGAGACGAGAGGATTACAACCCAATCTCCGCTAAGCCTTATTTCACGCTCATT
>JBAXOT010000015.1:0-39348 GCA_037133095.1 Actinomycetes bacterium
CACCGATAGCGCGAGCATCCCTGGCACTACCGATAGCAATGGCGATGTCTCCTTCACCTTGACCGATACCTCGGCCAGTGGCGAAGCATCTTCCACCTTAACCACGATCGCTGATCCATTCGATGGTCAGATCGGATCGGTCTTTGGCCAGTTCGCTCTACAATTCGGAACAACGTCGCAATTGGTTCAGACCATGGACATCGTTGATGTTCACGTAATCGGAACAGGTGGTGGATCTCAAGCACCTTCTTCTGGACTTATGACCTCACGCTTTGTAAGTAGCTCGGCTGGAACCTTAGGAACAGTTGACAAAACTTCTGCAGCCTCCGACTTTGCTAAGTACTACGGGGCAGGTCTTGGTTGGAAGGACGTCTACGTCACCGCGGGCTCAACATTCATCCTTAAGTGGCATGTAACCGATGGCAATGGCGCTGCAATGGCAACTCAGAAAGTTACTTTGATGGCGAATAAAGGTTATTCACTTTCTAATGCAGCCTTCATCAGTGGTTCACATACGATTGCGGCCATTGGTAATTCACCAGATGATGGTGCCGATATCACGGGTTACACCAACAGCAACGGCGATGTCAGCTTCTTGCTAACGGACGCTTCTGCAAGTGCTGAACCTTCGAATACTGACGTGACGGCGTTAGACCCACTAAACGGAAAAGGTGGCGCTGTTTATGGTCAGTTCGCACTTCAAATTGGTAACACCCTGCAAGGATCACAAGCCATGGACCTTATCGATATCCATATCTTGACCGCAGTAACGCCAGTTGCTCCACCACAAGTACTTCCAACCCTGCCAGGTCTCGGCGCTGGAACTGCCCTCATCGGCGGAATACCTGTGAATATTCAAATCAACTCGAGCTCTCCTAACCAAATTGGCGCGAGTGGAAATGGGTTTGGAATTACGGCGGGCGGAACCGATGAATTCGGAAATCCACTACCAACCGATTTCGGTTCCCTGGCTCTGCATCCAGGTTCTGGCACTCAAACCGGTGGCTCAGGACTACTACCTAATGACTATGTCAGTGTTTATGTCTACTCAACCGCGACTCTCCTGGGAACCTTCCCAGTGGATGCTTCTGGAAACTTCCTTGGCGTTGTCACAATGCCAGATTGGTTACCAACCGGAACTCATACCTTGCAAATTGTTGGGCATACCCCAAGTCACTCTTTGCTCACTATCGATCTTCCAGTGGTGGTTTCTCCTAAGGCCGTTCCTTATGTGGCTCCGATCGCAATCAAACCACTGAAGCAGTACCACGTCACAGCTCCTGCAATTGCATTCGTTAATCTCAAGGACAATACAGTTACCTGTAATGTCCCACAGAGCAATGACACCGCAACCTTCGCGGCGTACTACCTCTTCATTAATCATGAATTGATCGGTGCAAAGCGATTCGGAAACTTCCCTGGTACCCCGTTGTATCCCGAGATTGATGCGACCACAGGTGATGCAACCCTCACCTCCGCCTCATGGGGGATTGCCCCGTCATGGAATACGGGTCACATCTCCCGTGCGAACTGTGTGGTCCAAACGGGCACCGTAGATCAGACTGCGGTTTCACATACCGCAGTGATCACGATTGCGCGTGTTGGCAAATTCGTGGCAACTAAGATTCAATCAGCAACTGTTAAGCCAACAGATGTCACAATGCGTCTAGTTACACCGGTTCTCACGAAAGACAAGGCGGGCGCACCCGTCGACTTCGTTGACTTTAGTTCCGATCCAGTTCAGAACGGTTGGGCAAAGTATTACGGTCAAGCTAACGGCGGAATGGGCGTCTTCTACAAGTACTTCAATGCGGGCTCAACAATGAAGATTACCTATCACGTCACTGAATCCAACACAAAGAAGGCCTTGGCCTACTTCAAGGTCTGGTTGATCGTGAACAAGAACTATGGTGGTGTTCAGGCCGCAACCTTCACTTACGACAAGAATGGCATCACGACCAAGATCACTGGGCACTCGACAGATCTTGGCGAGACTCAGATTGCCGGAATGACGGATGCAAAGGGTGATGTCACCTTCACTTTGGTAAATACCGACGGTGCCAGCGTTGCTGAACCAAAGCCGTCCGCACTAAATGCCGAGCAGCCTAAGAGTGTCAAGACGGTGGACTTCTCGACCATCACCCTGACGGCTCATGTGACACCAAATGGTGTGGAAACGCATGAAACTAAGGACATGATTTGGGCGCATATCGTCCAACCGTAAAAAGTTGAAAGAGAAATGGCCCCCGTAAAAAGGGGCCATTTTTATTGGAGCGGGCGACGGGAATCGAACCCGCGCTGTCAGCTTGGGAAGCTGACGTGATGCCATTTCACTACGCCCGCATACTCTCGATTAGAATTGCCGCTACTAGCCTACGGTTTATCAGATAGGGTCTTCAACTGTGCTACTAAGTGATCGCGATATTCGTACCGAAGTTGAGGCCGGTCGGGTTAGAGTCGAGCCTTTCGAGGCTGCAATGATTCAGCCTTCCAGTGTGGATGTTCGACTTGATCGATTCTTTCGAGTCTTTGAAAACCACAAGTATTCAGTCATTGATCCTTCTATAGAGCAACCAGAGTTAACTCGGGAGGTATCCGTCGAAGATGACGAGTTTTTCATCCTGCACCCAGGTGAGTTTGTCTTGGCCAGCACCTACGAAGTAATCACTTTGCCAGATGACATAGCAGGTCGATTGGAAGGAAAATCTTCCCTAGGTCGACTTGGACTACTCACTCACTCAACTGCGGGCTTTATTGACCCCGGTTTCTCCGGTCACATCACCCTTGAACTTTCCAACGTTGCCAACCTGCCAGTGAAGTTGTTTCCTGGCATGAAGATTGGCCAACTCTGTCTCATTAAACTCTCATCCCCAGCCGAGCATCCTTACGGATCAGCGCTCTATGGTTCCAGGTATCAAGGCCAACGAGGGCCAACCCCCAGCAAGTCTTGGCTCAATTTTCATAAATCCACAATCAAATAAGAAAATAAGAGAGGCACAAAATGGGTCCTACACTCATTATCGTCGCAATCGTTGCTCTACTTCTTCTATTCATTGTTGCCAGTTATAACCGACTTGTGAAACTAAACATCTCGGTTGATGAGGCGTTCTCACAAATTGAGGTTCAACTAAAACGGCGATCAGATTTGATTCCCAACCTGGTGGAAACCGTCAAGGGATATGCCGCCCACGAGAGCGGAACTTTCGAAAAGGTAGTCGCAGCACGAGCAAAGGCAACTACCGCATCTGGTGTCGCTGATGTTGCGGCTGCCGATGGCATGGTTACCCAAGCCCTTCGTGGCTTACTTGCCGTTTCGGAAAATTACCCGGATTTGAAGGCATCGACTAACTTCTTGGCCCTGCAAGAGGAACTTTCAACGACCGAAAACAAAGTCTCGTTTGCGCGCCAGTTTTACAATGACAACGTTCGCAGCCTCAACTCTGCGGTCAAGACTTTCCCTTCCAACATGTTTGCAGGTTGGGCAAAAGTTACTAATCGTGAGTTCTATGTCGTTGATGATCCTGCCAATCGTCAGGCACCAAACGTTAAGTTCTAATAGTGGTTAATTTCCGTGCCCTGCAGGCGGCAAATCGTCGAAAAACCGTGGGACTTCTGGTTGGGATGGCAATTCTTGTCACCCTGGTAGTTTTTGCCGCCGAGACTTATTTTGGCAAGACCGGAATCGGAGTTCTTCCCATTGCTGTGGGGATCGCCCTTGCCTCAGTCTGGGGTTCGTACTATGCCTCGGACACATTGGTGATGACTATGACTGGGGCGAAAATAATCGAAGAGTCAGATAACAAGAAGTTGTTTGATCTGATTCAAGAGGTGTGTCTTGCCAGTGGTTTGCCTATGCCGAAGGTTGCGGTGGTGGAAGATCGCGCTCCTAATGCCTTTGCCACAGGTCGAGATCCTAAACATGCCGTAATTGCATTTACGACTGGAATTCTGGATGTGATGGATCGCAATGAACTGCAGGGCGTTATTGCGCACGAGATGGCACATGTAGCGAACCGCGACACCTTAGTTTCAGCCGTTGCGGCCACGACTGCCGGAGCCATTGCTTTGCTCAGTGATTTTCTTACTCGAATTATGTGGTTTGGCGGTGGCCGAAATCGGGACGACAACAACAATAATCAGAATCCGATAGCCCTCATCGTCTCGATCGTTGTTCTCATTTTGGCGCCAATCGCTGCAATGCTGTTGCGCTCTGCTATCTCTCGCAAACGTGAAGCGCTCGCCGATGCAACGGCAGTGGCTTTCACCCGTAATCCGGCTGGGCTTCGCCAGGCGCTGGAGGTGTTGGCCGCCGATACCACTGTGGTGCACCAACGATCAACAGCGGTTGCACATATTTGGATTGAATCGCCATTAGATGGCACTTCAGTTTCCAAACTCTTCTCTACCCATCCACCAATCCAAGAGCGAATCGCCACTTTACGAGCACTGGAAGCTAATCCTGAATGGGGAAATGCAGGGTAAAGGTTGCTCCCTCATTTGGGGTCGACGTGACGGTCACCGAGCCACCTTGGGCGCCCATTACCGCCGAGACGATCGATAATCCCAGGCCAGTGCCTTCACCCATGGTTCTCACCCGCGATGGGTCCGCGCGATAAAAACGTTCAAAAATACGCTCTTGATCCTCGGCGCTCAAGCCTGGACCAGTATCTGAAACGTCGACGGTGGTCTCATTTTCGGATTGGGTCACCGAAACCGAAATCTTGGTTCCAGCGGGAGTATGAGTTCGGGCGTTCGCCAATAGATTGGCTAGAGCTTGATGGATTCGTAATGTGTCCCCGAGGACGTATGTCTCCTCACCGGGAAGATGCAGGGTAATAGGGTGATCTGGTCCAGCGGCGCGTGCAGATGCCACAACTTCGGGTATTAACCAATTTAAATCAACTGGCTCTTGGGCGAGTTCGCGAGATTGATCCAACCGGGCCAAGAGAAGTAAATCTTCTACCAAAGATCCCATCCGAATGGATTCTTTCTCGATTCGTTGAATAAGTTCCTTGGTTTTTTCTTCGCCTTGAACGGCTCCCTGGCGATGCAGTTCAGCAAAGCCACGAATTGCCGTGAGCGGAGTGCGTAACTCATGGCTGGCATCTGCGACAAAGCGGCGAAGTTTTGACTCCGAGGCAACGCGGATAGCGAACGACTCTTCAATTCGAGCAAGCATTCGGTTGAGTGATGCAGTCAGACGACCCACTTCGGTGTCGGGATTTGCATCCGGAAGACGAGCCGATAAATCTCCGGCGGCGATTGCCTCGGCAGTGATCTCCACTTTATCTAAAGGATTGAGACTTAAGGCGATAATCCAGCGCGAAACGATGCCTATCAATAGGAGAACTAAAAGGCTGATGATGAGGAAGAGTACTTTTAACTCTTTTAGGGTTCGATCAACGCTATCCAGGGAAACGGAAACAACAACGGTACCTAACCCCGAAGGCAGCAACTTTGCAATTGCTCGGATGTCAGGTTGATCTTTCTTGCTGATGAAAGTGAACGGTTTCCCAGCATAGGTAATGACATCCACTGGAGTGAATCCTGCGAACGCGTTGGAGGAGGTGGTGTCGATTAGATCTCCACCCAAGTGGCCAACAATTTTTCCCGAGGTGTCGAGCAGGGTCACAGTCGTCGCAGTAGGAACCCCACGCAATGGCTTGAGAACTTTGTAAGGGCTATTTTCATCTGCGGTTGCACTTGATGATGTGATGTCATCGATGCCGGCACGATCCAGACGCAACAACGAACCGCCGGCAATGCTGTTGAGTTGCGCATCAACTTGATTAACAAGGAAGGATCTAAGCGCAGTGTTGGCTGCGAAATCTGACGCAAGAATTGCCACCGCTGCAAGTGAAAGGGTTGCGAGAATCAAGCGATTTCGCAGGCTCCACATCGAGAGCGGATTTTTCACATGCAGCGGGGAATTCATAAGTAGATCGTACTTGTGCTTACTTTTTTGCGGGTAGGCGCATGCGATATCCGACGCCGCGTACGGTGTGGATCAGCGCAGGCTCATAGATATCAATTTTCTTGCGCAGATAGGAAATGTAGGTTTCAACAATTCCCGCGTCGCCACGGAAATCGTATTGCCAAACATGATCAAGAATCTGTGACTTGCTGACAACGCGATCGGCGTTAATCATTAAGTACCTCAGGAGTAAGAATTCAGTAGGCGAGAGTTCGACCATATGACCGGCGCGGCGAACCTCGTGAGTTGCTTCATCTAATTCAAGATCGGCGAAGCGAATTTTTTCGTCATCGGTCTCGACTTGGATAACGCCAATGCGGCGAAGCAGGGCGCGAAGCCTGGCCACGAGCTCTTCTAGGCTAAAAGGCTTAGTCACATAGTCATCGCCACCGATGGTCAGTCCGGTGATTTTATCTTCGACGCTATCTTTAGCGGTCAGGAAGAGAACGCCAACGCTGTGACCATCTTGACGGAGCTGGCGGCAGACCTCAAAACCATTTTGGTCTGGCAGCATCACATCGAGGATCAAGGCGTGGGGTTTAAATTCCTCCGCGACTCGAAGCGCCTCTGCCCCGGAGGCAGCAGTTCGAACTTCAAAGCCCACGAAACGAAGACTGGTAGAAATTAATTCGCTGATGCTGTTTTCATCATCAACTACAAGGATGCGTTGGGTAGTTGCCTCCGACTTATCGGTTGGCTGGATTCTTTCTTTCAGAGCGGTCATCTCTCATCACCTCGAGGGAAATAATTATCCACGAAACTGGGGGTTTTCTGAGAACCAGCCGAGATTGCGCCTCGAGTATTTTCACCAATTTCTCGGGTGAAATAGTCGTGTTTCTCATTGGTAACGCCAAAATTGGCTGCTTTCCCCCTAGTTTTAGGTTTCGCAACCGAACCAGTTGAATCGAGAACCAGTTGAATCGAGAACCCAGTGCCGATTGAGAATTATGTCATTCACCTTGCATCCCAATCCGTTCGAAAAACCGAATTCCTCGATCGAAATGGTGGCTTTGCTACTTTTAACTGGAGCGCTGGCCGGCTAGGAAGCGAGCTAAATCTGAGCTCGCTGGTGGCTGAAGGTTTACTCGCAGCAGAAATGGTGGCCGAGCCCATCGTGGGGCCTAACCCAAGATTTACTGCACCCGCTCTGGGAAGTTCTTTGGCACATGTCGATTTATGGAAACTGGCCGTCGCAGAAAACCAATCAATAACGATTTTGGAAAATGATGCGATTTTGGCGCCGAATTATCAATCGACGATCACTGATTTAACGGGAGCGCATCCGGACTTCGATTTCATTCAATGGGGTTGGAACTGGGATTCAAAATTTCATGCTCGAATATTAGGGAATATGGGCTTGGTGGAATGCCACTTCTCTCAGGCAGAGATCCCATCACACATAACAAACTTTCAAAAACTAGTCACACCTCATCTGCTGGTAAAACTGATTCACTCTTGGGGAATTCATTGCTACACAATCAGTCCGAAAGGTGCCGAAAAACTTTTAAACACCGTTCTTCCGCTTTCAACGAAACTCATTGATAGGTTGGATGTTGGAGTCAGTTACTACCCAACAACATTAGATGGCATCATGAATGGGCTGTATCCCAAATTGAATGCATATGCCTGTTGGCCACCATTAACGGTGGCCGAAAATGATCAGGCACGTTCCTCGGTTGGCCAGTTGACCCTGCCGTAATTTAATCGCGCTATTTACTTCACACTGCGCAGCAAAGCCTGCGCCACATCCAGTACTTCAATGGTGGATTCGCGCGCGCTGACCCCATCAGCAACCATAACTCGACAGAATGGACAAGCAACGGCGACTTCTTCTGCGCCAGTAGCTATGGCTTCATCGACGCGGTTGAGATTGATTCGAGTTCCTAGTTTCTCTTCTTGCCACATTCTTGCGCCGCCCGCCCCGCAGCAAAAGGAACGGTCTTGATTTCGCGGCATTTCAGTAATTTCTATTCCGGCAGATTCAAGAAGTTCCCGTGGTGGTTGGTAGATCTGATTGTGCCGACCTAAATAACAGGGGTCGTGGTATGTCAATTTTTTAGTGGCATGAGAAATCGGTTTTAATTTTCCCGCCTTAACCAGTTGATTGAGAAGTTGAGTGTGGTGAACCATTTCCAGTTCAAAACCTTGTTGTTTATAGTCCCGACCCATTGTGGTGAAGCAATGCGGACAGGTGACAACAACCTTCTTCACCCCACGGGTACCGAAAGCCTCTTGCAGTGTTTCGATATTCTCTCGCGCAAGAATTTGGTAAAGGAATTCATTCCCACTGCGCCTGGCAGGATCGCCGGTACACGTCTCTTTCTTACCTAAAACCGCAAAACTAGTGCCAGACATATAGAGAAGTTCGGCTACTGCCTTGGTGGTCTTCTTAGCTCGATCTTCGAACGCACCAGCACATCCGACCCAGAAAAGATATTCAACGTCATCTGGAATCACATCTTCGACAACAGTGATCGGGAAATCAACTTCTGAGATCCAATCGTGCCTAGAGATTCGATTGGCTCCCCACGGATTTCCAGCCTTTTCAAGATTTCGAAATGTGCCCGCGAGTTCGGAAGGAAATTCTGATTCCACCAATACCTGGTATCGACGCATATTGACGATGTGGTCAACATGTTCGATATCTACGGGACATTCATTTACACATGCACCACATGTGGTGCATGACCACAGGATTTCACTAGTGATTGCATTTTCGATTGCACCACCAACGAGAGGAATTTCATTTGGTACTTTGGTGAGTGCGTGATCTCGCATCGCCATTATGAGTAATTTTGGCGACAGTGGTTTATCGGTGTGCCAAGCAGGGCATTGTGATTGGCATCTACCGCACTCAGTGCAGCTGGCCATATCAAGTAGACCCTTCCAGGAGATGTCCGCTCTCTTGCCAATTCCGAAAATGTCATCCTCAGAGGGATCTTCGAAATTAATAGGCTTGCCATGCGAAAGCATTTCGGGAAGTTCACCAAGAGCTGGTTGGCGATGTGGATTACGTTGGAAAAAAATATTGAACGGGGCTAGAAACCGATGCCATGCCACACCCATGGTGAGATTTGCCGAGATAACAATAAACCAGAGCATCGAAATCGAAATCTTGATGGCCGCAATAATTTGGATCCACTGCTGAATATGTTTCGCAGAAGCACCTGTAAAAACCACCACGGCTGGATACGAGAACGCGAAATGCCAACTCCAAGACTTCAAACCAACGAGCGCGCCTTCTAGACCGCGCAGGCTAATTACACAGAAGACGATCGCGAGAATCGTGGCTTCAACGTAGTAAGCCTTCCAACTAGTAGATCCAAAGAAGCGAGATTTTCGGCCTGGGTTTACAAGTCGAGTTACTTGGCGAATTCCGATCAAAGTAACAATGCCAATTCCCGTCAACCAAGCGATGGCCTCGGCAAAGAATTCATAACCAACCCAGTGGCCGATGATGGGCAAGGCGAAAGTTGGGGAGATGACTTGGCCAAAAGCGGTCACCAAAGTTCCCAAGAGTGAAACGAAACCCACCATAACGAACCAGTGAGCAATGGCCGAACCAGTAAATCGGAGCATTTTGGTGTGCGAGAGAATTTCGTGGGTTGCCAACAGCGCACGTCGTTTCACGCTAATAAAGCGCGTTGGATCCGGTTGGCCGGCGGCGAAAATTTGATAGAGCTGGTGACCGCGCCAAGCGAGAAAGGCGAGGGTAACGAGCGTAAGTAGGTAGGAAAAGCCGGCCAAGAAACCAGTGAGCATAAGAGAAGGTTAAGAGGCGAGGGCAAAGAATTCGCACTTTATTGGAATATTTTTGGTAACACCGCCGTTCTGACTAGTAAGTAACTTGAGTCACCACGACTCAATCTTTTGACAGTGGGCGACTCAAGAGCAAGAATTAGAACATAACGACCCTAAAGGGGAGTTTTATTACCTGTCAGAAGGAGCAAGAGATGTCCAGAGCCGTAGGAATCGACCTAGGTACCACCAATAGTTGTGTTTCCGTCCTTGAGGGTGGAGAACCCGCCGTTATCGCCAATGCCGAGGGCGCCAGAACCACCCCCTCCATCGTCGCATTTGCCAAGAATGGTGAAGTTCTCGTCGGCGAGGTTGCCAAGCGTCAATCCGTCACTAACGTCGAGCGCACGATCCGCTCCGTGAAGCGACACATGGGTACCAGTTGGGCCCAGGATATTGATGGCAAGAAATACACACCACAAGAAATTAGCGCGCGTATCTTGATGAAGTTAAAGCGTGATGCCGAATCTTTCCTCGGCGAGCCAGTCACCGACGCGGTTATTACCGTTCCGGCATATTTCAATGACGCACAGCGCCAAGCGACTAAAGAAGCCGGTGAGATCGCAGGTCTCAATGTGCTGCGCATTGTCAACGAGCCGACCGCCGCTGCTCTGGCTTATGGCCTCGATAAGGGCGATAAAGAACAAACCATTTTGGTTTTCGACCTTGGTGGTGGAACTTTCGACGTCTCACTTTTGGAAATTGGCGATGGCGTTGTCGAGGTTAAGGCAACCAATGGCGATAACCATCTCGGTGGCGACGATTGGGATCAAGCCCTCGTCGACTATCTAGTCAAAGATTTCGCGGCGAAGAATGGTATTGATCTAGCAAAAGACAAGATGGCGATGCAGCGGGTTCGCGAGGCTGCTGAAAAGGCAAAGATCGAACTCTCCTCTTCTGCTTCAACATCGATTAATCTGCCTTACATCACAGTTGATGCCGATAAGAACCCATTGTTCTTAGATGAGACCGTTACCCGAGCCCAGTTCCAAGGCATGACTGCCGATCTCCTCGAACGGTGCAAGAAGCCATTCCAGTCAGTGCTGAAAGATGCAGGCATTCCCATCGCAGATATTGACCACGTAGTACTGGTTGGCGGTTCAACTCGTATGCCAGCAGTTGTGGACTTGGTGCGCGAATTAACTGGGGGCAAAGAACCCAATAAAGGTGTTAACCCTGATGAAGTAGTTGCTGTCGGAGCGTCATTACAAGCCGGAGTACTCCGCGGTGAAGTTAAGGACGTTCTTCTTCTCGATGTCACACCACTCTCCCTTGGAATCGAGACCAAAGGTGGCGTTATGACTAAGTTGATCGAGCGCAACACAACAATCCCAACTAAGCGTTCCGAAATTTTCACTACTGCAGATGACAATCAGCCTGCAGTTCAAATTCAGGCCTACCAAGGCGAACGTGAAATGGCCGCCTATAACAAAAAATTAGGCATGTTCGAACTCACCGGTCTGCCACCTGCGCCACGGGGAATTCCACAAATCGAAGTCACCTTCGACATCGATGCCAACGGAATTGTTCACGTTTCTGCAAAGGATCTTGGAACTGGAAAAACTCAGTCGATGACCATCACTGGTGGATCTGCTCTGTCAAAAGAGGAGATCGATCGCATGATGAAAGATGCAGAAGCTCACGCCGAAGAAGACAAGCAGCGCAAGGAAGAAGCCGACACTCGCAACACAGGGGAATCTTTGGTCTATCAGACAGAGAAGTTCCTTAAGGACAACGCTGATAAATTCCAAGAAGGCGAATCAGCAGAGAAGCGAGTAGAAGTAGAGAACGCACTTGTCGAGTTGAAGAAAGAGCTCGAAGGAGCAAATTATTCAGCCATGAAGGCAGCCACCGACAAAGTTGCTGAAATCAGTCAACAACTCGGAGCCGCTCTTTATGCTTCTAATGCAGCAACAGCCGAATCTGCTCCAAAGAGTGAAGATGGCGTCGAAGACGCAGAGATCGTTGAAGAATAAAAATGGCTGAAGAGAATGTTTTCGGCGAGGAGAGTTCCGAACAGGAACTCTCCCAAGCCGTAGATGATGCCTTAGCCGAGGTCGTTGCAATTGATGATCAAATTGCTTCACTAACTTCAGATCTGCAACGACTCCAAGCCGAGTATGCAAACTATCGCAAGCGAGTAGAACGAGACCGTGCAAATGCCCATGAATTATCGGTGGCGTTGACGATTTCAGAACTTCTTCCCGTTATGGATGATTTGGATCGCGCTGATCAACATGGTGAATTAACCGGAGGGTTCAAGGCTGTTGCTGATTCGCTTAATGCGATTACAACTAAATTGGGGCTCACCAAATTTGCCGAAGTCAACGTGCCTTTTGATCCGATGATTCACGAAGCCCTCATGCATTCAACTTCTCCTGATGTTACAGAGACGCTCGCAACTCAAATTCTCCAACCAGGATATAAGTTCAAAGAACGGGTAATTAGACCCGCACGTGTTGCAGTAACCGATCCGGAGAATTAGTCATGGCCGCCAAGGATCTTTATGAAAAGGATCTGTACAAGATCCTCGGCGTCCAAAAATCTGATGATGCCGCTTCTGTAAAAAAGCAGTATCGAAAATTGGCGCGCGAATTACATCCGGATAAAACTAAAGGCGACAAGAAACTCGAAGATCGCTTTAAAGAAGTATCCGAAGCCTATGAAGTGCTCTCCGATGATAAGAAACGCAGTGAGTACGATGAAATGCGCAGCGCCTTCACCTCGGGGAGAATTCCCAAAGGTGGGCCTGCCGGACCAGGTGGTCCGGGTGGTCCAGACTTTTCAGATCTCTTCGGAAATGGGGCCGGGGCACAGGACATTTTCAGCACCTTGTTTGGTGGTGGTCGAGCACCACGCAAAGGTGGCGATCTTGAGGCGCAAACAACTATTTCCTTTAGAGATTCAGTTTTTGGGACCGAGATCAATCTCAAGGTGAATCCACCAGGATCGGCGCCGACCACCATAACGACCCGGGTGCCGGCCGGAATTAATGATGGCGCCAAAATCAAACTTAAAGGCCGAGGTTCCCCGGGGCAGGCCGGGCCAGGAGATCTCTATGTGGTGATTAAGGTTGTTTCCCATCCGCTCTTTACGCGCAAGGGTGAGAACTTGCATATGACCCTACCGGTTACCTTCACCGAAGCAGCCTTGGGCGCAGATATCAGCGTTCCAACATTGGCAGGCGATGAAGTGACAGTACGGATTGCTGCCGGAACACCTAACGGTCGAACGCTTCGGGTTAAAGGTCGTGGGATTAAGAAAGGGCACGTCACGGGAGATCTCATGATTACCATCGAGGTTCAAGTCCCACAACGTGTTGATGGAAAGGCGAAAGAAGCTCTTCTCAATTTTGCCGAGGCTACGAAAGAATATGACCCTCGAGAAGATTTAGCGCAGAGGGCAAAGGCATGAGCAACGAAGACAGGAACGCAGAGCATTCGGATGAGGAAGCGGTCTATGTCATCTCTATTGCTGCTCAACTCTCTGGCATGCATCCACAGACTCTTCGTCAATACGATCGGATGGGCTTAGTCTCACCGGACCGAGCCTCCGGTCGAGGTCGTCGTTATTCACTTCGAGATATTGCTTCGTTGCGAAACGTTCAGCGCTTGGTAGGCGATGGGATTAATCTTGCCGGGATAAAACGGATTATCGAATTGGAATCGGCCGTAGCAAACATGGCGTTAGAAATGGCAAAACTTCGCACTGAAGTAAATGCCCTCCTTGAAGCGAACCCACCAAAGTCCTTGGTTCGACGAGATGTTTCATCAATAGTTATTTACAGCGAGCCTGAAATCAACTGACCTTAGATAGGGTTGGGCTATGTCTGATAAATCTGCGCTGAGAGAACAAATCCTAGAAAAGGCTGTGGTTCACGGAAAAGTCATCTTGTCCTCTGGCAAAGAGGCCGACTACTACGTTGATTTAAGGCGAGTAACCCTGGATGCCGAAGCCGCTCCTTTAGTTGGTGCGGTCATGCTCGATCTGACCGCGGATCTTGAGTACGAAGCAGTTGGTGGTCTAACGCTTGGCGCTGATCCCGTTGCTACGGCAATGATGCATGTTGCTGGTCAACGCGGCCGCAAACTCGATTCTTTTGTGGTGCGAAAAGCCGAGAAGGCTCACGGACTTCAGCGACGAATCGAAGGACCCGACGTAGCAGGGCGAAGAGTTCTGGCTGTTGAGGATACTTCAACCACTGGCGGTTCAGTTCTTACTGCCGTTGAGGCGCTGCGAGAGGCTGGAGCCATTGTGGTGGCCGTTGCAGTGATTGTGGAGCGAGGCGCTGCCCCTAAGGTAGTTGAGGCCGGATTGGAATACCGAGCGGCATACTCCTTAACAGATTTAGGGTTGTAGTTAGCTCAAATGCTTGCGTGAGCGCCACTCTTTTAAAATTTCCCATGCCAGTGGCGCAACTGAGAGCACCACAATCACGGCAACAATGGGGAGAATGTAATGGTCGACGGAGCCTTTGAGACGTTCTCCGACAATATATCCACCCCAAATAAACCCTTGGGTCCACACAATGGCGCTGATGACGTTCCAGAAGAAAAATTTCTTGTAAGGCATTTCCAGGATGCCAGCCACGGGGTTAACCAGATGGCGTACCACTGGAATAAAACGACCCAGAAAAATCATTTTGCCGCGGCCGTACTTATCCATCCATTTTTCGGCTGATTTAAGTCGATCGGGATTGAAATATTTGGAATCGGGCTTATTAAAGAGCCGGACGCCGTATTTGATTCCCAAGTGGTGGCCAAATTGCGAGCCGGCGATGGCAAAAATGGGGGCACCGATGACTAGGGCGATCAGCGAGATATGAACATGTAGCGCCGTTCCGGTGCCAGAAGCGCTTACTCCGGCAATAAACAAGAGTGAGTCACCAGGCAGACCGATGACAAGGGGCAAGCCAGTCTCAACAAAAAGGATGGCGAAGATTCCGGTGAGGCCAAAGGAATTAATCGCGCTATTGGCGTTGAAAATATTCATAGAGGGCAAACCTTATCCGCTCGGAGCAGAAAGAACCTTTTTAGACAAAAAGTTTAGTGATGGTATACCTATTTATTTAGATGTAGTTGGAGATGTGGGGTGAGAGGTGTGTAACCTTTCGCCGTTATGTGCCGCTAGCCATAAGGGCAGCGCATCCTTGCAAAGAAGCAAGAATGGAGTTCTCGGTGACAAATCTGGTCCAAGTAACAGGTTCCAACCTGGTTTACGTTTATGTTGTATTGGGTATTTCGCTGGTGGCATTGGCCATCGCTTACGCCCTTCGTGCTCAGGTTCTCGCTGCCAATGAAGGTACTGAGATGATGAAGACAATTGCCGAGGCGGTCCAAGAGGGCGCTGCGGCTTACCTCAACCGGCAATTTAAAACCTTATCTTTTTTTGTGGTGATTGTTTTTGGGCTGCTCTTCGCCCTACCGGGCGCGAGTGATATCCGCATCGGTCGTTCGATCTTCTTCTTGCTCGGCGCGCTTTTTTCGGCCGGCGTTGGCTATAACGGAATGTGGCTCGCGGTTCGCGCGAATGTTCGGGTTGCCGAAGCCGCTCGTCAGAATTCAGCTGCGAACGCGGTGCGAATCGCTTTCCGCACAGGTGGCGTCGTTGGAATGACCACCGTTGGTCTTGGCCTCTTGGGTGCATCACTGGTGGTTGTTATCTACCGCGAAAATGCACCGTCTGTACTAGAAGGTTTTGGTTTCGGTGCTGCCATGCTCGCGATGTTTATGCGCGTAGGTGGCGGAATTTTCACCAAGGCGGCAGATGTTGGTGCTGACTTGGTCGGAAAGGTAGAGCAAGGAATTCCAGAAGATGATCCTCGTAACGCTGCGACCATTGCCGATAACGTCGGCGACAACGTCGGTGACTGCGCTGGAATGGCTGCCGATCTTTTTGAGTCATACGCCGTAACTCTTGTCGCTGCACTTATTCTAGGTAAAGCTGGATTCGGTGATGCTGGTCTGATTTACCCACTGATCGTTCCTGCAATTGGCATCGTCACCGCGATCGTCGGTATTTTCGTTACTCGATTGCGACCTTCTGATAAATCGGCAATGACGGCCATTAACCGTTCCTTCTTCCTATCCGCCCTTATTTCAGCAGTTCTCGTAGGTTTCGCGACGTTTACCTATCTGCCTTCGTCACTCAAGCAGATGGCGGGTTTAACCACCGAAGCAGCTAATGTAAATGTGAATCCACGGGTCCTGGCCTATGGCGCAGTTCTTATTGGAATCGTGCTCGCCGCTACAATTCAGGTTTTGACTGGCTTCTTTACTGAAGTTGGTCGTCGCCCAGTGAACGACGTTGCCGCATCTTCGAAAACCGGCGCTGCGACCGTCATCTTGGCTGGTATCGCTATTGGATTTGAATCTGCTGTTTACTCAGCACTGCTTATCGCCGCCGCGGTATTTGGCGCATTTTTACTTGGACATGGCTCCATCGTTCTATCTCTCTTCGCGGTGGCGCTTGCTGGAACTGGTTTATTAACCACAGTAGGTGTCATTGTTGCGATGGACACCTTCGGGCCGATTTCAGACAATGCCCAAGGTATTGCTGAGATGAGTGGCGATGTGAAAGGTGAAGGCGCACAAATCTTGACTTCACTTGACGCAGTTGGAAATACCACCAAGGCGATTACTAAGGGCATCGCGATTGCCACTGCTGTATTAGCTGCTACTGCGCTCTTTGGTGCATTTACCGATGCAATTAAAAAGGCCGTTATTGATTCAGGTAAGGCAATTACTGATCTGCAATTTAACGGTGTTCTTGATGTTGCCAACCCACGTAACTTGGTTGGTCTCATTATTGGCGCTGCCGTCGTCTTCATGTTCTCCGGGTTGGCGATTAATGCGGTTTCCCGCGCTGCCGGTGCTGTGGTCGTCGAAGTTCGTAATCAGTTCCATCAGCACCCAGGCATCATGTTGGGTACTGAGAAGCCGGAATATGGTCGAGTTGTTGATATTTGTACTCGAGACTCACTGCGGGAATTGGCCACACCTGGCCTGCTCGCAGTCATGGCTCCGATTGCCGTCGGTTTCGGACTTGGTGTTGGTGCACTTGGCGCCTACCTAGCCGGGGCCATAGGTACCGGAACGTTGATGGCGGTCTTCTTGGCTAACTCAGGCGGCGCTTGGGATAACGCAAAGAAGATGGTCGAAGATGGCGTTTATGGCGGCAAGGGTTCAGATGCCCACGCAGCCACCATCATTGGTGACACCGTTGGTGACCCATTCAAAGACACCGCAGGACCAGCAATTAACCCGTTGATCAAAGTTATGAACTTGGTTGGATTGCTCATCACTCCAGCGATCGTGGGCTTCTCTCTCAATGGTCATCACACCCAGAGCAAGTTGGTCGCACTTGTGGCAACCATCGTCATCGTGGGAGCACTCATCCGCAACCGCCGAGGTTCAACCGCAATCGCTTAACGGGCGAACCGCAACGACGTAAGGACGAATTTGGGTACAAAGTTAGTCATCGTGGAATCACCCGCGAAAGCCCGCAAAATCGGGGGCTTTCTCGGGGATGACTATGTGGTCGAAGCTTCAGTCGGCCACATCCGCGATCTACCTCAAAGGGCAGCTGACATTCCAAAGGAATATAAAAAGGAAGCCTGGGCCAAAGAGGGAGTGAATGTAGATGAGGATTTTGCTCCGCTTTATGTAATTAATCCAGATAAAAAGAGCAAAGTCAGCGAACTAAAGGCTTTGATGAAGAACGCCGATGAGTTAATTTTGGCGACAGATGAGGACCGCGAAGGCGAAGCTATTGCGTGGCACTTAATCGAAGTACTCCGACCAAAAATTCCGATTCGACGCATGGTTTTTCATGAAATCACAAAAGAGGCAATTCAGAAGGCTGCCAATGAAACTCGAGATTTAGATTATCGATTAGTGGATGCCCAAGAAACTCGAAGGGTATTGGATCGTCTTTACGGATATCGACTCTCACCTGTGCTGTGGAAGAAAGTCATGCCGCGGATTTCGGCGGGCCGAGTTCAATCAGTGGCAACGCGACTAATTGTGGAACGCGAACGCGAACGAATGGCTTTTATTTCTTCGCACTGGTGGGACCTGAGCGCCGATTGCCAGGCTGGATTTAAAGCTCGTTTACTTTCGGTATCGGGTAAGCGAGTAGCCGCAACCGCCGACTTTGATTCCATGGGAGCGATAAAAGAGAAGTCGCTAGAGAATATTTTATTGCTTGATGAAGTAGCCGCCAAAGCTCTCGTTGCTTCTTTGTTGGGTACTTCTTTAACCGTAAAAAGTACGGACGAATCTCCGCGCACTGAACGACCAAAGGCGCCTTTCACTACCTCCACTATGCAACAAGATGCCGGTTCCAGATTAGGTTGGGGCGCCCAACTAACTATGCGGGTGGCACAACGGCTCTACGAAAACGGGTATATCACCTATATGCGTACCGACTCGGTGACGCTCTCGCAATCTGCCATTTCAGCGGCGCGCAGTGCGGCAAAAGCGCTATATGGCGCAGACTTTGTGCCGACTTCGCCTCGCGTTTACGAAGGCAAAACCAAGAATGCCCAGGAAGCTCATGAAGCCATTCGTCCAGCCGGCGACACTTTTCGAACTCCCGGGGAACTCGCGCCGGAACTTTCGCGCGATGAATTTGCTCTCTATGACCTAATTTGGAAGCGCACGATTGCTTCACAAATGTCTGACGCAAAGAAATTACAAATGCGCGTTGATTTTGATGTGGAAACATCGGATAAAAAGTCCGTTATTTTTCGGGCAAACGGCTCTGTCACCACTTTCGCTGGATTTCTCGCTGCTTATGAAGAAATTAACGATGATAAGCCTGACGAAGATGATGAATCCAAGAAATTGCCGGCGATGCGCGTTGGTGAGTCAATGGCAGTCTCGCACTATTCTTGCGAAGGCCACGAAACCAAGCCACCAGCTCGGTACACCGAACCGACGCTAGTTAAGAAACTGGAAGAGTTGGGGATTGGTCGCCCATCAACATTCGCATCTATCATCTCCACAATCCAAGATCGCGGCTATGTTGCAAAGCGCGGCCGGGCTCTAGTCCCAACATATTTAGCCTTTTCAGTAACAGGCCTTCTAGAACAACATTTTTCGAAACTCATTGACTACGAATTCACTGCGTCCATGGAAGAAGATCTCGATCGAATCGCCAATGGTGAAGAAGATCGGGTTGCTTGGCTTAAACGCTTCTTCTTCGGCAGTGAAAATAATCCTGGCTTGCAAGACCTCGCTTCAGATCTTGGCGCTATTGACGCACAAGAAATCAACACCATGAAAATTGGCGACGGAATTGAAATTCGTGTCGGTCGATTTGGCGCGTATCTTCAGCAGGGTGACGGAGAAAGTCGAAAGTTTGCCAATATTCCAGAGGCATTAGCACCTGATGAGTTAACACTGGAACTCGCGCAACAACTGTTGTCGCAACCATCCGGCGAGCGTCAACTGGGAATCGATCCCGAGACCGAACTCGCGGTTATTGCAAAATCTGGTCGGTACGGTCCCTATGTAACAGAAGTCCTCCCAGAAGGTGCAAAAAAATCTGCTAAGCCAAAGACCGCATCGTTACTTTCCACAATGTCGCTCGACACCATCGACATTGATGACGCCTTAAAGCTGCTGTCGTTACCTCGCACTCTCGGCGATTATGAAGGTGAGGCAATTACCGTTCAAAATGGTCGTTATGGTCCCTATCTTTCGCGAGGCGCCGATTCTCGAACCCTCACTTCCGAAGATCAACTTTTCTCGATTACCTTTGATGAAGCCATCTCTATCTATAAGGAACCAAAAGTTCGACGCCGTGGCGTGGCAAAGCCACCATTAAAAGATCTGGGGATCGATCCCGGCAGTGGAAAACCGGTCTTGGTTAAAGATGGTCGCTTTGGCATCTATATAACTGATGGCGAGACAAACGCGACCTTACGTCGAGGTGACTCGGTCGAATTTTTGACTCTCGAACGTGGTTTGGAGTTGTTAGCTGGTCGGCGCGCATGGGAAGCAGAAAACGGTGGCGCACCACGTGCCAAGAAGGTGGCAAAAAAGGTGGCCAAGAAAAGCGCCAGCAAGAGCACGAAGAAAGCCCCAAGTTTGACGAAGAACATCGTTAAGGCGACAGGTGCTGCGAAGGTGAAGAAGAAGGCTGCCACTGGGCGGGGAAAAACCGAAAAGTCAGTTGCCCTCTAGGCTTGCCCCATGTCTCAATCGCTGCCCTACCCTGGAGCCCCGGCATCTTCTGAGAGCCGAAGCGTTCTAGCGATTCCTGCCTTCCGCAAGCTCTGGAATTCCATGGCATTCTCGTCATTTGGCGATTGGCTCGGCTTGCTGGCAACTACAGCGCTGGCTCAAGAGCTATCGGGAGGCAGTTACACCAAGGCAAACTTCGCGATTGCTGGCGTCTTTATTGTTCGCTTACTTCCTGCCGTTCTGCTTGGCCCACTGGCCGGTGTCATTGCAGATCGCTTCGATCGGCGACGCCTGATGATTGTCTGCGACATCCTGCGATTTGGGCTCTACCTTTCGATTCCATTGGTTGGAAATTACTTCTGGCTCTACACCGCAACCGTTTTGGTGGAATCAGTGACCCTTTTTTGGTCACCCGCAAAAGAAGCTTCGGTCCCCAATTTGGTGCCAAAAAATAAGTTAGAGAGTGCAAATCAAGTTACCTTGCTCGCTTCTTACGGAACGGCTCCGTTGGCCGCTTTGGTCTTCTCGCTCTTGGCACTTTTTGCACGAGGTGTAACTGATCTCTTCTCAACCCGTTATGCCTCCTCGGCAGATATGGCCTTATACATAGATGCGCTCTCTTTTCTCTACACCGCTTACATCGTCTATCAATTGCGGGAAATTCCTAAGGGACCGGCCACTAAAGGAGCAGCCAATGAAAACATTGGCAAGGCGCTGATTGAAGGTTTTAAGTTCGTCAATGACTCAAAGGTAATTCGTGGTCTGATCTTTGGGATGTTGGGTGCGTTCTTTGCAGCCGGGGCCGTTATTGGTCTTGCCAGGACATTCGTGGGCGACTTAAAGGCTGGCGACGCCGCATATGGCATTCTCTTTGGCTCAATTTTTACTGGTCTGGCGCTGGGCATTTCGCTCGGACCTAAAATTTTCAGCCAGTTCTCACGGCGAAGACTTTTTGGCGCCGCGTTGACCATCTCCTCTTTCTTTCTTGTGCTTCTTGCCTTGGTCTCCAACTTGGTGCTTGCCATCGGTATAACGGTTTTCTTAGGTGCCTTTGCCGGCGTCTCTTGGGTGACCGGATTCACGATGCTCGGTTTAGAAGTTGAAGACGAGGTTCGGGGTCGTACCTTCGCTTTCGTGCAATCCCTCATCAGAATTTCACTCGTTCTGGTTCTCGCTATTGCGCCTTTGATTGCGGCCAGTATTGGTCGGCACTCCTTTAAATTTCGAGATGTGGTTTTCTCGTACAACGGCGCTGCTTTCACCATGTTCTTTGCTGGAATAATTGGCATCGTGGTCGGAGTGATCTCCTACCGCCAGATGAGGGACCGACCAAAAGTTTCACTCTGGTCCGATGTGCTATCGGCATTTCGCGGCGAACTTGGTGGAATAACAGGGGCTACGCGAGCCGATCTATTTATCTCATTTGAAGGCGGCGAAGGTTCCGGAAAATCTACCCAGACAGAACTTTTGAAGAGTTACTTGGAGACGATCGGCGAAACCGTCCTTCTGACTCGCGAACCAGGTGGCACAGTTCTTGGGCAGAAATTGCGGGAAATCTTGCTTGCTCATGAAACCGGCGCAATCTCACCTCGTGCTGAAGCTCTCTTATATGCCGCAGATCGAGCCCACCATGTTTTCTCACTAATTAAGCCAGCGCTAGAAAATGGCAGCGCCGTCATCAGCGATCGATACTTGGATTCTTCGATTGCATACCAAGGCGCGGGGCGCATTTTGCAACCGGCCGAAGTGGCTCGGATATCCCGATGGGCAACTGAAACATTGACCCCAACACTGACAATTATTCTCGATCTGCCGGCGGAAGTTGGCTTGGCGCGGCTTGATTCGCAAGATCGACTCGAGGCAGAACCATTAGCCTTTCATGAACGAGTTCGGCAGGAATTTCTCAACTTGGCCAATGTCGATCCGGAGCGATATTTCGTGGTCAATGCATTACAGACCCGCGAGCAAATTCATACTCAGATTGTCGATCGAGTTTCTAAACTTTCGGCGTTAAAAATTAACCGTAAAGCGAAACGATCCCGCTGACGTTCATGTTTGAGGTATTCGATTCACTTATTGATCAAGACCAGGTTGTCGCTGTTCTCACAGAGGCAGTTATTGCAGCTCGAGATAGTTCCGATGAATCGCAAAATATGACTCATGCCTGGTTATTTACCGGTCCACCGGGATCGGGTCGCTCCAACACCGCCCTGGCTTTTGCCGCCGCGCTTGTGTGTCCGGATGCAGGTTGCGGAAATTGTGTAAATTGCCGGACCGCCTTGACTGGAACTCATGCTGACATTGAATTACTTCGAACCGAAGGTCTTTCCATCAAGATCGACGAGATTAGAGAACTCATAACTCGCGCCGCCTGGTCGCCGTCGGTTGCGACATATCGGGTCATCGTGATTGAAGATGCGGATCGGCTGACCGAGTCAGCCGCGAATGCTTTGTTGAAAGGCATTGAAGAGCCGGGGACGCGCACGGTCTGGTTGTTGTGCGCACCAACTCTTACTGATGTTTTACCGACGATACGCTCGCGAACCCGAAATCTTGTCCTTAGAACTCCATCAGTAACTGCCGTGGCACACCTTCTCGAGCGCGAGGGAGTGCCATCAACGCAGGCACTTTTCGTGGCGCGAATATCCCAAGGACATGTTGGTAGAGCGCGAGCGTTGGCAACTAACCCCCAATCGCGCGAACACCGGGCAGCCATATTGAAGTTCCCGCTTGCAATTACGGATATCGCTTCGGCGTTTAGGGCAGCCCAACTGCTGGTCGATGCCGCTAAAAAAGAGGCCGAAGGTGAATCTGAACGTCGCGATGCACAGGAGACGGGGCAGTTAAAAGAGGCGTGGGGGCAGCAAGGATCAAAGTTGGCGGCAGGTGGCTCGAAGGCGGTAAAGGATCTAGAGAAAGAGCAGAAATCTCGTTCAACAAGAATGGTCCGAGATTATCTGGATCGCGCACTCTTAGATCTAGCCACCCTCTATCGAGATGTTGTCATGGCTCAAACCCAAGGCATTGTCTTAGCCGACGTGGCAATAAATTTGGATTTGTTGGATGAAATCACGCAATTAGCCCAGCGAACGACCGCGGAATCTACTCTTCGCCGGATTGAAGCGATCATGCAGGCACGAACCAATCTTTCCCGAAATTCCAACTCGTTATTAACTATCGAAGCGTTGATGGTGGCCTTGAAATGAAGCGTCGCCTCTATGTAATTCTCTTAGTCGTGGTTTTGGCAGTTGGTTCATTTCCCACTTATCTTCATCTTCATTCAAACTCTTGGAATATTCAGAAGTTCCAAAGCCAGCACTTGAACTGGAAGTCCTGCTATACCTCTTTGGAGTGCACCACCTTGGTTGTTCCCGTGGATTACAACAAGATAGATGACCAAGTTTTTCACTTACAAGTTCTCCGTCATAAAGCGTCTAACACGAAAAATTATTTGGGCGCGATTGTGGTTAACCCAGGAGGACCTGGGGGATCTGGCGTGGATTACGCCTGGGATGCGGAAAATATTGTTTCCACCGCGATCTCCTCTCGATTCGATATCGTGGGATTTGACCCTCGCGGTGTAAACACTTCAGAGCCGCTGCGCTGCTTGAGTGACAAGCAAGAAGATATTTACATTGCCAATGATGGCAAGGCGCAGACTCCCAAGGAAATTAATGCAATGGTATCGACGGCAAAGTTTTTTGCTACAACTTGTGCGGCGAAGGCTGGAAACCGGTTAGGACATTACAGCACGTTGGAAACTGCGAAAGATATGGAGTTGCTGCGAATTGCTCTCGGCCAACCAAAACTCAATTACTTGGGTAAGAGTTATGGCACTTTTCTTGGGACGCTTTATGCCGCTCTGTATCCAGAGTCGATGGGGCGCTTTGTTTTGGATGGCGCGATAGATCCGAATGCTTCCGTCAGCGACCAAAACTTGATTCAAGCGGTTGGGTTCGATCAAGACTTGAAGGATTTTGTGAAGCAAGACAAGAGATTTTCCATTGCTAAAATATTAACGCTGATCGATTTTGCCGCGACTAATCACTTGGCAACCACCAATCATCGAATTGCAACTCCAGCACTTGTCGTCACCGGCATTGCCTCATCACTCTATGACCCATCATCCGGCTGGCCAGAATTGTCGAAAGCCCTGGATCAGGCAATCAGCCAGAAGAACCCAACCAAATTGCTGGCGTTGGCAGACGAGTATGACGGCCGGGATTCCAGCGGGCACTATGTTGATAATCAGAGTGATATATCTCAGGTCATTAATTGCCTAGATTGGACGGATCCACGCTCCCTGGCGGAAATCTCCGCCGATCAAGCCAGGTACGCGCTGGCTGCGCCAATCTTCGGACCCTTCCTTACCTATGCCGGATTAACCTGTCATTATTGGCAAACCCCTCCAGTTCGATCTCCGGTTTCACTACGCTCTTTGGTGACCCCACCGCTGCTCGTGATAGGCGTTACTCGCGATCCCGCCACTCCATACGCTTGGGCGGTCAGCCTTCATAAAGAGCTGCTCAACTCGCAACTGCTCACCTTCGATGGCGACGGCCACACCGGCCACAATCGCGGAAACACCTGTATCGACAGCGTGGTCGACCACTATTTTCTGACCGGGCAAATTCCAAAAAAATCTTTGTTTTGTTCGGCGTAGAAGTCCGTTTTTGGTAAAAAGCACTGTCACACATAGGGCAAGATTTACTCATGCGCTTAGACCACGTCTCATATGTCGCTTCCCATGACCAGCTTGTCGATGTTGTCCAACGATTGGGTTCCAGACTTGGTTCAGCCTTTGTTGATGGCGGAATTCACCCACGGTTTGGCACCAGAAACTTCACCTTGTCTCTCAAGAATGGTCACTATCTCGAGGTAGTTTGCCCGTTGAATCACCCAGCTGCGGATCAAACTCCGTTCGGCCAAGCAGTCAGTAAGCGAGCAAACGAGGGTGGCGGTTGGCTGACCTGGGTTGTTGGAACTGAAGATATTGCCCCCATCGAAGAGCGCCTAGGTCGCCCATCTGCCGAAGGTCATCGTCTTCGTCCCGATGGAACGGATCTGCATTGGAAGCAAATCGGTGTACTGGCGACGATTTATGATTCTCAACTTCCTTTCTTTATTCAGTGGACCTCAAATGATCACCCGTCTTCCGACGGCAGGGCGGTAGCCGAAATCGAGAAGATTGAAATTGCCGGCGATCCAGAGACGATTGAAAATTGGTTAGGTGCAGACATCAGCAGCGCGCTTAACGGCGTGGATGTTGAATGGATTGATGTTGAAGAAAATGATGGCATGACCGGGCTGGTTGCGATTCATTTTTCAACGCCACAAGGTTCAGTTCGTTTAGATTAGGTTAGATTGGTTTAGCACTTTCGCCGCCTTAGCTCAGTCGGTAGAGCGACGCTCTCGTAAAGCGTAGGTCGTGAGTTCGACTCTCACAGGTGGCTCCATTCAAATATCTTCAGTGCGGGAAAAGGATGCTTGATGCCGAAACGAGGATTAAAAAGAGCGATCCTCATCGCATTAATTGCTTCGTGGGCCTCCAAAACTTTTCTTCGTAAATCTGGAGAAACCATCTCAGGTCGGGTCTTGCTGGCTTTACGCCCCACTGCCATCGAAGAATTATCGAATGATCGGGTCATTTTGTTGGTCAGTGGCACCAATGGCAAAACAAGTACAACAAGATTTCTCACCACATTGGTCGAACAACTAGGCGGAGTTGCTACGAGTAAATCCGGTTCTAATCTTTCTTATGGAGTGGCGAGTTCTTTACTTAGCCCGCACCGATATGCAGTTCTCGAAGTAGATGAACTTCACCTGCCTGGAATGATTGCGAAGACTGGTCCTCGAGTTGTTGTGCTCTTAAATTTAACTAGAGATCAACTGCATCGGATGCATGAAGTGAAAAAAGTTGCTGATCGGTGGAAAAAGATCGCCGATGTTGCGCATGAAACCACATTTATCATCGATATCGATGACCCATTTCTCAATTATGCGACGAATAAAGCAAAGAATGTAGTTCGGGTATCTTTTGGCGGTCGCGTGCATCCTGACGGTGCTGTCTGTCCTCAATGTGGATCTTATTTATCGTGGACTGCGGGAATGTATGAATGTGACTGTGGTTTAACGAATAAATATTCTGATCGAAAGTACGAAGCTGGTTCTGCCGCCGAACGCAATGCGGCCTTAGCAAATGTGGCTGGCTATATTGTCGGAACAAACTGGGTGGATCCAGATCCGAAAGAATTAGAGCGAAAAGTCGTTAAAAATTACCAGGATCGCCCAGTCTCCATTCGTTTAACAAAAAATCCCGCCTCATGGACCGAAGCGCTCAAGAGCATCTCTTCTGATTCGGTAATTTTGGTCCTCAATGCGCGAGAAGTAGATGGAATAGACACCTCCTGGCTATTTGATGTCTCCTTCGAGATCTTACGAAATCGCAAAGTTGTTGTTACTGGCGAGCGTGCGCTTGACCTGCAATACCGATTACATGTTGAAGGAATTATCGCCGTCCGAGTGGAAAATTTTGAAGCCGCCGTTTTGGAATTTGAAGTGGGGACACAAATCCAAGCACTTACGGCCTACACAGCGTTCTTTGATTTGAGTAAATGATGTTGACCATCGTGCGGATTCACAACGAATTACTTGGGACCTATGGCGATCGAGGAAACTCCGATGTTCTTGCCTTCCGTGCTGAACGAGCCGGAATTACCGCGACAATTCTCGATATTTCCTATCGCGATCCTATGCCCGCCTCTGGTGATATCTACCTACTTGGCGGCGCTGAAGATGCGGCACAAGCCCTCAGTCTGGCGGCGCTCAAGCGCGATGGAACCTTGGCTCGAGTTGCCGAAACCGGATCAGTTGTGTTGGCGATTTGTGCTGGGTTTCAAATCATCGGGTCAACATTTATCAATGGCGAAAATGAGATAGTTGAAGGTCTGGGTCTTTTGGATGTGACAACAACCCCGGGGAAAGCCCGTTCCGTGGGTGACATTAAGATTAAATCTGATTTGCTGGCCGCCGAACTTACCGGTTTTGAAAATCATGGCGGATTGACCACCCTCGGCAAGAGCGTCAAAGCCTTTGGATCGGTAGTGGTTGGCCGAGGAAATGGCGATGGAATCAGTGACGGTGCTGTCAAAGGCAATATTTTTGGGACTTATCTTCATGGTCCTGTCCTGGCGCGGAATCCGGAATTCGCTGATTTTCTTCTTCAGCGGGCTACTGGAACAGACATTCCAGATGTCAATGATCCGCTGGCTTTGGAGTACGCCACATGGCGCAGATTGGTGACTAAATAAGGATGCTCCACCTTCTTGCAGTAATCCCTGCTTTTGCGTTGACCGCCCTTCTTCTCGCCATCGTCCCTGGTCAAGGCGTTGCGATGGTGCTTCGACAAAGTTTGGTTGGCGGTTCTAGGGCTGCCTTCTATTCTGTGCTGGGAAATGCCAGCGGATTGGTTATTTGGGGAACGTTGTCGGCAGTTGGTCTATCCGCAGTTTTCGCGAAGTCGCACTTAGCATTTTCGATTTTGAAGTATGCCGGCGTGACTTTCTTAGTCTTTCTTGCGCTTCAAACTTTATGGCAACTGCGAAAAGAGTTTGGGAAATTTGATTACTCGGGTGGCGCAAAAACTACCTTTGTATCTGCCTATCGGCTCGGTCTCATAACTAATCTAACCAACGTAAAGGCAGCAGTTTTCGCGGTGGCGTTCATTCCGCAATTCGTTCCAAAAAGTTTCTCCCTCGGACTAGGGATTTTTCTTTTAGCATGCGTGCAAGCTTCTGTTTCCACTGCATGGTATGGCTTTCTGGTCAGTGTTGTTGATAGGGCCTCGGTCTTTCTCGCCCGTCCAGCGGTACGACGCTCCTTAACTGGCTTGTCCGCCGCCGGAATTTTGGTGCTCGCTCTCGGTTTACTCCTGACCTCTCCAAGGTAGGCTTTGAGTTATGAAGATCTACATGCTTCTTGCAGATGCCGCACAACAAGTCAATGGCAAACTTTTTATTCTTGGCGGTGGCTGGGACATCACAGCGACTCACATTCCGACGATGTCTGTCGCTATTAAAGTGGAAATTCCATGGACTTCGACTAATAAAAAATTGGATTGGTCGTTGAAACTAGTCAACGAAGATGGCAACTTTATTCGGGATGAGTCAGGGAATTTCATAGGCACGGTGGGTGAGGTTGAGGTGGGCAGGCCACCAGGTCACCAAGAAGGAGCGCCCATTTCTTTTCCGATGGCGATAAATATCAACAGCCTTACATTGCAACCCGGTCGGTATGAATGGCATTTCACATTTGACGACACTTTTGAGACCGTTTCATTCGTCGTTCGCGCTCAATAGCCTTGATTTAGACCGTGATTTGGGTTCTTGTGTCCTCATAAGTTACCCTTGGCCAGTTGTTGCAACCGCAGCACTCCCCATACGAGTACAACACGTACTCGCACGCGAGTCTTAGCTAGTAACTGAACTAGCAATTTGATTGAACTTAAATCATTACGAGACACGCTTGATGTCTCGATTGGTAGAACTATGTCGTTTCAAAAATTAGGTGTTAACGCTGCGCTCGTACAGGCGCTGGATGCTGAAGGCATCTCCTCCCCATTCCCAATTCAAACCGCAACTTTGCCTGAGGCAATTTCAGGGCGCGATATTTTAGGTCGTGGCCAGACCGGGTCCGGAAAGACCCTCGCTTTTGGACTCGCGATGATGACCCGCCTTGCTGGCAAGACGGCTCACCCACATCGTCCACTCGGACTTATCTTGGCTCCAACTCGTGAACTCGCGATGCAGATCAATGATGTTATTGCTCCGCTGGCTCGACGAGTCAATCTCAACTCCCAAGTTGTTGCAGGTGGACTTTCTTATACTGGTCAGATTCAAGCGCTAAAGCGCGGCGTTCCGATCATTGTTGCAACCCCAGGTCGATTGATCGATCTCTTGGAAAAGCGTCACATCGAACTTGATGATGTTGTCATCACCGTTCTCGATGAAGCAGATCAAATGGCTGACATGGGTTTCTTGCCCGTTGTTAAAGAAATTTTAGGTCTCACAAAAGAGCACGGACAGCGGTTGTTGTTCAGTGCGACTCTTGATCGTGATGTTGATACTCTCGTAAAAAAATTCTTAAAAGATCCAATAACTCACTCGCTTGAAAATGAGAAGTCGCGTTCGGCGGACATGTTGCACCACGTTTTGATTATGGATCAGGCACATAAAGATTTAATTTCTACCCAAATCGCCGCTCGAGATGGTCGAACAATTTTCTTCGTTCGAACCAAGCATGGTGCAGATAAATTGGCTGACAAAATGTTGGCGCAAGGTGTCCCAGTCGGTGTCCTTCATGGTGGAAAATCACAAGGACAACGGACTCGAACTTTGGCCGCCTTCAAAGATGGCCGTTCCTCTGCTCTCGTTGCAACCGATGTTGCTGCTCGTGGTATTCACGTAGATGACGTTTCATTGGTGGTGCATGTTGATGCACCCGCAGATCACAAAGATTATTTACACCGAGCTGGTCGTACCGCACGTGCCGGTGCAACCGGTGTCGTTGTGACCTTGGCTACCTCCAAGCAAAAGAAGGGCATTTACGGCCTAACCACTCGCGCTGGAGTTAAGTTGACTGAGGCATACGTTCGCCCATCCGATGAAGAGCTAGTTCGTATCACTGGCGCCCAGGAGCCTTCAGGTGTGCCTGTCATTGTTGCCGACGAACCAAAGCGCGATCGTGGCGATCGTGGCGGCGACCGTCGTGGTTTCAGCGGTTCACGCGGTGGCGATCGACCAAGTTTTAAGGGATCCCGAGGATCAAGACCAGAGCGTAATGATCGGCCAATTCGTGCCGATCGAAGTGAGCGTCCAGAGCGCTCGTACAACACCGAACCTGTAGCCACTGAGGTTCAAAGTGTTCAAGAAGGAAAGCACGTTCGATCCTTCCGTGGCGAACGTCCAGTGCGTTCTTTCGATCGTCCAGAAAAAGCAGCCCGTGAATTTCGCCCATCACGCCCAGAGCGCACAACTCGTCCGGAACGTACTGGTCGTGAAGGTCGCGACGAGCGCCCAGTTCGGGCTGAGAAGACCGAGCGCACCTTTAAATCTGATCGCTCCTTCAAGTCCGATCGGACTACCTCAAAATTTGATCGTCCTGCTCGTGCAGCGCGGCCAGAAGTGAGTGATCGTCCTGCTCGTGCAGCACGCCCTGATTCCAGCGACCGCCCTGCTCGCACAGAGCGTGAGTTCAATTCCGAGCGTCCTTCACGGCCAGGCTTTAAATCTGATCGCAGGAGCAGCGAATTTGCACCTAAATCGACTCGTGAACGTGCCGGTGGTTCCAAAAAGAAGTCCGGCAAGCCTTTTCCTACTGAACACCGTAAGGGTGGCGTAAAGAAGGTAACTGCAGGAAAGCGTCCAGCGCGCGCGATTTAATTACGAAAGAACTATTTCTTGATCGAAGTAGGGGTGCAGTGCGTCAGTGTTATGACTGACCACCAGCACCCCCTTTGATTTTTTCAACTCGGAAATAAGTTCCACAATTTGAGCCTGGTAATGAGCATCCTGTGCATCAAAAGGTTCGTCCAACAAATAGAATTCTGCATCTTGGGTCAGGGCCAGACCAAGACTCACTCGTTGTTGTTGTCCAATCGATAACTCGGTAACTTTCTTTTGCTTCAGTTCATCAAGTCCCAGAGCATGGATGAAGGGTTCTGCATTGCTGGCCCGCAATGACTTTGGAACAAAGTTCAGAACTTCATCGACGGTAAAGGCCAATACAAAATTCCTTCGTTGTGGCGCGACAGATCGAAGTCGGGCTAGATGGGGTGCACTAACTGCATAAGGGTCTTGATTGTTAATCCTTATTCCACCGGAGGCTGGCGCTAATACCCCAGCGATGGCTGAGACCAATGAGGACTTGCCAGCACCATTTGGTCCAGAGATAAGGGTTGCTTGCCGAAGTTGAATTTGACCCGAAAAATTCGAGAGGACCCTCTTCTCATCGCGGATGATGGAAACGTTCTGGATTTCTATCATTATTCGCTCACCCACTGAGATCGCCTCGAGCGCAAGAGAAAAATGAGAACCGGGGCGCCGAGTAATGAAGTGAGTAAACCAAGTGGAACTTCGTGTGGTTGAAATGCCGCACGAGCCAAAAAATCCGCGATCAGCAAAACTATTGACCCTAATATGCCGGAGAGCAGTATTAAATTTCGATGGTCAGGTCCAAGAATTAGTCGAACGACATGGGGAACAAGTAATCCAAGAAAAGCGATCGAGCCGACTGCGCTGACCGATGGTCCGATAAGAAGCGCAATCGCCAAAATAGCGAGTAAGCGGAACTTCCGGATATTTATCCCCAAAAAGTAAGCGTTTGTCTCGCCCAGACTCCAGAGATTCATTCCCCGCGCGATGAAAAATGCGATTGCGATACCAACGGCGATAAATGGAGTAATCACCCGGACTGTCGAAAAATTAATGAGGGAGAGCGAGCCAAAGTTCCAGAACGAGAGCGACTGAATTCCTGCTTGATGCGAAATGGAAATAATCAGACCTGAGATTGATGTGAAGATTGAGGCCAAAGCAATACCTGTTAAGAGAAAGCCGAAATTCTTATTTGGTGCCAAAACTTGGGTTATGAGTGCGGCAGCGGCAACACCCAAAGTGGCAGTTAGGCAGTTGCGACCGGAACCGTAGCCGGCAAAACCGGTAGCAATACCAATAATAGTTCCCAGTGTCGCCCCACTAGTTAAACCAATCAGAGTCGGTTCGGCCAATGGATTTCTAAATATTCCCTGCGCCAATGCGCCAGCGATTGCCATGGCAGCGCCAATAACCACGGCGCCGAGAGCCCTGGGAAATCTCACATCCCACACCGTGGCGGCATCGACCGAGCCACCCTTGCCAATAAGTGAAAGTGCAGATGTATGTAAGTGGATGACCCCAAATTGAAGCGAAAGGAAGAAGAGAAGAACGGCGAGGATGACAAGTAGCAATGGAGCGCCAATTTTGCGTGTCATCAACTTTTCGCCACTAATAAAATATTTGATCGCAGCTTTGGGAGCAAGGTGATAGTTCGTGGTCCGAACGAGAGCAAGAGCGAATCATCAACGGTTACGACTCGTCGATTCTTGCCCGCGGGTGTTTGTCCAATTCCAGGCAAGGCAACCAGACCGTTCATGCCACCCACAGAGTCCAATCCTTTGGTCATGAGGAGAAGTACATCGGGCTTCATCTTAATGAGCGCCTCTGCTGATAACGCGTTAAACGGATGCGCAAGCGTTGCCGCCCCAATATCTTGGAAACCCATATTTTGAATAAGCGAATCAGCGCCGGAACCTTTTCCGCCAATAAGGTAAATCGCAGCAGTTCCTCGTAGGTACAAGAAGGCCACCTTTAAGGGAACTTTCGGATTGTGAATACCAGTGATAAGTCCCGTCAGAAGTCTTCCCGCTTTTGGCACACCTAGGGCTTTTGCTACGGCCAATTCCTTAGCCGCAACCGTGCCCAAAGTCCACGAATCCGGCAGCATGACGATTCGGATTTTTGCTTTGCGGAGTACGTTCAGCGCCGAGGTTGGACTGGTGCTGGAGTCAATCAAGATCAGATCTGGGTTTTGGGATAGAACTCGCTCGACCGATACCTGATGTGCATCGGTATCAATGGGCACCCCAGAGAGCTCAGGCATCGTGGAAGCAATATCTCGGCCAACAAGAATTGACCGGTAGCCCAAGGCGAGCACAATCTCCGCTGACCCATTTCCCAACGCGACGACTCGTTTGGCCAGGGGAACTTCGCTCGAGTGGACTGTAGGAAGTGTGAGTTCGCTGGCGGAGATATTTGGAACCGACGCAGCGCGCGCCGCAACCGGTAAGAGCCCAACCAGCAGCACAGAAATTACCGCCGCTGCTCGAAATCTCACGCCCCGATTATCACATCTTTATACGCGACAAATTGAATTGAGTTGTCGGAAGTACCGCCACCGACGAATCGCTGCTCAAGTGTCGAGCAAAGTATCGAGCAATTGGGATTATGTTCTGCTGTTATGAAGAAGGTGATGTGGTTCCTCAGTGTTCTCTTCCTGATTGGAACTTCTAACTCTGCCTTTGCCGCAACGTCCACAACTGGCACACATGGCGAAACGTTGACGGTCTCTAAAACTTCGCAGATTAGTACTGGCGACGCACTAAAAATATCCGGCGTTCATTTTGATCAAACAGTCGGAATTTATGTTGCACTCTGCAAAGTTGTTCCCAAAGGTCACCTGCCAACTCCATGCGGTGGTGGGATTGATAAGACCGGCGGCACGGATTCATCGATGTGGATCTCATCAAATCCTCCCCCTTATGGAATTGGACTAGCAAAACCTTACAAACTTGGTGGTCGATTTGCTATCTCCATCAAGGTGTCACCAATGATCGGCAAATTAGACTGTCGAAAAATTTCTTGCGCAATTTATGTACGTGCCGATCACACTCGCGGCGATGATCGTACCTATGACCTTAAAATCCCACTTATGTTCAAAAAGTAGAGAGAGAAGAAATGATTAAGAGTAAATTCCTCATCGCCTTCGTAGGGCTGGCTATTGCAACCGTTTCGAATGCACCAATCGCACAGGCTGCCCCAACAGTTCAGGTGCAAGGCGGTCCCTACACTGGGCTTGATCCAGCAGGAGCAGATATCCACTTCGGTTTTGGGAATTTTCCTACTGCGCATGGTCTCTACATTCTTGAAGCTGTGAAATCGGCCGATGGCACTCGACCTACCATCTATAACCAGGCAACACAGGTTTGGGTGTCAACCGACTCACAGGCGCCTGCCCATCCAACTGGTGATGTAGTTCTGCATGTGGTTGGAACCTTTACTGGTGCAGATTGCGCGAAAGATACGTGTGGAATTTTTGTTCGCCTAGACCACACCGCGCCAACTGATCTCTCTGAAGATCAATTCATTCCGATCACATTTAAAGCCGGCGTTGCGGGTCCAGCGCTCCCAGCAGATGTAATTTCAGTCAAAGTAAATGGTGCCTCGGTGCCTGCAAATGTGCCTGGAACACTGACTTACGGTTCATCAGCAAAATTCGAAGTCACCACTTCATCGGGTGGAGCCGTTACTTTCAAAGCGTACGGACCAGCCTGCGGATTGAATGGCAACGTGGTCACTGCTTTAACTGGAACTGGACAATGCGACATCGGAGTTACCTCGGCCGGCGGTTCAACATTTGCTGGTGCAACTTCGCACTATCCATTTATTTTGGCCCAAGCAAAACAAACTCTGACATTTTCCGTAAAAGCGGTAAAAGTTGGTAAGACAATTTCATTACCTCTGAAAACCAACCTTGGCGAAACGATTTCCTACACTCTGATGGCCAAGAACACCTGCACCTATTCAAAAACTGGTTCAGTAGTTAAAGGTTTAAGGGTCGGCAATTGTTCCTTGGTGGCAACAGCCGCTGGAATGGCTGGAAATTATCGGGAGTTGCTTGTGAAAATTTCACTTCCTATAAAGAAGTAAAGTTAGTTAAGAGCCAGGGCTCGAAGTCCTGCAATCGCGAAAATAGTTGCGTTGCGGATTTCGAGCTCTGCGTCGTTCCCAGACTCAATTCGAATACTGGTGGCATCCGTAACGCTAGAAATAAATGCAGATGCTTGCGCGACATTGAGAATTCCGGTTTGGAGAAGTGCTTCACGAAGTGGGGCAATCAACTTTCGATGTCCCAGGGCAATATCTTCTTTTCGATAATCGGGAGTCGAAACGGTGTTTAAAGATTTCACTAACATGTGGCGACCATCTGCGACATAACGCAGCCCCTCAGCAATCCACAGCGAAAGTTTTTCGAAGGGATCTTGTGCATCTTTAATGGCATCCCCGAGGCGGAGTCGGTAGTACTCCAATTCCTCTAGAACAAGATCTGCCACTAAGTCGGCGGAACTAGAAAAATACTCATATATGGAGGATCGGGCTAAACCGGCTTTTGCAGCGACCGCCGCGACGGTAATAGCCTGCGCACCCTCAGCCAACGCCAATTCCATGGCCGCAGCCATGAGTTGTTGCCGGCGCAGTTCACGGTGCGCGGCGATCGTCGGCGCTTGGATTTTAGGCATTTCGGTATTCTTTCACGCAAAGGTGGGAAGCGCACATTACCAGCAGGCTCTCAGGAAGTTCTCGGAGTTAAACCAGTCCCGTCTTCCATACTCTGCCTATGAAACGACATATCGCACTTCTAGCTGCAGGACTCTTCATGGCCGCGGGCGTCACCTTTCTTCAGTTAAACCCAGGTCAATCAGGTGCCCCAAGTACCTTTTCCAGCGCCCTCTCGAGCTCGGTTGGAACGGCTTCGACCGCTTCTGTAGCCACCACCCCAACCCTGTCGACCACCCCAACCCTGTCGACCAAAAACAGCATCAAGCCTTCTATCGGCAGTTCAGGTGAGGACGACTAACTAGCAGTTGTGGATCGACGTTCAAAGAATTGCGAAAAGGCGATAGAGCCAAGTGTCAGCAAAGTCCCGTAAATGAGGTTTGCAGAGACGCCAGTCTTTGCCGTCGGGGCCAGCCAATCAAGTAATAAGGCGCCGATGAGTTGCCCCGTCACACTGAAGAGAATGAAATTGAGAACTCCTAGAGCCTTCACAACATAGGCAGAGACGGCAATAAAAAGTAATCCCAAAGGCCCACCCAAATAGAGCCAAGGATTTGATGGCAAGGAGGCAATGCGACCGCCGTTGAGAAAATTCACGCACAAGGCAATCGTGAGAACAACAGTGCCAGTCGTGAAGTTAATCAATGTAGTAGCAAGTGGACGAAGTGAAATTGCATTAACTCGACCGTTAACAGCTTGTTGAAACGAAACCACAATTCCCACCGCGACCGAAAGAATGACCGGCAAGAATTTAAAAGTGGAGTGCAGCAACTGCGGGAAAACAGCTATCGTCACAGCGGCCAGTGTTAACACAGCGCCGATTACTCGAACCAGGGTTATATGTTTCTTCCCCGAAGGTGAAATTCCCATCTTGTCGACCACCAAAGAGGAAACCGTTTGGCCACCAATCGTTGCGATGGTAAATATCGCAACCCCTACTTGGGGAACAGCAATACTTTGAATCGAGAGAAAGAAACCACCGGCCAGACCGCCGAAGAATTCCCAGATTTTCATCTCGCCAAGTTTCCAAGCCTCGCCAACTCGACGCAGCCCTTCGCGCTCTTTGCTCAAACCAAAAACTAAGAGAATAAGAAAAGTAATACCTACTAGGTTGGAAATTAGAGCGGCACCAATTCCATTGTGAAGTGTGGTCGCGAGTTGGCCATTAAACCTGGACTGCAGGGCAACCAGGGCGCCAATAAAGATGGTTAATAATCCAAACAAGGAATAACTCGATTCTTAATTAACGCAAGGAATGGTGCCACCGTTTACAGCCTTGCCATTTGCTTGATTCGCGTAATTAATCTTGGTCGGCTTTGGCTTTGGTGTCGCAGTTGCACTTGTTGCGGCACCTGATTTGGTGGCTGATGGACTGCCAGAGACGGTGGCTTTGGCAATCTTTGGTGCTGGAAAGAAGAGATCGTGAGTAAATTTGCGAACCTTGGCCACGTCGATCAAATTTACGCTTTGCAAATCACGCATCACATAGCCTTCGATGGGCAAGGTATGAAAGACGATATGTCCACCAGTGAGTGCTTTGGCTTGGGGCAGGAATCCCAAGACATCCCAACCACTGTCGATGACCACATCCTTTTTTGCGACCGTGAGGAGTGCTTGCAACTTTCCGATATCACCGAAGATTCCTTGACTGCGAAATTTGGTAATGACACCAGTAATAAATGCTTGCTGGCGGTGGGTGCGGTCCAAGTCGCCATTTGGCAGTCCATGACGTTGGCGAACAAATTTGAGGGCGTCGACTCCCGAAATGGTTTGCAATCCGGCCGGAAAAATTGCGCCAGAATACTGTGAATCATTGACCGCATGATTTAAGCAGACTTGGATTCCACCAAGAGCTTTTGCGATGTCGTAGAAACCAACCAGGTTAACTTCAGCAAAGTGATCTATTGGTATTCCGAGCAGTTCGGTAATTGTTGCAATAGTTGCTTTTCGCCCGGCTTCACGGGAGAGCCGTTCGCGGTCCGGTTCCTTAACTCCCAATTTATAGAGCCGGGAATCTTCAGCATATTTCGCATAGCCGTAAGCCTCTTTTATCTTCTTCATCCCAAGCCCTGGAACGTTGACGTAATCATCGCGAGGAATGGAAATCGCGGTAGCCCCTGTTCCGTTTGCTGGGATATGGATAACGATCATGGTGTTGGTGTTGTAGCCACCTATGGAGCTACTTGAGCCAACATGCATGAGGTCCAATAGCGCTCGCGGTAAGTCGGCGCCGTTGTTATCGCGCCGGCTATCAAGACCAAGGAGCAGAATGTTGGTATCGCCGTGTTTGGATTGAGCAGCGCCCTGCAAAGCCTTGGATCGCGGGATCGCGGAGGTTGCGGTTTTGTTAAAAACAGCCATTCCAGCTGAGGCAACCACGACGGCTAAGGAGAGCCCGACTGCTATTTTTGAGGGCCATCCGCGCATATGCCCAATCTTATCCAAGTAACTAAAGCGATATTCCCCCAAAGAGGCTGAGAGTCACCTAGTAATAGAAACCTGGCAGTATTGAAACGCAGCGCGAATAAACCGTAATAGAGTGGTGAAATGGTGACAGATGGCGTGGTTGGCGCGCTTGCATTGGTGGGTTCAGGTGAATATCTGCCTGTTATGGAGCCAGTTGAAGCAGCACTTCTCACAGAAGGCATTCGCCGAGGCAAGAGAAACACATTTATTCAAATTCCCACCGCCGCAGGGCGCGAAAGCGTTGACCGTTTGGCCTATTGGCGACAGATCGGTCTAGAACAGGCCAATCGACTAGCCACCGAGCAGGTCTTCCTTCCCGTGTACTCCCGCGAAGATGCCTTTAATTTGGAACATGCCAAAGCAATCGATGAGGCCGGGTTGATTTATCTCTCCGGCGGTGACCCAGGCTATTTAGCCCAAGCTCTGGCCGGCACTCCAGTCTGGGCCGCTATCGAGCGAAATTGGCGATTTGGCTCATCTCTTGCTGGGTGCAGCGCGGGCGCCATGGCTATGGGAAGTGACGTTCCCAATTTCCGCAAAATGAAAGAGGAAGGTCAGCCTGGCCTTTCGATCATCTCTCACATTAGAACTATTCCGCACTACAACAAGTTCTTCGGCTGGATTCCGGACGGGGCAGCTAAGGTGATGTTGAAAGCCCCCGAGGGAACAATCATTATTGGAATCGACGAAGGCACTGCGCTGGTTACTGGCCTAGAGCCCGAAAGCTCATTTGAGAATAGAACGTGGTCGGTCCATGGAGTGGGAGGGGTTCATATCCTTCGAGGAGCGCCAACTCACCGCTACCAAAGCGGTGATCGGATCAGTCTCTAACGACGACAAACGCCCGATAGAGTTACTAACATGATTAGACACATAGTGGTGTGGAAACTTAAGTCCACTGATGCCGCAGAACGAGAAGCGAATTTCTTAGCCATGAAATCGAAACTAGAAGCTCTCGTCATCGCCGATCCTGGAATTAAGACGATCGATGTATATAAGTCAATGGGTTTGGTCGAGTGGCACTGGGATGTGGTTCTTGTTGCAGATTACGAAACCCAAGCAGCACTGGATGCATATCAAGTACACCCCGACCATAAAGCATTTGTCGCTTGGGTTGCTGATGTTTCGGCCGAACGAATCGCTATTGATTACCTGGTGTAAAAACTCCAGGATGCTGGCTAAGTTCTAGTCGAGTTCGCCGGATATGACCATAAAGGATTCGCTCGGCATCTTCGAGGTCACCTTTCTTAATTGCAGAGAGCATCAAAAAATGTTCGTAGTGCGCGGGCTTAAAACCATTACTAGCTAATAACTTTGTATAAGCGCGTCGATAATGTTGTGTTGTGTTCCAAAGCCTATCGACCATCTCTCCCAGTAGGGCAGTCTGCGCCCCAGAATAAGTCAGCAGATGGAATTCCCGATCAAGTTTGAGAAAAGTTTCGATGTCATGGTTACTCTCCATGATTGCCGAGAGATGTTCTAATCGGGCGATTGTGTCGTTGGATAGATGTGGAATGCTCATATGAAGAATGAGCGGTTCAATTCGTTCCCGAATCTGATACATCTCTTCACATTCACTCAGACTCAATTCTGCAATCCAGGCACCAGTATGAGCAACAAGTTTGATAAGTCCTTGGGCATCAAGCATACGAAGCGCCTCGCGCACCGGTGAACGGCTTGCGCCATATTGCTCCGCAATATCTTCCTGTCGAATTCGAACGCCAGGAGGATAAAGCCCCGAGAGAATTTCTTCTTTTAATGCGGCCGCGATTCG
>JBAXOT010000016.1:0-39127 GCA_037133095.1 Actinomycetes bacterium
CAATGTGGCATGGTCTCAATCAATTCTGTCATCGCTTTTGCCGCTATTGCATCACTACCGTTTGGCGGAGTGAAAGACAGTGGGAATGGAAGAATCCATGGGCCGGAGGGGCTGATGGAATTCACCTATGCCAGATCCATCGTCTCGCCTCGGTTTGCCATTCCTATCGTCTTTACTACCTTCAAGCGAACAAAATTCGCAGATAAGTTCCTGATCAAACTTATTAAATCTTTGCACTCGAAGGTTGTGGGTTAGGCCTTAATAGCGAGGAGCATTCCGCGTTCGCTCGGTATTCGGGCGACGTTGGTTACGTTTTGCCCAACAAGCACTGTGCCAATGGCGTCGACTCTCCAAATCCTCTTCCAGCCAAGCCACAACATGTGGGGTTGCCATCGGAATTATCTGGTCGCAGCCCGGACACCTATAAGGCTTGGTGGAACTGGACCCAGTGATCTTTCGCACTCGGTAGATTCCTTCAGAATGCTCTTCAATAGTCTCGCTTGAGGTACCAATTTCTCGCTCTTCAGGCTTGGGGCCACGCCGTTTGGGATGGTTTCGGCGCGGGCTCACCGAGATATTCTCTCGCATTTACCTAAAGTTAGCCGCACAAATAGGGATTTTTCAGGTTCCTACGGCAAGATATCACCATGCGCAATGAGGAAAAATTGAACTCGGGCGAGGTCGCAATCGAGATCATCGGCCTAACTAAAACTTACAAAGACAAGAAAAATGGCGACAAAGTTGCCGTCGATGGAATTGATCTTAAAGTTTTCCGAAATGAAATCTTTGCCATTCTCGGACCTAATGGTGCAGGAAAGACCACGACAGTGGAAATTCTCGAAGGTTATCGCGATCGGGATTCCGGACAGGTAAGTGTTCTCGGCGTTGACCCAAGTCAACTCTCGGCGCAAGACCGCAGTTGGCGCAATCGTATTGGCATTGTTTTGCAGTCGACGGAAGATGCCGCAGATTTAACCGTCTCCGAGTCGGTCAACCACTTCGCTCATTACTACTCCAACCCCAAGAATCCTGCTGAGGTTATTGATGAGGTTGGCCTTAGCGATAAGGCGAACTCGAGAATTCGAACACTTTCTGGTGGCCAGCGTCGGCGCCTCGATGTTGCGCTCGGAATTATTGGTGGTCCGGAGATACTTTTCTTGGACGAGCCCACGACGGGTTTTGATCCAGAAGCAAGGCGTTCATTCTGGGAACTCATTCGAAAACTACAGAGCGAAGGCACGACTATCGTCTTAACCACCCACTATCTCGACGAGGCCGAGGCCCTAGCAGATCGAGTTGCTGTGATCAATGAAGGCAAGATCATGGAGATCTCCACCCCAGAGAATTTGGGTGGCCGAAACGAAGCCAAAGCTCGAGTTTCTTATTTACGAAATGGTGTGCGTGAAGTAGTCATTACCGATACACCTACCCGAGCAGTTTATGAGCTCAGCGAAGAATTTGATGGCGAAATACCCGAACTGATTGTTTCAAGACCTACCCTGGAAGATATCTACCTCTCGATGATCAAATCGCAGGAGAACAAATGACAACTAACCTGATGCATGCGGGCTTTGCAAAAAACCCGAGCGTACTTAGAGTCGGGGTTTTGCGCGGCGGAATCGAGATCAAGCAATTTCTACGCCAACGCGAATCAGTTGTCTTCACCCTTCTCTTCCCTGTCATGCTTCTCTTTATTTTTGGTTCGGTGTTCAAAGACACCATCGCCCCTGGGGTTACCTTTAGCCGTTATTTTGTGGCTGGCATGATCGCGTCGGGCTTGGTAAATACTGGCTTTCAACAACTTGCCATCACCATTCCCATGGAACGAGATTTTGGCACGTTAAAGAGACTGCGCGGAATTCCGATGTCCCCCGTCTCGTACTTCATCGGCAAAGTAATCCTGGTAACAGTCTCTATGCTGGTTCAAGTTGGCATGTTGCTGGCATTTGGCACCCTCTTCTTCGGTTTAAAGCTTCCAACTTCGACCGAACTCTGGTTGCGCTTTACCTGGCTGGTGATTGTTGGCAGCATCTCTTCGACTATTTTGGGAATTGCTTTTTCAAGTATTCCCAAGAGTGGGCGGGGCGCTTCGGCCGTTGTCTCTCCTATCGTTATCGTTTTGCAATTCTTTAGCGGCGTCTTTTTTGTCTTCTCGAGCCTGCCAAAATGGATGCAAGATTTTGCCGCGATCTTTCCGTTGAAATGGTTAACCCAGGGCATGCGTTCGGTGTTCTTGCCAAACTCGTTCGCGGTTCGCGAAGTAGCACATTCTTGGGAACTCGGAAAGACTTTTTTAGTCCTAGTCATTTGGATCATTGTTGGAACGATCTGGGCGCTTCGCAGTTTCAAGTGGTCAGATAAGTAATGCAGTTTCAGACGAGGCGAACTGGATTTATAGCCGCACTCTCGTTCTTGCTCTCACTTGCCCTGATAAGTCCGACTCATTCTGCTACGCCAACTGCCCACCCCAAGGTCACTGCCCACCCCAAGGTCACTGCCCACCCCAAGGTCACTGCCCACCCCAAGGCAACCGCGAAAGCTAAAACCCTAGCGAAGGCCACCCCGAAGAAGGTTGTGGCGAAGAAAGTCACCCCGAAGAAGGTTGTGGCGAAGAAAGTCGCGACCAAGAAGTCGGCACCAATAAAGCGAGCCGTAGTTCGGAAGAAAATTCCGGTGGCGACTGCTTCGCCCAGCCCGTTGTGGCCTCCAGCAAATTTCTCTTATGGTGATGGAATCTACGCAAAAGTTCCGTCAAATTCTGAATTGGTCGGCATAATCTCTGCCCATTCGGCTCTAGCGAGCCAGGTCACCAGATGTACGTCAAATGCTTGCGGGGCGATCCTCGTGGCTTCTGTAACGGCCTGTAAATGGTGGGAGATCGATTCGACGGTATACGGCCCAAGTACTGCTGATGGCGCAAGTTCAGTGGTTTATGGAACGCTTCGAACCACGGCACCTGGAACGAAGGCAAAGACAGTCACCACGATTTTGCTGGTGAGTTCCGAACCGCTCGCGAATGGCGTCACCGTTGGTGGAATCGCTGCGAAGTGCTGGACGACTCCCCCCACCATTCGCGTGCCAAGTAATCAATATGTTGCGGTGAGTGCCCGCTAGTGCTCGGTGGCATCAATAACGCACTTTTTTTCACCTCCCTAAGCGGGTTTGCTGTCGTCGCCCTGTTTACTGTGTTGCTGCGTTGGGCGTTCGCTCGGGGTAAATCAGTTGTTGCCGCTCCTGCTGTGGCCGGTGAAGTTGACGACTATGGATTGCTCACAGTTGTGGCGACTCCAGGAAACCACATTGAAGGCGAAATGTGGCGACAACATCTGATTGCCCAGGGAATCAAGGCTAATCTGAGTCAAACTTTGGCAGGTCCGCAACTCTTCGTCTTCACTACGGAGTTCAAAGTCGCGCAGGCCGTATTGGCGGCATTTCGTGCCGGTAATTAACGATTAGCCCCAGGAACCCAAAGCTGATCACCGTCGGACTTATTGTCTGACCTCGCCAATACGAAAAGCAGATCCGAAAGTCGGTTCAGATACTTTGCCGTTAACGGGTTAACTCCCGAGCCAAAAGAGTGAATTGCGCTCCAGGTGCGTCGCTCTGCGCGTCGAACTACGGTGCGTGCGACATGGAGCAGAGCAGCTCCGGCAGTTCCAGATGGCAGGATAAAAGAGCGAAGCGGTTCGAGCGATCCGTTGTAATGATCAATCTGATTCTCAAGATAAGTAATTTGGGATTCCAAAACTCGCAACGGCTCAGTGGCTGGAGAATCAATTACTGGGGTGCAGAGGTCGGCGCCGACGTCAAAAAGGTCGTTCTGAATCCGAATTAAAAGCGCGCTCACTTGTGGGTCAGAAATATTGCCAAGGGCGAGAGCAACTCCGATAGCAGAGTTAGCCTCATCCACAGTGGCATATGCCTCCAGACGAGGATCGTTCTTGGAAGTACGGCTCATATCGCCGAGCGAAGTTGTTCCGTCATCGCCGGTCTTTGTGTAAATTCGTGTCAGGTTAACCATGAGTATGAGCCTATTAGAGCAACTACGATGAGACCACTCAGGAATGTGGAATTTTCATAAACTATAAGGAGTCATTAATGTCCGGCAATGCTCCCAGCGATACCTTTCATATTGAAGGTGGCGCCAGGCTAGTCGGCGAAGTCAGTGTTACGGGCGCCAAAAATTCGGCGCTTAAATTAATGGCGGCCTGCCTCTTGGCCGTAGGAAAAACCACCATCCTCAATGTCCCAGACATCGCCGACGTAGAAATCATGTCTGAACTTCTGACCCGATTGGGTTGTGTCGTCGAGTTCGATCGCCATACCCACTCTGTCACGATTGATGTGCCAGAAGTTCCTGGCAGTCGCGCTGATTACGACCTGGTCCGAAAGATGCGGGCGTCTATCAATGTGCTGGGTCCGTTGGTCACTCGCATTGGTCACGCCGAAGTAGCACTACCTGGTGGGGATGCGATCGGATCTCGTGGCTTAGATTTTCACATTAAAGGCCTGCGCGATCTCGGTGCCGAGGCTCACTCAGAACATGGCTATGTCATGGCCAGCGCGCCAAACGGACTGCTCGGAGCCGAAATTGCATTGGATTTCCCGAGCGTCGGTGCGACCGAAAATCTCATGACCGCCGCCGTTCTGGCTAAGGGAATCACCACCATTGATAACGCAGCCCGCGAACCTGATGTCGTTGATCTGGGTGACTTCCTAGTTGCCATGGGGGCGAAAATTTCAGGACTGGGCACTCCCCTAATCACCATCGAAGGTGTGACTAAATTGCACCCCACAACACACGCAACGCTCTGCGACCGTATCGTTGCGGGAACCTGGGCATTTGCCGCCGCCATTACCCAAGGCGATCTAACAATCCACGGCGCCCGCCCAGAACATATGGAAATTCCACTTGAAAAATTGGTCGCAGCAGGCGCAGTCGTGACCACTACTTCTGATGGCATTCGAGTTCGGATGGATCAACGCCCTCACGCTATTGATGTAGCCACCTTGCCTTACCCAGGGTTTCCTACCGACCTACAACCGCTGATCATTTTGCTCAACGCAGTTGCAGAAGGAACTTCTATTGTGACTGAAAATGTTTTTGAAGGTCGATTTATGTTTGTCAACGAATTAATCCGACTTGGTGCTCAAATTCGTGTCGATGGCCACCACGCCGCGATTACAGGTGTGGAGCGACTCTCCGGGGCGCCGGTGTTGGCAACCGATATTCGTGCGGGGGCAGGCCTTGTTTTGGCGGGACTTGTCAGTGAGGGAAAGACAATAGTCGAGGCGGGGTTTCACATTGATCGTGGTTATCCAGGTTTTGCCGAGCAATTAAGACTGCTTGGTGCCAAGGTAGATCGGGATTAAATGAGTTACAAGCTTGCGTTTCGAAACTTTTCTGGGCACTTGGATTACACCAACTCATTTTTTCCGTTCGTCTTTGAAAAAGTATTACAAACCAAGATAGTACTGACCGCGCCCGAAGAGGCAGATTGCATTTTGTGGTCATGTTTCCCGTTGACAGATTTTGGATACCAATCCGAACGCCATGATTTTCCTGTCATCCCCGGACAAAAGCACATTTACTACACGGCGGAAGATTTTTATCCAGATCTAGAAAATTACGATGTGAATTTAACTTTCAAAAATCTAAACCTACCTAAACATTTTCGGCTGCCGTGCTGGCAACTTAATTGCGACTGGCGCCTCGATCCCGACTCACCAAGTTATAGCGACTACGGCTTAAATCCATATCGAATGCATTTGCCCCGAAAAATCACGCGCCTTCCAGAGCCAGGAACTCTCAGCGTCTTCATTGGCTATCAACAACCGAATCGAGAATCGATACTTTCCAAGTTAGAGCCTCATCTAAAGAATCACTACTACGGCTCGGTTTACCAGAACAAAGTCCTTAATAAAATAGCGTTAAAAGATAAATACCGGTTCAATCTTTGCTTTGAAAATTCCAACTCGCCCGGATACCACACCGAAAAGATCCCCCATGCGTGGGAAATGCGGACGGTTCCGCTGTACTGGGGGGCATCGACCGTGATTCAAGACTTTAACGAACGATCATTTATAAATATGGCCGATTTCTTCAGCGATGATCACTTCGTCGACCGAATTTTACATTTAAGCGACGACGAGATGGTCTCGATTATTGAAGAGCCGCTGGTCAATCAGCCGCTCTCGTTGCAACCGCTCATTGATTTTTTTGCCGCGAATCTTTAAAGCATTTCCAGTCAATGAACTTTATTCGGTCGCGCTCTCACCGAGAATAGAGACTCGATTCTTTGAAACTGAAATAAAGCCACCGTTAATTTGGAACTCTACCTTTTCGCCGTCGATGCCTTTGATGGAAACCAATCCATCAACTAGGACACCCAAGAGTGGCGCGTGATCAGGAAGGATTCCAAGATCGCCCTCGAGCGTACGGGCAGAGACCATTGCCGCCTCGCCCGACCAAACACGCTTCTCGGGCGAAACAACTTCTACGGTGAGATTGGTGGACATGTCGAGTTAAGCCTTTGCTAATTCTGCGGCACGGCGTTCGACATCTTCTAGGCCACCGCACATAAAGAACGCCTGCTCTGGAACATGGTCGTACTTTCCGTCAGCAAGGGCTTCGAAAGCTTCGATGGTCTCGGACAACGGAACGAAGGAACCTTCGATACCAGTGAAGACCTTTGCAACGAAGGTGTTCTGGGAGAGGAAGCGCTGAATTCGACGAGCGCGACCAACCAAGATTCGGTCATCTTCTGAAAGTTCATCGATACCCAAAATGGCGATGATGTCTTGCAGATCCTTGTAGCGCTGGAGGATTTGTTTGATTCGGTTAGCAACGCGGAAGTGGTGCTCGCCGATATAGCGAGGATCCAAAATACGTGAAGTTGAGTCAAGTGGATCCACGGCTGGATAGATGCCTAGTTCAGAGATTGGACGCGAAAGAACAGTGGTCGCATCCAAGTGAGCAAAGGTGGTGTGTGGGGCTGGGTCGGTGATGTCATCGGCAGGAACATAAATTGCCTGCATCGAGGTAATCGAGTGACCACGGGTTGAAGTAATGCGCTCTTGCAACTGGCCCATTTCATCGGCAAGGGTTGGCTGGTAACCAACAGCAGATGGCATACGGCCGAGAAGTGTTGATACTTCAGAACCGGCTTGAGTAAAGCGGAAAATGTTGTCGATGAAGAGCAGAACGTCCTGCTTTTGAACATCGCGGAAATATTCCGCCATGGTCAGCGCAGAAAGTGCCACGCGAAGACGAGTCCCTGGTGGCTCATCCATCTGGCCGAAGACCAATGCGGTCTTATTGATAACGCCAGTTTCGGTCATTTCCAAGAAAAGGTCGTTACCTTCACGGGTACGCTCACCAACGCCGGCGAATACTGAAACACCACCGAAGTTTTCTGCCACGCGATAAATCATTTCTTGAATGAGAACAGTTTTACCAACACCTGCACCACCAAAGAGACCGATCTTTCCGCCCTTGACATATGGAGTCAGCAGGTCGATAACCTTGATGCCAGTTTCAAACATCTCGGTCTTCGACTCGAGTTGGTCGAAGGCTGGGGCGGTACGGTGAATTGGCCAACGCTCTTTAATATCTAGTGACGAAGTAGGAACGTCGAGTGACTCGCCCAAGGTGTTGAAGACATGGCCCTTAGTCACATCGCCAACTGGAACGCTGATAGGTGCGCCAGTATCCGAGACCGCAGAACCGCGGACCATTCCATCCGTTGGCTGCATCGAGATCGCGCGGACCAGGTTGTCGCCAATGTGCTGGGCAACTTCCAACGTCAACATACGACTCTGACCGGCTAGGTCAACATCAACATGAAGGGCGTTAAAGATTGCTGGCATGGCATCCGCCGGGAATTCAATATCCACGACCGGACCAATAACGCGTGCGACGCGGCCAGTTCCTTGAGTTGATTGAGACATCATTCGCTCCCTGCGCTAGCTGAGGCGAGCGCATCTGCGCCGCCGACGATTTCACTGATCTCTTGAGTAATTTCGGCTTGACGAGCCGCATTGGCAAGACGGGTTAAAGATTTGATCAATTCATCAGCATTGTCAGTTGCTGACTTCATGGCCCGACGACGCGCAGCATGTTCTGATGCAGCCGACTGGAGCATGGCATTGAAAACTCGAGCTTCGACATAACGAGGCAAAAGTGCGCTGAGCACTTCGCCTGCGGTGGGTTCGAATTCATACATGGGCAGCAGGCCAGCCGGCACTTGAGTCTCAACAACCTCTAAAGGCAACATCCGAACTGCCTCAGGAGTTTGGGTCATCATCGACATGAACTGGGTATAAACGATATGAAGTTCATCAACGCCAGAGGCATCAACTGAAGAATCTGCGAGAAAGGCAGAAATCAAGGAGTCTGAAATCTCTTTGGCATGCGCATAAGTTGGATTATCTGAAAAGCCAGTCCAAGAATTAGCGATTGGTCGGCTGCGAAAGCGGTAATAGTTCACTGCTTTGCGTCCCACCAAAAAGGCGCTCACCTCTAGGCCACGTTCTTTCAAGAGTGCGACTAACTGATCGCCTTCCTTGATTGCAGCATTGGAATAGGCACCAGCCATACCGCGGTCCGCGGTGATAATGAGAACAGCCGCGCGCTTTGGATTTTCATGCGGTGTAGTCAGTGGGTGATTGGTATTCGAGAACGAGGCAACCGCGGTGACGGCGCGAGTCAACTCCGTGGCATATGGCGAGGAAGCAGAAACGCGTTGTTGCGCCTTGACGATCCGAGAGGCAGAGATTAACTCCATCGCTTTCGTAATCTTCTTGGTCGCTTTAACAGAGCGCATGCGCCTGCGATAAATACGAAGTTGGGCACCCATGTGATTACTTCTTTACCGTCGGAACCTGACGAGTGATGTGCTCGCTATCTTCACCGGTGAGAGCCTCAGCAGGCGCTTCGTTAACTGGTGCAGCGCCGGTCGCGGTGAACTGCAGTTTGAAGGCGTTCACTGCCTCAACAAGTGCGGCAACAGTGTCATCGTTGAGTTCGCGAGTAGAAGTGATGACTTCGATAATCGCTGTGCGCTCACGAGCCAAGAAATCGAGGAACTCGGCTTCAAATCGGCGAATGTCGGCGACGGGAATCGAGTCCATATTGCCAGTAGTACCCGCCCAGATAGAGGCGACTTCCTGGGCAACTGAATACGGTGAATATTGACCTTGCTTCAAAAGTTCCACCATGCGAGCGCCGCGCTCGAGTTGAGCCTTGGAGGCAGCGTCAAGGTCCGAACCGAAGGCTGCGAAGGCTTCCAATTCGCGATACTGAGCCAAGTCCAAACGAAGTCGACCAGCGATCTTCTTCATTGCCTTTGTCTGAGCCGAACCACCAACGCGAGATACTGAAATACCTACGTTGATTGCTGGCCGAACACCTGCGTTGAATAGGTCGGTCTCGAGGAAGCACTGACCATCAGTAATGGAAATAACATTGGTAGGAATGAAGGCGGAGACGTCATTTCCCTTGGTTTCAATGATGGGCAAACCTGTCATGGAACCGCCACCGAGTTCATCGGAGAGCTTTGCGCAACGCTCCAGCAGACGAGAGTGTAAATAGAAGACATCGCCTGGGTATGCCTCGCGACCCGGTGGACGGCGAAGCAACAAGGAGACCGAGCGGTAAGCCTCGGCTTGCTTGGACAGATCATCAAAAACAATAAGAACGTGCTCGCCTTTGTACATCCAGTGCTGGCCAATGGCCGATCCGGTGTACGGCGCCAGATATTTAAAGCCGGCGGGGTCAGAGGCAGGAGAAGCAACGATCGTGGTGTATTCCATCGCGCCAGCTTCTTCCAGAGCGCCCTTAACTGAGGCGATGGTAGATCCCTTTTGACCAATTGCAACGTAAATACACTTCACTTGCTTCTTTGGATCGCCAGACTTCCAGTTGTCCTTCTGGTTAATGATTGTGTCGATGGCAATTGCGGTCTTGCCGGTCTGACGGTCGCCAATGATCAACTGACGTTGGCCACGGCCAATCGCGGTCATGGCATCGATTGCTTTAATACCTGTTGCGAGCGGTTCCTTAACGGGTTGGCGTTGCACAACCGAAGGTGCCTGCAATTCCAACGCACGACTGGCTTCGGCAACGATTTCGCCTTTGCCGTCGATGGGGCGACCCAGTGGATCAACGACGCGACCTAAGAAGCCATCGCCGACTGGAACGGAGAGGATCTCGCCGGTTCGACGAACGGTGGTGCCTTCTTCGATGCCAGTGAACTCACCAAGAATAACTACACCAATTTCACGGACGTCGAGATTCAGCGCGAGACCTAAAGTTCCATTTTCGAACTTGAGCAGTTCGTTGGTCATCGTTGAAGGCAAGCCTTCAATACGAGCGATGCCATCCCCGGCTTCGGTCACAGTGCCGATCTCGTCTCGAGCCGCAGCACCCGGGTTGTAGGAGGCAACGTGCTTTGCCAGCGCGTCGCGAATCTCCTCGGGTCGGATCGTGAGTTCCGCCATCATCTTCTCCCTCTAACTAAGTGAACTACTGGTAAAAAACTTTTTGAACGGGTCGTTACTTTTGTGCCACGAGCGCACGGCTCGCCTCTGCTAAACGATTGGCGATTGTGCCGTCGATAATTTCGTCGGCAAATCGAATAACAATTCCACCGAGAACCGAGGAATCAATTTCCGAGTTAACGTGAACTGGCTGACCGATCTTGATTGCCAGGGTAGATACCAATTTCTCGCGCTGGGTCGCTGAAAGTGCGACGGCCGAGCGAACATGAGCAGTGACGCGATCACGTCGAGCAGCGACGGCGTGCGTATAGGCGGCCAGAGTTTGCTCGATGCTGCGGCCGCGAACCCCAGCTACGAGTGCGGTCAAGAGGGCAACGGTGGAACTGCTAGCAGTTTTCGAAAAAATGTCTCGAATCAACGCTTGCTTGTGCTCAATCTCATCGCTCTGATTGCTGAGCGCCTGGCGAAGATCGCCATTGGCCAAGAGAATTCGTGAGAACTCAAAGATCTCATCCTGAACTCGATCAAGCTCATTATTGAGGTTTGCACTACTGGCCTGGGCTTCAACGGCGATCTGCTCGATCGCATCGGCAAACTCCCCTGGTGAAGACCATCGTGATGCGGTCGCCGCATCCACCAAGGAAAGTGCGGTTTTTCCTATTACTTTGGCGAAGATATCTGCATTGAGGCTCGCCTTGGACTGCGCATCGCGAGATGGGTCGGTCAAGGCACGGCGCAGGCTGACTGAAGAGCTCAGCGCAGTCAACACCGTAAAGAGGTCAGCAGATACGGTGGCGCAGTCGACAGCCGAGAGCCCCTTGAGGCTCTCATCGAGCGTGCCTCGAAGGCGCGCTAGAGATTGACGACTACTGCCACCCAAAATAATCATTACTTGCTCTTCTCCAAGTCTTCCAAGAAGCGATCGACAATTCGTGACTGTCGAACCTGGTCATCTAAAGCTTCTCCAACAATCTTGGATGCGAGTTGCGTTGCGAGCGCGCCAACTTCATTGCGAAGTGAGGTGATTGCTTGTTGACGTTCAGCTTCAATCGAGGAATGAGCTGCGGCGACAATTCGAGCAGCCTCTTCTTGGGCTTTGCCCCGAAGATCTTCAAGAATTGCGGCACCTTGAACGCGAGATTCTTCACGAATCTTCTGGGCCTCACCACGGGCTTCATTAAGTGCTGCGGTGTATTGAATCAGCGCTTGTTGAGCTTCCTGCTGTGCTCGTTCGGCCTTTTCCATGCCACCTTGAATGGCTTCGGTGCGAGCGGCAAATGCTTTTTCAAACATCGGTACAACCCGCGATCGAAGCACCATGAACAGAAGTGAGAAGGCGACGAAGCCAACAATCAACTCTGCTACATGTGGCACAAGCGGATTGGTTGTTGCCTCCGCTGCAATGATGCGAACCATGTGAGTTCCTTTAGATTAGAGAACGAATGCGAGAACGAGACCGAAGAGAGCCAAAGCTTCTGCCAAGGCAAAGCCGAGGAATGCGATTGGCTGCAGAACGCTGCGTGCTTCAGGTTGACGAGCTACACCGCTGATGTACGCGGCGAAGATCATTCCGGTTGCAATTGCAGGTCCGATTGCAGATAGGCCATAACCGACCAGGTTGAGTGTGCCTTTCATCTTTGTTGCCTTTCCCTTATATGTTGTACTGATTAGCGAAGCGCTAACTAGTTAGTTCGTAAAACTTTTCCGGTTGAGCTAATGCTCATCCGATAGTGCTCCTGCGATGTACAGCGCAGTTAAAAGCGTAAAAATGTAAGCCTGAAGACATTGAACGAGGAACTCAAAGAATGTCATGCCAATTCCGAACGCAAACGAGAACGGCGCGATGAGTTTCAACCCGATGACACCGCGGATTAAGTGATCGCCACCCATGATGAAGACCAACAGCAACAGGTGACCGGCGAACATGTTTGCGAATAGACGCAAAGAAAGAGTCAGCGGCCGAACCAAGAAGAAGGTCGCAACTTCAATAGGGGTCAACAGGATGTATACAAGCTTTGGCACTCCTGGCATAAATGCGATGCCCTTGAGGTAAGTGCCGAGACCTTGTTTACGAATTCCCACCCAGTGAAAAATAACGAAGGTGAAAAGCGCCAAGACGTAAGGAAAGCTGACATGCGACATGGACGGAAATTGCAGCAATGGCACAATTCCAAAGACGTTGTTGGTCAAGATAAAAGTAAAGAGAGTAAAAAGGAAGGGGACGAATCGCATGAACTCGTGGCCAATGATCTCTTCGCCCAAATCCTTCCGAACGAAGGAGTAGATCGACTCACCTGCGAACTGAAGTTTGCTTGGAACGACGAGGGCTTTACGCGAAGCGGCCAGGAAAAACACTGAAATCACGACGACGGAAAGGACCACTAAGAAAATTGGTTTGGTGGTGTATGGATTGTGCCCAATGACTGGTGGGAGGTTGAAGTCTGAAGTGCTAGGAGGGACAAAGCCTCCGCCACTGCCATACTGGAACGAGCGCACTCACACTCCTGGTCAACATTGAGAAGAAATTGGGAAGACGGCGCAACCTTATTAGTTTCTTGGCAAATTCCCAAAATCAAAGCGTGTGAAGTTGGTTATCCACTATCACTTCACCCTGGTATCGCTATTTACGACCGAAGCGCAACCAAACTAAATAGAGCGACGCTCCGCCGCCTAATAGCAGGCCAATGAGTAGGAAGAAATGCGTGCCCAGCCATTTGTCGATTCCGTAGCCGATTCCACCCCAGATAAGCAGACCTGAGATGAGATAGCCAAAAATCGACCAGAGCGCGCCTTCTTCTCCTGCCATCTCTCCCCCTAAAACTTGCGCACTGGAAAACGGAGCGCGCTTGAAGGCTCAAGATTACTTGTCAAACCCGCCTAAGCGTAATTACCTGCCGGCTTACTTGGCTGGGGGTAGAGGCAACTGCGGTTTAAGGCGTAAAAAGGCTCTTATTTCCCCGCCCAGCCAAACGGCGGTGATCGTTAGGGCGCTCACAGCAAAACTGATCCGGTCCACATCGGCCTTATTAGTGGTTTTTGTGACGATAAGAAGAAAAGCGCCCATCAAAATAACCTTGGCAAAGTAAGAGAACATGGCCAAGGCCATCGTCGCCATGGGATCCAAGTCTTTTGTGACTCGAGAGACCAGTAAATGGACCGAGAAAAAGAGAATCACGGTAAAACCGGCCAAGAGCGAACCCCAGAAACCGGAATTACCCCGAAAAAAGCTGCAACCGACGATCAAAAGCAAGGCAACGACCGAAGCCGGTATCACGGCGCCCTTCCAAAGCGAAGTATCGCCTTCCAGCGCAGATTTCTTACTCATCTTCGAACCTCAGTTTTCTTGTCATCTGGCGCATTACGACGTGCGCGCGAGTAGGTCCAACCGATAACCCCCAAAGAGGAGAGCAGAATGGCGATGCCCGTCACCAAGGCCACCCACAGCGGCAAGAAGGCGGCGACCACGGTAGGCACGGCGAACATTGCGGTCCACAAATAAAGAATGACGGTCGTCTGCCGTTGGCTTGACCCTAGATCGAGGATTCGATGGTGCAAGTGCTCGCGATCGGCCGAAAAAGGCGAACGCCCAGCCAACAATCGTCGAACAATGGCCATACCTAAGTCGATCAGTGGAATTGCCAGTACCGTGAACGGCAGGAGCAGCGGCAAGAGCGTGGAGCTTGATTGCTGATTCGTAATCGCATTCGCATCTATCTGACCCGTGAGGGTAATTGCGGCCGAAGAGAGCAATAAGCCCAGCAACATCGCTCCGGAATCTCCCATAAAAATCTTGGCTGGATGAAAATTGTGAGGCAGAAAACCGATACACATTCCAACTACCACTGCCGTTACGAGCGAAGGCGCCCCGGCTCGGTTGAAGCCATTCACTACAGCCAAGAGATACGAAAACCCGAAGAAACAACTGGCACAAATAGCAACGATTCCTGTGGCTAAGCCATCTAAGCCATCGACAAAATTCACCGCATTGATTACTACCATGACAAAGAGGACCGTAAGGAGTTGGCCAATGTTCGCTGGCAAGGTCAAGATGCCATTAATCGGCAACCAGAGAATTTGTACGCCATGGATGAGCAAGATGCCCGCGGCGAGCGCCTGACCCGCGAACTTAGTCAGCGCATCAAGGTCGTAACGATCATCCAGCATTCCTAAAATCATGATGAAGGTGCCAGCCAAGAAAATTCCGGTTGCTTCTCGGCCAAAAGATTTTCCTACTAAGGGCAAGTGAGAGACTGTTAAAAAGGTAATGGACATGGCGATCCACATGGAGAGGCCGCCCCACCGAGGCGTGATGGTGGTGTGCATGTCACGCGAACGTAAATCGATATAAGCCCCGGCTGCCATGGCGACTTTTCGAACCATGGGTGTAATGAGAAAGCAGAGCGTCGCTGCCAAACTTGCGGTCAGTAAATACTCACGCATCTTTTTTGACTGCTCTCACGAAAGGTCCCTTAATTTCTTGATTGTGTTTAGCGAGGGTAGACCGGAAATGCTGCGGTGAGATGATGGACATCGTTGCGAATTGCCTCAGCCTTGACTGGGTCATCGCCATCTTTAATGGCTCTGGCAATCAGAGCAGCGATCTCGCGCATCTGTGGCACACCCATGCCTTGGGTAGTCGTCGCTGCAGTTCCGACTCGAATTCCGCTGGTCACTGCCGGAGTTTCAGGGTCATAAGGAATTGCATTCTTGTTCAAGGTGATTCCAGAGTTTCCACATCGCTCATCGGCAACTTTACCTGTGACGCCCGAGCTGCGGATATCAATGAGAGCGAGGTGAGTCTGGGTGCCACCCGAGACGGCCCGATAGCCTTCCTCGCCCAAGCCACTAGCGAGCGCCTTTGCATTAATAATGACGTTCTTGGCGTACTCCTGATATTCCGGGGTCGCGCACTCTTTCAAGGCAACTGCTTTTGCGGCTACGGCGCTCATGATCGGGCCGCCTTGCATCCCGGGGAATACTGCTTTATCGATAGCTGCGGCGTGCTCGGCTTTGGAGACGATCATTCCGCCACGAGGGCCGCGCAAAACTTTGTGAGTGGTAAATGAAACTACATCGGCGTAAGGAACTGGTGATGGAATCGCTTTACCCGCGACGAGACCAATGAAGTGCGCGGCATCTACCCACATAATGGCGCCAACTTCATCGCAAATGGCACGTACCTTTTCAAAGTCAATCAGACTTGGGTAAGCAGTCGCACCAGTACAAATCATCTTCGGTTTGTGCTCGATCGCGGTATCTCGCAATTGATCGTAATCAATCAGTTCATCATCTGGTCGAACTCCATAGGAGACGATGTTGAACCACTTGCCGGAAAAATTAACTTTCGAACCGTGAGTGAGGTGACCGCCGTGAGGCAAGGACATCGCCAGCACCGTATCGCCTGGTTTGGTAAATGCTTGGTAAACCGCAACGTTGGCACTGGCGCCAGAGTGTGGTTGCAAATTCGCGTGCTCGGCGCCGAAGAGCGCCTTGGCTCGTTCGATACCAATGACTTCAACTTTGTCTACCTCTTCGCAACCACCGTAGTAACGCTTACCTGGATAACCTTCCGCATATTTATTGGAAAGGGTAGATCCAAGGGCCGTAAGTACAGCAGGCGAAGTGAAATTCTCACTGGCAATCAGTTGCAAACTCTTGCGTTGGCGATCTAGTTCGCTGAGGAGAACTGCCGCGATATCTGGGTCTTGGGCCGTGAGGGCGGCAAAATCTGGTCCGAAAAAGGTATCTGAAGACATGTGCCTAGCCTAAGCGGTCAGGCAGGCGGATTACTCTTCTTTGGACAACGTTGGCATAATCTCCTGTAATTCGCGGAGAGTTATTGCCCCTTCACGGACCAGTTCCAGACCAGAATCAATCCCAATAATCTTCTGGCGCACCACGGTTGACGCGGGACCAGGCTCTAAAACCCCTTCTTCGGCATAAACCCCAATTTCCGAATCCAGCGCAGCAATAAAGCCAATGTCGACGACCGGTGGGCGACCAGCCAACGCGGCGCTAGAGACCGCCAGCGGCCCGCTCTTCTCTAATACTGATCGGAAGAAATCTCGTTGTGGAATTCGCACCGCGAACTCGCCTAAATCTCCGCCATCACCGAGATCCCAGCTCAACCCTTGATGCGGCTGCAGATGCAAGGTCAGCAGACCTGGCCAAAAATTCTCGGTCAGTGTTTTGATATCAGGGGTGACATTTTGGGCAATTCCAGAAAGGGTCTCGATTTTGCCGATCATCACTTGGCAGGCAATGCCATAATCATCGGCTCGCAAAGTATGCAGGCGACGAACCGCATCTCGATCAAAAGCGTCACAAGCAAAAACGTAGGCATGTTCGATAGCCGCGACAATAATTTCACCACGTCTAATCGAATCCAGAACCACTTCCCGAGCGTTATCAATGCCTTTGGCATCAAGTAGATTGATTTCAAATACTTCTGGCATTGATCAATTCCTTTCTCGCCTTAACTGGAAAAATGACACTCAATTCTTAAAAGCGGTAGTGAAGCGAGCGCGATTCGCCAAATCGTAATGGATTTTTATATCTCGGTAGTTCTCTGCCAGCTCTTCGCGAATTGCCACTTCCTGCATTTCATGATGCTCCAGCGCCAGCAATCCCCCTGTTTTTAAAAGTCTTGAAGCAGTCGCAATAAAAATGCGTGGCACATCCATCCCATCCGGCCCGCCCCGAAGAGCCACGGCTGGTTCGAAGTCGAGCACGTCGTCAGGCAATTGTTCGAAATCTGGAATGTATGGTGGGTTAGCTACCACGACATCGCACTTGATCCCCATTAAAGCGGTCTCGACGTCTGCCTCAATAACTCGAATAGGTAGGTCAAATTTGGCAATATTTTGGTGAAGCCAGACCAAGGCCGCTGGCGATTTTTCCACGGCGATTGCATGGACTTCACGCTTGCCTGCGGTTTCAGAGACTAAGGAGATTGCAATCGCACCGCTGCCCGCGCCGAGATCCACAATGGAAATTGGTTCATCAAATTTCTGTAATTGATGCAGTACTTCATCGACCAAGATTTCGGTTTCCGGTCTCGGAACGAGAACCCCCGGGCCCACATCGAAAACTAAATATCGAAATGGCGCCTCACCGGTGATGTATTGGATGGGCTTGCCACTTTTTCGCACCTCGATGGCTTCGCGAAATTCGTCCGCCACTCGTAATTGCTCGGCCTCATCAAGTACGACGGATTGGCTGTGCAATTGTGTGCGACTGATTCCTAAAACAAATGCCAGCAAAATTTCGGCATCTACGGAACCGCTGGGAAAGGATTGGAGTTCGCCTTTACCCCAGCGCAAAAGTTCGCGCAGCATTAGTGCTCGGTAGAAGAGAGCTTGGCTGCCTTATCTGCATCGAGCAAGGCATCGATTACTGGATCTAATTCGCCATTAAGAACGGCATCAAGATTGTTGGCCTTGAAATTTACTCGATGATCGCTCAGGCGATTTTCGGGAAAATTGTAGGTACGGATTCGCTCGCTGCGATCGACAGTTCGCACCTGACTCTTGCGTTCGGCCATGGCAATCCGATCCTGTTCTTCTTGCGCTGCGGCTAACATCCGAGCGCGCAAAATGCGAAGTGCCGACTCCTTATTTTGCAACTGGCTCTTCTCGTTCTGACACGACACAACAATGCCCGTGGGTACGTGGGTGATTCGAACGGCGGAGTCAGTCGTGTTAACACTCTGGCCTCCAGGACCACTGGAACGAAAGACGTCAATGCGTAAATCATTCATATTGATATCAACATCAACTTCTTCGGCTTCGGGCAAAACCAAAACTCCAGCAGCAGAAGTATGAATTCGACCTTGTGATTCGGTCTCTGGCACACGCTGGACCCGATGCACGCCGCCCTCAAATTTCAACCGCGAATAAGGTGTCTTTCCAGGTTCGGCTACGCCTTTAGTTTTCACAGCCATCGAAATATCTTTGTAGCCGCCGAGATCGGATTCGGTGGCGTCAATGATTTCGGTTTTCCAACCATGCTTTTCGGCATAGCGCATATACATGCGCAATAGATCGCCGGCAAATAGCGCGGATTCATCACCACCTGCTCCCGCTTTAATTTCCAAAATCACATCGCGGTCATCATTAGGGTCGCGCGGTAGCAGCAACTCTTCTAAAGTTTCGGCGGCCAGCATCGCAGTTGATTCAAGTCCAGATATCTCGGATGCGAAATCTGCATCGACCTCGGCTAGTTCTCTGCCCGCCGCCAAATCATCTTCGGCGTTCTTCCAAGCCCGATAGCCGCCGATGACGGGACCCAATTGGGCATATCGCTTTCCCAGCCTGCGGGCCTTGCCAGCATCGCTGTGAATGGAAGGATCTGCAAGTTCTTTTTCAAGTTCTACATATTCAGCCAACAAATCATTTACCGATGCAAAACGATCAGATGAGGATTGTTCGTTACTTGCCATCTCTTGCTCCTTCCATAATTGGGGGCGGATAAAAAAAGACCGCGCCCATCGCCACAGGGGCGATGAACAGCGGTCTCGTGAAGAAAGCTATTTGGTGATTTTGGCCTTGCCGAAACGCTCTTCGAACTTAGCAACGCGTCCACCAGTATCGAGGATTCTTTGCTTGCCGGTATAGAACGGATGGCAGACAGAACAGACTTCAACGTAGATCGAGCCTGTGGCTTTGGTCGAGCGAGTGGTGAAAACTTCGCCACAACCACAGGTAACAGTGGTCTCGACATAATTTGGATGAATATCGGACTTCATGGTTATCTCCTTTGTAGTGCTGGGTCGGGCGAACCGTGAACCAGCGCGAAGTTGAATCTTAGCCTGATGGGGCCAAAATCGAGAAAATTAGCCGTTCTTGGAGTTATTGGAGCTATCGGCGATTACGGTCTTCTGGATCTGCATCAAGAATTCCACGTTCGACTTAGTTCCCTTCATTTTGTCCAAGAGCAATTCGAGAGCCTGCTGTGGTTCCAGGGCGTGTAACACGCGGCGCAGGCGCCAGACGATATTCAATTCCTCGGTGCCCATCAGGATTTCTTCCTTACGGGTTCCAGAAGCATCTACATCGACGGCTGGGAAGATGCGCTTATCGGCGAGTTTGCGATCGAGCTTCAACTCCATATTTCCGGTGCCCTTGAACTCTTCGAAAATAACTTCATCCATCTTTGAACCGGTCTCCACGAGCGCAGTTGCCAGAATGGTGAGTGAGCCACCGTTTTCAATATTACGAGCTGCACCAAAAAACTTCTTTGGTGGATAAAGCGCGGCCGAGTCAACGCCTCCGGAGAGGATTCTTCCGCTGGCAGGTGCCGCAATGTTGTAGGCGCGACCAAGGCGAGTAATCGAATCGAGGAGCACGACTACATCGTGACCAAGTTCAACCAGTCGCTTGGCACGTTCAATCGCCAGTTCGGCAACTGAAGTGTGATCATCGGCAGGACGGTCAAAGGTCGAAGCGATAACTTCACCCTTCACCGAGCGCTGCATATCGGTAACTTCTTCTGGTCGCTCATCAACTAAGACCACCATTAAATGACACTCTGGGTTGTTGGTTGTGATCGCATTCGCGATTGCCTGCAAAACCATGGTTTTACCGGCCTTTGGTGGTGAAACAATGAGACCGCGCTGGCCTTTACCAATAGGTGCAATGAGATCGATAACACGCGTGGTGAGAATATTTGGTTCGGTCTCCAGGCGTAATCGGTCTTGAGGATAGAGCGGAACCAATTTAGAAAAATCAACGCGATCTTTCGCACTCTCTGGATCCATGCCGTTGACTGATTCCACGCGCACTAACGCATTGAACTTCTCTTTGCGTTCGCCTTCTCGAGGTTGACGAACTACGCCAGTGACGACGTCGCCTTTACGTAATCCGTAACGACGAACCTGTTGTAATGAAACGTAAACGTCATTGTTGCTGGCCAAGTAGCCGCCAGTACGAATGAAGGCATAGTTTTCCAAGATATCGAGTAAGCCGCCTACCGGCAGCAACACGTCATCTTCGGAGACTTGGATTTCTCGCTCGTCACGATTGCCACGGTCGCGATGGCGACCACGATCGTTGCGGTCATCGCGACCACCGCGATCATTGCGATCATTGCGATCTCGTCGATCGTCTCGTGGTCCACGATCATTGCGGTCATCGCGACCACCGCGATCATTGCGATCTCGATTATTGTCGCGTGGTGCTCGATCATTTCGATCTCGACTGGAATTTTGGGAATTGCCACTGTCGCGACGGGAATCTGAATCTGACGAATCAGAGTCTTGATCCTCATCTTGGGAATCATCATCATGTGAATTGTTTGATTCGGCGGTCTCTTTTGATTTCGGTGAATCGCTCTTTTGGGCCTTTCGGCGTTCTTGGCGTTCAGCCCGTCGTGCTTCGCGTTCGGCCTTAGCGGCGTCGCGATTTGCTGCTTGCAGGTCGCTGATGGCCTGTACGAGAGCAGCCTTTTGAAGTTTGGTTGCACCTTCAATACCGAGTTGTCCTGCCACCTTGCGTAATTCAGGGAGGAGCATCGCGGAGAGTTCGCCAGATTCTTTGCTTGGGCGAGTTGTAGTTGTAGAAGTCATTATTCTGTGAGTCTTCTTTTCTCTTAATTAGTTTTCACCAGAAAGTGGTGAAAGGAGGTTTCGATTATTGTGAAACATATTGATGTGAAATTTGTCTGAGAAAAATTATCGCTTTTCAGTAAATTCGCTAAATTATCCAAAATCACCCACGAAAGTGAGTACCAGACGTAGGAAACCTAGCATAGGAGTCGGAAACTTCGCAATTTCGGAGATTTCTACGCTTATATGACCCCTCGAGCTGCGATGGTGAGTTCTATCGCACGGAAAGTCGACGGCGCGCTGGCGACAATGGCTTGAAGATCATCGGAATCCCCCGAATGAAGAACCAATACGGATGGCCCGGCACCAGAAATAACTGCAGCAATACCGCGCGAGCGCAGGTCATTCATCAATGCCAGTGATTTGGGCATGGCGTCGGCGCGATATTTTTGATGAAGAAAATCTTGGGTTGCGGTAAAAAGTAGATCAGGACGTTGGGCCAGGGCGTGAACTAAGAGCGCAGTATGGGCCGAGTTCTGAACGGCATCTTGATGGGAAATCATTTCGGGTAATAACTTTCGTGCCTTGCTGGTTGCAAGATGTGATTCTGGAATAAAAACGATTGCCTTAATTGCTTGATCTACGGGAATCGAAATAGCCCGACCCCGCGAAGTATCTCCGGAGGTCTCCATCCAAGCGACAGTCGCCCCACCATAAAAGGCCGCGGCAATATTGTCTGGATGACCTTCTAATTCGGTACCTAATGCAACTAAGTCATCATCACTCATGTACTCCTCGCCAGAGAGAACAAGAGCTCGGGCCAATGCCAGACCACCCACAATCGCACTCGCCGATGATCCAAGGCCACGACCCTGCGGAATAGCATTGAGGGCGCGAAGTGCAATTCCCTGAGGTTTACCACCCATAAAGTCGAAACCGCGCATCATGGATTTGATCACAAGATTTTTTCCATCGCGTTTTATTTCATCAGCACCTTCACCGGAAATATCCACATCGATGCTCTTATCATCCAAAATTTGTGCCGCGTATCGGTCGCGAATTTCCAGAGCCAGACCAAATGAGTCAAAACCCGGCCCTAAGTTTGCGCTCGTTGCCGGAACACTGACTTGAGCCATATTCGCCCGAAAGGTAAGGCGATTCATCGCCGCCATGTTATGCCAATCCCATTGCAGCGGCAGCCTGTTCCAGGTTGACCGGAATCAATGTTGGCTCAGGTGCACCTTCAAGTACCCACTGCACATCTTTCAGGCCATTGCCCGTGACTGTGATGACAATCTTTTTATTTTTTGGCAAAAGTCCGGCTGCCTTCTTCTTAATTAATCCGGCAATTCCGGCGGCACTTGAAGGCTCTACAAAGATACCTTCCTTCGCAGCAACTAGTCGATATGCGGCGAGAATCTCCTCATCGGTTGCCGAATCAATAAGCCCACCGGAAGTATCACGCGCATCAATTGCTTGTTGCCACGACGCGGGATTTCCAATTCGAATCGCAGTCGCGATGGTCTCTGGATTGGAAACGACGTGGCCAAGCACAATCGGTGCCGAACCTGCAGCTTGAAATCCCCACATTTGCGGCAAGCGAGTGGAAACGCCATCCGCAAAATACTCGTTATAGCCTTTCCAATAAGCCGTGATATTTCCAGCATTTCCAACTGGCAGCACATGAAGATCGGGTGCATCGCCCAACATGTCAACAATTTCAAATGATGCGGTCTTCTGTCCTTCGATTCTAAAAGGATTTACCGAGTTGACGAGTGCGACCGGATATTGCGCGGCGAGATCACGGGCGAGAGTTAAGCACTCATCAAAATTTCCATCTACCTGTAACAGTGTTGCCCCATGTGCGATCGCCTGTGCAAGTTTGCCCATGGCAATTTTGCCTTGAGGTACTAGAACTACAGGGGTCATTCCAGCTTTTGTCGCATAGGCGGCCGCACTGGCGCTGGTGTTACCGGTTGACGCACAAATAACGGCCTTTGCACCTTCCTCGGCCGCCTTGGAGATCGCCATAGTCATGCCACGATCTTTAAAGGAACCAGTTGGGTTCGCCCCTTCGACCTTGAGCCAAATCTCGTTATCCAACATCTCACTCAGAACGCAGGCATAGACAAGTGGCGTTCCACCTTCACGCAGAGTTACTACAGGAGTCTTATCGCTCACGGGAAGTCGGTGGCGATATTCATCAATAACTCCGAGCCACTGATGTGCACCACTTTTATCGGTCATCATGAGGGAAGTCCTTCCACACGGATTACGCTCAGGACATCCTTCACGGAATCGAGATCAGCAAGTTGTTTCACGGTCGAGGCAAGGGCGCTTTCAGATGCGATGTGAGTGAGAACGATAAGTTCAGCATCAGAGCCACGACCATCTTGGCGCACCGTCAGAATAGAAACGTCGTTCTTGGCAAAGGTTGCAGCGACCGCGGCAAGAACTCCGGGAACGTCCAGAACTTCCAGCCGAATCAGGTATCGAGTCTTAGTGACTCCCATCGGCGCAATATCGAGATCGGCATAATCGGTCTCTGTCGGTCCGAGACTGCCTTCGATGCGATTACGGGCGACGGCAACCAAATCTCCTAAAATTGCAGATGCGGTTGGTGTACCACCGGCGCCGCGTCCATAGAACATCAACTCGCCTGCAGATTCGCATTCCACAAACACGGCATTGAATGCTTCTCGCACCGAAGCAAGCGGATGGGTCTTAGGAATCAGTGTTGGATGAACACGTACCGTGATGGTTTCCTCATTGCTGCCATGAACTTCATTTGCCTCGGCAATCGCCAATAACTTAATGACAAAACCCATCTCCTTGGCTACGGCAACATCATCAGCCGAAACTTTGGTGATTCCCTCACGATAGACGTCGGTATCGATGACCTGGGTGTGAAATGCGAGTCCAGCAAGAATCGCAGCTTTGGCAGCAGCATCGAAGGCTTCGATATCCGCAGTTGGATCCGCCTCGGCATATCCCAGAGTTTGAGCCTCCTTAAGAGCCGACTCGAAAGAGGCGCCGGTCTCGTGCATCTTCGTCAAAATGTAATTTGTAGTGCCGTTGATAATTCCCATCACCCGTTCGACATGGTCGCCTACTAATGATTCTGCGAGTGGGCGAAGAATAGGAATTGCGCCAGCAACAGCCGCCTCGTAATAGAGATCCACATCCGCCTCATCGGAGGCATGGAAAAGTTCGGCACCAAATTTTGCGAGCAGCGCTTTATTGGCGGTAACAACGGCTTTTCCATTTTTCATCGCGCGCAAAATCAAATCGTGGGCGGGCTCGATTCCGCCCATTACTTCAATCACCAAATCGATGGTCGGGTCATCCACAATCGAATCGGAATCCGTCGTAAACAAAGCAGGGTCGATTCCTGGTCGTGCAGTTGCTAGGTTTCGAACCGAAATCTTGACCATCTCTAAGCCGGCCCCAGATCGCGCAGCCAAGTCCTCCTGGTTGGCGATGAGTAATCGGGCAACTTCGGAACCGACGACGCCGCAACCCAGCATTCCTACTCGAAGTGTCCGTGCGTGGGTCATCATCTGCCTATTCTTCTAGATTGATCGTTCGGGCTCAACAACATCGAGCCTGAGCAAGTCGGATTCGGTTTCACGGCGCACGATAAGCCGTGCTTTACCGTCTTTTACTGCCACAACAGCAGGACGTGGCACATGGTTGTAATTGCTGGCCATGCTCCGTCCATATGCGCCAGTAGCCGGAATTGCCAGCAAGTCACCTGGTTCGACATCGACCGCGAGTTCAATCGATCGAATGATGATGTCTCCGCTTTCGCAATGCTTGCCCACGATTCGAGTAGAGACGAGATCGGCTTCGGATCGGCGATTCGCCAAAAGGGCGTAGTACTGCGCGTCATACAGTGCGGTTCGAATGTTGTCGCTCATCCCGCCGTCGATGGAGACATACCTGCGAGTCTGACCCGCATCAAGTTCAACGCTCTTGGTGGTGCCCACTGAATAAATTGTGGTGGTCGTAGGACCAACTATGGCGCGCCCTGGTTCGATTGAGATCAGCGGAACATGAAGATCATATTTTGCGCATTCCACACTGATCGCTGCAGATAGTTGCGAGAGCACCTGCATCGGATCTACAGACTCTTCACCAGGAAGATAAGCGATACCAAATCCCCCACCAAGATCAAGTTCGGGTAGTTGCGCGTCAAAGTGATCGCGATACTTGGCAAGGAGTTCAATCAATCGAGCAGCCGCCAAAGTAAAACCTTCGACGCCAAAAATTTGAGAACCGATATGCGCATGGATTCCGGCGAGACGCAGCGATGAGTGAGACATGACGGCTTCGATCGCGCGCCAAGCCGCCCCGCTCGAAATTGAGAAGCCAAATTTCACATCTTCGTGTGCGGTGGCAATAAATTCGTGAGTGTGGGCCTCGATACCGGGAGTCAAACGAAGAAGAACTTTTTGCGTAACATTGAATTGACGGGCGATCTGCGCCACTCGTTCAATTTCAACAAAAGAATCGATAACAATTGCGCGAACACCTACCTCGATGGCGCGGGTGATCTCGCTGATGGACTTGTTGTTTCCATGGACTTCGATGCGCTCTGCCGGAAAATTGGCGGCCAGCGCGACTGCTAGTTCGCCGTCGGTGCAAACATCTAGTCCGATGCCGCTTTGGTCTACCCACTTTGCTACTTCTACTGAAATGAAAGACTTTGCGGCATAGAAAACTGAGCCGGCATGATTGTCAAAATTCTTTTCTAAGGCGCTTTTCCATCCGGTCGCTCGGTCCCGAAAATCACTCTCGTCGAGGACAAAAACTGGCGTTCCAAATTCTTTCGCCAATTTCGAAACTGAACAGCCACCAATAACCAACTCATCACCGGCAAACTCGGCGCGCGAGGAGAAAACTTCTGGCGCGAAAAGTTCGTTAGTGGAGATGTTCATGGTTACATTCGATCCGGTGCGCTCACGCCGAGCAAGGACAAGCCGTTGGCAATCACTTGGGCGGTAGCACTAGACAACGTGGCACGCGCAGAGTGAATCTCCGAAGCCACCTCATCACCCATCGGAAGTACTCGACAATCGCTATAAAAGCGATGATAAACGCCAGCCAACTCTTCCACATATCTGGCAATTCGATGTGGTTCGCGCAACTCGGCCGCCCCGGCAACTACGCGCGGAAATTCACCTAACACGCCAATTAATTCGCGCTCGCGTTCGTGCACCAATGTTTGAGCATGAAGATCGTCTAGTCCGAATGCGATATTTAAATCGGATGCATTTCTTAAAACTGCGCAAATTCGAGCATGCGCATATTGGACGTAATAGACCGGGTTCTCATTGGTGTGCCGTTTCAGAACATCAACATCCATAACCATAGGCGTATCTACTGGATACCGAACCAAGGTATATCGCGCGGCATCAACCCCGACTTTTTCGACAAGTTCTTCTAAAGTGATGATGGTGCCTGCTCGCTTGGAGAGTTTAAGCTCCTCGCCGCCTTCCATGATCTTTACCATCTGGCCGATTAGGACATGAATGTTGTACTCGGGATCATCCCCCGCGCATGCGGCAATCGCCTTCAACCGACCGACATAGCCGTGATGGTCGGCACCCAACATGTAAATACAAATGTCAAAGCCACGTTCACGCTTGTTAATGTAATAAGCCGAGTCCGAGGCAAAGTAAGCAAAGCTGCCATCGGATTTGATGATCACGCGATCCTTATCATCGCCGAAATCGGTGGTTCGCAACCAGACCGCGCCTTCAAAGTCATACACGTGGCCTTGCGCCCGCAATCTTGCCAAGCTGTGATGGAAATAGTCATTGTCATACAAGCTTTTCTCGGAGAACCAAATATCAAAGTGGGTGCCAAATGCATCAAGAACGCTTTGTTGTTCTTTCAACTGTAGGGCGTAGCCATAGTCGCGAAACATTGGTAAAGATTCATCGACAGGCATGTCGATCAACTCGGGATGTGCGGCGATAATCTCTTGCGCTAAGTCGACTATGTACTCGCCGTGGTAACCGGCTTCGGGGCGGCTCTCCCCTCGCGCTTGCGCTTGAATTGATGCCCCGAATAATTCCATTTGATTGCCACGATCGTTGACATAAAACTCGCGTGTGACTTCAGCCCCGGCAGCGCTTAGCGTCCGACCTAAGGAATCTCCAACAGCAGCCCAACGCGTGTGCCCCAAATGCAGCGGTCCGGTTGGATTTGCGCTGATGAACTCCAAATTAACCTTCACACCTTTAAGTACCGAGCCATGACCGAAGGCGGCGCCTTGTTTCAAAATGCTCTCGATGACTAGACCTTGGCTCGATTGCGCCAATGTGATGTTGATGAATCCAGGCCCGGCAATTTCCACTTTGGCAATCGAAGGGTCTTTAGCCAATTCGCCGGCGATTAATTCGGCAATGGCGCGGGGCGCCTTCCCGGAAGGCTTGGCCAGAGCCAGAGCAACTGACGTGGCAAAATCGCCGTGCTCGCGGTTCTTTGGACGGTCTAACGGCACTGTTTCGGGCAGTTCGCACTGAAGAAAATCGCGTGCCTGCTCCAGGATCGTCGCGATACTCGCGCCTAGTTGATCTTGGATCGAACTCATCTGCCTAAGGTTACCGTTTGTCTCGTAGGGGATATGTCCAATTACCGTTACACAATCGTTAGCAAAAATGTCCGAAATGTCGGAATAAAAAGCGTGACCAAACGTGAGCCTGGGGCTAACGTACGAAGGCTGTCTCGAACGTATGGTCAAAAGCAGGTTTGGCCACGAACACAGCTACTTCGAAAGGTATATTCACATATGACCAAGCGTCGAATTGCGGTTACCGCGGTTATTGCAACTGCAGCACTCGCACTCACAGGTTTTGCGACCACTTCCGCTAACGCAGCCGCTAAGGGCTTCGTAGGCGTAATTCTTCCAGATGCAGCATCCTCAAACCGTTGGGAATCTGCAGACCGTCCATTCCTCACCGCTGCTTTCAAGGCTGCTGGCGTCACCGCTGACATCCAGAATGCAAATGGCGATAAGACCGCTTTCCAAACCATTGCAGACCAAATGTTGACCAAGGGTGCAAAGGTTTTGATCATGGTTAACCTTGATTCCGCTTCAGCCAAGGCTGTTCAAGACAAGGCAAAGACCCAAGGCGTTCCAACCATTGACTATGACCGTCTAACTTTGAACGGTTCTGAGTCTTACTACGTATCCTTCGACAACACCGCTGTTGGTGTTCTCCAAGGAACCGGCATTGTTAACTGCCTCAAGGCACATGCCGTTGCCAAGCCACGAATCGTTTACTTGAACGGTTCCCCAACTGACAACAACGCAACCTTGTTCCACAAGGGCTACGTTTCAGTCGTTACCCCATTCATCAAGGCAAAGGGCGGCACCATTGTTGCTGACCAGTCTGTACCAAACTGGGATAACGTCCAAGGCGGAACAATCTTCGAGCAGATGTTGACCAAGGCTGGCGGCAAGCTTGATGCAGTTGTTTCTGCTAACGAAGGCCTCGGCCTCGCAGCAGTTGCAGTTCTCAAGAAGAACGGTCTCAATGGCAAGGTTTGCGTATCAGGTCAGGATTCATCTGATGCTGGTCTCGCTGCAATCTTGACCGGAGATCTTTCCAACACCGTTTACAAGGCCATCAAGGCTGAAGCAAATGGCGCTGCATCACTTGCAGTTTCATTGTTGAACGGCAAGAAGTCTTCATTGGTTAATGGAACCACCAATAATGGAACCACCAATGTGCCTTCAGTTCTTCTCAAGCCAGTATCAATCACCAAGAAGAATGTAGAAGTAGTAGTCAAGGATGGCTTCACAACAGCCGCCAAGATCTGCGCAATCGCAGGAGCTGCTGCTTGCAAAGCTAATGGTGTGATGTAACCATCGCCCCAAAGCGATAAGAAATACATAGTGAAGAGCCCCGTCAGGGCAAACTTGGCGGGGCTTCTTCTTTACACTTAATTATTCTCGGCACTACATTTATTTTCGTTCGATTTCTACTTCACGTGAGGACCAAATTGAAGTGACAGAACCGATTCTCTCCCTCCGCAATATCAACAAATCTTTCGGCCCGGTACATGTACTGCGTGGCGTTGATTTCGATGTCTATCCCGGCGAAGTAACTGCACTCGTTGGCGATAATGGTGCAGGTAAGAGCACGCTTATTAAGTGCATCGCTGGTATCTATACGGCCGAAAGTGGTGACTACCACTTTGAAGGCAATAAAGTTCAAGTGCATGGTCCGCGGGATGCAACCGCGCTGGGAATTGAAATTGTGTATCAGGATCTTGCCCTCTGCGACAACCTCGACATTGTTCACAATATGTTCTTGGGACGCGAAAACAAGAAAAGAGGCACCCTCGACGAAGCGGCCATGGAGTTACTGGCTCGACAAACTCTCGACAGCCTGAGCGTTCGTACCGTCAAGTCGATTCGCCAAACTGTTTCATCCCTCTCCGGTGGTCAACGACAGACAGTCGCCATTGCTCGCGCCGTGCTCTGGAATAACAAAGTAGTAGTTCTCGATGAACCAACGGCAGCCCTTGGCGTGTCACAGACCGAACAAGTACTTCATCTAGTCCGTCGTCTGGCTGACAGTGGGATCGGTGTTGTACTGATTAGTCACAACCTCAACGATGTCTTCCAGGTAGCCGACAACATTGCGGCCTTGTACCTCGGTCAAATGGCAGCTCAAGTTCGCAAATCAGAGGTCACAACAAACCAGGTTATTGAATTAATCACCACCGGAAAATCCGCCGACATTAGTCCAGTAGGAGCCAAGTAAATGAGCCAAGAAGCCACCACGACCGAAAGCACACTCAAAACCGCTTTCAGCGACTACTGGTCTCGAATTAAAGTTGGCGACATCGGGTCGTTGCCAGCAGTCCTAGGTCTAATCGTGCTCTGCATTGTCTTTAGTTTTATGCAAAGCTCATTCCTCACTCCTGGAAACTTTGCCAACCTACTCACTCAAGCCGCCGCGGTCATCGTCATTGCGATGGGTCTTATCTTTGTTCTGCTGCTTGGCGAGATCGATCTCTCCGCAGGATATGCATCAGGTGTGTGTGCGGCAGTTTTAGTAATTTTGATCTCCAACCACGGCTACCCATGGTGGGTAGCGCTCCTCATTAGCCTCATCGTCGGCATCTCACTGGGCTTATTTATTGGCTGGTTAGTTGCATTCTTGGGAATCCCTTCCTTCGTCGTAACCCTGGCAACATTCTTGGCTTTTCAAGGTCTGCTTCTTCTCCTCGCTGGCGAAGGTGGGACCATCCAGTTACAAGATAAAACAGTTCTTGCGATCGAGAACAGCAATTTAAAACCGCTCGTTGGTTGGGCATTCTTTCTCGTGTGCGCCGTTCTTTATGTCATCAGCGGCGTTCGTCGAATGGCTGCCCGCCGCAAAGTCGGTCTCAAGGTAGAACTTACGAAGTTATGGGCGCTAAAAACATTTGGGCTCTTGGCTCTCTGTGCCGGTGCGGTTTATGCGCTCAATTTAGAGCGAAGCAATAACCCGCAATTGGTAAGCCTCAAGGGAACTCCTTACGTTGTGCCACTGATTCTCTTCATCCTGGTCATTGGCACCTTCATTCTCAATCGAACCGCCTTCGGTCGTCACCTTTATGCAGTTGGTGGCAACGCCGAAGCCGCGCGCCGTGCCGGTATTAACGTGAAATGGGTTCGCATCAGTGCGTTCATTATCTGTTCCGGAATGTCAGCAATTGCAGGATTGATCTTTGCATCTCGCCAGAATTCGGTCTCGCCAACAACGGGTGGAAGTTCGACCCTGCTCTACGCAGTAGGAGCAGCCGTCATCGGTGGCACCAGCCTTTTTGGTGGCAAAGGCAAGATGCGCGATGCCATTCTGGGCGGACTTGTTGTTGCCGTCATTGACAACGGCATGGGTCTTCTTGGTTATGCCGCCGGTATCAAATACATCGTTACTGGCCTTGTCCTATTGGTCTCAGCCAGCGTCGATGCCATTTCTAGAAAAGGTAGCGGAAGCTAACTTTCAGTGAGCACCCATCAGGTGCTCTGGCTACTTAGTGAGCACCCATCAGGTGCTCTGACTACTTAGTGAGCACCCATCAGGTGCTCAATGGCCAGTTGATCAATCGTCTCATAGTGGTAACCGCGCGCTCCGGCGGTTTCCACATCGAAGGACTCATCGTGCAAGTCTTTCCATGTCTCCCCTGCTGCCAAGGTAGGAACTGCTAACTCATTGATTCGCGATTCAACCATGGCAGCCTGAACTCGCGGATCATTGCGGAAAGCCGTGGCGCGCTCGCGCAGCAGTAAATATGTCTGCATATTCGATGTCGCGGAAACCCAAACCCCTTTGTCATCCTCAGTTCGAGCCGGCTTGTAATCGAAGTGCTTTGGTCCTTGGTAGTTGTATCGCTCGAGAAGATCAACCAAGAAGAAGGCCGACTTTAAGTCACCATGACCGAAGACGAGATCTTGATCGAACTTTGGCCCGTGCTGACCATTAAGATCGATATGAAATAACTTGCCATGATACAAAGCCTGAGCAATGCCATGAACAAAGTTGAGGCCTGCCATTTGCTCGTGACCAACTTCTGGGTTCACACCGACCATCTCTGGGTGATCAAGAGAATTAATGAATGCCAGCGCATGTCCGATAGTTGGCAAGAAAATATCGCCACGAGGCTCGTTTGGTTTTGGTTCAATTGCAAATTTAATGTCATATCCCTTGTCAATTACATATTGACCCAAGAGATTGAAACCTTCGCGATAGCGTTCTAAGGCAACGTAGGCATCCTTAGCGCCATCTGATTCAGCACCTTCGCGACCGCCCCAGCACACATATATCTGTGCCCCAAGTTCGGCGGCCAAATCAATGTTTCGCATCGCCTTAGTCAGTGCAAAACGGCGAATGTCTCGGTCGTTCGAGGTCAGTGCGCCATCTTTAAAAACTGGATGCGTGAATAGGTTGGTCGTGGCCATCGGAACTTTCATGCCAGTCTCATCGAGTGCCTTCTTAAACCGAGCAATATGTTGCGCTCGGTCGGACTCTCCCGAACCGAAAGGAATCAAATCATCATCGTGAAAGGTCACGCCATACGCCCCTCGTTGGGCAAGTTCATTGACCGAACGGACTGGATCAAGAGCGGCTCGGGTCGCATCACCGAATGGGTCGCGCGCCTGCCAGCCCACTGTCCAAAGACCGAAGGTGAATTTGTCTGCTGGGGTCGGGGTTAAAGCCATCGTAGAGCGCTCCTCGTAGGTAGATAGATGGTTCAGTTTGGTTGATTTACGAACTTACCTTAGCCTTCTCCTACCTCCAGCGGGAGTGGTGAAATGGCAGACACGCAAGTCTTAGGAACTTGTGTCTTCGGACGTGCGGGTTCAAGTCCCGCCTCCCGCACTCAGCAACATCTCAGAACCAATAAACTTGCGAAATGGCAAAACCTTCACCAGCCAAAGTAAAGATGCTGGCCTCTCAGGCAAAGAAAACGGCCGCGGCGAATCGTGCTGCGAAGAAAGCAAACTTAGAGAATTCCCACCTCGCCGAGTTCGAATCGGAAACTTCACATTCGGGCGATGAGACTTGGCTTGGTATTGGCTTGGCGGCACCCGCCCGGCGAGCGCTGGTAGATGCCGGGTTCTTCCACTTGAGTGATCTTCGCAAAGTCTCACTTGCCTCCGTCAAGGAGTTGCACGGTATGGGGCCAAATGCCATTCGAATACTTACCACCGAAATGCGAAAACAAGACCTCACTTTTCGAAATTAATTCCTGAGAAGAAGCACTCACCTTTCCTTGCTAATCTGCGCCTCATGAAACGTCTCGCGCTGACTCTGGTCCTGATTACTACTTTTCTCTTTCCCTCCCCCGCAGCATTGGCTATGGGCAGTGGGGACAAATATTCGGATCTGCAGACCGGCGTGACCTACGTCGTTTACAAACCATCAAACACATTAAAATTACCGCCATTAAACTTTGAGGTTCGGCCTTGTCGATTACACCCGGGTAAAGATGAATATCTTCTAGCCGGATTTGGCGGCACGGATCATGGAATTGCTTTGGTAGAAACCGCCGCAGCGTTCAATTGCACCGGCGTCGACCACCCAAAATCCTTGGGAACCATCTACATCAACAAAATCAAGGCGCAACTTGGCATCTATTGTTCCGGGACAAAATGCACCGCATCGCAATTCTCAAAATACGGTGGCGAAATCACTTTCGTTGCCCCGGCCACCAAATCCTTGAAATCCACCTACATCCGAGTCGGAACTCAGGGCGGCTTTACGCAAGCCCAATTGGTAGCCTTCGCTAAGGGTTTAAAACCCGTCGCCTAAATTTAACCAATCTCAACCGAACTAGGGTGAATCGCTAGTTCTGCGGAAAGCCTAAATTGATGCCACCATGACTGGGATCTAGCCAGCGACTAGTTACTACTTTGCCGCGGGTGAAGAAATGAACTCCTTCGCTGCCATGCGCGTGGGTGTCACCAAAGAGCGAGGCCTTCCAGCCACCGAACGAGTAGTACGCGGCCGGAACCGGAATCGGAACATTGATTCCGATCATTCCCACTTGAATTTCGTTCTGAAATTTGCGCGCCGCACCACCATCGTTTGTAAAGATTGCGGTGCCATTTCCGTAGATGTGATCATTAATGAGCTTCACACCATCATCATAGGAATGTACCCGAACCACACTTAATACCGGTCCAAAAATTTCATCGCGATAAATGCTCATGGATGAATCAACCGCATCGAAGAGGGTCGGTCCGAGCCAAAAGCCACTTTCCGAACCATTGACCTTTGGATTGCGGCCATCAACAACCAGGGTCGCACCTTCTGCTACTCCGGCTTCGATATATCCCGCAACCTTGTCGCGGTGAACTCGAGTGACAAGAGGTCCCATGTCAGAACCTGTAGTGCCATCGCCGGTGCTGAGTTTGAGCATTCGCTCCTTAATCTTTTCAATTATTTTGTCCGCAATGGGTTCGACTGCAACCAAAACGGAGATCGCCATACATCGTTCGCCAGCTGAACCAAATCCAGCATTGACTGCTGCATCGGCGGCGAGATCAAGATCAGCATCAGGTAAAACCAGCATGTGATTCTTTGCCCCGCCAAGAGCCTGGACGCGCTTGCCATTCTTGGTGCCGGTTTCATAAATATATTTCGCGATCGGAGTGGATCCGACAAACGAGATTGATTTAATACCAGGATGTTCCAGCATCGCGTCCACGACGACTTTGTCGCCGTGGAGTACGGAAAAAACACCCTCTGGAAGACCAGCATCGGTCCACATTTGAGCCAGCATCATTGCCGCAGAAGGGTCTTTCTCGGATGGTTTGAGAATGACTGCATTGCCCACTGCAATTGCCACCGGGAAGAACCACATCGGGACCATGGCTGGAAAATTAAAAGGCGAAATAATTCCTACTACACCGAGTGGTTGGCGTATGGAATAGACATCAATGCCATTGCTGACGCCTTCGGAGTAGCCACCTCTGAGAAGATGCGGAATTCCGCAGGCAAATTCGACAACTTCAAGCCCACGTGTAACCTCACCGAGCGCATCACTCAATACCTTGCCATGTTCAGCCGTAATTACCGCGGCCAATTCCTCTTTGCGAGAATTAAGGATCTCTCGGAAGGCGAAAAGAATTTGGACACGCTTTGTCAGTGAGGTTTTAGCCCACTCTTGCCCGGCACGCTCGGCAGCCTTTACTGCCTCATCAACGATGGCTGGGGTCGCAAAGTTGACGAGTGCCGAAACTACTCCCGTGGCCGGATTAAAAATTTCTCCACATCGTTCGGCCGCGCCTTGGTAAATCTTGCCATTGATGAAATGGTTAATAGTCTGGCTCACTTGGCACTTCCTGTGTAGTAATGGGCGATCGATGTGAAAGCCTGATCCAAAATCGCAAAGCCCTCGCGCACTTCGGCTTCACTCACATTGCAAGGTGGGCAGACATGGATCCGGTTGTAATTGTTAAAAGGAAAGAGACCCAACTTTTTACAAGCCGCAACAAGTTCGTTCATGGCTGGGCTTGATGCGCCATAGGGAGCCAAAGGTTCTTTGGTTGCCCGATCTTTAACCAAATCAAGGGCCCAAAAAACACCGAGACCTCGAACTTCGCCGATGACTTGATGCTTTGCTTTCAATTCTTCGAGCAATGGCTGAATGACGCGCTCGCCAATATCGGCGGCGTTTTCCACCATTCCTTCTTCGCTCATCGCATCAAGGGTCGCAACCGCGGCGGCGGTGGCTAATGGATGACCGCTGTATGTAAGACCGCCGGGAAAAACTCGATCGCCAAACGTGGCAGCAATTTCATCACTAATGATCACGCCACCAAGCGGTACGTATCCGCTGTTGACTCCTTTGGCAAAGACGATGAGATCGGGTTCGGCGCTCCAATTTTGGTAGGCAAACCACTTGCCGGTCCGGCCAAAACCAGACATGACTTCATCGGCAATCCACTTGATTCCATACTTGTCGCAGAGCGCACGGACGCCTTCAAGATATCCATGCGGTGGAATAAGAACGCCGGCCGTGCCGACGACCGACTCAATTAAAATTGCCGCGATGGTTGCTGGGCCCTCAAAAATAATCACTTGCTCGAGATGCTGCAAAGCCCGTTCGCACTCTTCGGTCTCATCTTTCGCCCAAAAAGCTGATCGATATTGATATGGCCCAAAGAAATGCACATGGCCGATGCCATTTTCATTCGGCCAACGACGTGGATCACCGGTGGCAGTAATTGCCGTCGTGGTATTGCCATGATAACTTCGATAAAAGGAGAGAATCTTGTTTCGCCCAGTATGGAGTCGAGCCATGCGCACCGCGTTCTCTACCGCGTCCGCGCCACCATTGGTGAAGAAAACTTTATTGAGATGCGCGCCCGCACGATCAGTAATCCGCTTGGCTGCCTCACTGCGGGCCTCGTTGGCATGTTGTGGCGCGATTGTGGTGAGCAAGCCAGCCTGATCTTGAATAGCTTTAACAACCTTGGGATGTTGAAACCCAATATTGGTGAACACAAGTTGACACGAAAAGTCAAGGTACCTCTTGCCCTCGAAATCCCAGAAATAACTGCCTTCACCACCCGCAACTGGCAGCGGTGTTATCTGTCCCTGCGCCGACCAAGAGTGAAATACGTGAGCGCGGTCCAGGTCATAGACCTCTTTTCCGCGAATTGGATCTGGGGCAGGTTGATTACTCATGCCACTATCTAAGCATTCTTATCAGAGATTGATATTGCTCATGACGTGCTTGATCCGGGTGTAATCCTCAAAGCCGTATGCTGACAAGTCCTTGCCATAGCCGGATCGTTTGAACCCGCCGTGCGGCATCTCAGAAACAAAGGGAATATGAGTATTTATCCAGACCACCCCAAAATCGAGGGCTTTGGACATCCGCATAGCCACGCCATGATTTGAGGTCCACACGCTTGATGACAAGCCGTATTCCACGCCATTTGCATAACGAATGGCTTGTGCCTCGTCTGTAAATTTCTGAACGGTGATTACTGGTCCGAATATCTCTTTCTGAATCATTTCATCGTCTTGGCGCATTCCCACAATAACGGTCGGGTTGATGAAGTACCCGGCTCGATCGACGGGCGTGCCACCAGCCACTATCTGAGCATGATCCGGCGTGCGATCTATGAATCCAAGGACTCGAGCCAATTGTTGCGCGTTGTTCACTGGACCATAAAGAACATCTTCGTGCGGAGCACCCGTGGAAACGCTCTCTTTGGCTTGGGCAACTAAGTGCGAGACGAATTCGTCATACGCACCCTCTTGGACAATTACTCGAGTCGCCGCGGTGCAGTCCTGTCCGGCATTGAAGTAACCCGCGAGCGCGATTGCGTGGGCTGCAGCAGCCAGATCGGCATCAGCGAAGACCACGACCGGTGCCTTGCCTCCTAATTCGAGATGGACTCGCTTCACATCAGCCGCCGCGGACTTTGCCACCTCGATCCCGGCGTTAACGGAACCAGTAAGGCTGACCATGGCTGGAGTTTGATGTTCGACTAAGAGTCGTCCGGTTCCGCGATCACCGGTGACAACGTTGAAAACTCCCGTTGGCAAAAACTCCGCCATGACTTCCGCCATAAAGAGAGTGGATGCGGGAGTCGTATCACTCGGTTTCAACACAACGGTATTTCCAGCCGCGATTGCGGGAGCCCATTTCCAGACCGCCATCATCATCGGATAATTCCAAGGTGTGACCTGAGCGCAGACCCCGATGGGCTCGCGGCGAATGAATGAAGTCATTCCGCGCATATATTCGCCCGCGGATCGCCCTTCTAGATTTCTCGCTGCACCAGCAAAAAAACGAATCTCATCGAGCAGTGGCGGAATTTCCTCCGACGTAGTAATCCCTAAAGGTTTTCCCGTGTTCTCGCTTTCGATCGCGACCAACTCTTCGCTGCGTGATTCCAAGGCATCCGCGATTTTCAGTAAGGCTCGTTGGCGTTCAGAGGGTGTCGAATCGCGCCAACCAGCAAAGGCGTTGCTTGCCGCCTGCATGGCAATCTCAACATCGGCTTGATTCGAGAGCGCCGCATTGGCGTAGACCTCTCCAGTCGCAGGATTAATCAACTCGGTCGTCTGGCCCGAAAGGGCGGGCTGGTATGTGCCAGCAATAAAGTTCTGGAGCGATTTCATAGCTGTGATTCTATAAGTTATGCGGAAATAGTTCGGGCGCTGATGTGCCTGACATCTCGTTACCCAACACTTCAGCTCCTGCATTGACCAGAGGAGACTTTAGTCGCACCTCAAAAGTACCCCAGAAAGGTCGCCATAAATGTCAACGCTTACCTCAGTACTGTTTCAGGTCGAAATGAGGCAGCCCAGCAACTTCTCGAATTAAGTCATGGAAAGTTAGATGGCGTGGTTGAGTGTGCTGGTTTGGCTCTGCCGATTGCAAAAACTGCATCCGGAAACTTTTTCGGCGTCACGGAATTTCTCACCGCCCTCCTGCCTGCCCTTGCCAAAAGTCCGCACCCCCGAGTTGCCGTGACCAGTTCCATGGCATCTCTCATGCCAAATTCGCCTGAACTTGTCGAAGCGCTGCTTGCCGATGGTGGCCGAGATGATTAGCAGCGCCGAAGCCCAAGCCGCGATCGACTCCATGGTGCCAATGCCCCTCAATCACTACCTCCAACCTCGACAGGTCTCCTACCTATTGGTCTGGCTGTTCAGTGAGGAGAACTCGCATACAACTGGACAGACGATCTACATCGACGGTGGCTCGGATGCCGCGTTACGCGGAGATGACATCTGGAAATAGGTCCGGTCGAGCATCAAAGAAGATTGTTCGAATGAGATAGAGAACGGTGGTGCAACACTCATCTCCCGGGCGATGGTCCGAAGCTGAAGGTCTGTATCCCAGAGTTCTAATCGAATGAAAAAGTAAAGTGGCGATTCGACGTGGTGGATTTGCGGTGCTCCAACCCTGACTCCTGGCTTGCGAATATATCTCTTCCCAGATTTCAAGCTCTTCGGCGATAACCTTTTTTACTGCTGGTTCTGACCTTGGCAAACTAAGTGAGAAATACTTTGCCATCACTAGAGATTCGGCATAGAACTCTACGCAATAGCTGTTGGTTAAGAGGTGATGGATCTCAGCAAGAACCGACTCAGGTTCAACGTGTGCACGGAAAATGGAAGCTAACGTCTCGATAGGTCTTAAGAACTTCTCCCGAGCTAGACCCAGGACAGCCTGCTCCAACAGGTCTGGAAAATCCACAAAATGGTAATACAAGGAGCCCTTGGTCGCCGCTGCTTGCTCCAAAACTTTTCCTATAGTGATAGTCGGCAGGCTCTGTTTCATCAACATCTCACGAACCGTCTTAATAAGGTGAGATTTCGTGGGATGGACCCGCTCCATGGTTTTTTGCGCCGAAATTTCTGACATTTTGCGAGTCTAATTAGTTGCGATTTTGCCGACCCGCTGAAATTGCTAAACCTTAGTTTTATTCTGCCATCCTAATTTCCTCTCACGCAGAGCCAAAGACATCACGCCTCACTAATAGAAATCGTTGTACTAAAGATGATCGAAAAACTAAATTGTCGAGTTAGGCGAGTTAGGCGAGTT